>JBDRNC010000013.1:0-25708 GCA_043811535.1 Elusimicrobiota bacterium
TATGAGGTAAACCTCACGTACGGTTTGATGTGGCAGGAGTTGGAAACGGGGCATGGTTACGCTAATGAGGCACTGTCAGACGAAAGGGACAGAAACAGATAGGCATAGCCTAAACTACTGCGCCAACTCCTGACCCTACACTCTAACTCACGCATAAAATAAAATCACTATGAAAAATAAAATATTTAAAGCTTTAATCAATACGGGGAGCAGACTATGAAGTTTTCTCTTGTAAACGGAGATAAGATGGAAGCACGACCAGAACTTCAGGGTGTTTGCGCGCTTTGCCAAAGCGATATGATACCCATGCGGAAAAGTAAAAATATGGCATTGGGCACACAAAAGCAAAATATCATGTGATCCGTGGTGGGAGAATGAAACGGAGTGGCACAGAACATGGAAAAACAATTTTCCGCAGGATTGGCAGGAAATAATCCATAAAGATTCCACAACTGGAGAAAGACATGTTGCAGACATAAAAACGGATAAAGGATTCGTAATTGAATTTCAGCATTCTGCAATCAAGCCTGATGAAATAAAAAGCCGTGAAGATTTCTATAAAAATATGGTTTGGGTTATTGATGGTACACGCCTAAAGAGAGACCATGCACGCTTTTACAAAGGATTCAGAGGCCTCACATCTTTAAATAATACTGGGTTTTTTCTTTCAACTTCACCTGAAGCATGTTTCCCTGCAAGCTGGCTTACAAGTTTAGTGCCAGTTTATTTTGATTTTCAGGGCATTGCTCCAATTAATCAGACAGATAGCAAGCTTGCTGATTTTTGGTGTCTCTTTCCGCGTCACGAGGATGGACATAATGTAATCGCCTGTGTTTCGCGAAAACAATTTATAGAACTCTCTTCAACTACTCCCCATTTACTTCAAGCTCAAGAAGTCCTTTCTAATATAGCGCAGTTTAGTCGACAAGAACGTGCAATTACACCCCAATGAGTAAATCTAACAACTTTCAAGAATCTGTGTCAGGCTTGACTAACTGAACTAAAAACCAAGAATTTATCATAATCTATATTTTGTACATAAATTCCACAGAAAGGACCCCATATGCCTGAAGAACAACTGAAGATTACGCCGCAGAACCTGCAGGATTCACGCATCGAGACCATCTTTTACGTAACACTCCTGATAACCGTAGTCCATTCCGGCTTTATCATCTGGGACACGGGCAACATGGCCCTGCGCCGCGCCAACGAAATAGTAGCCACCGGCTACATGAGCACGCTCTACCTTGCGTTTCTCGGCGCTTATGCCGGGTACAAGGAGTTCGTCCGCTGGATAAAGCCCGCCAAAACCCTGACTACGGAAGATGAAGATGTATTGATACCGAAATCGCAGGTGCTCAGGTACCGGCGCGGGGAAATAATAGTGGTTTTCTGGGTGCTCCTGCTAATGACAGGAATATCCCTGTTCCAATTGAAGCTCATTGAGCGCCTGCCGCAGGAATTGTACCGCACCGCGATGCAGGCGGTAGGCATCTGGCTTGGCACAATGGCATCCAAGGGGCTCTCCCAGCGCAAGAAAAGGAAGGATTCGGAACTGCTGGATGATGATTTGAAATATGAGCAAGTGATACTCAAGCATATCGGGACAACCGGCTTTGTGGACAACGCGTCCTGCCAGGAAATAACCGGCCTTGACCGCAACCGCGCCTACCGGCTGTTGCGCAAACTGGCAAGCGATGGGAAACTGAAGACAGAAGGCGGTACAAAGGGCGCCAGATATTTGCGCACGGAGTGAGCAATTCCGCGCAATTAATTGCGCAAGCGTGCGCAATTGTCATAAATTGATTGATAATTCAAGTGTATTAATTGCGCACTTATTTGCGCAAATAATACGCATATATATACCCCTTGAGCGAATTAGATATGGTTGTTTGAGGCCGGCAAAAAGTTATGTGACCGGTGCAGGAAGAAAGGCATCAAGTGGAAAGGCAGAGTTATTTTAATATCTTACTTGTCCTTCCGTAGCTATAGCGAAGGAGGAACTCCGCCCCCTATTTCCAGGACAGAAAGTTTGTAGGATGAATTAATTAGAAAGTAGGAAAAATATGGGAATTAGATTTCATTTTTTAAATGTTGGAAGTGGGAACTGCATTTTAGCACATTTCCCTAAAAGATTTCGCGGGTCGGACAAAAAAGAAATAAGCGAAAGAATAATGATGATTGATATTTGCCATCACGAAGATCACGAAGAATATGAAAATGTCATAGAATACTATAAAAGAAATTTTAAAAATGAGGATGGAAGTTTAAAGCCTATATTTAGATTTGTATGCACACATCCACATCAAGATCATATTTGTGGATTGACTAAGTTTTATAATGAAAATTATATAAAGATATTCAACTTTTGGGATTTAAATCATACATTTGAACCTGAAAATTTTGATTATTACCCAACTCATGAAGATGATTGGAACACTTATAAATCTTTATCGGGTGATAAATCGACAGCAACGGTTATCCGCACTTCCCGCGAGGATATTCCTATGAAATTCTGGCATGACGATGAAGATAGAATTACAGTGTTAAGTCCTTCAAAGTCGCTATATAAATATGCTCATTATAAGGAAGATGGTACAAAACGAGAGGCAAATGACGTAGAAATAGATGAGATGTCTTATGCATTTTTGATTACAATAAATTCACGTAAAGTAATTTTGGCAGGGGATGGCAGATCTACGCCTTTTTGGGATGAATTATATAATGAATGCGGCGCAGTGCTCACAAATTGTTCTGTTTTGTTAGCGGGTCACCATGGCCAAGAATCTGCTTTTCATGAAGATGCGGTGAAGCTTATGGAACCAAAATTGATAATATTCTCGAATAGTAAAGATGATGATGAAACAGATGGCGCAGAAAAATTATATAAAAAGGCTGTGCCGGATGCCCTTATACTAAAAACATTCGAAGAGGGCTCAATTATTGTAGATATACCATTTGAGAAAGACAAAGATATAACTTATTGGTCGAGTAAATAGAATGATAAAAAAAGAATATCTTAAAAGCAAAAACACTCCCCAGATAGCAATATTTATTATTTGGTGTATTACGTTGTATATTACATTTCTTACTTCGAGTATAGACTATAGCGACAAAATAATATCCACGGTCCAGGAATTGCGTAATAAAGATGGAATATTCATGGCACTACTACCTATTGTTGCTTTGGTATTAAATGGGCTCGTTAGCCCAGAAAATAAAGCGCGTTTAGTGTTTTGGAAGTACAAATATGCACTACCAGGCCATAGAGTATTTTCAAAACTGTCAAAAACTGACTCGCGTATAGACTATTTCGCTCTTTTGAGGAGAATTGGCACAATGCCAGCCGAACCTAAAGATGAGAATTCAAAATGGTATTCAATATACAAACAATTTGCAGATGTATTAATTGTTAGAGAATCTCACAAAGCATTCCTATTATCGCGAGATCTTTGCTCAATCGCCTTTGTTTTCACAATTATGGGCTCATTGAGTCTTCTAATTTATGGTCAAAAGCTAAAATGGATTATGCTATACTTTGGAATAATGATAATGCAATATATTATTTTAGCGATTGTCGCTCAAAACTATGGGAATAGATTTGTATGTAACGTAATAGCAGAATACACTGCAGATAATAGTATTTAGAAAAATATCCTCAAAATGAAATATTGTGATTTGTTGAATAAACTTGATAGTTGGATTCTAAAGCCACTTGGCAGGGATATAAAATATTACAAAAGCAGAAATCAATTCATATCGTTTATTATATTGTCTATTGTGATAGATAACCTTGCAAGTATCAGATATAAAGAAGAAATACCTGATAAAATAAGGGGTGCTGTTGGTATGAGATATAAAAAATTTATTGAAAATTATATGCCACGTGAATATAAAATACACAAGGATCATCTGTATGTAGATTTTAGGTGTAAAATAATCCATGTGTTTCAATTAAAATATTTTGATCTTCAACAATCCAAATTATCGGAAAAATATCATCTAGAAATAATGCCAAGTGGGGATATTTGTCTTAATTCGAAATGCTTCTATAAAGATGTTTATAAGGCATATGGAAAATTACGTAGAGATTTAACTGGTAAAACTGCTGCACCCGAATATGGCCCTTTATCTCACACTGAAATAAGAAAAGAAGGGAATAATATCATATTACCGGAAAAACGAAATATAAAATACTAATTTAGGGGACGAAGAAATAATATCATAAGGAGCAATTATGGATATCGATAATTTTATTAAATTATTTCAAACAGCGGATCAAGATGAAGTAAGACCGAGAATTCAACAAAATACAAAAATATTGTTCGATAATATTGTATTAAATTTACAGCGAATTGGAGCAGCAATACAAGAAAAAACTAATCACAGACTTCAATTGAGTATTGTAAATGTGAATAAACCAGCGTATAGGGCAAAGCTAAGGATTGATAATATATCATTGCTAATTAATACAACTAGTAAAGTAGCCCAACAATCTGAAGAAAATAAGACTTTATGTGGGAGACTATCAATATATTTTCAAACCCCAAAGGTATCAACTATGATTTTCGATGCATTTGTTTATGAAAATAGTAGATACTTTGCACGCTCGTGTATAGGCTCGCTATCGGAATCTATTTCTAATGATCAAGCTACAGAAAAAATAATGGTTGGAATACTAAATTCTGTGATATTTGAAGGAAAGTCGTTTTGGGATAATTCTGATGCAGCCAAGAGTATACCAACCAATAGATTTAATGAAGAATCGAACGATACTACATTTATTGATCCGGAGTACTTACTAGGCCCCTAGTTATATATAAATTAACTCCTCAGAGTTAAAATATAAAAGTATCTTTTTGGCCATGTATTGTCTTAGGAGGATTCTTTGAGAAAACCAATTGATAAAAGTGATAAAGACCAACATCATCAGCAGGCGGTGCTTAAAGTTATAAGACCACAGGCAGCAAAGAAAATACAAAAACAGATTGATGAGGGCGAAGAAATTCTTCAAGTTAAGCCAAGAAACGATGCTGAACTCGAACAATTTCGCGATAAAAAACGGATATGGTCAGATTATAATAAAGAGCTTCTCAAAACATTGTTCAATACTAGTGAAATTGCAGATGAATATTCTGCATTTGTTGGCGGTGCATTCTCAATGAATCCTAGTTTCTTTGAAAAGGTAGATTATGTCAAAGATGATATACAAAACAAATTAACTAGACTTCGTTCAATATTTAGAAGAATTGAACTATTTCCACTATCAGATATCGCAAATGAAAAGCACGAAGAGAATGTACAAACAATACATCACGGGAATGATATATTTCTTGTCCACGGTCATAATAATGAAATTAAGGAAACAGTAGCACGTTTTCTCGAAAAATTAAAACTTCATATTATTATCCTTCACGAACAACCGAATCTTGGAAGGACAATCATCGAAAAATTCGAAGATTATTCAAAGGTTGGTTATGCAGTGATTTTGCTTACAGGCGATGATGTCGGAAGTAAAAAAGATAACGCTGATAAACTTAAAGCTAGGGCAAGGCAAAATGTTGTTTTAGAACAAGGCTATTTTTTGGGTGCACTGGGGAGGAGTCGCGTTTGTGCTTTATATGAAGAGGGGGTAGAGATTCCGTCAGACTTGTCAGGAGTATTATACGTTCCTTTAGATTCTGAGGGTGCATGGAAACTAAAATTGGCGAGTGAAATGAAAGCTGCTGGTATTGAGATAGATTTAAATTTAGCGATATAATTATAGCGGCATAACACGGAGCTAAAGACATGAATAAGGTGGCAGATCAAATTCTCATTACATTTTATCCAGAGGGTTGGGGTGAATTAGATAAATTCGCCAGATTTTATATGGCAACACATAAGGATATTCCTCTGTATGCAAGAAAAGCAATTTCCGGAACATTACATCATTTTCAGAGAGCTCACATATTATTAAATTATGCAGATAATAATGCGAAAGCAATCCTTAAGAAAGATAATAAAGAGCTTTCAGAAAAGCATTTTACTAATGCTATCGGGAGTAAGGAATTATCTGCTTTAATTGAAGCTATTATTTTGGATGCCTATTCTGCATTAAGTTGTACTTCTAAAGTAATTTGTACAATATATAAAAAAGGACAAGGTGTTACAGATAGTACTCATAAATTGTTTAATAATGCAATAAATAATAAAATACATAAAATTCCTGATGAAATTATTGAAATCCTGAGAAAATCATTTAATTGGTATGAAGAATATAGAATATTAAGAGATGAAATATCTCATTCCGATATTGGAACATGTCATATGGACAAAGCTTCTGGAAGAATATTCTATTTACACACTGGTTTAGGGACGGCAACGAGAGCAAAAGTTATTGATGATATATTTCAGTATTTAGAAGATAAATTAGATAATATCAATGCATTGTTAGGGGGTATATATAGATCGATGAACTCAACCTTGGGTAGTGAGAGAATAAGAATGATGTGTGGATTTTTTAATAATCGTATGTATTTCCGTTCTGTCAGTTGCACGGAAGCAAAGAATATTAATAGTGGGGAATGTCTTTCTAGGGAACAGTTTGATAATGGTAAATTGCCCATATGTCCATTAAAGGATAAATGCGGAGCATATTCAAAATAACCCCGATAAATATGAGCAGGATATAGGGGCCGTTGTTCCTCTTTCGCTGAAGTTTCGGAAGGACAAGTAAAATAGCATATTAAATTCAAGTGACTAGTGACCGGTGACTAGTGAATTGTTGTTCCAGCCACTGGCGACCCCGATAATATTGGGGCTCCATTCACATACGCTAAGGTAGTCGCCCGCCCGCATTTTCCTAACCGATACAACCTACGAAGTTACATTGTGGTGACCGATACAACTTCGTAGGTTGTCATGGTCAGCAGCAAAATTATTTTGTATAATATTATCACTAACCGTGACAATACCCTGTCGGGTACTTCGATTAAGTGTAATAAAGTTGGTCGCTTCGTAGGTTGTATTGGGGGAATAATGAGGGATCACGAACTCGCCACAGGTCATATCTACCATGTTTTTTCCAGAAGCATAGCCCGCTACATAATATTCAATAACGATATTGAGTATTCAAGAATACTCGAAGTCATTGAGTATTACATGAGTGAAAGGCCGCCAGCCAGTTATTCCAGAATACTTTATTATTCGACAGATGTTCAGGATGGGTATAAAGAACTCAACAAGACAAAGGATAAGGCGGTAGATATTGTTGCCTACTGCATTATGCCCACGCATATCCACCTGATACTGAAACAGCTGCGTAATAACGGGATTTCTATTTTTATGAAGAATATTTTGAACAGTTATACGCGGTATTTTAATACGAAGCATGAGCGGAAAGGACCGCTATGGGAAGGCAGGTTCAAAAGCGTGTTGGTTGGAACAGATGAGTATCTGATGCATCTCACGAGGTATGTCCACCTTAACCCGGCTACTGCTCAAATAGTAACTAAACCCGAAGAGTGGCTTTATTCCTCCTATAACGCCTATATTCAAAACAACAATCAAGCAAATGGATTCTGCAAGTATTCAGATCTTCTGAAAATAGACCCCAAAGACTACAAATCGTTTGTTGAAGATAGAATTTCCTATCAACAGGAATTACAAAGAATCAAGAAACTGCTCCTGGAATAACCAATACAACTTCGTAGGTTGTATTGGTTAAACAATAAAGGGGCACAAATGGGGGATAAATGGACAAGAAAAATGAAGTTGTGATTTACAAGTCAAGGGAAGGCAAAGCGGCGCTGGAAGTAAAACTGGAAAACGATACAATTTGGCTGACTCAAAAACAAATTGCCGAACTTTTTGATACATCACAGCAAAACATCAGTTTACACATAAATAACATATTCCGGGAAGAAGAATTGGATAAGACTTCAGTTCACAAGGAAAACTTGTATACTGCCAAGGATGGAAGGAAATACCTGGCAAGTTACTATAATTTAGACATGATTTTATCGACTGGTTACCGTATCAGTTCAAAACGAGCAACTCAGTTCCGTATCTGGGCAACGAGTGTGCTGAAAAATCATTTAGTTAACGGGTTTTCAATAAATAATGACAGACTGCAGGAGTTGCAGAGTTCGTTCGAATCACAGAGGGAAACATACATGCACCTTCGATTCTTTCTAAACAAGTTTCTGGGAACGGTAGCGAGAAAAGACGTTGTTGACGTCTTGATCAATAAAGTTGATGGACTGGTTGAAAACATCGCGGAGATACGCAAGCTGGTTTCAAAGCTTGAAAGAAGAAAATAATGCTTTAAGGCGCCAAAATGGCGCCATAAAGAAAGACGCGCAAAGGAAAAACTTGAAGTCGCAATTTGCGACTTCAAGTTCCCGGCCATCCTAAAGAGTAAGCCTCCCCGATGGATCGGGACTCGATTCTCATGCATTAATGCCCTCGCCTGCCTTGAAAAACTGTCTTGAAAATCATAAAATAGCCATACTACAGTACCTGGTAACTACTTTCCGCTTCCGGTTTGTACAAATTTTGTTTTCCCGAGGTACACGATGAAAAAATGCATTAAATGCGTATTGTATTCTCTGGTTGCCGTGCTGCTGGCGGTTCCGGAATCAAAAGGATCGGACAAAGATATGAATTTCATTTTTAATAATGAAAAGATAGAAGGCGTGGTGGGGAACGGCCGGCTGGTAGTCACGACTCTTCCGGGAACGTTCACATTCCAGTTCAATAAAATTGTGGAAAAAGGCCGCATCGGTTTTGAGGACGCGGACGGCCGGACGCTCTGGCTTGATGACGCGCAGTCCGACTCGGTCTTTGAGCCGGGCGCCGCGATCTACGAGACCGTCGCCGGCGGCCGCAAGTTCAGGTTCATCCACGCGGTTCCCTACAACGCCGACGTATACTCGCTCATAGTCCTGGCCGGGGAAGCGGGCGCGGGGCCGAAAAACCTTATCATAGAGATAGATCTGCAGGAGGCCGTCGTCCGCAAGGACAGGATAAGCGTTGGGAAGAACGTGATACTGTTCAACGGGCCGTTCACGGCGCCCGAGGG
The DNA here is from genome assembly GCA_043811535.1 of Elusimicrobiota bacterium. GTDB lineage: Bacteria > Elusimicrobiota > Endomicrobiia > Endomicrobiales > JBDRNC01 > JBDRNC01. The sequence goes on from JBDRNC010000013.1 coordinate 9,065, forward strand.
GCCCGCCAGGGGGAAACTCGCCGTCAAGATACCGCTCAGAGGGGCGAAAGGCGGAAAACTGATAATGTCCATGGGCCCGGAAAAGGACGCGGCGGGAATAGTCGCGCGGGACCCGGAAGAGTTCTATAAGGAAATCCGCGCCCATTACACGGATAACGGGATAATACTGAATACGCCCGACGCGGACCTGAACAGGGCGGTGAATTTCATAAAGTACCACATGCAGCTCGGATACGACTGGCCGCGGACGATGGTGTGCGACATGTTCCGCTGGAGGGACGTGTGGTCGCGGGACCTGGGCAGCGGTTTCGGGCCCGGCGCGATTTACTGCGGGATGTTTGAAGCGGCGAGAAACAGCATTCTTTACGAAACGGGAAGGTACTCCAAAGCGAAACCGGAAGACCTGAAAGTGTCCGGCGACGCATCGCAGGGCGGGAGCGCGGAAGGCATCGGGCTCGTGCTGGATTGCGCCTGGAAATATTACATGTATACCGCGGACAAAGGCCTGCTGGCGAAGATTCACGATGTTTTCAAGCCGTGGGCGGATATGTGGATACTGCGCGATTACGACGAAGACGGCCTGGTAACGGATGTTACCGAGTGGATGGACCATTCAAGGTTCTTCCGGCTGCCCGAAGGGCTGCAGTCGCTCTATTCAAACGCGCTTTTCAGCGTGATGACCGAAAGGATGGGCAATATCTGCGGGGAGCTCGGGTACGCGGAGGAGTCGCGGCGTTATTACGCGTATTCGCGGCTTACGAAGAAAGCTATCAACGCGAAACTATGGAACAATAACGGGTATTACGACAACTATCTGCTGTGGGGATTGGCCGACGATACGCTCGACGCTTACGCGAACGCGCTGGCCGTGCTGTACGGGATTTCGGGCAAAGAGAAAAACCCCGCGATACTTGATTCGATGAAACGGCTCAACTGGCGCAGGTACGGCAGCGCGAATATTTCGAAGCCGATGAAATTCGTGGACGCGGGAAACGACCAGAACGTGAAGTGCTGGCCGTGGTGGGAGGCGAAAGAAGCCAAGGCGAGATTTTTGAACGGCGATGCCGCGGGCGGCCGGCAGGTTCTGAAATGGTGCACCGACACGCTGGGCTACAGGCGGTTCCCCGGCCTGCTTGAAGAATACCTCAACCCCGACACCGGGCAGATAGAGGATTTTGCCGGGCATACCTTTATCACGGGCGCGGGCTCCGTTATGGACGCTATCGCGGGCGGGATGCTCGGGTTTGAGGTAACCGGGCCCGGCGCGAAAGAAATAAGAATTTCGCCCAATGTCCCGGCGGACTGGAAGAAATGGTCAGCCGTGTTCCCGCTTCCGGACGGGAAGATAATTTACCGGAGAGAGGAAAACAGGATAATCGCGGATGCGCAGTCGGCAAGCGTGATGACGCTGGCGCTTGACTTGCCGCGCGGGAGCGTTGCCGCGTCCATCAGGGTAAACGATGCGCCTTTCGCCTGCGAGACACTTCCGCTGAAAATACCGGTCGCCGGAAAACCGGCAAAGATAGTGATTGAGCTGGCTCAGGGCCAGGGAAAATACGAGCCGGACGCTGGAAAGGCGGCGGAATACGGCGTTGACAAGAGGCCGGTTGCGCCCGCCAAAAACGCGCCGCAGAAAACGGCCGCGATATTTTACGAGCCGGGTTTTATGAGGGCGGACAGCGCGGCCGCCGCGGCCCTGAAGCAAAAATTTGAGAAAGCCGGCTACAAAGCCGTTTTGATAGACGCTGACGGGATATCGGCGCTGGACGCGGCCGGGACGCCTTACCTGGCGTTTGCCGGGAACGGCCTGCCTTACAGCGACAAAAAAGGCGGCAGAATTACCGCTAAACTTGACGGTTACATAAACGCCGGGGGAAAGATATTTCTCTGCGGGCCGGTTTGCATGCCCAAGGGAAAAATGGGCGAGAAAGCCTCGTTGATAGAATGGCAGGATTATTCGGCGGCGTATCAAAACCGGTATATCGAAGGGAAATGGAAGCTGAAAATATCGGATAAGAATCTGGCGCTGAAAAATACGGAAGAGGGCGGATATATAAATAAGTTTTACGCGCCTTCCGCTCCCGACGCGGACTGGACGGAAGTTAACGTCGCGGAAAACTGGGAAAAAGCGCTCGGTTACGATTATAACGGCTGGGCGTGGTACCGGAAAAAGGTTTATATCCCCGAAGAGTGCAGGAACAAGACGTTTTTCATCGCGCTGGGAATGATTGACGACAACGACTGGACGTATTTGAACGGCGAACTGCTGGGAGAGACCGCCGGCTGGACCGAAGAAAGGGTCTACGCGCTCAAGCCCGGTTCGGCCGCGCACAAAAAGATAGTATTCGGCGCCGAGAACCTGCTGGCAGTGCAGGTTCAGGATAATACCGGCGGGGGCGGGATTTATTCAGCGAAACCCGCGCTGCTTTATCCGGGCGCGTCCGGCAAGAAATGGCAGTATTACGATGAAATCTCCGGCCGGATGAGCGACAAGCCGGTAAGGACGGGCACGGTTTACTGGGGCGCGGGCGGGTATTTCCCGGGCTGGGCGTTTTCGGCGGGGCTTTTCGGCATGAGCGCCGAGTGCGGCGGAGTTGAATTCGTTTCGGAGCTGTCAAAGCTGAAGCCGCTGAATATAAAAGTCAGGAATGTGTATACAGATTTTTCCGTGAAGTATCCCTGGCAATTCATCCCGCTGGCTTACACGGCGCGCGACGAAAAGCTTTTATCGGGGCCGCAAAAGGACAGGTATCCCTGCATGGCGTACGTAAGGAACGCCTTGAGCGGCGGCGGGATTTACCTGATAGCGCCGGAGATAGCGTCCTCGGACGAGTTCCGTTCCGTCCTGAAAGAAATAGGCGAATAAATTCCGGGGACACAACACTTAAATATTGTGGCCGAAATAGCCCCGCCAACTTCCATCCCGGGGATGGATGTTGGCTTGTTTTCTGTCTTGCGCCTTGCCAATACCGATCCCGCATCTGTACTGCCTCCCGCTCGCCACTGCAGCAATGGCGGGCAGAATGGCCCAACCCATTCTTAGCTTGTAATATTTTTGGTATTTATATAAAATAAACTCATGGGGGATGTAAGAAATTGCAATTCGTATACTTTGGCCGCGTAACGCGTTAAAAAGCGTGTGCGCGGTTTTATATTTATAGGGGGGATAAAACATGAAAGTGACGAAAGATTACGTCAAAGCCTTAAATGAAATCAGACAGAAGATTAATTCTGCCAGGAATACAGCTGTACGTTCAGTTAATAAAGCCCAGATAAAACTGTACTGGGAAATAGGGAAGATAATCGTTGAGCGTCAAACCCTGTATGGCTGGGGTAGGTCTGTAGTTGAACGTTTATCGAAGGATTTAGCAAGAGATACAAATTCTACAACCGGGTATTCCCCGCAAAATCCCTGGTATATGCGGCAGTTCTATCACGAATATAAAAACTCCTTAAATCTCCAACAGCTTGTTGGAGAAATTCCATGGGGACAGAATATCGTTATTTTCTCAAAAGTAAAAAACGCTCAGGAAACGCTCAGAAACGCTAAATCAAAGTTATGGGGGTAAGTGTATGAGTTACGACGATTATTATGATGATATCGAAAAACCAATCAGAGAAGACGCGTATCAAGTTCAAGCCCTAGAATTAATAAAAGAAATAATAAATAAAAATAAAAATGATGTGTTTTACACAAAACAATTGCAGATTTTAATTGAAGATAGAATATTTCATTGGGTAACTGCGAGAGCCATTGAAGACTTGCTTGAAAAAGGGGGGAAGTACTTGTCTTCAAGAGACAAAAAAAGTGATGCGCATGTAATTTGGCATAGATCAAATAGGTATTATAAAAGAAAATCAAAGGCACTTGCAAGATTAATTGAAAAGCACAGTGACATAAGCGTAAGTGAAGGCTGTGGTTATGAGGCAAACAACTTATTTTATATAGCATTAACTGAAAAAGGATTTAAATATATAGGTAAAAACGTAAATATTTTCAAGAGGAAAAAATGGATAAAAACAAAGCATGATTTGGACTATATTTTGGAAAAGGATGGGGTATTTTATGGAATAGAGATAAAAAACTCATTTGATTATATTGATAACAAAGAGATGGAAATAAAACTGGAAATGTGTGAATACTTAGGATTAAAGCCATTATTCATTATGAGGAATGCTCCAAAAACATATAATAGAATGATTAATAATTATGGTGGTTATGCAATGATATTTGTTTCAAAAATATTTCCACTATCATTGAAAACGCTCGCGAAGGAAATAAATAGCTCATTGTTTAAAAAATACTCAAAAGAAAAGTATTGTGATGCCCCAAGAAGTATCCCGGAAGGGATGGTGGACAGGTTTGTCAATTGGCATGAAAAACATGTGAAAACGAAAAGAATTCACAGAATAAGAAAAGGGGCTCGACGATAAGAAATTACCCCTATAAATACAAGGTCTCTATCGACTCATTAATAGCCTACATAAGGTTAATCCATGAAACAACGCGCGCACGCATGGACAGCGTTGAGGGCGCTCGAATTAGAATAGGGGGCGGAGTTAAAATAGCATAAATAACGGCAGTATCTTCCGCCACTACTACTTGGCGGACAGGCGTATCTCGTAACTGCCTTTCTGCTTCCTGCTCCCTGCTTCCTGCTCCCTGCTCCCTGCTTCCTACTTACTGTCTCTCTCGCTTCCGTCTTCCAAATTACTGCCTTGACAAACACACCTGAATAACCTATACTTATATAGGTAATGAGTAATCCAAGAACGCAAATCCCCGAGTTTAACAAGTGCACGCGGTGCGGGCATAACTGGGTCAGCCGCAAGAAGGCTCGGCCTGTCATTTGCCCTGCCTGCAAGAGCCCCTATTGGAACAGGCCGAAGGGCGGCGAAGCGCTTGTCCGCGACAGCATAACGGAAGCCAACCACGATTACGAAGATTTCATCGGCTTATTGAACAAGCACGGAGTAAATTACTGCATTGTAGGAGCTTACGCAGTAGGATTCCACGCTGAACCAAGGACAACGGGCGATATGGATATTTTTGTTGGAATTTCAGAAAAGGATGCAAAAGGCGTTTATAATGCCTTGCGTGAGTTCGGATTGGATGATCCAAATCTGACCGAAGACCTGATTAAGACACCCGGCAAGATATTAAGAATCGGATTAGAGCCAAACAGGATAGAAGTCATAAATAGCATTGGCGGCGTTAAACCGGAAGATGTCCTCGCGCATAAAGTGAAAGGTGTTTACGGAAGCAACAAAACATTTTTCATCGGCCTTGACGAGCTAATCAAGAATAAAAAAGCGATTATGAACAAACCGATGAGGAAAACAACGAATGACCTCGCGGATTACCGCATCCTTACCGAAGTCAAGAGGAAAAAGGGAAAATTATGAGGAAGATAGAACTAAAGATTTTCGACAGTTTCAAGGAATTGAGAAAGGACTACGACGCGGGCGTCAGGAATATGACGCCTTCTCAACGGCTCTCAATGATGGAAAATTTGAGGAAAGAATACTCCGCGGTTAAAGGCGTCCGTCACTCAGGACAAAAAGCCGCGCGCAAACTTGAAATTAAGCAGCATAATAAAAACCAGTGACCAGTGACCAGTGACTTGGAAAGACATTGCAGGATTTAACCATTGAAAGATTACTGCTTACGACCTGCTACTTACAATCAATGAATAAATCAATTAACAAGAAAAAGGTAATCCTGATTTCCGTTGTGGCGAGCGCGGTGTGTTTCGCGCCAATCCTGCTGACCGCCGTGAAGCCGAACGTAACAAGCCATTTCCTGTTTTATTTGTATATCATGTTCATAAGTTTCTCGATACTTATTCTGCTGGTTACAGGATCATTCTCGATTATCGTAATATCAATCAAAAAATTCAAGAAAATGGAATTGGGCGTGTTTGAGGTATCGGCTTTATCAGCCGGCATTACCGGAGCCGCGTTTGTATTGCTGCTGAACCTGATGCCAAGGCCTCTTCCCACAGGGTCCGATTTGATGAAATTCGATCCGGCCGTTTGGAAACAGGAATCGTCGACAAAATTCACTGACGGAGCGACTTTAAGGGAACAGATGCTAAAAGACCTTGTAGAGAATATTTTGCCGGGAAAGGACAAAAAAGAGATTGAGTCATTGCTGGGCCCGTCCTCAGAAACAGATTATTTCAAAGGCAGGAAAATGGATTACATCTATTACATGGGACCGGAAAGGGATCATCCGGTCATGAACATAGATTCTGAATGGCTCTTGATTTGGCTTGACTCGCAGGGGAAATTCAGGAAATTCAAGATAACGTGTGATTGATAAAAGACAGTGACTTGAAGACATTTCAAGATTTAAAGATTGAAAGATTTAAAGATTACGAATAGCTGCAATAACAACTGAAATAACACGACCAGAAAGACATTGCGAGGCCCGATTTCTTGGGACGAAGGTGGATTGAAAGATTGACGACTTACAATTAAACCAAAAAATGAAAATCATAAAGGCAAACAAATCGCGGATCAAGGAATGGGTGGACATGCGCCTGGCTCTCTGGCCGAAGCACACAAGGCCGGAATTGACGCGGGAAGCAAAACATATTCTTGTTTCACGTAGAGAGTCCGCCTTCCTTGTTGTGGACGGTTCCGGAAGCGCTGTCGGTTTTGCTGAGGTTTCCACGCGCGATTATGTTGACGGGTGCAAGGGCGGTCCTGTGGGATTCCTTGAGGGCATCTATGTCCGGCCGGGACACAGGAAGAAAGGCATAGCGTTGCGGCTGGTTCGCGCAGGAGAGTTATGGGCCGCGGCCAGAGGATGCCGGGAGATGGGCTCCGACACGCAGATTAACGGCAGGCGGAGCATAGCGTTCCACAAAGCGGTCGGCTTCCGCGTCGTTGAGCGGCAAGTGGTGTTTATGAAGAAAATCAAAAGACAGTGACTGGTGGCTGGTAACTTAACTACTGTGTCTAGTGACTAGGGGCTGGTGACTAGTGACTAGAACGACAGTGACTGGTGACTTGTGACCAGTGACTAGAATGACAGTTACTAGTGACTTGTGACCAGTGACTAGAACGGCAGGGGCCCAGGGAACTGCATTTAAATGACCAACATCGGAAGGAAACTGCAGATAACGGCGGCGGCGCTCGGGTTCCTCTACGCGGGGTTCGTGGGGATGTTCGCGCTTGACACGCCTTTCGGGATAGGGTTTATCATCCATCTCACGCCGTCATTCATAATAATTATCGCCTGCCTTATCGGGCTGCGCGGCGCGCTGGCGGGCGGCATCTTTAACGCCGGCCTGGCGATTGCGTTCACGCTGTTTTTTCATTCATATAAAGCGCTCGCGTCATTTCTTATCATATCGGTGCCGCTGATCGTCATCAGCGCGCTGTTTTTTGTTTCGGCGTTAATTTTAGGAAAAGATAAAAAGTCTTAATAGCAGTATCGAGTAGTTGCTTCCATCTTCTGTCTTCCTTCTTCCATCTTACGGAGGTTTTAAATGATCAATTATGAATTGGCTGAGGAGTACAAGGAAGGAACGATTAAGGACCTGCTTGTCAGGAGTTACGCCGAGTTGCTGGAATTTGACCCGGAACACTGGGAACCGGAAAAGAAGAAGTGGGTCGCGTTTGACGCCGCGATATACGCCAACCCCGACACCGTCGGCCAGTGCGTCTTTGTCATGCTGAACGATTGGAAGATTATCGGGTTCGCTTCCTACGACCCCAGGCAGAAGCCCGTCGCGATAATCGGACACAACTGCATCCTTCCGGAGTTCAGGGGGAAAGGATTCGGGGCTATGCAGATGAACGAACTGCTCGAGAAGGTCAAGAAGCTGGGATTTAAGAAGGCCGAGGTTACCACGAACGAGAATCCTTTCTTTGAACCCGCCAAGAAAATGTACCTGAAATGCGGTTTCTTCCTTTCGGACATGATAATAGGCGGCCCCGAAGGTAAATACAAGATGATTAAACTTGTAAAAGATCTATAAGACAGTACCTAGTGACTGGTGACTAGTGACTAGGAACGACTCACAACTCACTACTAACTACTCATCACCCATCACTCATAACTGTCTCTCCCGCTTCCATCTTGTTGGACCGCTTCCATATTGGTACTGGCGAAAACTATCCGCTAAATGCTAAAATACCCGCTTGACAAATCCCATGTTTTATGTTAACCTCATTGTACGCGGTTAACGTATGTTAACCAATATATTATGGTTAACATAATAATAATTGCTTTAAAATACAGGTGAAATGATGAAAAACAAGGACTATATCACTATCCCGGAATTAGCTAAGCTGCTTGGAATAAGCAGGATCGCCGTTTACAAAAAAGTGAAATCCGGCAAAATAAAGGCCGCAAAGGTAGGGCGTAATTTCGCTATTCCGGCCAGCCAGGCTGACGGTCTGCTTGGCGGCGCTTTGAAAGAAAAAGACAAGCAGGAAATCGAGCTGGCCGTCAAAAAAGTAGTGAAAGAATACGGCGAGACCCTGAAACTGCTGGGCAACGGATAACAATGGAAAAATTATCGGTCCAGGAAGTGGAGTACGAAGCCTTCAAGCTGGCTCGCGAGATCATGTCCTTTGCCGAGCCGATACCTGATTTCTCTACGCGTTTCCCGAACATCCTTGAAAGCTGCCTTGCCACGCCGTTCCAGTCGTTCTCCGGCAAGACGTTTTATTCCGGCATAATATCAAAAGCCGCGATCCTGTTTTATCTGATGATAAAAAATCATCCTTTCCAGAACGGCAACAAAAGAATCGCGGTAACGACGCTTCTTTACTTCCTGTACAAGAACGGAAAATGGATAAAGGTTGACGCGAAAGAGCTCTATGAATTCGCGATGTGGGTGACTAACAGCAACAGCAGGTTCAAAAAAGAAATAGTGACGGTCGTGGAAAAATTCATAAAGTTCCATATTGTCGACCGGTGAAGGCGGGCAATAAGTAGTATTACCAACTTCCTCCCCCTATCCTGCAAGCGGGGAGGGAATAGGCGGTCAAATAAAGGAATAACAATGAAAAAAACTATCACGCTGTTCTTAATGCTTGTTATTGCCGTGTCCGCGTCCGCTTTCGCGGCCGGCGGCAAAAAAGGAAGGGTGCAGATAAAGGACGGATGGTTCTATGTTGACGGCGAGAAATTCTTCGTCAAGGGCATGTGCTATTTCGAGCACCACGGTATAGACGGAAAATTAGTGAAGAATTCCCCCGAGATGACGGACTACGATTTCAGGATGATAAAGGAAGCGGGGTTCAACACCATAAAGTCGGCGCTGACCGCGGAACAGATAGAGATTGCGCGCAAACACGGGCTGATGGTGGTCAACCCGGCCACGATGTCGTGTTTTACGGAGGACTACGTAAGTCCTGCCCAGCTGAAAATGTTCAGGCAGCAGATAGATGATTTCATCGGTTATTCAAAAAAATACGACAACATCCTTTACTACTGCATGGACAACGAGCCCGCGATATACCCGCTTTACTACACCAACGCCGAGAAAAAAATGGAGAATTTCTGGCGCGCGTGCGACAACCGCGTCAATGAACTCCGGCCGGGCGCCCGCACGAGCGTGCAGATGATGCCGCCGACGGCCTTCGCCGACGTCTCGATGACGGACGTGGCCTCGCTGAACCTTTACCCGTTCAATCCGGCGGCCAACTCAATAGATTACACAGCGTACGCCGGCTGGTACCGCCGCGCGCACGCCGGGAACAGGCCCTTTATGATAAGCGAGTACGGCTGGACCGAAAACGTCAAGGAGTTCGGCCCGTGGATGATGCAGTTGCTGGACGACCAGATAAAGGCGGGCGCTTCGGGCTCGTATCTTTTCATCTGGCACGCGTGGTCAAAGGAAAAGGAGAACGACAATTGGTGGTGGGGCATCGTGCCCAACAACGGCAAGGCAGGCGATTACAAAAACACGCCGAGGCCGATATACTACGATTACCAGAAATACTTCGAAGCGGTCGCGATAGAGCCGAAAGCGCGCGGGGTTTACGCGAATAAACTTCCGTTTGAAATATACGGGACGGAGAAGACGGGTTCGGTCAGCGCGATTTTCGGCGGCAGGACCATCCACTTGAAAAAGAAAGGCAAGTACTGGTGGGTGGGCGAAGCCGCGCTCGGGCCGGAGGACTACAGGTTCGCGTCTGTGGACATAGAGGCGAAGAATGCCTCGGGCAATCTGCTTGTCAGGAAAAACATACCGGTAGTCCTACGGGATACGAAAAGAACAATGACGGTAAAGATAGCGCGCGGCAAAAAAAATCTGACGCAGGGAGACACCTACGAGGCGAAGATAACAGTCACGGACGAGCGGGGAAAGAGGGTCTCCGGCGCGCCGCTTAAGATAGGCGTGAACCAGAGCGCGGACGATCCGTGGTCAAGCATGCCGTACAGGGGCGAGACGGACAAAGACGGAGAGTACACCTTTAAATTCCCGAACGTGCTTGCGGGATATTTCCACCTGATGGCCGGCGTGGACCCGGCGTTGTTTGAATTTGAGACCTTTGCCGACGTTGACATACTGAGGGTTGAGATGAAGGAGATCGCCGGCTCGGGCGAGGATACGGTTGTCATAAACGACATGGGCGTGCCCGGCATGTGGAAAACCGCTTACGACAACGGTTCAAAGATATCCCTGTCGCGCGTGATTTACGCTACCGGAAAGGGCGTTGAAATCTCCTACGACCTGGGCCCCGGGAAATGGGTCAGCATTGACGAGTGCCTGTGGCGGAACTTGAGCAAATTCAAAGGAATCAGGTTTATCATGAAAGATAAGAACGTCAAGGACAGAATAGAAGTGAAACTTATAGATAAGGACGGCTCTAACTTCATTACCTTCCTTGACAAGCGCAGCAAAAACTGGAATTGGGCAGATGCCGAAATAGCGTTCGCCGACCTTCAATACGGATGGGGAGGCAACGACAAGCTTAACCTGTCGGACGCGAAGCTCAGTTTCGCCGTTTCGCGCGAGGGAGACAAAAAATACGGCCCCGGCAAACTGACGATAGGAAGAATAGAAGCGTATAAGTAGTTAAAAGATTGAAAGATTGGAAAGATTAAAAGATTGACTACTTAAATATCCCCCTATTTCACTTCCGAAGTGGCGGAGACTCTTCGGAAGTGGAGGTGGCGGGGAAACAGGGGGATTTGAAAATCTCCCCTAACCCATCCTTAAAAAGGAGGGGGAATGGATGGTAAACTTATGAAAAAAATATTGATCGCGGTTGGAATCATACTGTCGCAATGTGCTTTTCTATATGCCCAGGGAAAAGATGATTTTCTCAATATCAGGCTCGATAATAGAGGGCCGTACCTTATTTTGGTGACTGAACCCGCCGGCAAAGAGTATTCTAAAGCCGTTCTTCTTGCAAAGAAACTGCATCCGGAAGCAATACTTAAAACTGTTTCAAAAGACGATATTACTTCAGTTAAAGAACTACTTCATAACGTCAAACCTTATTATATCCTGTGGATAATGAAACCCGGCGAACTGGACGCGAATTTTCAATGGCAGTGGCTGAAACTGGTTTGTGAATTGGACGAAGATCCTTTTGCTGATGCGCGAACAGGATTTATTACGGGCGAATCTCCGAAAGCGGCGGCGAAATTCATGAACAACATCATTAATGCCGTGAACGGGAAACAAAAATTACCGGCAGTTATAATAGATAACTTCGGTCCGAATACGATGGTCGGGAAGTACGATTTTAACAAGTTTCCTGTATGCAGCATACTGCCTGCCTTGTCGGAAAAATGGCCCGCTTCGTCCATTTCCCACGGAACGGAAGGTTTTGACGATTCCAGATTAAGCTCCATGGACGGCGCCGGAATCGTCCATTTTGGAGGACACGGACACCCTGACCGTATTGATGACGGCCTTACCGGCGCTCAGGTCCGAAAGCTGAAACTTTCTCCTTCGGTTGTATTTAACGGCGCCTGCTATACCGGTGTTACCGGCACGTGGTTTGATATCATGACCGGTAAAGTAAAACAAAAATACATGCAAGCGGAAAAGTGTTTTTGTCTTAGAATTTTAAACAGCACGGTAATAGGTTATCTTGCCGCTCTTCATCCGGACCACGGTATCCCGGTTTATCAGGAAATGGAATACATGGCATATACAGGAGAATCACTGGGCAACGTGATTAAAAGGAGTTACGACAGTGTCGTATTGGCTTCCGGCGGGAAGAAACCCGATTTTGAGCTTCTCTCCGAAGGAATGCTTTCCGATCGTAATCCAGCCAATATCATGATGCGCGGGACAGCTTCAAGAGTGCTTTTCGGCGATCCCGCTTTAATTGTTACCGATCCAATCACGGAACCGCCCTTTATTATAGAATTTAACAACAAAACGAAATCTAGAATAATGTTAAAGGCTATTCTAAAGAATGCCCGGTTAATGTCCAGTTATACCGATACCTTTTATTCCGATATGTCTGACACAAAGCAATTCAATGACCGTGCGTTGATAGATTTTGTTTTGCCAATAGAATGGGATTCCATTGGCTCGTTGAAAGTGATTGACGTGACGGCCGGTGATAAACATCCCGCTTTTAAATTGATTGGATATTCGGTAGAAAAAGACGGCGAAAATAATATACTGCACGTTCAAGTTGATTTGACTTCGGAAGGTTTCATGAGCTCTTCTTTCCGCAGTGAAGGGTCAGAAGTAGAACTTCTAATTCTAAGATAAAACATTAAAATGGAAAAACGGAATCCATTATTTACGTTGTTGGAATACGCGGCTATCATACTTTTCGCGTATATTTTTGTGAACCCGTACTATCTTTTTCCGGACGGGCAGGGGTACTTTTCCTACCTGCCGTCGCTTTTCCACGACGGCGACCTGCAGTTGTTCAACGATTTCGCCGGCATGAGGATACCGGTGCCGCTCGCGCTCAGTCCCACGGGCTACATCAGCAACAACTGGCCTGTCGGCGCCGCGTTTTTCTGGTCGCCGTTCTACCTGGCCGGAAAACTCTTCGCCGATATCGGGACCTCGCAGTACAACACCTGGTACTGGTTCTGGGTGAACTTCGGCACGGTATTCTACGGCATGCTGGCGGCGTACCTGCTGCTGAAAATCCTTGAGAGCGCCGGCTGCAAGGGCAAACAATGTATCCTGCTGGCGGCGCTGGCGTTTTTCGGGACGCCGGCTTTCTATTATTCTTTCATCATCACCGCCAACGCGCACGGCATAACGGCATTCGCTTCGGCGCTGTTTATCTGGTACTGGCTCTATTCATTCAAGGATTTTGAAAAGCCGTGGCGCTACGCGCTGCTGGGGCTTCTGCTCGGCGCGACGGCGATGGTCAGGCCCCAGGAGGCGCTGTTCGGGCTCGCGCCCGCGGCGGAGCTTGTCGCGAGAGCAGTCAGGCGCGAATTGGATGTTAAAAAGATTTTGAAGTATTCGGGGCTGCTAGGCGTCTGTTTCATAGCGGGGATATCGCCGCAGCTGCTGGCATGGAAGATAATCAACGGCTCGTTTTTCGCCGCGCCGGCTAAGTTCAATCTTTCGTGGAGTTATTTCGCGCTTGATAAAATACTGTTCTCCACGTACCACGGGATTTTTTTCTGGACGCCGGTTTACATTATCGCTTTTGCCGGTTTGATAGCGGGGACAGTGAAGAAACCGCTGGTGTATGCCGGGCTGCTGCTGGTATTTCTCGGACAGACGCTGGTGAATTCCTGCTGTGTCGCGTTCTGGGAGGGGCACTCTTTCGGATTGAGGCAGATGACAAGCCTGCTTCCGGTCGCCGCGCTGGGATTATTGGAATTCACGAAGCTCTTTGAAGGCAAGGCGAAAGGCATCAGGATAGCCGGCTGGATATTGGTATCGGTTCCGGTTCTCTGGACGGCGGGGCTCCTTGCGGGAAACTATTTCGGACTGGACCTGCTCGGGTATCTGTCTTTCAATGACCTGCTCATCGCGCAGAAAAATGTTCTGAAAGGAATCTTCTTTCTTCCCGGGAAAATAGCGGCCATACCGCGCCCCGCGTTCGGCGGCTTCATCGCGATGGCAGTGACAGGCGGGGTCTTGCTGTTCGCCGCGTCGCGGATCAAGAACCTTATTGAGAGGAAAAAATTAAAAGTCGCGGGCGCGGTATTATTGGCAATAATCGTTTCATTTAATATAATTATAATCAGGGCGGCGCTGAATAAGCCGCCGTATCAGATCCCGAAAGAGCAGACGGTCACGCAGGAAGAGCTTGACGGGTTTTTCATGAAGCAGGTTGAAGAGATAAAGAAGACATTAAAAGATTGAAAGATTACGAATGACGTCATCGCAAGGAGGTCGCCGCGGCTTTTGTCATTGCGAGGAGCGGAGCGACGAAGCAATCTGACCCTTTAGGGTCACTGCGAGGTCACTTTAGTGACCGTGGCAGTCTCGGTATCTGGGATTGCCGCGCCCTACGGGCTCGCAATGACGACTAACAACGTGCTCGCAATGACAGAACAGGCAACAACATGAATAACAACAAATCCATTTATTATTACTTGCTCGCGTTTCTGGTATTCGCGGTGTATTTGTACACGATGCACCCGACGATATCTCCTTACCGAGATTCGGGCGATCTTATCGTGGCGTCGTACACCATGGGGATAGCGCACCCGCCGGGCTACCCGCTTTACGCGCTTTCGGGGAAAGTATTCACGCTCGCTTTGCCGTGGGGCAACATAGCTTACCGCGTAAATATAATGTCCGCGTTTTTCGGGGCGGCCGCGTTCGTGTTCATGGCGTATGTCGTCCGGGCCGCGCTGGGGCCGTCTGTCTGGCTGCTGCTGCCGCTGCTGACGCTCGCGTTCTCGCCGGCGTACTGGCGGCTGAGCCAGGTATCCGAGATGTATTCCATTAACGCTTTCTTCGCCGCATTGATAATATTTATCGCCGCGCGGTTTTTCATTCCCGGCGGGCGTGAAAGGATCGCGGCCGGGCCGCCGCTGCTGTACCTGCTGGGCTTCGCGTGCGGTTTCGCGGCGGGCAACCACCAGACGATAATACTTTTCTATCCGGCGCTGCTGTGGTTCTTGTGGCGGGGCAAAGAATTTTCGCCGAAGGAATATGGTTACGCGGCGCTTTTCTTCGCGGCGGGCCTTTCGATATACGCCTACCTGCCCATAAGGTCCGCGACGGAGCCGCTGGCCGATTGGGGGAACCCGGAAAATCTGAGCGGTTTTTTCAGGATGATAACGCGAGCCGATTACGGCGGGATGCGCCTGCACCCGGAACAGAGCAAATTTTCATGGAGCGCCGGGATAATTATCCAGCATCTCTGGGTTTACCTGAAATCGCTCGGCGGGCAGTTCACCTGGCCGGGCGCGGCCGCGGGACTCCTTGGGATGTACCTGACAAGAAAAAACAGGTTTTTCCGGTTCCTTTTCTGGTCAGTCATGCTGTCGGGCCCGGCTTTCATAATATTTTCGAACCTGCCGCCCGCGGAAAAAACGACGCTGCCCATACTTGAGCCGCACCTGGTGATGCCGAACCTGTTTTTCGCGTTTTTCATCTCGGCCGCGCTGGCGAGATTTGTTTCCGCGGGCTGGGCGAAGGCGCTTTGCGTACTGCTGCCTCTGGCGGTTTTCGCCGCGGGCGAGCCGAAGTGCAATTACAGGAACCATTTCTTCGCCTACGATTACGGGCGCAACCTGTTTTCAACGATACCCGAAGGCGGCATGATATACAATCCGGACGACGCGACGGCTTTCATAACATCGTATTTCCAGGTCGCCGGCAAAAAAAGGGAAGATATCAAACTGGCCGCTTATTTCCGCACGCGATGGGGCTATGAACTGCTCAAAAATAGAAGCCCCGAAATACTTCCGCAGAGGGAGATTGCGAGCGGCAGAGAGCTTGAAACGGTATTGCTGGATTTCAACCGCGGCAAGCGTCAGATATTCGCGGAACTGCCGGTAAAATATCCCGAAGGGTACAACTCGCTGCCGTATGGGATGCTCTACGGATTGCAGTCAAAAAAGATGCCGGCTTTTTCCGGCATGCCTTTTGAGTTTTACTCAATGAGGAACCGCTGCGTCACGGACGATAACTTTGATTTCTTCACGAACCACGTGATCTCGTATTATTCTTCGGCGCGCGCCAATCTGGGACTGGCTTACGCGGAAGCGGGGCAGTACGGAAGGGCGCGTGAGGAGTACAAGAGGGCGCTCGCGATAGACCCCGGCCTTGAGCCCGCGAAGAACAACATGGGCACGCTTGAATACTACCTGAAGAATTACAGCGAAGCGGAAAAATGGTTCCTGCAGATATTGAAGGACGCGCCGGATAATCCGTCCGCGCTTTTCAATCTCGGGCTGACGTACAAGGCCGGAAAGAAAACGGAGCTCGCGGAAGAGTGCTTCAGGAAAGCATGGGAGCGGAACGGCTCGCCGGAAGCCGGGAACGAACTGGGGCTGATGCTGCTCAACTCAGGCAGGACGGAACAGTCGATAGCGGTGTTCGGCGAATTATTGAAGAGGGACCCGCGGTACCGCTACGCCTATTATAACATGGGGCTGGCGCTGAAACAGGCCGGCCGTTTCAATGAGAGTTATTCGTATTTTAAAGTGTATCTTGACAGCGCGGACGACCCGCGCGAGCGCGAGGAAGTCATGGGGCTGATGAAGGGCCTGTC
>JBDRNC010000014.1:0-8641 GCA_043811535.1 Elusimicrobiota bacterium
CCCGGTTACTTGAGTTCGGCGTACGGCTTCCATCTTGAATTCACGGCTGTAACGCTTGCGATCTCGCTTCTGCATCGGACACCTCCAGGGTTATTGTACATTTTACCCTTTCTCGTGTCCACTAAACCGGGGCAAGTCCAAACCGTCCCCTTTACACTAATAGCCAATTGCTGCAGTTAATTATCTCCTTCTTGCTTCCAAATCCACTTCTATGACCTTGTTTTTTTCGGTGGTCATAACGCAGTTACCTTCAAACGTGGCGCCCTCTCCAATGGAAAGAAGCGCGCAATGGACGTCACCGTAAACCTGCGCTTTCGGGAGTATCTCAAGATTGTGGCTGGCGGTGATGTTGCCGGTGACTTTGCCTCCCACTATGACGATTCTAGCGGCAATGTCGCCCTGCACCTGGCCTTTCTCACCGACTATTATGCCGCTGGCTTCGGAAATCCCGCCCTCCAATTTTCCGTCGATTCTGATGGAATTCTTTGACTGGATAGTGCCGTGGAAAACAGTTTCAGCGCCGATGATGGTCTCAAGCGTGCCGAATTCATTCTCTTTTTTCCTTCCGAACATGGCGCACCTCTCTCAATTTAATTTATTTTTCTTTGAATATGCGTGTTTAAGGTAATGCACGGGATTGATAGTGCGGTCGTTGAATATTATTTCATAGTGGACGTGATAACCGGTCGCGGATCCCGTATCGCCCATGAGCCCGATGAGCTGTCCGCGTATGATTTTATCGCCGGGCTTTACAAGTATCTTGCGCAGGTGGCCGTAATAAGTTTTAAAGCCGTGCCCGTGCTCGATGATTATAAGCCTTCCGTAGCCCGACTGCCAGTCGCAGAATTTCACGGTGCCGTAAGCAGTGGCATATAGCGGCGTGTTTACCACGTTGGCTATGTCAATTCCGGTGTGGAATTCTGTAGTGAAAGAGATGGGGTGTATCCTGAAACCGTAGCCTGACGTTACTCTTCCCATGCACGGCCAGACATTGGGGGTTGACTTGAACAGTGCGCGCTGCGTTTCCACGTATTCCAAAACCTCTTTATGTCTTTGCAGCCTTTTCTGGGCTTCCTCTTTCAGCGCCTGTGTCTGGCGGTGCATGTCGGGCTGGGACATTTCGTATATCTTGCCCGCGAGCAGCCGCTCAAGGTCTTTGACATCCTGCTGTGTCGGCCCGCCTTTAGCGTTGGTTTCGGATTCTATTATCGCTTTTTTGGATTTCATTTCGAGGAGGGATCTTACCTGCGTGTCGTTTTCTTTTATCTGCTCAAGGTATTCCTGTGATTTCTTGACTTCTTGTGCGAAGAACTTGACTTTAAGGTTCATCAGCTGGTTGTCGGCCTTGACGCGCCAGTAATCTATGTGCCTGCCGGACAGGAAACCTGCCCAGATTGTTATACCCGTCCACAGAAACAGCATGAATAGCAGGAACGACAAAGAAAAACTGAGCCGCACGGGTTTAACCGTGTTGTGCGGTATCAGCATTATCGTAAAATGCCGCCTGAGTTCGTGTTTGATTTTTTCTATCAGTTTCATTGAGCACCTTGAACACCTAAAGCGTTGTTTTGAATTGCCGTATGTGAAATCCGCCGTGGCGGATTAAGTGTTTCTACTAAAATTGTCTTATCGTGAAATCCCGCCAGCGGCGGGAAACGCAAAAACGCCGGAGACAACAAAATAGCCCGTTTTACGAGCCACTACTAAAATAACAGAAAAAACATTAATTGTCAAGCATTTCTTGAAAAAAAGATTTTCTTTTGCTATTATACTTTGAGTTGATTGAAAAACCCCTTTCCGGCTGTAATTTCAATAGTTTGGCTACAGCGGCGTCATCCTCGGCTTACATATACTTTTCAAGCATATGCTTGCCTCGGATTCCTTGCTTCGCTCAAACTATTTAAATTTCGCTGCGAAAAATGGTTTTTCAAGCAACTCAGAATTAACAAAAAAACTGAAATTCTATAGAGGTTTATTAATTTATGGAAATAGAGATCCCCAAAACCTACGAACCCCTTAAAACCGAAGAGAAATGGTATCAATTCTGGATTGAAAATTCATTGTTTTCTTCGGTTCCGCGGGAAGGAAGCACTCCCTTCACCATAGTGATACCGCCGCCCAACGTTACGGGGTCCCTCCATATGGGCCACGCGCTCAACGGCACTCTTCAGGACATTATAATACGTTTCCGCAGGATGCAGAACTTCAACGCTCTGTGGGTGCCCGGCACGGATCACGGCGGTATAGCGACGCAGAATATCGTTGAAAAAGTGCTTTTGTCGGAAGGAAAGACGCGCCATGACCTCGGCCGCGAGAAATTCATGGAGCGGATGTGGCAGTGGCGCAAGGAATCCGGCGACACGATACTGATGCAGTTAAAGAGGCTGGGATGCTCGCTTGACTGGAACCGCACGCGGTTTACGATGGACGATGTCTGTTCAAAGGCCGTGATGACAGCGTTCGTGGAACTGTATAACAAGGGTCTCATCTACCGCGGCAAGCGCCTGGTGAACTGGTGCCCCCGCTGCAAGACCGCTCTCTCGGACATTGAAGTGGAGCACGAAGAAGAGATAGGAAAACTCTGGCATATCAAATATCCGCTAAAGAAAGACAAAAAGACAAAATCCGCGAAAACCGCGAAGTCCAAAAAGGCCGCGCCGGCGGATTATATCACCGTGGCCACCACGCGCCCCGAGACAATGCTCGGAGATACCGCGGTTGCCGTCAATCCGAAAGATAAAAGGTACAAGGCGCTTACCGGAAAAACGATAATCCTTCCGCTGATGGGCCGCGAAATACCGGTAGTCGCCGACCAGGCCGTTGACAAGACGTTCGGCACCGGCGCCGTGAAAGTCACGCCAGCGCACGACCCGACCGATTTTGAGATTGGCTACAGGCACAAGCTCCTTTCAATAGAAGTCATAGGGCCCGACGGCAAGATGACGAAAGAAGCCGGAGAATACGCCGGCCTGGACCGCTACGCAGCGCGAAAGAAAATCCTTCAGGACCTGGAAGAGCAGGGACTTCTGCTTGAGACCGCCGATCACCCGCATTCGATAGGGCACTGCTACCGCTGCGATACTGTCATTGAACCCCTGCTTTCGGAACAGTGGTTCCTGAAAGTCGGGGATATGTCGAAGAAGGCGATGAAGGTAGTTGTAGAGGGAAAGGTCAAATTTTATCCTGAGTCGTGGGCCAAGCCCTACCTGCTCTGGCTTGAGAACCTCAGGGACTGGTGCATCTCGCGCCAGATATGGTGGGGACACAGGATACCTGTTTACTACTGTTCCAATGTTCCAGCGTTCCAAAGTTCCAAAGATAAAAACAAAAAACCGGATAAAAAAACAAAGACCAAAACAAAAACATGCAAGCCGATAGCCTCAATAACTAAGCCCGAGAAATGCCCGTGCTGCGGCGGAAAAGTCGAGCAGGATCCTGACGTGCTGGATACATGGTTTTCTTCCGCGCTTTGGCCGTTCAGCGTTTTCGGCTGGCCAGCAGAGGCAGAGGGAAGTTTGAAGAAGGAAGAAGGAAGTAAAGACAAAAGCAGTTCTTCCGTCTTCCATCTTCCGTCTTCCGACTTGTCTTACTACTATCCCACAAGCGTGCTGGTAACCGGCCACGAGATACTTTACCTGTGGGTCGCGCGCATGGTGCAGATGGGGATTGAGTTCATGGGAGACATCCCGTTCAAGGAAGTCCTTATTACGGGCATGGTCCGCGACAAAACCGGGAAGAAGATGTCCAAATCGCTGGGCAACGTGATAGACCCGCTTGTTGTCATGGAAAAATACGGAACGGACGCGCTAAGGTTCGCGCTGACACAGTCGGCCGCGCCCGGAAGGGACATGCAGCTTTCCGATGACAATTTTACCGGCGCCCGCAATTTCGCGAACAAGATATGGAACGCGAGCCGCTTCGTCATGATGTACCTGCAGTCGTCCGGATGGGACAAGGATTATATCATGGCTATCTGGCCGCTGGAGCTTGCCGACAAGTGGATACTTTCGGAATACCGCGTGACGGTCAGAAAAGTCACGGTCGCGCTTGAAAAATATGATTTGGACGTAGCCGCGCGCGAGCTGTACGATTTTTTCTGGTCAAAATACTGCGACTGGTACATAGAGCTGGCTAAAATCAGGCTGAACGGCGCGGATGAGAAGGCAAAAAAGGCCGTCCTGTCGGTGCTTATAGAGATACTTTCCGGAGTCGCGAGGCTTCTGCATCCTATAATGCCATTCATTACCGAAGAGATATGGAACAGCTACATACAGGTCGTGAAATCATCAGGGAAAGGGCCGGAAAGCATAATGAACGCGCCGTGGCCCCAGTCGGACGAGAGCAAGATAGACGCCGGCGCTGTAAGTACCATGAACCTTCTCCAACAGGTAATTACGGCGGTCCGCACGATACGCAGCGAGATGAACGTGCCGCCCCAAAAAAATATAGATGTTATTATCAGCGCGTCTCCGGCGAAACAGGACATAATCAGGGACAACGTCAGTTATCTGAAGTTCCTGGCCAGGATTGAGAAAGCTGATTTCGGAGAGAATATTCCAAGGCCGAAACAATCGGCTTCGGCGGTTGTTTCCGGGATAGAGATTTTCGTGCCGCTCGCGGGGCTCATAGACCTTGAAAAAGAAAAGCAGCGGCTCGCGAAAGAACTTCAGAACGCCGAGATGGAGATAGAACGCTGCAAGAAGAATCTCGCGAACGAGAATTTCGTCCAGCGCGCGCCGAAAGCCGAGGTTGACAAATTCAGGGTGCGCCAGCAGGAAGCCCAGGTTAAAATAGAACGTATAAAGGAAACGCTGAAATCACTTGCGTAAACTTTGTTTAATGTTTTATGTGTAAAGTGTAATGAAACAACAAAACTAACGTGCGATGCGTTAAGCGCAATGAAACTTGAATTTATTATTTAATTCATTACACATTTAACATTCAACATTACACCATAAAGGAGTATTCATGTCATTGCGCCCGATTAAGATCATCAAGAACTACCTGCCTCAAGCCGAAGGCTCGTGCCTGATATCCATGGGCAACACGACGGTGCTTTGCGCTGCTTCTGTCGAAAGTAAAGTGCCCGCGTTTATAGAGAACGAAGGGCTGACCCACGGATGGGTGACGGCCGAGTATTCAATGCTCCCGAGATCGGGCAGTAGAAGAACACCCCGGCACAGAGGAGCGGGCGG
Organism: Elusimicrobiota bacterium; assembly: GCA_043811535.1. Taxonomy (GTDB): domain Bacteria; phylum Elusimicrobiota; class Endomicrobiia; order Endomicrobiales; family JBDRNC01; genus JBDRNC01. The sequence continues at coordinate 5,196 of JBDRNC010000014.1, forward strand.
GGGAAGGAGCCAGGAGATATCGCGGCTTATAGGCAGGTCGTTAAGGGGTATAGTTGACCTTGAGAAGCTTGGTAAGCGCGCGATTATTCTTGACTGCGATGTTATTAAATCCGACGGCGGCACAAGGACAACTTCCATAAACGGCGCTTTCATAGCCCTTTACATGGCTCTCCGCAAGCTTAAACGCGAAGGTGTAATTGACTGCATACCCATCAAGGAACATATCGGGGCGATAAGCGTAGGCATAGTCAAAGGCGAAAAGGTAGTGGACCTTTGCGCTCAAGAGGACAACGGCGCCGATGTTGATATGAACCTGGTCATGACGGATTCGGGCAAGATCATTGAAATACAGGGCACATCGGAGAAAGTGCCGTTTTCGCGCGCGGACCTGAATGCGCTTATAAATATGGGGCAAAAAGCGATAAAGAAAATAATTAAGTGCCAGAAGAAAGTATTGGGAAAATAATGATCGATGAAATAGTGCTGGCAACCAGGAATAAACATAAGGTTTCCGAAATCAATGAGATACTGGCAGGGATATCCCTCAGGATCTCCTCCCTTGCAACTTATCCTGAAACGCCGGAAGTCAAGGAAGACTGCGAGACGCTGGATGAAAACGCCGCAAAGAAGGCCAGGGAAGTCGCTCTTTTTCTGAAGAAATGGGCGCTTGCCGACGATACCGGGCTTGAAGTGGATTTTCTCAACGGCGAACCGGGAGTGTACTCGGCAAGATGGGCAGGGCTCGGCTGCAACTATGATGACAATAACAAGAAACTTCTGAAACTTTTGAAAAACGTACCTGTTGATAAAAGAAAGGCGGCTTTCCGCTGCGTGATAGCGCTGTCGGACGCGGAAGGCAACTGTACTTGCGTTGAGGGAAGAATAGACGGGATTATAGCGGAAAACCCGGCCGGCGGGAACGGCTTTGGATATGACCCGCTCTTTGTAGTGCCTGAATTGAAAAAAACTTTCGCTGAACTCACTTCTGAAGAAAAGAATAAGATAAGCCACCGCTCGCAAGCGCTGAATAAGATGAAAGCGCTGATTGAAAAGCTTGTGAGCAGGAAGCAGTAAGCAGAAAGACGGACAAAAAGTTGTATAATAGTATTGTTCTTTTGAATTTAGAATTTTGGATTTGTAATTTATTTCGGATTTCGAATTTAGTGTTTCGAGTTTGTCGTTAAAACGGGGTGTAGTTCAGTTGGCTAGAACGCTTGCTTTGGGAGCAAGAGGCCGCTGGTTCGAGTCCAGTCACCCCGATATAAAATAACATTGCTAAATGGCTAAAGAATACAACTGCGATGGTTAAATTGTTAAATAGCTAAATTGCTAAAGTCTTAAACCATTAAACCATTATAGCCATATAACCATTTGAATCTGTTTGAAGCCATTTAGCAATATAGCAATTTAGCCATTTAAAAAATGCACGCCTTAACTCTCCTCATCACCGCTCTGCTTGTTTTTGCCCTGGCCTACAGGTTCTACGCGAAATTCATCATAACCAAGGTGCTTGTCGCCGACGATTCCAGGGCCACCCCGGCCCACACAATGAACGACGGCAGGGACTACCACCCGACCAATAAATATGTTCTTTTCGGACATCATTTCGCGGCGATTTCCGGCGCCGGGCCTCTTGTCGGGCCTGTCCTCGCGGCGCAGTTCGGGTACCTTCCGGGTTTTCTCTGGATACTGATCGGCGCGGTACTCGGCGGAGCAGTGCATGACGTCGTGATACTATTCGCGTCGGTTAGGTTGAAGGGCTTATCGTTAACGCAGATTGCAAAAGAATATGTCAGCGGCATCGCGGGATTCGCTTCAGCTTTAGCGGTGTTGTTCATAATTATCACCGCGCTGGCGGGCCTGGCGCTTGTGGTTGTTAACGCGCTGAACGAAAGCGCGTGGGGGGTGTTCGCGATAGCGGTAACGATACCCGCCGCTTTGTTTGTGGGCTTATATATGTATAAGATAAGGCCCGGCAAGATTGCGGAGGCCTCTATAATAGGGGTTGTGATCGTTATGCTGGGCGTTATTTTTGGTGGGCCCCTGGCAAAATCCTCTTTTGCCCACTATTTTCTGTTTTCCAAGTCCTCTCTTTCCATAATGCTTCCTATATACGGATTCATCGCTTCAACACTTCCGGTCTGGCTTCTGTTGTGCCCGCGCGATTACCTTAGTTCTTATATGAAAATCGGGACAATTGCGCTTTTAGCGATCGGGATATTCATAGTAAACCCCCAGATTCACATGCCGGCGATAACTCCGTTCATACACGGCGGCGGGCCTATCATCCCGGGCAAGGTCTGGCCCTTTGTCTGCATAACGATAGCTTGCGGAGCGATAAGCGGTTTCCATGCGCTTGTCGGTTCCGGTACCACCCCCAAGATGATTAATAAGGAATCGGACATCATGATGATAGGGTTCGGTTCTATGTTAGTTGAAGCGGTGGTCTCAATAATGGCGCTGATAGCGGCGACAACGATGATCCCTGGTGATTATTTCGCCATAAACCTGCCCGCTCAGGTCTTTGAAAAGCTCGGATACACGACTACTCAGCTGGCGGATATTGAAAGGATGGTGGGGGAAACGCTGGCCGGCAGGACCGGCGGGGCGGTGTCGCTGGCGGCCGGCATGGCGCTGATACTGTCGTCAATACCCGGAATGAAGATGCTGATGGAATACTGGTACCATTTCGCTATTATGTTCGAGGCGCTGTTCATACTGACCACGGTTGACACGGGAACCAGGGTGGCGCGCTACATCCTGCAGGAAATTCTGAAAATATTCCATCCGAAACTCGGAAGCGGCTCGTGGATGCCGGGAGTTGTCCTGAGCGGGGGGCTGATAAGCTTTTTCTGGGGGTATCTTGTATACAACGGGGATATCTCCACTATCTGGCCAATGTTCGGCGTCGCGAACCAGCTGCTTGCCACGGTAGCGTTGTCGGTTGGAACGGTATTCATATTGAAGCACACCGGCAACTGGCGGTATGCATTGATAACATTCCTGCCTTCGGTTTTCATGTTCGTGACTACAATAACCGCGGGGACCATGAATATATTCGGGAACTACCTGCCCAAACACACTTTTCAGGGCAACCTGAACGCGTTTCTTTCCGTCGCTATGATAGTTCTTGTCGTGATAATATATTTTGAATCGCTGAAAAAACTTTTTGTAATACGGAACGGTCTCTCTCCCGCGAAACAGTAAATATATTCCGACAAGGAAAATCTTTTCGTGACCGGCAGCGTTACTTTTGATTTTATCGTCGGAAATATGCCTTTGGCCGGAGTTGGGAATAATTGACCGGGTAATGTCAAGATTTGTGTGTAATTTGTTTAAGGGGTTTATTCTCCCAAAGTTTATTCTGTCTGTAAAATATGGCGAAGATGATACGCTGAACACTGTCCTGATTACTGAAACAGCTGATAGTTCTGGTACGGCGCCTG
>JBDRNC010000015.1:0-12675 GCA_043811535.1 Elusimicrobiota bacterium
GACGGCACAATGGTCATCGTTGAAGAAGGAAGGCGCTTTATAGGCAAAAGGGCGGAAGTGACGGTCACTTCCATTCTTCAGACATCTTCGGGAAGGATGATCTTCACGAAGCCCATCGGCGAGAACGTACCAGAAAACAGGCCCCGTTAGAAGCAATTAAGTATTTTTCGCAAATATTTATGACATATCCTACAAACGAAAACATTTTAGAGTTTTTTTCAAACGCACGCCGGCCGGAAGGCAGCCTGCTTCTAACGGGGCAGGGACTCCTTATATGAGAGCCGCCGCGGTCATAGTCGCCGCCGGCGCCGCGAAGCGTTTCGGTGGAAAACTGAAGAAACAGTTCGTTTCTCTCGGCGGCAAGCCTGTCTTCATGCGCAGCGTACTTGAGTTCAGGAAACTTTCCGGAATACAACAGATTGTCCTTGTCGTTCCGCGCGGGCAAGTCCCGTCTTTCAAAGATTTCCCTTTAAAATTCGGAATAGACATTGCCGCGGGCGGAGATAAACGGACAGATTCGGTCCGCGCAGGACTCTCGGCCTTAAGGGAAGAGATAGACATAGTGGCGATCCACGACGGAGCCAGGCCTTTAATAACCTCCGGCCTTATTAAAGCCAGCCTCCTTGCCGCGGAAAAATACGGCGCCGCTGTCGTTTGCGTGCCGGCCAGGGACACGGTGAAAACGACCTTGACGGAAGAAAGAAGAAGGAAGAAGGAAGCCCGAGCGAACAAAAGATCTCTTTTTGTAGGCAGAACCATACCGCGCGACGCAATCTGGCTCGCGCAGACGCCGCAGACGTTCAGAAAGAAAATAATCATGTCCGCGTACGCAAAACTGAAAACGAAAAACATAACCGATGACGCGCAGGCCGCCGAACTCGCGGGATACAAAGTGCGCATAGTCCCCGGAAGTTATTCAAATATTAAAATTACTGACAAAAAAGATATCAAAATAGCTAAGATGCTGCTAAAGTAGTCATTGCGAGCCCGAAGTTAGCCGTCATCGCGAGGCCAAAGGCCGTGGCGATCTCTGTTACTGAGACTGCTACGGGAGACTCAAAAAGGCCAGAGATTGCTTCATCCGCCGCGGCGGATTCGCAATGACATAAAAGGAATTATGTACTTCGGAATAGGTTACGACGTTCATTGCTTCACTAAAGGCAATTCCGTCATTCTTGGCGGCGTGAAGATAAAACACTCGCGCCGGCTGGCCGGCCACAGCGACGCCGACGCGGTAACCCACGCTCTGATGGACGCTTTGCTCGGCGCCGCGGGGCTTTCCGACATAGGACACTTTTTTCCCAACACCGACCCGAAACTGAAAGATATCTCAAGCCTTCTGCTGCTTAAACGGGTTGTATCGGAACTCAAAAAGAAAAAACTCAAAGCGAATAACGCGGATATAATGATAATTGCCGAAAAACCGAAGATTTCGCCGCATATTAAAGCCATAAAAAAGAATTTCTCAAAGATACTGGGCATTCCCGTAACGCGCATAGGCGTTAAGGCCACGACTAACGAAGGCCTTGGATTCATAGGCCGCGGTGAAGGAATAGCTGCATTCGCTGTCGCTTCACTGCGGAAATAGGGTTGTCATTGCGAGCGAAGCGAAGCAATCTCTGTCCATAAATCATGCCAATAACATTAAGCAATACCCTGACAGGCAAAAAAGAGCCCTTTATCCCTATCCGGGATAACGAGGTGTCGATGTATGTCTGCGGCGTGACGCCTTATGACGAGGTACACCTCGGCCACGCGCGCGCCTACGTGGCTTTTGACATCATCCGCAGGCATTTTGAGCACTCCGGGTTCAAAGTCAGGTTCATACAGAACTTTACCGACGTTGACGATAAAATAATTAAAAGGGCCGGCGAGCTCAAAGAGGCCCCTTCAAAGCTCGCGGACCGTTTCACGGCCGATTATTTCGCCCAGATGGAAAAACTAAATGTCAAAAAAGCCGACGCCTACCCGAAAGTCACCGAAACGATTCCCAAAATAATATCTTTCATCCAGACACTCATTGAGAAAGGCTTCGCCTACGCGGTTGACGGGGACGTCTATTATTCCGTAAGGAAGTTTTCCGGCTACGGCAAGCTGTCCAAGCGCAACATTGAAGATATGCGCTCGGGTGCCAGGGTTGAGCCCGGCGAGCAGAAACAGGACCCCCTTGATTTCGCGCTATGGAAGAAGAGCAAGCCCGAAGAGCCCGCGGACGTTTCGTGGGACAGCCCCTGGGGAAAGGGCAGGCCGGGCTGGCACATTGAATGTTCCGTGATGTCTACAGGCGCGCTGGGTCCCACTATCGACATCCACGGCGGCGGCCAGGACCTTATCTTCCCGCACCACGAAAATGAAATAGCCCAGAGCGAAGCCGCGACCGGCCAGCCTTTCGTCAAATACTGGATCCACAACGGTTTCGTCACCATAAACCACGAAAAAATGTCCAAGTCGCTCGGCAATTTCTTCACGCTGCGCGAGATATTCGAAAAATACAACCCGCGCGTTGTGCGTTACTACCTGTTAACCCAGCATTACAAGGGCCCGCTGGACTTCTCTGATGAAAATCTCAGGCAGGCGAAAAACGCGCTTGAGGGGATAGATGAGGCGTATTTCAAGCTTTCCCATGTCCCGGAACCCGTTGAACTTCCCGGGCGGCTTCACAATTTGGATTCCGAGATGCTCTCCGAGACGATCGGCAAATTCAAAGCGATGCTTGACGACGATTTCAACACCGAGCGGGCGCTCGCGGTCATCCATGAACTTAAGAAGGAAATTTTGCAGAAACTCGGAAACAATGATTTCCACTGGCTCAGGAAAGCTTTATTCACTCTTTCGTTCCTGATGCAGGACTACCTGGGCATACCGCTGGCAGAAAAGGAAACTGTCCCTGAAGAAGCGCTCAAAATGCAGAAAGAGCGCGAGCAGGCGCGCAGGGACAAGAACTGGAAGCTTTCGGACGAACTCCGCGCGAAACTTGAAGCGATGGGTTATAAAATAGAAGACAGTCCGGACGGAAGTTCAAAACTAATAGGAAGATCATAAATTATGTCAGAATACATCTCCGGCAGGAACTCAGTAAAAGAACTTCTCAAGGCCGGCCAGAAAACGGTAAACAAGATCCTCTTGTCCCGCCAGGCCCACGGCGAACCAATCAAGGATATCATAAAACTCGCAAAAGAAAGAAAAATCCCGGTTCACAACGTCCCGCCGGAAAAATTCGACTCGCTGGGCATAGACGACACTCAGGGCGTCGCCGCGGAGGTTTCAACCGCGGTCTATCTTGAACTGGAAGAGCTCTGGGACAGGGTCAAAGAAACGAAGAATCCCCTGATTGTAGTGATGGACGGGATAGAAGACCCGCATAACCTGGGGGCAATTATAAGGAACGCCGTTGTTTTCGGGGCGTGCGGCGTCGTGATAGGGAAATGGCGCGCGGCGGGACTGACTGAAACGGTTTCAAGGACATCGGCCGGCGCCGTTGAGCATATTCCCGTGGCGCGGGTCACTAACATAGCCGAAGCAATAAGCCGGCTCAAGGAATGGGGTGTTTGGACTGTCGGGGCGGAAGCGGAAGGAAAACCTGTAACAGAAGATAAATTTCAGTTCCCGATGGCGCTTGTAATTGGAAGCGAAGGCCAGGGACTTCACCGGCTTGTGAAAGAAAGATGCGATTACCTCGTCTCAATCCCTCAGACGTCAACAATCTCCTCATTAAACGCTTCCTGCGCTTCTGCAGTTCTCCTTCACGAGATCTACAAACAGAAGTAGTAGCCGTCATTGCGACCCTGAGCGTAGTCGAAGGGGAAGCAATCTCTGCGTTTCTTCTCGGCTCCGGAACCAATCCTCAAAAGTACACTCGGCATCGCAGCCTCGTTCGGATTTGCTTCCTTCCAGAAGTTCAAGTCGTCGCAAATACGTCTTTTTCGGATTGTTCCCTCGCCTTCGTATGACCTCTTCGGCCTTAAGACATGGTGAGTACTGCGATGCATATCCTTTCGGATATCAAACCTGAACCTGCCGGTTCAGGTTCGGTATCTTCTATACGCATCGCTAAACAAAGACATAAAAAACCTTACTAAAAACAAGAACCTATCACAAATTGTGATAGGTTCTATGCTTGAGTTATTATAATATTTTAACTCCGTCCCTTATTACCTTATTATTGGGGATACAATTGGACCACCTTATAATCGCTGCCATCTTGAATAGAAGATTGATAACATAAGTAAATTGCGTCAAATTTATGTTTCTTAGGCATTTCGAGTGTTTTTGCGAGTTTTTCAACAGATTTCATATCACTTAGAGCTGCCCTCAACTCCACGACTAACCATACTCTTGCAAAATCAATCCCATGATAATCACTTTTACACTTATCCTTAATCTCCGATTGCACGCGAGAAAAAATAAGGTCATCTGGATTAATAAGTAGTCCTCCTCCAAGCTCTTCAATTCCTTCTATCGGAAATTGTCGTTCACCCCGTGCCAGAGTCCATTCTTGTTTAGCGATCTCGTCATTATAGTAAGCTGTGCACACTTCTATTCCGAGATGTTCGTTATTTAGATCATAGATAACATCCGGCTCACCCTGATCATTACCCATTCGGTCAAACTTCGCAGACAGAGCTAATGTTCTGAGGAGCTGGTCACACACGGCTTTTTCATGGACACGTTTAATTTGTTTCGGTTTGTTTAAATTTGAATTCATTTTAATAAATACCAATATAATTTGTTGTTGTGGTGTTGCGATCGAAAAGCAAAAGTTTTACTAGATACCAGATACAAGATACTAGATACTCTTCTTAAGCGGTGTGAGTAAATATTCTAATCCGTTGGTTTTGATTTCCAGAACCGATTTCAGCATGTTGCCGAGTTCGCCTTTGGGGAAGCCTTTGTGTGAGAACCAAATCAAGTAGGTTTCGGGCAGGTCGATTAGACGGGTATTGGCGTATTTTCCAAACGGCATGCGCGCGTTGGCAAGTTTGATTAAATCGAACATAAATATTCCAAATTACATATTACAAATTACAGATTAACTACGAGATTGCTTCACTTTGTTCGCAATGACGGACTAGGGTTTGCGTGTCGGGCGTGAGGGACGTGATCCCCCGAATTTGCTGCGGCCGCCGCCGCCTACGCCGTGACTGCTCCTATAACCGCTGGGGCTGTGGCTATGGCCGTGTTCCTTCTGCCATCCTGCCGCTCCCGCACTGGCTCCGCCACTTCGGGAGCGGAAACCATCGCGGCCCATTTTCCTCTGCTGGCGGATATCTTTATGGAACTCGGAGGCGATTATCTGTTTCTGCCTTTCTTTTCCCCTCAAATCCTTTTCAACAAACAGCTCTTTCTCCGTGAACGGGTCAAGCCCCGTGTAATACATCAGCGCCGAGTACGTTGAGGGCGTCGGCGTGAATACTTGAACCTGTTCCGGGCGCATCTTAAGCTCTTTTGAAATGAATTTTTTCATTTCCGCCATGTTTTCGCCCGTGCATCCCGGGTGCGCCGCGATGAAATAATACGTCAGGAACTGTTTCTTCCCTCTTTCCAGATTTATCCTGTCAAATTCCTTTTTGAAATCCAGGAGCAGATGCCCGCCCGGCTTTCCCATGTGATTCAAGACTCCGCTATCGGTGTGCTCCGGCGCGATTTTTAACTGCCCGGAGATATGATTTTCAATTATCTCGTACATATACTCTCTTCCGCTTTCCTTGTCCAGCATGATAAGGTCGTGCCTGACGCCCGAACCGATGAAAACCTTTTTCACGCCCGGCACGCGCATCAACTTTCGCAAAAGTTCAATCTGGCGCTTGTGGCTTATGTTCAGCGACGCGCATACTACGGGAAAGGCGCAGCGTTTTCCTCTGCACTTGATCCCCTTGCGGCATTCCATGCCGTACATGTTCGCGGTCGCGCCGCCTACGTCGTAAATAATCCCGTTGAAACCCGGGAGTTTTGCTATCTTCTCCGCTTCCTTTAATATGGAAGCTTCGGTCCTTGACCTGACTTTGCTTCCCTGGTGCACCGCTATGGAGCAGAAATTGCACTCCCCGAAGCACCCGAGATGCGACGTTATTGAATACTTGATAGTCTCAATCGCCTTGACGGCGCCCTTCTCCGCGTAATACGGGTGAACTGCGCGCTCGTAATCAAATTCAAAGATCCTGTCCAGGTCCTTTCCTTCAAGGTACGGCGCCGGCGGGTTCTGTATAAGGTATCTCGTGTCCTGTTTCTGGCAAAGTCCTGAGCTTGTCGAAGGATCGTTGTTATCGTAGAATGCCTTGAAGGCCTCCGCGAATTTCGTTTTGTCGCTTTTTACTTCATCGTACGAAGGGAGTATTTTATATCCGTCTTTCGGTTCCGGCGATATGTAGCATATACCGCGGATTTCCGCTGCATCCTTTCCGTCCCTAAAAGCTTCCGCCAGTTCCAGCGACGCGGACTCGCCCATGCCGTAGACGATATAATCCGCGCGCGTGTCAAAGAGTATCGAGCGCCTGATATCATCGTCCCAGTAATCGTAATGGGCTGTTCTCCGAAGGGATACCTCGACGCCTCCGAGCACGATCGGCTTATTGGGCTTATAGTGTTTCTTAATAAGGTTGCAGTAGGCGATAACCGCGCGCGCGGGGCGCCTGTAGTTGAAACCGCCGGGGGTAAAATCGTCGCTGTTCCGTTTTTTCTTCGTGGCCGTGTAGTTTGCGACCATCGAATCCACGCATCCTCCGGTAACGCCCCAAAAAAGAGCCGGTTCGCCCAGACACGTTATATCGGAACCACCCGAGACGTCGGGCTGGCCTATGATGCCGACCTTGTAGCCGGCGTCAAGCAGGGCATGGCCGATAACGGACACCCCTATGTGAGGGCTGTCTATGTAGGCGTCGCCGGTCACAAGGATAATGTCCAGCTTGTCCCAGCCTTTTTCTCTTACTTCCTCAATGGTTGTAGGTAGAAACATTTATACCTTTAATTACCCCTCTTTTGTAAAGCAAGTCTTTGGACCCCGTGTAGTCTGGGGAAGCGGTTAGGGGAGATTTTAAAATCCCCCTCAATCCCCCTTTTTCTAAGGGGAAAGGGTTTTGGTTATATTACCAAATATGTAATACTTTTGCCATTAACGGTTTTTTGTGGTAGAATTAGTATTAATATTTTGTTGGTAGACCGGCACTTAAGTGCCGGTCTGCGGTATACGGTCTGCAGAATTCCGGAGTTTTATGAAACGATGCCATAAATGCGGCGCTGAATGGACGGGTTTGAGCCAGCCGGGAGCAAAGGAATCGTGCGCGAAGTGCTCGGCGGACCTGCACGCGTGCCTTAACTGCAGGTTCTACAACCCGCATAAACCGCAGGAATGCGCGGTGGATGTTTTGGAGACCGTGCGGGACAAGGAAAGGTTCAACTTCTGCGATGAGTTCCAGTTTGCCGATGCAAAAAAAGCGGCTGAAAAAAGCGACGCGCAAAAAGCGAAAGACGCCTTGAACAAGCTATTTAAGATATAATCTCCGCCTCAGGTACAACGCCAGCACGCCCAGTAACCCGAAAATAGAAACCAGTGAGATTAATTGCCCCGCTTTCACGGTCCAGGGTTCATACCGCATCACTATATTATGAACCCCTTTTAATACGGGCACGGCTCTTAAAGCGTAATTCGCCCTGTAAATCTCCGCCCTTTCCCCGTCAACTTCAACTTTCCATCCGGGATAATAGGTCTCGCTCATAACCAGCCAGCCGGGCCTTTTCGCGCTTACGTTTAAATCTATGCGGTTGATCGAATAATTATTTATTGTCACGATATCCGCCGGGGAACCGCCGGTTTCCTTACCGAAATATTTCGTTTTACCGGCTGTTTCGTCCAAAACTACTTCTTTCCTGGGATTAAAACCGTCGGAGGCCATATACTTTAGCACCTCGTCCCGGGGCATCGCCGCCGCGCGGGGCACGAGAAAAAACCTCTGGAGATAATTCCTGTTTTCGTAAATCTTTATATGCCCGTCTCTGGCAAGCGCAAGGTTATTATCGGTTATTTTCTTGTCCAGAAACACGTACTTGACGTTCAGCATGTCCAGGATAACCGAAGTTGGAGAATGTATGCTGTCAATCAGCCGGTCATAGGAAGCTACCCTCAAGGTTTCCTGCGAATCCGCGTCGAATAAAAAGTAAGCCATGCCTGTGTTGGGGTAAAGCATATCCTTGTAATTAAGCCAGTGTTCAATCGGCGTCGCCCCCGGAAGGGAATCCGCCTTGCGGGCCGCCGGAGCGAGTATGAACCTGAACATGCCCGGGTCCCCGCGCAAAAACCGTATGCCCGGTGTTTCTATATCGTAAAACGACCTGTCTACCGTCAAGTTCGCCCTGAGTCCGAATACAAAAAGTTCAGCGAATACTACGGTCAACAGCGCGGCGCGCAGCGCCCTGCCGCCGATCTTTCCTATGCCGTAGCCGAAGATAAGCGAAAAACAAAAAACGGCGATTATGCCGGCCTGCGCCGGGAACCTGAAGTATTTCCATCCCGGCGCGTAATCATAGAATATACCGTACAGCGGAAAATATTTTCCCAGCGCCAGCAGCAGCGCCAGGACAAACACGCAGGCAAAAAACTTCTCTTCCGCGGTTTTCTTCCTCAGGACGGAATAACCCGCCGCGAGCAGGCCCGTTATCCCGAAATACAGCCCTATTATATGCGGATCGCCGTCGTAAAACGGCTTCATCCAGTCCCACAAGGGAAAAACAAAGAACTTCAGCATGTCCAGCGGCCTCAGCGAATAGCCCAGCACCGCGCCGGCGTCAAGGCCGCTTCCCCGGACCGAATTCAGCGCGAGTTCAAACGCCGGCAGCAGCTGCGCCGCGGAAACAAGCGCAAACAGCGCGAAAACCTGCAGGAATACTCCCGAAACCCGGGATATGTCTTTAATAAAATTCTCTTTTTTCACCGTAACCATCGCGGAATACAGCGCCAGCAACCCGAAAGTGTAATAAACGTATTGCGGATATCCCGCGAAAAACTGCAGGGCCAGGAAAACCGCCGCCGCCGCTATATCGGCGACATCGCCGGATCTCGCGGCCCTTCTGTAAAACATGAAGACCAGCGGGATCCACACGTATGAAGCGATGCAGGTCGCGAACTCAAAATGAAACACAAAAAAACCGTTGAACATGAACATTATCGCGGCGCCGAGCGACGCCGTTCTCTTCATGCCCAGGTCTCCCGCGAGCCAATACATGAACAACCCGGCCAGAAAAGTGTGCAGTACCGTGTGGACTCCCAGCGCTTCGGGAAATGGAAGAAAAGCGAAAATATAGCTCAGCGGATAATAGACAGCAGTCTGCGGGTTTGCCAGGAAAGGCGCTCCCCCGTGCACGAAAGGATTCCAGAGAGGCATGATGTTGCTGCGGACCGCGTCGGAAAGGAAGGTGTATATCGGATAGAAATAATAGAGCGTGAATCCGAAAACCAGCGCGCGGCCCAGGAATACGATCTTAATCCAGAAAAACAGAGACAGCAAGAGCAGAACGGTTAACGGCAGGAACCTGCTTGAAGGTTTGCCCGGCTTGTGCCAGCCTATCATAAAATTCAGTTGTTTTTGCCGGCAAAATATTTTTTGCCTGGCCTGATTATCAAAACCTGGCCTATCCTGAGGATATTTTTGCTTTTAAGTTTATTGTCTTCCTTGATTGTTGACATTGAAGCATGGAATTTTTTGGCAATCTTCTCGAGCCAGTCTCCTTTCACAACCTTGTATTTAATGAATCCTCTTGAAGGATTCAGGTCCTTAACGAGGGCTATCTTTTCAAGGAACAGCTCTTTCGTTCCTTTCGGCAGTTTCAATTTGAAATCCGGATAGTTATGCGGCGTGCACCACGCCATGATCGCTGGATTCAGCTCTCTTATCTCGCCCGGAGTCGTGTTGGCGCACTCGGCTACAATCTTTAGGTCAATTACGTTATTGATGACTGCCTCATCGTATTCAAGCGGCGCTTCGAATTTCGGGTTAAAACCGTAATCCTTGTAATTTTCGCCGATGATTGTCGCGGCGATAAACTGCGGCACGAAATTCTCGGTTTCCTTCGGCACCGCCTTGCGGTCGCTCATCTCGTCAATGTTGGTAGCCTGCGAGAATTTAAGGTCGCGCCCGAGCCCGTATTCGCCCCTGTTGTACGCCGCGAGCGCCAGGTGCCAGTCGTCAAACATTAGGAACAGGTCGCGCAGATATTCGGCGGCGGCGCGGGTGGCTTTTTCGGGGTCCTTGCGCTCGTCTATCCAGTAATTGATCTTCAGATTCAGAGCCCTGGCCCTGTGCGGCATCAGCTGCCAGAGACCGAGCGCGCCCGCGTGAGAAAGGTCGTTGTTATAGTACAGGCTTTCGACTATCGGCAGGTAGACAAGCTCTTCGGGTAGGCCGTATTCTCTCAGCACGCACAGGATCATATCCCTGTATTTTCTCGAGCGCTCGAGCGCCCTGTTTATCCTGCCCTTTGATCCCCCTTCGTTGTATATCTTAAGGTACTTTTTCACGAGCTCGTTCTCAAGATCGATCGGGATCGTATAGAACTTGCTGTTCTGCAGGTCCGACACCGCGTTTAACAGCTTATGTATCTTCATGAAAACATGGTCGTATTCATCGCTCAGGTAATAATTAATGTCAGCGCCCAGGTTCACCTTATTCATCATAGCGGTGAACGAGCTGAAATATTTCGTGGACGCCTTGACATCGCCCTGCCTGTAGCTGATGACCGCCTGCCTGAAGAATTTCTCGGCCTTTTTCACGGATTCTTTCTGCTCTTCGCTCAACTCGGCAGTCCTGTCGATGACCTGCTTAAGGCTCGGATAGGTCCCGGTGTCCGTTGTAATTTCTTCCATCGCCTCTTCTTCCTCGCTCAGCGGCTGGTCGGCGCCTTTTGCCTGCTGGGGAGAGATCATCGTTGTATTGTCCGGATTAAGTTCCGAAGCATAAACGCAGTTCGAAAGGAATGACAAGGATATAAGTATAGCGGCTATTTTTTTCATTTTACTCCCTGATATGTGTAATGTTTTATGTTCAATGAATTTCTTAATGACGTTTAGCAGTAGCGTTCATCACACATCAAACTTTACACATTAAACAATTCTTAGTATTTGGCTTGTTATATTATACTCATTTTCCGCTAAAAGTCTAAACAATTGACATAAAAATATTATTTTGGTATGGTTTAAGTCAATTAACAATGAACAATTATCAATTATCAATCGTGTTTCCCGGGATTTAACTGGTTTTAATTGCTCATTGATTACTGATAATTGCTTATTGAAAACGCCGGCGTAGCTCAGCGGTAGAGCAATGGTTTTGTAAACCATGGGTCGGAGGTTCAATCCCTCTCGCCGGCTATTTACAGTGGACAGTGATCAATTAGCAGTTATCAGTTGACGTCAAAACTTGAAAACGCCTTTATTGATAACTGTTAACTGATAATTGTTAATTGTAAAAGTCCCTCTCGCCGGCTATGAATTCCCGCTTCGCGGGAATTCATAGCCCCGATCTATCGGGGCGATCACCTTTCAACTACAGCCCTGTCTACCCGCAAGCAAGGTCATTTTCCGGTAAAATAATCTTTTCAAATACTGATTGACAATAAAGGGATATTAAGATATAATAGGCAAATCTAAAATCCCTCCTGTAGCTTGAAGAGGGTTTTTCTTTCGTGTGGTTTTCCGCTCTTTTATATAGGAAAGCTGAAATTTGAGAGCAGATAGTTGACCGTCCGCCACTGAAACGTTGGCGGACTCCAAATTTTTGCTGCGCAAAAATTTCTGGGCGGATGGCAGAGTGGCCTATTGCACCAGACTGTAAATCTGGCGGGCTTAGCCCTTCGGTGGTTCAAATCCATCTCCGCCCATTCAGTCCGCCACAGGCGGACTGAATTACAAATTTTCGATTTTAAATTTCAAATTAGTGATTTTCTACTGTTCTTTGCTATGTTGTTCCCCACATTTTGGCAAAAGGGTTATTTTTCGTAACGAGATTTCGGCATTTGAGCTGAGGCAAGGCGCGCGAGGCGCTGCGTAGTCTCGGAGCTACGCAAGCCGAGTGCAACGAAGCCGCAAGCCAAATACCGAAATCGCAGTAGAAAGGATGGCCCTTTTGCCAAAATGCGGGAGTAGCACAATGGTAGTGCTCCAGCCTTCCAAGCTGGCCACGCGGGTTCGATTCCCGTCTCCCGCTTTTACAATTAACATTTAGCAATTGTCAGTGATCAATTAAATGCTTTTAACCTCAATTGATAATTGTTTACTGATAATTGCTCATTGTAAATGCCGGGGTAGCTCAGTGGTAGAGCACCTCCTTGGTAAGGAGGTGGTCGTGGGTTCAAGTCCCATCTCCGGCTTTTACGACAGTGTGAAGTAGGAAGTTGGAAGAAGGAAGTAAAGACAAAACCAAAAATATAAACTGGGACTTGAAGCCGACCCGAACGCAGGCGAAGAGGCGGAATAAAGCGAAGGCGGCCGGCTGCGGCGGAGGAACGCCAGTGACGGGGGAGCAGAAGTCCCATCTCCGGCTCCATGTGACAGTAATCCGTCGTCCGTCGTTAGTATTCCGTTAACGG
The DNA here is from genome assembly GCA_043811535.1 of Elusimicrobiota bacterium. Lineage (GTDB taxonomy): Bacteria > Elusimicrobiota > Endomicrobiia > Endomicrobiales > JBDRNC01 > JBDRNC01. The sequence goes on from JBDRNC010000015.1 coordinate 12,574, forward strand.
ATTACGGAAGACGGAATACGGACGACAAAAGAAGCGGTACGGCTTTAGATATATCGGGGCAGGACAAAAGGCAGACGAAAAACCAATTTAACAAAACGGGAG
>JBDRNC010000016.1:0-40428 GCA_043811535.1 Elusimicrobiota bacterium
TACATGATACTCCGTCTTATATACTGCGTGCGTGCTCTTTCTGAATCTCATTCGCAGATTATATCATTTTTACCAGGCCTGCCGTCTGGACTGGCCTATCCATCACCAGGCAGGAGCCTGGTGGTTTGACGGCTCACTAAAAAATAAGAGGCATTATGGAAAATTTCTTTCAAAAAGCAGTGCATTTCCTGAAAGAGGCGTACTCTGAGCTTAAGAAAGTCACTTGGCTTTCAAAGAAAGAGGTGATAGCGTCAACGATAGTCGTCAGCCTGCTGGTGGCATTCGTCGCCATTTTCGTGGGCATCGCTGATTTTATCCTTTCAAAAATTCTCGGCACAATACTATAAAGAGGTAGAAAATGGCAAACAACCAGTGGTACGTAGTTCACACATATTCCGGTCATGAAGACCGGGTAAAAACAAGCGTCGAAAAAGCCGTGGCGAACCTCGGCATGCAGGACAGGATCGCCCAGGTATTGGTCCCCACCGAAGAAGTCGTTGAAATAAAGCGCAACAAGAAAAACATCAAGAAAAGAAAATTTTACCCGGGCTATGTATTCATCGAGATGACCATAGACAACGAAACATACTGGCTTGTCAGGAACACCGCCGGTGTCACGGGCTTTCTGGGCGGGGTCAAGCCGGTTCCGATGCCTGAAGACGAAGTAAAGAATCTCGTTGAAGTGGTTTCATCCCCTTCCGGGGCGAAGCCGCGGCCGGCCATCATGTTCGAAAAGGAAGAAAACGTTAGGATAATAGAAGGGCCGTTCAAGCATTTCATCGGCATAGTGGAAGAGGTAAATGAAGAGCGCGGCAAACTGAAAGTGATGGTCACTATATTCGGCAGGCCGACGCCTGTGGAACTGGATTATCTCCAGGTAGAGAAACTATAACCTAGCGCATAGCGTATAGGGTATAGCGGATAGTAATACCCCGATTCGTTGACCATATCTCAGTTTTTTTCAAAAACTTCGATATACTCATCGGGGTCTCACATGAGACAATTAAGAAAATACTTGTGGAGTGAGAGGAGCTAAAAATGGCTGTGAAAAAGAAGGTAAAAACTCAAATCAAACTGCAGATTCCCGCAGGCAACGCCAACCCGGCGCCCCCAGTTGGCCCGGCGCTCGGACAACAGGGTGTCAACATTATGGAATTCTGCAAGCAGTTCAACGTGAGGACAGCCTCAATGGAAGCGGGAATGACGATACCCGTGGTCATAACGGTCTTTGAAGACAGGTCATTCACGTTCATAACGAAAATGCCCCCGGTATCCGCGCTTGTAAAAAAAGCGGCGGGACTCGCAAAAGCTTCCGGCGAGCCCAATAAAAATAAGGTCGGCAAGATAACCAAGAAACAGGTTGAAGAAATAGCGAAACAGAAGATGCCGGACCTTAACGCGAACGACATCCAATCCGCGATGCTGATGGTTGAAGGCACGGCGCGCAGCATGGGAATAGAAGTAGTTGAATAAGACAATTACAAATTACACATTACAGATTACAAATTGACTTTTTCAATCTGTAATTTGTAATCGCTGAATCTGTAATTATATATATGTGGGAGTCCTAAGTCCGCCGCGGCGGACGAAGTAAAGGACAATCAACCACAAGGAGAAATAAAATGAGCAAACGTCTTAAAGAATCCCTCAAACTGGTAGACAAAACGAAGCTTTACACGCTTCAGGAAGCCGTTGACCTCGTCAAGAAAACCGCTAACGCGAAGTTTGACGAAACCGTGGAGATACACGTACGGCTCGGGATAGACCCCAAGCAGAGCGACCAGATAGTGCGCGGGACCATCGCGCTTCCGCACGGCATAGGCAAAACGCGCAACGTGGTTGTGATCGCAAAAGGCGAAAAGTTGAAAGAAGCCGAAGCCGCGGGAGCTGATTCAGCCGGCGACGTGGAACTCATCGAAAAGATATCCAAGGGCTGGCTGGATTTTGACGTGCTGGTCGCAACGCCCGATTCGATGAAAGACCTGAGCAAACTCGGAAAAATGCTCGGTCCCAAAGGACTCATGCCGAACCCGAAATCCGGAACCGTAACCTTTGAAATCGAAAGAACGGTAAAAGAACTGAAACTCGGAAGAATAGAGTACAAGAACGATTCCTACGGAATCATACACTGCGCGGCCGGCAAAGCTTCTTTCGCGCCCGAAAAACTCACGGAGAATATAAAGACCCTGCTCGAAGCTATTATAAAGGCCAAACCGGCGACATCCAAAGGCCATTACCTCAAGAGCGTCACGGTTTCATCCACCATGGGGCCCGGCATCAGGCTGGACCCGAATCAGAAATTTTAACGTCAGCAATTGGCTATTAGCAATTAGCAATTGGTGAACAACCTTTAATCCCCCTCTTTCCCCCTTATTTCATTCCCGCATCGGCGTAGCTTATGCGGGAATGGCAGGATGGCAGGGGGATTTTATTGTATAATAAATGTATGTTCCGGATTTCAAAAGAGAATTCATTTAAACTGCTCTGGCTTACCTTGTTCGGCATCGCCTTCGGATATGTTGAAGCGGCCGTCGTAGTCTACCTGCGCGCGCTTTTCTATCCCGGCGGATTCAATATCCCCCTTACCCTGGGTTTTCCGTTTATTTATTTCGGTACTACCCCATTCCTTCAGCCCGTGTCCCACAATATCCTGCTTGCCGAAACGGGCCGCGAAGCGGCCACCATACTCATGCTCGCGTCAGTAGCTTTTCTTTCAGGAAAGACGTTAAAACAGAAACTCGCGTTTTTCCTTTTGCCGTTCGCCGTATGGGATATTTTCTACTATGTCTTCCTGAAGGTTCTTATCGGCTGGCCGGCGTCACTTTCGACGCTGGACGTTTTATTCCTCATCCCCGTCCCGTGGATCTCCCCCGTCTGGCTTCCTCTAAGCGCATCCTTACTTATAATTTTTTGCAGCCTGTATCTGCTTTCCAAGGAAAAATAGCTTCTGGGTTGTTTGTAATCTTTCAATCTTGTAATCTTTAAATATTTTAATTAGCTGTAAACTGGGGGAGTCATGCCGCTTTTTTCCTATCTCGCACGCCGTCCTTTTATCCTTATTACCTTAGCCTATATCGCGGTCTTGATATCGCTTGACAGTTCCGGATATTTCGACCGCGCGCCCGCGGATGACATATCCCGTTCCGCTCCGCTGAAGAACGCCGTAATTGACGGCTGTATTACAGACGCGCCTGAATTCAAGAACGGCAGGTTTTCGGCCATTGTTAAAACTACCGCCCTCAACGGCCGGCCCGCGCGCGGCAGGATTTTTTTAATATATCCGAAAGCTTCCGGAGAGTTTCAGCCGGGCGACATTGTCACTTTACGGGACAACCTTAACAGTATCACACCGCCAAAAAAACCGGGCGGTTTTGATTTCCGCAAATACTTATCCAGAAAAAGCGTGTATTCCTCAGCGTATGCTTTTAGAATCAGAAAATCGGGCGGGAATAAAAGGCCGTTTATCATGAAATTCGCCGACTGCGTGGCGGACGATATAACCGGAACGGTAAAAGCGCGCTTGCCGGAACGCGAAGCGGGCGTCCTTATCAAAATGCTTATCGGCGGAAAAGGCGCGGTTTCGCCGGATGATAAAACTAAATTCACGGACGCCGGCGTTATTCATATCCTGGTCGTCAGCGGCATGAATGTCGCGTACGTCGCGGCTTTTTTCGCTTTTCTTTTCAGGATATCCGGGTTTTCCGGAGTGCATTCACTTATGCTGTCGGTCCCCTTCATCTTCCTTTACACGCTTGTCACGGGGGCCAACCCTCCCATCGCGCGCGCGAGCATAATGGCGTCGTTTGTAATATTTTCATACGCGTTATCCAGGGATTCAAATATTTACCAGTCGCTGAGCATGGCGGCCTTCGTTATTCTCCTGCGTGAACCCCAGGCGCTGTTTACTCCGAGCTTCCAGCTGTCGTTCGCGGCAACGATAGGAATAGTTTATTTCTATCCTGTTCTCGTTTCCCCGTTCCGCGGCCTGCACGCGGTCATAAGAGCCGCCGCGGCGACGGCGGCCGTCACCTTGTCCGCGCAGTTAGCGGTGAACCCCCTGCTTGCCCTGTATTTCGAAAAGATCTCCCTTATAGGGCTTATCAGCAACATAATAATAGTGCCGCTCGCGGGAATTGTCACGATTACCGGCCTCGCGCTCTACCTCTTATCCGTTTTCCTCCCTTGGCTCGCGGGAACCGCGGCCGCGGTGAACTATCACCTTGTGCGCCTCGTGCTTTTCTTCGTCGATTTCTTCTCCGGGCTCAAATACGCTTCCGTCCATGTCCCTGCCCCTTCGATCCGCCTCATCATCGCCTACTATATCGGAATAGTCGTATTTTTTGGTATAATAAGCAGTAGAGTCACGAATGAAAAAGAACGTTAAGATATTAATCGCATTCAGCGCAGGAATTCTTGCCCTGTTCACCGTTTTCCACAAACCCCTGCTGACTCGGGCCGGAGCCTTCCTTATCCATCAGGACGCGATAGAACCCGCCGACGCCGTGCTGGTGCTTGGCGGCGGGCTTGATGAACGCATATTCCAGGGATTGGAGCTTTACAACGGCAAGTACGGCCGCAAATTGATATTCACCGGGCAGTTCAGCCCGTGGCACAACTACAACTGGGCCATCGCGGCAGGGCAGTTGGCGGCCGAACGCGGGGTTCCGAAGAAGGACATAATCCTCATAGTCATGCCTAAAAGCACCCACGACGACGCCGTGTTGTCAAAAGAAGCGTGCGAGCGGAATCATATCAGGTCCATCATCGTGACCAGCGAACCGTTCCACACAAAGAGGGCTTACCACTCGTTCAGAAAGGTCTACGAGGGCTCGGGTATAAAGGTCATGTTCTACCCGGTCCAGAACAGCTGGTATAAAAAAGACACCTGGTGGAAATCGAAAAAGGGCATAAGGCAGACAGCCGCAGAGTACCTGAAGCTCGCGTATTACATGTTCAAAGGCTACCTTAAATAATGTATACTATCGGAAAAGAGGATACGAATGATAAGAAATAAAGTAATGGACGGCGTTATGTTCATGAACGCCGAGCGGATCGCGACAATAGCAAAGAATAAGTCTGAAGAGATACGCGTATCGCTTTTGAGAAACAACAAGGTTGACGTGCGGATGTATTTCTATTTTCCGAACGAGCTCGAGCCCAAGCCGACAAAAAAGGGCGTGTGGCTGTCGCCTAAACACACCAAACCGATAGTCGCGGCGCTGAAAAAACTGCTGGAAAACTCCGGCGAAGAAGTGAAGCTGGAATTTTTGTTGTCTGACCGGGAACAACTCCGCGCCTACACCGGCGAATACATGGACACGAAACTTTTCCATATAAGAACCTTCTATCAGAAGGAGGGCGAGTTCCTGCCGGGCAAAGGGATCTCGTTCCCCGTAACGCTTACCGATAAAATGCACGAAGCGCTGAAGATTGCTTCACAAAAGCAGCAAGCCGCCTGAACCCATTCCACCTACGCGGTGGAAAATGGTTAGAAAAAGTCTAAAAAGGACGAAGCCATGAAAAAAATTGTCGGTATCATCTACAATCCCGAGAAAAAGAGGGCCTGCAAGGACGCAAAGGAACTTCAGGGTTTTCTGCGCAGGAAAAAATGCGACGCGGAACTCATCCCGTCGAACGCGAAAAAGATTTCAAACTTTGATTTCGCCGTGACGCTCGGCGGCGACGGCACGATGCTCAAGGCAAGCCGCCTCGTCGCGCCGCTCGGCATTCCCGTGCTCGGCATAAACATGGGCTCGCTCGGTTTTCTCGCCGAAACGACCTCTTCCGAGTCAAAAGCGGTCCTTGCGGACATAATCAGGGACAAATTCCATATTGAAGAGCGCATGATGCTGGACGTCATGATAAAATCCAGGAACAAAAAGATACAGGAACTCGCGCTCAACGACTGCATCATACACTCCGGCATGAACGGCAGGGTGATAACCATCCGCGCTAGCATTAACGACGAGTTCCTCGCCGATTACATCAGCGACGGCCTCATCATCTCCACGCCTACCGGCTCTACGGCCTACTCGCTCGCGGCGTCGGGCCCGATAGTCCACCCGTCGCTCTCGCTTTTTGTGCTTACACCGATATGCCCGCACACGCTTACGCAGAGGCCGCTGATAGTTTCAACGAACCATATATTGTCATTCACCGTAGACATAAGGAAACGGCAGGAAATACCCGTTGTCTCCGTTGACGGGCAGCTGAATTACGCGCTTAAATCCGGCGACCAGATAGTTGTAACTGCTTCACCGAGACCGCTCCAGCTCATAGTCAACCCGAAACGGAAGTATTTCCAGGTGCTTCGCGCCAAGCTGAAATGGGGAGAACGCGGATAACGACGGAGAGTAGGTGAGTAAGAGAGTAAGAAAAAGCAAAAAAGCGGTTTAGGCAACCTCGCGGATAATTTAATTGCTACTTTTTGGGGGTATTAATGGATAATAGACGAATTCTATATATTTTTCTTGATGAGGGAGGCGACCTAAACTTCTCAGCTTCAGGAACAAAATATTTCACACTCACTGGTGTAACGAAAGAAAGACCTTTTGAAGCATATAAACATCTATCTACGTTAAAATATGATGTAATCGAATCTGGAACAGAAATTGAATATTTTCATGCATCCGAAGACAGACAACAAGTTAGAAACCAAGTATTTCCCATTATTCAATCATTACTCGGTAAAATTCGCATTGATAGTTTGATTGTAGAAAAACGAAAAACAGGTCCAAGCTTAAGAGTAGAAGAAAGATTCTACCCTCAAATGTTAGGATATCTTCTTCAATATATTATTAATGGCCACAAACTCGATGAGTTTCACAGTATAATTGTTTTTACCGATGATTTACCAATAAGAAGAAAACGAAATGCTATTGAAAAAACCATTAAAACAGTATTAAGTCATATACTTCCGGCATCAATTAAATATAGTATATACCATCATCAATCGAAATCTAATTATAACTTACAAATAGTAGATTATTGTAATTGGGCGATTTTTAGAAAGTGGGAGAGGAGTGATACTAGGTCTTATGATTTAATTAGGGGGAGTATAGCTAGTGAATTTGATATATTTTGGTCAGGAAGTACTTTTTACTATTAAAAAAGCGACCGCCCCGACTACTCTTTCGAGAGTGCCCCATGGGCACTTATCATCGCGGCGGAACCTTTAACTTCATGACTTGCACTAATAGTATAGATGTTTTGTTTACATTTGTCAACATTTGTATTACTTTTGTATTCTTTTGTGTTATATTGTAGTAATTAGGAAATCATGCTTTTAAACTTACAAATCAGAAATTACGCGTTAATAGACGAATTGAACCTGGAGCTTACGCCGGGGCTGAATATCTTTACAGGGGAGACGGGGGCGGGCAAGTCAATTGTCATTGAATCGCTAAACCTGATACTCGGCGAGCGGGCTTCGGCTCAGCTTGTAAGAAAAGGCTCCAGCAGGTGTTTTGTCACTGGAACCTTTGACATATCCAAGCTTAAGAAACTCAAGAAATTCATAGATGATTCCGGGCTTTCCGGCGATGACACGGACACGCTGATACTCCGCCGCGAGATAGATGCTGCCGGGAAAAGCCGCGCCTTTGTCAATGACACTCCTGCCGGACTCAATACCCTTCTTGAAATAGGCAACCACCTTGTGGACGTCCACGGCCAGCACGAGCACCAAACGCTCCTGAAAACCGCTTCCCAGCGCGAGTTGCTTGACGGTTTCGCGGGTAATGAAGAGTTGCTGTCGGACGCTGAGAGGCATTTCCGCTTATGGAAAGAACTGCAGGCGCAGAAGGACTCGCAGAACCTTTCTGAGCAGGAACGCGCGCGGCTTGTGGACCTGTACAGCTTTCAGGTCAAGGAGATCAACGGCGCGAAGCTTTCTCCCGGAGAAGAAGAAGAGATAGAGCAGGCGCTTCCGCAGATGAAGAACGCCGAGAAACTGCGCGAGCTGTCTAACGAGGCTCACCAGCTTCTTTACGGGGAGGACGGTTCCGCGCTTGAAAAACTCAACAAGGCCCGGAAAATCCTTGAAACGATAAACAACCTTTCTAACTCACTGGGCGAAACGGCCGAAACGCTGAACTCGGCAACGTATTCCGTTGAGGAAGTGTCCGATGAGATGGAGAATTTCGCCGAAAAACTCTCCGCAGACCCCGAAAGATTCAACGAGCTGCTCTCCCGCCAGGATATCATCCATAAACTCAAGAAAAAATACGGCAAGGACATTCCGGAAATACTGGCTTACGGCGAAAAGATTGAAAAAGAGCTTGACGCGCTGACAAAGTTCGACCAGAACCGCCAGGAACTTGACGCCAAAATGAGCAAAACGCTTAAACAGCTTTCCGTCACTTGCGAAAAACTCACCGAGTCCCGCAAAAAAGCCGCAACAAAACTCGCTTCGGGAATAGCGGCGGAGCTGGCGGAGCTCGGTATCAAAAAGGCGCAGTTCAAGGTATTAATCGAGAAAGAAAACGAACCAACTTCGGAAGGATGGGACGGAATAGAGTTCCTGTTTTCGGCAAATCCCGGCGAGGACGCGAAACCGTTAAAGAATATCGCCTCCGGCGGCGAGATGTCGCGCGTTATGCTCGGTATAAAGACAGTGCTCGCGAAAGCCGACAACGTGCCTGTGCTTGTTTTTGACGAGATTGACGCGGGGATAGGCGGGCCGGTAGGTCAGACTGTTGGCAAGAAACTTAAAGCGCTGTCGAAACACCGCCAGATACTCTGCATCACGCACCTTCCCCAGATTGCCGCTTTTGCTGACAAGCATTTATCGGTGGAAAAGGCCGTTCAGGCGGGTAAGACATCTACATTGATAAGGAACCTGGCTGAAAAGGACCGTCTTGAAGAGATTGCGCGGATGCTCTCCGGAGAAGAGATCACCCCCTCTGCCCGCAAGCACGCCTCAGAACTTCTTACCCAAAGCAACGCCTGATTCAAAAACGATTTCACGGATTATGAAAGGAGATTACACAGAAACACCTACGAGACTTAATCTGTGTAATCATTTAGAAATCAGTGTAATCATGGCCGTTGAAGCCTTTCTCAACGGCCACTATTTGCCGTATATCTCAATCTCGTAAAGCGAATATCCGTACTGCGTGCCCCTGCGCTTCATGTACACCCTGACATATCTGGCAGACGCGCCTTCCTTCAGGTCTATCTCATCCGTCCCGCCATCTTCATCGTCAACCGAATAAACCGTTTTCCAATCCTTCGCGTCGTCCGAGAATTGAAGTTCGTATGACTCGCCGCACGCGGTCTCCCAGAAAAGCTTCACGAGCCCCACGGATTTCTTTTCCCCAAGGTCAACCGCCAGCCACTGCGGGTCGGAAAAATCCGACGACCAGCGCGAGTACATCTGCCCGTCAATCGCGTTCGCGGAATCAACGTTCTTCTCGTCTTTCTGGGATGAAGAGGCATTTACCGAAAGTATCTTAAGTTTTTTCAGGTTATCGCGTTTTGGGGCGGCGTACTCGGGAAATTCGGGCAGGAAGTAATTCTCGGCAACTACTCCGTCCTGCGTTGAAGCCGAGACAAGGCACGGGGAGCGTTTCTGCGAAGGATTTAGCGTCTTTTCAAAGCGCTTGCTTTCGCCGGCATTCAATTCCACCTGCGCCGTTTCATCCAGAGCGTACGCGCCGCGCGCCCTCAGGTAAAGCGCCGTCTTTATCTTTTCATTTGCCGTATTTTTCACCGTCCATGAGACCGCAACATTCTTCATGCCGTCGATTTTTTTTGGAACATCTATACTGACTGAAAGCGGCTGCTTCGGAATGTCAGCCGAAAGACGCGCATTCTCAAGCTCGCCGACGAGCGGAGTGTAATACGCGTTGTGCGGCACCCAGTACTCCCCGCTTACCCAGTGCCTGGCCCAGTACGGCGCAATCCCGTCCCTGCCCACTATTCCGTTCAGCACTCCGCCCGGTTTTGACGGCAGGTTAAGATATTCTTCAAGCGAAAATCCCTGCCTCCCGCCGATCCCGGTCATCATGGATATACCGAGCGGGTTCACGCCTAAAACCCACTGGATTTGATCGGCCGCAAAATCCGCAAGCTTCGGCTCGTTAAAGATCTTTGCCAGCCTGACACCCATCAGCCCGTACGCCATATGGTCGCAGTTCAGGCCGTGGCTCTTCACTCCCAATCTTCCAGTAGGGGGATGGAAATACGAGACCCGGAAAAATCCGCCGGTATCGTTTTCGAGGCCTTCCGCTATCTCACCGTACGGCGTCAGCGAAGACATCCCCAGCAGGTACTGCTCACTGAAAGTTTTGAGGAAGAACCTTACGTCAGCGTAAAGAGGGTCCGACGGCTCAATGAAATGATAAAGCTCTATGAGCCCGAAATAGGCGCCGATGTCGTGTATGAGCTTGTACTGGTAAGTAAAATCCAATGAACGCGGCGAGTTTGAGAAATTCCCGCATATTTGGGCGTCCCGCACGCGCGTGAAATCAAGGAACTGCGCCGCAATGACTTTCCCCGCCAGTTCTTTCGCCTTTGCCAGATATTGTTCCTTTTTGGTCAGTTTATAGAGTTCTATCGCATCCCACAAGAAATTCCCGGCGGCGCTTATCCTTTTCGGAAGCCGCTGCGTCTCTATGTAGGCGTACGTTTTCTCCGCCGCTTTCATCGCCTTGTCCGCGAGTTCCTTGTCGTAAGGGGCAAGCGCCGACGCCGCCGCCGACATCGCGGCTACGTACGTTGAGATATCCCCTCCTTCGGTTGTTTTCCAAGGGTACGTGTTATCTTCGGGAAACTGATTATGCGCATACAGGTCGGGGTCCCTGACTATCGTTGATATGACCGAACCGTCCGGTTTCTGCCACGCGATCAGCGAGCCTGCCGCGAAACGCAGTTCATCTATGGCGTAGCGTATCCTGGCCGCTTCGCCGCGGGGCAGGTTCCACGCCAGGACATAGCGGCTCAAGCCGTAAAGCATGTGAGTATTCGTGCACAAATACCGCGCGAGCATCGTGCCCGCGTCCCTGTACCCGCCCATCTCATAATAACCGAAGATGACGGGGTCATCGGTCCTCAGGCCCTTTATAAATTCCAGATTCAACGGCATGGTCCTGCTATCAAGAACATTCTTCTCTATCCAGAACGGCTCTGAAATGAATTTGCGGCCCCCGCTTTCAACCTGTACGGCGTACCTGCCGCTTTCTCTCAACTCCGTAAAATCCCCTGACTGGAAATAGCCCGGCCATCCGGCGACCGTTGAAGGTTCAAGCTTGCCTTTGTATACCGCCTCGGCGTCAGCCATGCGGATGACGCTGAACTGCTTCTTCCCTTTCCATTTGTCTTCGGTTTTAATCACTACTCTCTTGCGGTCATCCGGCCGGTAACCCAGCTGGCTTACCGAAATAACAGGATTCCTGTTCTTTTCCTTTTTAATGACGCTTAGGCCCCCGAGCATGAAATGCCTCGGGTCCGAATTCCACCAGTAATACGTGAAAATTCTCAGGGATTTCACCCGTCCCGGAGGGCCTTTGAGCACCTTTTCGGCCGACGGGTCAAAATCATCCTGGGGTATGACAACCGTCTGCCACCCGCTCCCCTTATTCAGCTGGGTCAACTCGGCGAAACGCACCTCGTTCTTATCATCCAGTATCTCAATTTTCAAGGGATTGTCCCCGCCTTCCCACAGGATTTCCATGGAAAGCGCGTCCCCTTCCCCGAGCGTAAAATCGGCGTTTCTCAGTGACAAATCGATCCCGCTTGACCATGGCTTGTCCAAATCCGGCATAGGCAGCCTATAACTGACATCAAGCACCGTGCCCCTGTCCGTATCCCGCGACGCCAATGAGCATTTCACGTCCCCCATCGGCCTCAATATCCACGCCTCCGGCAAATCGCACTTGCTTATTAGAACTCCGGCCCGCGCGGAAGCAGTCAAAAGCATTAAAATAACGATGCCCGACAAACCGCGTTTGATAGATTGTACCATTTTCATAAATTCTCCAATAATCGAGATTTACTGCAAACGATTGCACCATTATTACCTTTTTGTGATTATGTTGTCAAGTTGCGTTTGATTGCCTGGCGGTTTTTTCGGCGCTTATCACTGAATTCTTGTAATCCTTTGACTTTTCCGACATAAATTGATAAAATATTTTCGTGGCTAAGATAAAGATAGAAACAGACAGATGCAAGGGCTGCGCGCTCTGTATAGACGTCTGCCCGAAGAAATCGCTAATAATCTCGGATAAATTCAATAAAGCCGGGCACCATCCGGCTGTTTTTGTTGAAGGAAACGAGTGCACGGGGTGCGGTTTTTGCTACCTGGTATGCCCGGAAGTTTGTGTTGAAGTGGATAAAGACTGATTACAAATAATTTCCCTCTTTACCAAAGTAAGTCTTTGGACCCCGTGTAGTCTGGGGAAGCGGTTAGGGGAGATTTACTAAATCCCCCTCATTCCCCCTTTTTCTAAGGGGGAGGATAACAGGAAATATGGAAAAAACATTAGTCAAAGGCAATATCGCGTTGTGCGAGGGCGCCATAGCGGCGGGATGCCAAGCCTATTTCGGCTATCCCATCACGCCCCAGAACGAAGTGCCCGCTCACATGTCCAAACGCATGGTTGAGCTGGGAAGAGTATTTCTTCAGGCGGAGTCCGAGCTTGCGGCAATTAACATGGTGCTCGGCGCGTCCGCGACCGGCGCTCGCGCGATGACCTCTTCGTCTTCGCCGGGAATATCCCTCAAGCAGGAAGGCATATCCTACCTTGCCGGCTGCGAGCTGCCCGCTGTCATAGCCAACATTCAGCGCGGAAGCCCCGGCCTCGGCAACATAGCCGGCGCCCAGGGCGACTATTTCCAGGCGACAAAAGGCGGCGGTCACGGCGATTATCGGCTGATAGTGCTTTCGCCTTATTCGGTCCAGGAAATGTACGACCACGCCAAGCTCGCTTTTGACCTCGCGGATAAATACAGGATGCCGGTCATGATACTTTCTGACGGCATAGTGGGCCAGATGATGGAACCGGCCGTCGTACCCCCTCTTGAAAAAGCCGAAAAGCCGAAACTTATAAAGAAAGACTGGGTGCTGGACGGCGCCAAAGGCAGGGAACCCCGCTCGGTCAAATCGCTTCTGATGGCGGAAGGCGCGCTTGAGGCCCATAATTATAAACTGCAGAACAAATACGCCGAGATAAAGAAAAACGAGACGCGCTGCGAAACAGCCAATCTCGATGATGCCGATATAATCCTTGTAGCGTTCGGGATCACGGCCCGCACCGCGAAAGCATCCGTGAACGCGCTGAGAAAACAGGGAGTGAAAGCCGGATTCATCAGGCCCGTAACTCTTTGGCCTTTCCCCGAAAAGGTTGTCTCCGACAACGCCAAACCGGGACGCAAGTTTCTTGTCATAGAAATGAACTGCGGCCAGATGGTTGAAGATATCAGGCTTGCCGCAAACGGCAGGTGCCCGGTTGAATTTTTCGGCAAACCCGGCGGCGGAGTGATATCGCAAGAGGAAATATTAGATACCGTTAAGAAAATATAATTACAAATTACATATTACAGATTACAAATTGAAAACTAAAGACAGGATAGTTAATCTGTAATTTAAAATCGCTAAATCTGTAATCAATTTTATGGCAATAAAATTAAAAAGGCCTGAAGCGCTGAAAGAAACTCCGCATATTTATTGTCCGGGTTGCGGGCACGGCATAATACACCGCATCGTCGCGGAAGTAATTGACGAGCTCGGCATCCGCGAGAAAACCATCGGCATAGCGCCTGTGGGCTGCGCTGTGTTCGCTTACGATTATTTCAATTTTGACGTCACAGAGGCCCCTCACGGCAGGCCTCCGGCGGTCGCCACCGGCATCAAACGCGTTCTTCCCGACAGGATAGTATTCACTTACCAGGGAGACGGGGATCTTGCCGCTATCGGCACCGCGGAAACTGTCCACGCGGCCAACCGCGGCGAAAATATCACCATTATCTTCGTCAACAACGCCAACTACGGCATGACCGGCGGGCAGATGGCGCCCACGACGCTTATAGGCCAGAAAACGGCAACAACACCGTTCGGCAGGGACGCGAAAAGGGACGGTCTCCCGATGAAAGTATGCGAACTGCTTTCATCGCTTGAAGCTGTCGCCTATCTTGAGCGCACCGCGGTAAATAACCCTAAGAACATAATCAATACAAAGAAGGCAATCAAAAAAGCCTTCCAGAACCAGATAGACGGAAAAGGTTTTTCGCTTGTCGAAGTCCTCTCCCAGTGCCCCGTTGACTGGGGCATGACCCCGAAAGACGCTATTAAGTGGGTGGACACCGATTTGATGAAAACATTCCCGCTGGGAGTGTATAAAGACAAGAAATAATTGCAAATAATTTCCCCTCCTTTCCAAGGAGGGGTTAGGGGAGATTTAAAAAATCCCCCTCATTCCCCCTTTCTTAAAGGGGGAAGACAATAGGAAATATGGAAACTAAAATTATCATCGCGGGATTCGGCGGACAGGGAGTGCTTTTCGGAGGCACGCTGATAGCCCAGGCCGCCCTTGAAGAAGGGAAGCAGACAACGTGGTTTCCCGCATACGGCGCGGAGATACGCGGCGGGACCGCGAATTCAACCGCGATCGTATCTGACGAGGAGATCGGTTCGCCTATCATCACTAACCCCGACATTCTCATAATACTGAACGAACAGTCGCTTGACAAGTTCCTCCCGAGAATGAAACCGGGCACGCTCGTTGTGATAAATTCATCGCTCGTCAAGAACAAAGTGGAAAAAGAGGGCGTCCGGATAGTTGAGGTGCCTGCCAGCGGGATAGCCGACAAGCAGATAGGCGACATCCGCACCGCGAACCTTGTCGCGATCGGCGCGATGCTTAAAGCCAAACCGGTTTTGAAGCTTGAAAGCGCGCTTAAAGCGTGCGAGAAAGTCCTGACGGAAAAACCTAAACTGATAACAATAAACCAGAAGGCGCTTCAATTGGGATACGATAATAAATAAAATGCTAAGCTCTAAACACTAAATACTAAATAAACTCAAGATATAAAAAGTAAAACTCAAACACTTCCGTTTATTTGAAATTTATATTTGTATTTTAAAATTTATTTAGAATTTAGTGTTTAGTATTTTGTATTTGTCTTAAATAGGGGTCTATATGAAACTCAGACAGGCTAAAACAAAAGATGTAAAAGAGATGCAGTCGCTCATAAACTACTACGCCGACAAGGAAGAGATGCTTCCGCGCTCGCTTAACGATATTTACGAGAATATCCAGGAATATTCCGTGATAGAAGATAAAAAGAAGATCATCGGCTGCGCGGCGCTTCATGTTTCGTGGGACAACCTCGCGGAAGTAAAATCGCTCGCGGTTCATGAAAAATACCAGCACAAGGGGCTCGGCGCCCGGCTGGTCAAAGTCTGCGAGAAAAAGGCGAAGGAACTCGGCATCACGTCGGTTTTCGCGCTGACATACAAGCCCGGATTTTTCATCACTCAGGGATATAAAAAGATCTCCCGGGAAAAACTGCCGCATAAAGTATGGGGCGAGTGCGTTAAGTGCCCGAAATTCCCCGACTGCGGCGAAGTACCTCTGATAAAAGAGCTTAAATAGAGACAGAGTCTTTATTGCAAATTACACATTACAGATTACAAATTAACGGCACTGGTTAAGGATTTTAATTTGTAATATGTAATCTGTAATTAACCTATGAAAATA
The DNA here is from genome assembly GCA_043811535.1 of Elusimicrobiota bacterium. GTDB lineage: Bacteria > Elusimicrobiota > Endomicrobiia > Endomicrobiales > JBDRNC01 > JBDRNC01. Next base: position 15,699 of record JBDRNC010000016.1, read on the forward strand.
AAATTCTGGGGCTGCAGAGGGTCAATGCCGGTTCCCGACATCCGTATGATGAAATACGGCGGGAACACCACATCCCTTGAAGTTGATCTCGGCGGAGAACTGCTCCTGATTGACGCCGGCACCGGCATCCGGAAACTCGGCGAAAGCCTTACAAAGAGAAACATCAACAACTTCAACCTCTTCATAACCCATTCCCACTGGGACCACATCCAGGGCTTCCCGTTTTTCATGCCGATATACTCCGGCAAGACAAAAATCCGCGTCATCGGCTGCACGAATTCTTACAAACAGCTGAAGGACATCCTGAGCAGCCAGATGTCGTACGAATTCTTCCCAATAAGCTTCCACGACCTGAAATCCAAGATATCCTTCACGGAAATATGCAGCAACCAGTTTTCCCTCAACGGCTGCAAGATAAAGACTATCCGCAACAATCATTCGATTTTCACTTCAAGCCTGCGCATAGAACAAAACGGGAAATCCTTCGTATTCATGACCGACAACGAACTTGAAAGCGCCAATCCTCTGACCGAAAGAGGCAGATTCATAGAATTCTGCAGGGGCGCCGATTACCTTATACACGACTCTCAGTTCACGGAAGAAGAATACGTGTACAGAAAAACGTGGGGGCATTCCACGTTTGACCAATCCATAAAACTGGCAAAGGACTCCGGCGTCAAGAACCTCGGCTTCTTCCACCATGACCCAAACCGCAAAGATAAGGAACTCTCCGCGCTGTCCCGCAAATATTCCGCTTTAAGCCATTCCAACGGATACAAATTCAAGATATTCACCGTCAAAGAAATGGATGAAATAAAATTGTAATTAAATGGCTGAATTGCTAGATGGCTAAATGGCTAAAAGATTTATGTCTTTAACCATTCAACAATATGACCATTTAACCATGTTTTAAAGGAGACCTCATGAAATACCACCAGATCACATGCATCGTTGAAAGAAACAAGGCCGACAAAGTCGTGGACGAAGCCATCAAAAGCGGCGCGCAGGCAGCCACCGTCTTCAACGCGCGCGGCAGGGGCATCAAAGAAAGGCTCGGTTTCATCGGGAAGCTCATACAGCACGAGAAAGAAGTCATCCTTATCGTGACAAAGGAAGAGCAGACGCAGCAGGTTTACGACGCGGTAGTCATTGCCGCCAACCTGAATGAACTGGGCCGGGGCTTCGCCTACGTCCAGTCCGTCGAACAGGCTTTCGGATTCATACAGTAACCCCCGCCGCCTCCACTTCCGAAGAGTCTCCGCCACTTCGGAAGTGAAATATAGGTGGAGAGTCATTTTCACCTAAAATACTATGATTCAAGAACCCCGCGTTGCCCCGCCTCCGGACAAGGAACCAGCCCAGGTAAACTTGCGCTACCTTTGGTGGTGGATCAGGTTTTACATAGTCAGGATATTCTTATTTCTTGTTATCGTGGCTGTCGCATGGATAGCGTTAAAAAGCGGGTCAGCGCCGCAAAAACAATCCGGCATTGAAGAATCTCCGAAAATAGAAACCCCTGTAACCGAGTTGGACGCTTACGAGCTTGCCGTGAAAAAACTTTCCCAGGAACAGAAAGACGTCCTTCACGAAGCGGGCATAGGCAAGGGCTCTCTGACCGTAGAAATATACAGCCCGGCAGCACAGTTGAACAAGGAAATAAACAAGCATAGAGAATCCGTGGCCACGTTCATGGACAGGCTGAAAGGCGCCGGGAATTACATAATCTCCAAAAAAAGCCTGGCGAAACGCCTCGTAATCATTCTTTTTCAGATATCAGCGGTGCTTCTGGTCGTCTTCCGCGCCGTAAAACTATGGGAACCGCTTCGCATACTGTCTTCCTTATTGATTGAAACTTCAAAAATCCTGCTTGTCGCTGTAAGCGTCATAGCTTTGATAGCCGCTTTCGGCTTCAAGACGAACATCTGGGCCATGGCGAATTTCGCTCCGTTCTGGATCCCTGTCGGGATGTTAGGCATGGGAATGCTGGGCACGTGGTGGGTGGACGATAATTTTCCCATCTGGAAGGCATTTTATAAGGAAATGATGTTCCCGCTGGTCTCAGGGGTAGGAATAATCTTAAAAAATCTGTTTTTTTAAGAAATGGTGGGTAACTTAAGGTGTGTTGGTCTTCCGTCTTCCGTCTTCCGTCTCATTTACTCCTGCAGCTGTGAAAAATCCATCAAATCAAAGAATAATCCCGTGGCATATTTCAGCAGAGCGAGTCTGTTATGCTTCAGTTTTTCGTCCTCAACCATCACCATGACCTTCTCAAAAAACAGGTCCACATCAGGCTTCAGCTCAACCATTTTTTGTAGCACCGCCGGAAAATCCTTGGCGGCCTTCAACGCCTCTATCTCCGCCCTGATCGAGCTGATCTTTGCGTAGAGATTTCTTTCGGCATCTTCCCTGAACAGGTCATGGGATACATCCGGCGAAACATTCAGCTTCAGCTTCTCGGCCTGCTTCAGTATATTGGCGGACCTTTTGAATGCCGTTATCAACGGCTGAAAATCCGGCTGCTTTCTCATCGCTTTCAGCGCCTGAAGCTTGCGCTCTATCGTTCCGATATCGCCCATGCCCTTCGCGAGAACCGCCCTTATCTCGTCAAACTTGTACCCGCCCGTCTCCAGTATGACTTCCAGGCGCTGTTTCAGGAATTCCATCACTTGCCGCAGCGCGTCATTGTTATTTTTTAGGTGCTCCGGCAGGAATGAAAACGCTTTTGAAACAAGCGCGTTAAGGTCAACCGGCAGTTTTTTATCCCTTATAACGCGCACGACTCCGGCTGCCTGGCGCCTGAGCCCGTACGGATCCGCTGAACCCGAAGGCACAAGGCCCGCCGCAAAATCTCCGGTGAGCGTGTCTATCTTGTCCGCGATTGAAAGCACCAGCGCGAAATCCGAAACCGGAAGCTTTCCGTCAGCCGTAACCGGCCAGTAGTGCTCTTCGATCGCGCGGCAGATTCTCTGGGACTCGCCGTCCTTGGCCGCGTATATCCTTCCCGCGACGCCCTGCAGTTCGGGATATTCAAAAACCATTTCCGTGACAAGGTCGGCTTTCGCTAGCAGGCACGCTCTTTTCAGATCGCCGATCTCTGCCCTTATATTTTCTCCGTCCGGCACGGTATTTAGAAGCTGGTCCGCCAGCCGCTCTACCCTCAGCATCTTATCGTAAACCGTCCCGAGTTCCTTCTGGAACATCACGCCTTTAAGTTTTTCTATTTTCGCGTCCAGCCTTGAACCCGTGTCTTTCTTGTAGAAAAACTCGGCGTCTTCAAGGCGCGCCTCAAGCACGCGTTCATATCCCTCGCGGACGGTTTCCTGGTGCTCCGACATCCCGTTCCTGATACCGATAAAACTGTTAGTTAGGTGCTTTTTCGCGTCAACCACGGGAAAGTACTTTTGTTTCTTGCGCATGCAGGTTATAAGCACTTCGGGCGGCAGCCGCAGGTACTTTTCGTCGAAATTCCCGAGAATAGCGACGGGGTGTTCAACGAGGAAATTTATTTCATTCAGAAGGTCGTCATCGATAAGCGCGGCGCCCTTTACCCGTTTCGCCGCCGCGTCCGTTATTTTCCTGATTATTTCCCTGCGTTCAAGCGGGTCGGCCATGACGCAGTTGTTTTTCAGCGTTCCCGCGTACTTGTCCGCGGAACTGACGGTTATCTTTTTCTGGGTCAGCGCGTAAAGGCCCGAAGTCCTGTTTGACGATTTCACGTCACCGGCGGTAAATTTAATTATCTTGTCGCCGTAAAGCGCTATCACGGACCTGACAGGGCGCGCGAACCTGAGCCCGCTGGATTCCCACTTCATGGATTTCGGGAACTGGAGCCTGCAGATTATTTCCGGGAATACCGCGGAAAGTATCTTCTCCGTTTTCTCGCCCGGTGTTTTTACCGCGAAAGAGAAATACTCGCCCTTTTCCGTGGCCTTCACGGAAAGCTTGTCGGGCGTTGTCCCGTATTTCGCGGCAAATCCTTTTGCCGCCTGCGTAAAATTGCCCTGGGCATCCCTGCCGGCCTTGACTGAAGGGCCTGTTAATTCTTCGGTTTTCTCCTCGCTTTTTTCCGACAGTTTTTCTATTGCCAGCGCGAGCCGGCGGGGCGTCGCGAATATTTTTATCTCTCCGAAAGACAGCCCGCGGGCCGTCAGGTGCTCCGCCGCGAGCGCCTTCATCTGCTCAAGGGCGGGCTCAATATACCCGGCCGGGATTTCTTCGGTCCCGATCTCTAATAGTGCTGTTTTGCTCATAAATATCTCATTTACTTTTTATCTTCCAAGCTTCTCATTATTTATCATTTAGTTTTCAAGACAGGGTCCAGGGTCCGGGGTCCAGAATTTATAAAGACTTGTCGTTGTTTTTACTGGACGCTGGTTCCTGGCTACTGGACCCTTGTTTTATGTACTGCTCCGCCGTTTTCTTTGCCAGTCCCCTAATGCGCCCTATATAAGAGGTGCGCTCGGTGACGGAAATCGCCCCGCGCGCGTCCAGCAGGTTGAAAAGGTGCGAGCATTTCATCACGGCATCGTAAGCCGGCAGGACAAGGCCCTTTGAAAGCAGGCGTTCGGCTTCCCCGTGCCAGTCCGCGAAATGCCTCCGCAGCAGTTCCACGTCGGCTTCCTCAAAATTATATCTTGACCACTGCTTTTCGTCCTCAAGATGCACTTTCCCGTAGTTCACGTCCGACGACCACTGAATCTTGGTGAAGTGGTTTACTTTCTGCGAGTACATCGCCAGGCGTTCCAGCCCGTACGTTATCTCTACCGGGATAGGATCAAGGTCTATCCCGCCGACCTGCTGGAAATACGTGAACTGCGTTATTTCCATGCCGTCAAGCCAGACTTCCCACCCCAGCCCCCATGCGCCGAGCGTCGGCGATTCCCAGTCGTCCTCCACAAACCTTATATCGTGCTGTTTGGGATTCAGGCCTATGGCCTTGAGGCTCTCCAGATACATCTGCTGGATATCCGCGGGCGCGGGCTTCATTATTACCTGGTATTGGTAGTAATGCTGCAGGCGATTGGGGTTTTCGCCGTATCTTCCGTCGGTGGGGCGGCGCGACGGCTCAAGGTACGCTATGTTCCACGGCTCAGGGCCCAGGCACCTCAAGAATGTCCCCGGGTTGAACGTACCGGCCCCCTTTTCAAGGTCATACGGCTGCCATATCATGCAGCCCTTGTTGGCCCAGAACTTTTCCAGCGTCAGGATGATATCTTGGAATTTCATAATACCTATTATTCCCCCTCTTTTCTAAAGAGGGGTTAGGGGAGATTCTTCTATGCCCCTGTTTGTTATTTAAAAATCCCCCTTTATCCCCCTTTGAAAAAGTGGGAAACTAAGAGGTTATTTTAGCCCAGAATATTTTCGACAACAGCGGGCGGTCTATATACAGCCTCAGATAGTTGTTCATGTGCCCGTCTATTTTCTTTTCCATTCTTTCCGAAATGTCCAGGCCGTTGTCAACTTCATCCCCGGAAAGAAGCGCGAGCTGCCTTATCGCGTTATGCTCGGCTGTTGTGACCGTTGAATTCTCTTTTTTCAGAAAATCCAGGAAACTGTATCCGGTAAGCTTCAGAAATCTCAGCGTGAAGGCCGTGTATATGCGCCAGGGCTTTTTTGCCGTCTCGATCAGCTTCCACGTCCTGGCGAGCAGGTCGTATTTCTGCGCGTTCTCAAGATGGAACGGCGTCAGCTTGTCCGCTATCTCGGCGCACGACAGCGCCATTGAAAACCTGCGCCAGTCGCTTTTCAGGCCGCCGAACGCGTCCAGTATCTTGGCCCCGGTGACCTTGGGACGCGCCGTAGTTCCCGCCATGTAGACCATAATATCAGTTTCAATGACCGGTTCCGTCGCCGCGCTTAGTTTCGCCTTTATTTTCTTCGCGCCCGGGACCATGGCGGATATCTTTCCCCACTCCCGCGTATATATGACCGCGGACTTGTCCGCCTCGCCCTGTATCCTCGTATTTAAAACCAGACCGTTTAAATGATAGTACATTTGGCGAGTGATTAGTGACTAGGGACTAGTGAATAGGTCTTCCTATTCCCTAAGCACTAAGTCCTATTCTCTTTTTATAATTTTTTAATCTTAACTTTTAGTATCTTTCTCTTGTCGGCTTCGGCTATCTCTATCTCAAGCGTTCCCCACTTTATCGTTTCTCCCGCTTTCGGTATCCTGCCGAACATGTCAAGGACCCAGCCGCCGACGGATGAAAACTCGCCCGCGGGAAGGTTCAGGTGCAGCTCGTCGTTAGTGTGTTCAAGGGATTCGCCCGCGCTGATAAGGAACGATCCGTCAGGAAGCGGGAATATAGTGTGCTCGTGTATGTCATACTCGTCCCATATCTCGCCCACTATCCGTTCAACTATGTCTTCTATCGTGACCAGCCCTATCGCGGAGCCGAACTCGTTGACGACTATCGCCATGTGCTGGTGCCCGGACTTGAATTCCCTGAGCACCTTGTCAAGCCTGGCGGAATCAGGCACGAAATACGCGGGGCGTATCAGATCATCTATGACAAAAAGCGAGCCGCCGCGCCAGGCGAGCGACAGGTCTTTACTATAAATAATTCCGACGATATTGTCAAGATTTCCGCGGAAAACCGGCACCCTGGAATAGCCTTTTTCAATTATCTGTTCCATTATCTTTTCGCTGTCCTGGTCAAGGTTGACCGCGCATATCTCCGCTCTCGGCACCATCACGTTCTTTATCCTTGTTTTGCCGAAATCAAAGATATTTTTTATCATGCTCCTGGCCGGTTTTGATATCGGAATGGTATCGTCCGCCAGAAAGAGTATCTTCAATTCATCCGGGCCGAGAAAAGCCATCTCTGACTTGGCGCTGCTTCCGGTCAAACCTATAATGAAATTGGATATCGCCAGAAGCAGCCTGTTCGGCAGCGCGAACATCCGGTACGAAACCATTAGAAACCCCATTCCTTTCACGGCGACGTATTCGGCCTTGTACCTGCTGTAGACCTTGGGCAATATCTCGCAGAATACCAGCGTTATGAATACACTGAACAACGGCACCGCGACATATACAAGTTTCGCCCGCAAACCGAATTCATTAACAAGGTCAATGCATATGGATATTGTCAAAACACCTATGCCTATATTAAAAAGGTTCGTGCCTATGAGCGTCGTTGAGATAAGCTTGCCCGGATCCCTTTCCCAGAAATCCAGAATTTTTCGCAGGTGATTGAACTTTTCCTTAAGATTTTTAAGATTCAGCGTAGAAAGGCTGGTAAGCGCCGTTTCTATCCCGGAAAAAAACGCCGAAAGCAAGTAAAATACAATCAACAAAGATAATTTCAACATCATATACATTATCATTTCTTTTTCTTTTTCACGTCGTACTCGTCAAGTATGTCCCCGACTATCCTTTCAAGTATGTCTTCAAGCGTTATTATTCCGAGCAGGTTCCCAAAAGTGTCTTTAACGAAAGCCATGTGCGTCTGGCCCGATTGGAATTCCTTCATGAGGTCGTAAACTCTCTTGTCCGGGGAAATGAAATACGGCGGATGCACGAAATCGGACGTGAACTTCCCCCCGCTGCGCTTCCAGACCCAGAGCAAATCCTTCGTGTGCACGAAACCCGCCATTTTGTTTGGCGTCCCGTGGTAAACCGGCACCCTGCTTCTTCCGGTCTCAACAAGCTTGTCCAGGAACTTGCTTTCTTCCTGGTCTATGTCAACCGCTTCGACTTTATCCATCATCGTCATTATTTTTCTGACGTCCAAATCACCCATGTTAAGCACGCGGTCAAGCATCTGGCTGGTTTCCTTTCCGAGCGCGCCCGCGCTGTCGGACTCGGCTATCAGCCCGCGCATCTCCTCCAATCCCAGGAACGCGAGCTTGCTCACGGGAAAAAGGTTAAGTTTAGGGAAGGCCTTCTGGATCTTCGCGGCAGGCCACGACAGCGGTTTCGTTAACTTTATGACACGCGAAAGCAGCGGCATCGCGAACAGGGTGACTTTTTCGGGATTTGAGCGGCTGAACACCTTCGGGGTTATCTCTCCGAAAATCAGTATCGCGGAAGTCAACAACAGCCACGTAATCAACTCTATCAGTTCCTGCGGAACCGTTTTGAAAGCGGCAAGCATGACTATCGTCGCGATCGAGCTCAGCGCGAGGTTGTTGAGCGTGTTCCCTACAAGGATTGTCGTAAGGATATAGTAAGGCGACTTGAGCCACTCCCCGAGCGAGCTGGAAAGCGCCTTGTTAGTGACGATAAGTTTCTTGACGCGGTATTTGGAAAGCGTGGTAAGCGCCGTCTCGGAACCCGACCAGAACGCGGAAAGCGCGAGAAGCGCGCAGATGATGATAAGGCCTAAGAATGTCAGCATAAGAGTAAATTTAAAGCACAAAATTCAAATGACAAAATATAACGCCAATATCAAAGTTTAAAATATTTTAAGTTTGAATATTTAAATTTATTTTGTCATTTGTACTTTGTCATTTGGATTTGCCCAAAGATTTTGTCCTGTACGGCAAACATTCTTTTTCTGGCCGTCGGCGTATAATCGGTATAGCCAAATAGATGTAAAATCCCGTGTATCGCCAGGTACGCCAGCTCGTCTGCCCATGAATGCTTCTGCCCGGCTGCCTGGCGCTTTGAGACTCCTCTGGACAAAAAAATATCGCCTTCCAGAGGCGCCGTTGAGTACCTGAACGATATGACGTCGGTTTTTCTTCTTACGTTCCTGAATCTGCTGTTGAGTTTCTTTATCTTTGCGTCGTCCAGAAGTATCAGGTTTATGCCGCCCGCAGTGAACTTCCCGCGCCGCAAAGCGGCGGACACGGCGCGAAGCGCCTGCCTGCGCGTGTTTTTCGGAAAATAGAAAAGATGTATGTGCTTAGTCCACCTACGTGGAATTTTGCATCTATTAGAACAGGCTTCAATCATGTTGGATTCCACTTCGGCGCGAAGTCCTCCGAAGGACGGAGTTTTCAGCTCCGGAACGACAAAAGACTTGATTCCGCGGGCATCCGGAGCTTCAATTCTCGTCGTTCGATTGCGAGTCCGTTTTCTGGTATTCAATGCGGGCATGGTGTATTCCGCTTAAAACCGCGGCGAGCGTTTCGGCTATCTGGCTCAGGTCGTGCAGCGTAATGGAGCATTCGGAAAACTGCCCGTCGGTGAATTTGTTATTGATGACTTTTTCCACCGTGTCTTTCAATCTTCCGGGCGAAGGGTCCTCAATCGCGCGGCTTGCCGCCTCGGCCGAGTCCGCAAGCATCAGTATCGCGGTCTCCTTGCTCAGCGGTTTCGGCCCCGGATACCTGAAATCGTCCGGTTTTGTATTGGGATTGGCTTCAAGCGCGCGGTGGTAAAAATAATGGATCAGCGAAGTCCCGTGATGCTGCTCAATGGCGTCTACGATGATCTTATCCAGATTATACTGTTTCGCGAGCGCCGACCCTTCCTTCACGTGGGATATCACCACAAGACTGGACATCGTCGGCGAAAGCGGGTCGTGGGGATTGCCCATCGTCTGCTGGTTTTCGATGAAATATTCGGGTTTGAGAAGTTTTCCGATGTCGTGGTAATAGGCCATCACGCGCGCCAGCAGGGAATTGGCGCCTATCGCGGCCGCGGTCTGCTCCGCGAGCGATGCCATGATAAGCGAGTGGTGGTAAGTGCCGGGCGCGTCCATCATCAGCCTTTTCAGCAGCGGCTGGTTGAAATCGGCAAGTTCCAGCAGTTTGATGTTCGTCGTGCGCGAGAAAAACGTTTCAAGATACGGAAGTATCCCGAGCACGATCAGCCCGGAAGCGATGCCGCTTACCGCGCTCCACATCACGTTTGTCCACATGTTCCCCAGCGACGACAACCCGAACATGTACAGGTGGATGGTGATAACCATCGCGCCGTTGGCAAGCGCGACTATCAGCCCGAGCCTCGTCAGGTCCTTGCGCGCCCGGACTTTCGGAAGATAGGCGATCGCGGCGAAACAGCCGAACATCTTCGCGAGCGTGTATTCCTGTCCGAAATTGTTCAGAACGCCGAATATCAAACATAAAATTATCGTCACGGCGAGCGCAAGCCGTTTTGACAAGAGCAGGCCCGTCAGGACGGCCGTCACGGCGAGCGGTGTGGCGTAAGGCGATATCCATACTTTTGACAGCTGCATCAGGAGGATCCCTATCACGAATATCAGGCCAAGCAGCATGGCCGCCTCGTCATCTTTCAGCAGCCAGCGCACGTCAAAGTGGATATAAATGGAAAGGAATGTATATACTATCGAGAGGAATATCGCCAGCCCGATGATCTTCTGCCACGCGAACCCCACGTCGAAAATAAGCACCACGAAAAATGCCAGCATGCAGAGCGCCACAATCAGCGGCGACGGCAGGCGTATCTCATTCTGCCAGAACCTGCGGCCCCCTCCGCGCACGGCAGGCGCCTGCTCCGAACCCTTTTCGGTCCATTTTAATAACTTTAGCAATAGTTTCCTGAATGCCGGCTTATAATTAATCATTTGCTTGTACTATATCCTTTTTGCTATGCGTTTCAACTGTTTCAACCGTTTCAATCGTTTCAGCTGTTAACAGTTTGAACGGCTGGAACTGCTGAAACGGTTTAAACTTTTTCGAATTGCTCATACGCCTTTATTACTTTTTTCACAAGCTCGTGCCGCACGACATCCTCTTCCGTGAAATGCGCGAACTTGATGCCTGTCACGTCCTTGAATATTTTTTCGGCGACTACCAGCCCGGACCGTTTATTTTTGTCCAGGTCTATCTGCGTGACGTCGCCGGTTATGACCAATTGGCTGTCGGAACCCATCCGCGTCAAAAGCATCTTCATCTGCTCCGAAGTGGTGTTCTGCGCCTCGTCCAGAACTATGAAAGCGTCCTCTATCGTGCGGCCCCGCATGTACGCCAGCGGAACTATCTCAATGGTCTCCTCGTCGCGCAAGTAGCGGAACTTTTCCGGCCCGAGCATGAAATAGAACGCGTCGTAAAGCGGTTTCAAATAGGGATTGATTTTTTCGTAAAGGTCTCCCGGAAGAAAACCGAGCCGCTCGCCGGCCTCAACTACCGGGCGCGTAAGCACTATCCTTGAAACCTTGCCGGACTGCAAAGCGCTCAGCGCGCAGGCGACGGCAAGGAATGTCTTCCCGGTGCCGGCGGGCCCTATCGCTATCACCATGTCGTACTGCCGGACCGCCTCTACGTATTTTTTCTGGTGCTCGGAGCGCGGTTTTATCTGCTTGCCGTGGAAAGTCACGTAGACAGTATCGCCGGAATAGTGGCCCGGCGGAACGTTCCCGGTATTATACGGAACTCTATTTTCTGACTTGACCGCCCTGCCGGACAAATAATCCTTGCGCAGATATTCCAATTCGCCGAGCGTCTTATCAACCTTGCCGCCCGCGCCCCTTACAACAAGCGAGAAATCGTTAGAGGCGCTGCCCTGTTTCATGAATATCTGCACGCCGTATTCGCTTTCCAGCCGCCTTATATTCTGGTCCTGTTGTCCCATCAGGTGGAGCGCTTCGTCGGATGATTTCAAAAATATCTTCTTAGTAACCATGCCTTTAATTCCAAATTACATATTACAAATTACAGATTAAAGATTTTAATTTGTAATCTGTAATCGCCAAATTTGTAATGATCATTGATCCAACGCGGGTTCTATTTCCGGTTCTACTGCCGACTCAACTTCTTCTTCCTCATTTAACGGAGGAATGATCAGTTCCATCTTGGGGCGCAGGTCCTTCGGGCCGTTTATCTGGTCCCTGTTCGCCTCTAAGATCATTTCCCAGTGCCTGCCGTCGCCGTAGTATTTCTCGGAAATTCCCCAAAGCGTTTCAAAAATGCCTACCGTGTGCAACTGCTCGCCTTCCTGAAGGACCGGTCCGTCCATCCAGGCGTCATCCGGTTCGGTTTCCGGCAGCGTCTCTACAAACGGGGTTTCGACAACGGGAGAAACCTCCTGCTCAGTTTGCTGCACGGCCGGGGTGGTTTGTTCCTGGGCTTGGGGTGCTGCTGATGTATCGGATTGCTGTTCGGGGGTTACAATCACATCTTTGTCTTTGTTGGTTTTCGCGCTTGAGCATGCTGCACAGACCAAAATGAAGAGAAAAACCGGAATAAACAGGTATTTCATATTTGCCTCCGATCTTGGCTATAATTTATCAAAAAATGAAAGAAAATACAATAAGGAAAGAGATTAGTGAATAGGACTTAGAGAACAGAGCAAAATCCCTATTCTTTTTTATATTCCCTAAGCGCTATTCTCTATTCTCTTGTCTGTGTTGTCAAATATCTTAAAATATATTAAAATTCAGTATATTATGATCTCCGCCCGCAATTTAAAGTCGCTTCATAAATGGTTTGACTCCTATGCCGGCCGGTATAAATCGCGCAAGGACAAGGAGCTTACCAACAACACCCTGCTCAAGCAGAAACACACAAAACGCGTCTGCGGTCTGATAACCGATATAGGCAGAACCCTCAAACTCAGCCCGGCCGACCTGCGCCTCGCGGAGACAACCGCTCTTTTTCACGACGTCGGCAGGTTCGAGCAGTACGTAATCCAGAGGAACTTCGCCGACACCAAGCACCTGGACCACGCGGCGGGAGCCGTTTCAATACTCCGCAGGTTCAAGGTGCTTGACTGCCTCGGCGCCTGCTCGCGGGAAATCGTTTTGAAAGCCGTTAAGCACCACAACCGCATGCTCCTGCCGAAAAAGGAATCAGGACGCGTGTTGTTTTTCTCCAAACTTCTGCGCGACGCCGATAAAATAGACATCATAGATTTGCTGATAAACTACTATATGGGGAACACCGGGCCGGGTGACGAAGAAATAGAGGTCTTCTTCCCCGACACGCCGCAAATATCCAGGGCAGTCACGGCCGACCTGCTCGCCGGCAGGATAGTAAAGTTCAGCAAACTGAAAACGATAAATGATTTCAAGCTTTACAAGATGGGATGGCTGCTGGATCTGAATTTTGAAGGGTCATTTGAGATTGTCAGGAAAAAACGCTACCTCGAAAAACTGCTGTCAACACTCCCCAAAAAACCCGAAGTCCTCGCGGTGTACAATTACGTAAAATCCAAAATTCAAAATCCAAATGACAAAATATAAAAACAAATTCAAATTTCAAAAACTTGAATTTTGAATGTTTGAGTTTATTTTGTCATTTGTGCTTTGTCATTTGTCATTTTTAATGTTTATTTTTATCCCCAACTCCCTGATCTGCTTTTCGCTGACCACGTTGGGGGCGCCGGACATCAGGCAGGATGCTTTCGCCGTTTTGGGGAATGCGATTACGTCGCGGATGGATTCCTCGCCGAGGAGAATCGCGCACAACCGGTCAAAGCCCAGGGCGATCCCGCCGTGCGGAGGCGCTCCGTACGTCAGCGCGTCCAGCAGGAACCCGAACTTGACCTGCGCGTCTTCCCGGGATATATTGAGCATTTTTAATATTTTCTCCTGAATGTCTTTGCGGTGTATCCTTATAGAGCCGCCGCCCAGTTCCGTGCCGTTGAGTACCACGTCATAGGCGCGCGCGTGTATCTTGCCCGCTTCCTCCGGGTTGTCCAGCAGCGGCAGGTCGGCAACCCTTGGCGAAGTGAACGGGTGATGCAGCGCGTTCCAGCGCTTTTCTTCCTTGTCCCACTCAAACGACGGGAAATCCACGACCCACAGGAAGCTGAATTGGCCTTCCGGTATCAATTTCAGCTCTTTGCCCAGTTTCAGGCGAAGCGCCCCAAGCCCCTGAGCCGCGACTTCCGGCGTATCGGCAAGGAACAGCAGAAGGTCGCCTGTCCCGGCGCCTGACTTTTTCTGTATCACCGACAGGTTTTCAGGCGAGAAAAATTTGACTATATTGGATTCAAGGCCGGCATCCGTGACTTTCATCCACGCCAGGCCCTTCGCGCCGTACTCGGCGACGAATTTTGTCAGGTCCTCTATTTCCGCGCGCGAGAACTTCCCCCCGTCCGGAACGCATATGCCGCGCACAACGCCGCCTTTTTCAATGACGCCGCCGAAAACCTTGAAACCGCAGCCCGCGAGCTCTTTCGTGAAATCCGTTATCTCCATGCCGAACCGGGTGTCCGGCTTGTCGGAGCCGTAGCGCAGCATCGCCTCGGCGTACGGCATGCGCGCAAACGGCGTCTTAATATCTTTGCCCAAAGCGTTCTTGAATATATCGGCCAGCAGACCCTCGATGCTGTCCATGACGTCGTTTTCGTCCACGAAAGACATTTCCATGTCTATCTGGGTGAACTCCGGCTGGCGGTCCGCGCGCAGGTCTTCGTCGCGGAAACACTTGGCTATCTGGAAATACTTGTCAAAACCCGCCACCATCAGTATCTGCTTGAACAGCTGCGGCGACTGCGGCAGCGCGTAGAACATCCCGTGGTTGAGGCGCGACGGAACAAGGTAATCGCGCGCCCCCTCGGGGGTTGATTTTGTCAGCATCGGCGTATCTATCTCTATGAAGCCCTGTTTTGAAAGGTAGCCCCGGGTTTCCTGCAATATCTTGTGGCGCAAAATGAAATTCTTCTGCACCTGAGGCCTGCGCAGGTCAAGAAAACGGTATTTGAGCCGCAGTTCTTCCGAGGTCTCGACATAATCGGATATCTCAAACGGCAGCCCGGGCGCCTGGTTGATTATCTCAAGCGTTTCCGCCACCACTTCAACCTGCCCTGTGGGGAGATTGGGGTTTTCCGTGCCGGCGGGGCGCTGGCGCACGGGCCCTTCGACTTTAAGCACGAATTCCGAGCGCAGTTTTTCGGCCTGCGCGAAAATCCCGCTTTTTTCCGGCTGGAAAACTATCTGCGCGATGCCTTCCCTGTCGCGCAGGTCGATGAAAATAACGCCTCCGTGGTCGCGGCGGGAATGCACCCACCCGAACAGCGTGACTTTCTTTCCGATTTGTTCCGGCCTTAATAAACCGCAGTAAATTGTACGTTGCATGTGTTCCTCTTATTTCCCCTCCTTTGCAAGGAGGGGTCAGGGGATCCGCCGCGGCGGACCCCTTCATCCCCCTTTTTCTAAGGGGGAGACATTTGAAATGATGCATTAAAATAGCAAAAAACGAGAGTTCCGTCAATTAGTATTGCAATTCTATTGTTAAAACAATAAAATAGTAGTACAATAAATTAAATGAGTGATTAGTTCTTAGCGAATAGGGCTTAGGATTTTTATCACAATTCTCTATTCCCTATTTACTATTCTCTGGTATTTAAAATGAAATGCCCTAAATGCAACCAGGAAAACCCGAACGACGCGCTGTACTGCGCGGTCTGCTATGAAGTCCTGAAAAAAGAGGCCCCGAAAGAGGAAACTGTCCCCGCCCAGGGCGGGCAGGAACAGTCCCAGCCCGCGGGCGAGCCGCAGAGCGCGGTCACGGCTTCTCGGTCGCCGGTCCGGGAAAGCGGCACGAATTACACCCTTCTCATAATTCTTTTTATCCTGTTCCTGGCCGCGGCGCTTTTTTACAGGAACACAACCGAATCCGAGAAATGGTACAAGACCGCGGCTTACGCGAACCTTGCCGGGAAATTCAGCAACAAGAACCAGTTAAAATTCAACGTTATCAACCCGTCTGAATTCAATGACATCCTCCAAAATTTCCCGCCCGGCACAGTATTCGACACCTACACCGTGACGGGACTGACGCTTGAACAGATCCGCGGCAACCTGCGGAACGAACTCTCGGTCAATCGGTCGCTTTCATCCAGGCTTGACAGCCAAACATTCACTAACTGCAAGGCGGAGTTCACGTGGGACCGCGAGACGGAAAATACGGCGGGCGGCGCGCAGTGGAAAACGCTCTCGATTAACGTGAAAAATACCGTCATTTATCCCGTACTGGAAGAAACCGCGGAAATATCCAACGAGGAATCCAACCGGTGGAACATCCTGCTCAAGATACTGATGCAGCACGAAGCCGGCCGCGCGAAAGTAAACTACGCGTACGGCAAGCAGCTTGAGATAGATCTGCTCAAACTCCGCGCGCCCGATATTAAATCGCTTGAATCGATGACCGACCTCAAGATACAGAATTTCCTCAGGACGATTAAAACCCTCCTTGACGAATACGACGCCAAAATAGAACCCGGACAGAAACTCGTCAAACTGCATGAAAAGCTATAAATGACAGAGATTAGAGAATAGGAGTTAGTGCTTAGGAATTCTCTATTCTCTATTTCCCATTCCCTATTCACTCTATTTATCATGTTCTGCCCAAAATGCGATCACGAAAATCCCGATAACGCCTTATACTGCGGGCTCTGCTATGAAGTATTGCAGAAAGATCCGCAGAAACCTTCCGGCACGCCCAGTCATTTTCACGTTCATCCTTTTTCCCGCGTCACCCTGCGCGCTTTCATCCTGTCCGTCCTGTTTGCCGCGATCCTGTGGGTCTTTGTTGATAACTTATTATCCAAACAATGGTATTTCGCGCAGACGAGCAAAAAAATAGCGAAAATATTAAGTGATACCGATAATTTAAAATTCACGCTGGTGGATACCAGTGTTTTAAGCGATCCTGACGACTTATTTCCGGCCGACGCGGAGACATTTTTTTCCATCTATAACGTCAACGGACACACTTTTGAACAGATCTGCGGAAATTTAAAGGATGAAAGAATACGAAATACCGCGTTGGACAAAAGGATCGGGAGCCCCACCTTCACCAATACACACTACAGCTTTGAATGGCAGTCCGAGCCGGAATTGACCAGCGCCGGAGCGCGGTGGAAATCATTCAAGATATTCCCGCGAAACACGGTCATATACCCGGTTTGGAATGAAAATCAGGCGATACGCAACATTGACACGAACAGATGGAACCTCCTTGTTAAAATTCTGATGAGGCATGAAGCCGGCCACTGCAAAATAAACGTCGAGCGCGCCAAACTGCTTGAAAACGAACTGCAGAATCTGAAAACGCCCGACATGGCCATGCTTACTCTGATAACATCGCAGAAAAAACGCGATTTCCTGGGAACAATACAGGACTATCACGACGAATACGACAAAAAGCTCCGCCCGGGGAACAAATTTGTTAAACTGCACAAAAAGCTGTAAATTCAGGGACTAGTCCCTGAATTTAGCGGGAAGTTGGAAGAAGGAAGACGGAAGCAGAATACCTTACTGAAAATCCCCCTCTTTCCCCCTTTGTTGCTGTCATTGCGAGGAGGTCGCCGCGGCGACCGACGAAGCAATCTCGCTGTGTCATTGCGAGGGAAGCGAAGCAATCTCTGGTCTTTGGGTTAACTGCGATGTTCTCAGCAACAGGGATTGCCGCGCCCTACGGGCTCGCAATGACAGCTCACAACGGCCTCGCGATGACAACCCTCCCCCAGCCACCGTCGTTTTGCTTTCTCACTCAAAAGTTAGTAGAATAGCGTAGGTAAAAGCCGTTTAGCATAGAACTTTTTCAAAAGAATATTGTCATATGTATAGAGCGATAAACCAGGATCCTGGTGAAGACGGCAGGTTAATAGCGGCATTTTTAGCGGAAGATTCTTCGGCATTTGACAAGCTGGTGCTGAAGTATAAGGACCGCGTTTTCAATATCTGCTACCGCTTCATGGGGAATCACGACGACGCCAACGACTGCGCCCAGGACGCCTTCGTCAAGGTTTTCCGCTCGCTCAAACATTTCAAGGGCGAGTCGCTGTTTTCCACGTGGCTCTACAGCATAACCGTCAACACCTGCAAGAACAAGCTCTCGTCGCTCGCGCACAGGATAGGCAAAAGGATGGTGCAAATCGACAAGCGCAGGGAAACCGAGGACGGCGAAAAACAGAGGCAGTTCAAAGATGACGGCTACACCCCTCCCGAAATGCTCGAAATGAAGGAACGGGAGGCCAAGGTACAGAAAGCGATAGGTTCGCTTGGCAAGTACCAGAAAGAACTGATAATCCTGCGCGATATTGAAGACCTTTCCTATGAAGAAATAGCCAAAATAACCGGGCACAAGCTGGGGACCGTAAAATCAGGGCTTTCAAGGGCTCGGTTTCATCTGAAAGAAAAACTCAGGGAGCTGAGATAAATGGACTGCAAAGAAACCCGCGAACAACTGTCCGCTTACATAGACAAGAAACTTGACGAGCGGACAAAACTATCGGTTGACAGGCACCTCAGGGGCTGTACAAGGTGCGCGCGCGAACTAAACGAGCTGAAAGCGGCGATCACAAGCGTGAAATCCGTCCGCCATGTCAAGGCGCCCGCGGACTTCCTTGCCAAGCTCCGCGAGCGCATAGACGAGCCCGTGACGTTCTGGGAACGCGCGCAGAGATTTATTTTCCCCGAGCACAGGGCGCGAAGAATAATACCCCTTCAACTGGCCGGCCTGCTTGCGACATTTCTGATTGTCGTTCTCTACATAAACCTGAGAAAGGAGCCCCGGTTAGAGATACCGCAGAACATGGTGCTCCGCCCGATAGAACAAGAAGACGAACAGCCTCCGGCCTTTGCCCAAACAATGCAGGACGCAAGGGAAATGGTGCTGGATGAACGCTTGCAGTATAATATGACGCTTGAAAAAACCAGGGCGACGACTGCGGCCGAGGTAAAGCGTTACGCCGAAATGGAAGCGTCGAAACAAGGCGCCGGGACCGACGCGAAACCCGCGGCAGAGGAAAGGGGCGCCGCGGATGCGTCCCAGGTTCAGGCGGCTAAAACCCCCGATGTTCCCGAACTGAAAAAGGCCGAATTCGCGGCCGTTACCAAGGAACAGCAAGCCTCCAAAACGGCGACGGCGAAAGACAGCATTACAATTGAAAAGAAACTGAAAAACGCGGAACCGGCCGCCGCGGATAAATTACCGGCTAAAGACAGCAAAACTCCGGCGGCTCCTCCCGCGGCCAAGAAAGACACGGCCAAGAAAAAAACCGCCGCCGATGAAGATTCTTCGCCTCTTACGGTATCCGGAAGCAAAGACCTCCAGGACCTCGAAGCGGAAGAATTAGCCGTGCGCATAGATTTGTCAAACGCCCCGATATCGCCCGACAAAAAGCTGGCGATGGCGACCCAGATCAAATCAAAAACAGCGCCGGCGAACATCACCAACGCCGAGAGCAGGAAACAATCGGGCAAGACAATCCGCGTCAAAGGGACGTACCTTAATATTGACGTGCAGATAACTCTGCTAACGCCCGACGCGGAAGACACCGAAATAAATATAGCCAAGGCGGCCAAGAAGACAAGAGGCAAGATCATACTCACCGAATACGATGACACGACAGATAAGCCGATCGTTCTCTATATTTCGCTCCCGCCGAGAAATTACCCGCCGCTTCTGAAAGAATTGGCCGCCATATGCGCCCTGCGGGAAGAACCCATAGGCGCGCCCAACAACACAGCGCGCCTCACCACAATTCGCGTCCAGCTTGCCCCCCCGGAAAAATAATACTACAGTATCTGGTATCTAGTATCTCGTCGTTCGTATCTTGGAAAGATCGTATCTAGAACTACCGGAACTCGGGACCCGTACATAGTATCTCGTGAAATGCATTTAAAAATCCCCCTCTTTCCCCCTTTTTCTAAGGGGGATGTTTTTTATTTCCCCAATTTCTAAGAAGGGTGTGTTTAATTTCCCCCTTTGTTAAAGGGGGAAAGAGGGGGATTTGTCGTCTGCCGTCAATTTGTAATCTGTAATATGAAATTTGTAATTGCGCAAAAGGGAACCTTTTGCGCACTCCCCTGTCTTACTGGGTGACACACAATATCCTCAAGGAGGTACCACCCAATGAGACACAGCGTTTTAGCAGGAATCGTAGCAGTGGCAATGGTGTTGTGCGCGGGCATCGGGCTCGCGAAGATGATACATTATGAAACCGAACCCGGCCGGGAGAATCTTTCCCCCTACTTCCTGGTAGGCAACGGTTCGGAAGCCGAGCAGTTCCCTCTCCTCAAAACCGAAGCGAACGTAAACATTGCCGGAATGTGCACCAATGTAGAACTGGTACAGGTCTACAAGAACAACGGCAGCCAGACAATTGAAGCCATCTACGTCTTTCCGCTCAGCACAAAATCGGCCGTTCACGCCATGACGATGAAGATCGGCAACCGGATAATCAGGGCGCAGATAGACAAGACCGAGCAGGCGCGCCAGACCTACGAGAACGCCAAGAACAACGGCCAGACGGCCTCACTGCTTGTGCAGAAAAGGCCAAACGTTTTCGAGATGAACGTCGCCAACATAATGCCCGGCGACACGGTTGAAGTAATAGTCCAGTACACCGAAACGCTCGTTCCCGAGCGGGGCGTTTATGAATTCGTCTTCCCCGCGGTAGTCGGCCCCCGCTACACCGGCGAAAGCGACCCCAATGACCTCCGCGGCAAGGACAACTGGGCCGTAATGCCCTACCTTAAAAAAGGCAGTGAAATACCTTACGGCTTCAACATAACCGTAAACCTTAAGACCGGCATCCCCATCTCAAGAGTATGGTCCACCTCGCACCGGGTTGACGTGCGGGATATCGGGCCCGGCGAAGCCGCTGTCCTTCTTCCGTCTTTCGCGCAGGCGGGCGACCGCGACTACATCCTCAAATACTCACTGCAGGGCAACAAAATCGAGACCGGCCTCCTGCTCTACCCCGGCGAAAAAAAGAATTACTTCCTGCTGATGCTTGAGCCGCCGGAGAAAGTGAAGCCGGCCATGGTACCCCCGCGCGAATACCTATTCATCGTGGACGTCTCCGGCTCAATGCACGGTTTCCCGCTGGACGTGTCAAAACAACTCATAACAAATATAATCAACGGGCTAAGATCGGAGGACTATTTCAACATAATGTTCTTCTCGGGCGGCTCAAACGCGCTTTCAAACACCCCGCTTTCAGCCACGTACTCCAACAAGCAGAAAGCTCTCCAGATGCTCAACTCAATGCAGGGCGGCGGCGGCACCGCGATACTTGACGCGCTCCAGAAAGCGATGGCCCTTGAGAAAAAAGAAGGGATGTCCCGCATAATAGTGGCCGCCACAGACGGCTACGTCTCCGTGGAAAAAAAGACCTTTGAGCTCATCCGCAACAGCCTCGGCGAGGCCAACTTCTTCGCGTTCGGCATCGGCATGAGCGTCAACCGCCACCTCATAGAGGGCATGGCGCGCGCCGGCAATGGCGACCCGTTCATAGTCACCAGCCAGCAGGAAGCCAAAGAAACCGCGGAGAAATTCATGGAGTACATAAAATCCCCGCTGCTGACCGATATCAATATCACCTGCGAGAACTTTGACGGCTTCGCGATTGAACCGCCGCGGCCCGGCGACCTCTTCGCTGAACGCCCGATACTCGTTTACGGCAAGTACAAACACGCGGACGGCCAGATAATCGTGACCGGCAGGACAGTCAACGGGAAATTCAGGAAGGCCGTGAAGGTCTCAAAGTACCTTGAATCCCGCGACAACATCGCCGTCAAGTACCTCTGGGCGCGCGAACGGATAAAACAATTATCCGACTTCGGCGAGTACGGCGAATCCGTGCAGGAAGAAGTCACGCAACTGGGTTTAGAATACCACCTGATGACACAGTACACATCTTTTGTCGCGGTGGACTCGGAGAAAAGGAATACCGGCGGCAGCATCACAGTAAAACAGCCGCTCCCCCTGCCCGGAGGCGTCAGCAATCTGGCGGTCGGAAGCCAAGTCGCGTATAAGTCCAAAAGCGGCGGCGCTCCGGTAATGATGAGAGAATTTGAATGCATCTCGTATGACGCTTCCGATTGCAAAAAAGCGGAAGAAAAATTAGCGCCCGTGCTCCCGCTTCCCGAAAACCGGCTCCGCGTCACCGGCGGCAAACTGCCCGAAGGCATGACACTCCGCGAAGTTGAGACCGTCCACCTGACCGCGATAAAGAAAGAACTAACGGATGCTTTCAACAAAGCCGGCATAACCGGACTCACCGTATCCCTAAAGATACAAAACGGGAAAGTGACGGACGTGAAAGTGCTCAAATACGCCGGAGCGCGCATCGACTGCGACACCGCGGCCCTGGAGAAAATATTCAAGAAAATGCAATGGGATGCCTCATATACAGGCAATATTGAATTAGAACTAAAAATGTTGTAATGAGGCAGACGGAAGAAGGAAGATGGAAGTAGTCAACCTCCCCCTCCTCCCCCCTTGCGGGGGAGGATCGAGGTGGGGGGTGCCGTGTCGTTGCCGTCATTGCTAGCCCGTAGGGCGCGGCAATCTCTGCAAAACCCCTCGGAGTTGTCTTTTTTAAGGTCACAAATTGTGACTTTAAAATCAGTACGTGCAAATTTTGCACATACTGCCTAAGACGGTTGAATTTTTGTATGTAAATTTGTAAAATCTCGACATGAGCAATCGGGGGAATTGCCATATTCATATCTTAAACCACTAGCCATCATACCGGCCGTGGTTTTTATTTTTAATTTAATGGGGGTAACATGTGTGATTTAATTCCGCAGGTAAAAATCGAGAGTAAGATTTTTGTCATCAGAGGCAAGAAAGTCATTCTAGATAAGGATCTTGCTGGACTATATGGAGTTACGACAGGCGCTCTAAATCAGGCAGTAAGAAGGAACACAAAACGCTTTCCTGCAGATTTCGTATTTAGATTGAAATTTCAAGAGTTTTATGCTTTGAAATCACAATTTGTGATATCAAAGAAAGGCGGTATTAGACAACGTCCATACGCCTTTACTGAAAACGGGGTTGCCATGCTGTCGAGCGTCTTGAACAGCGAGCGCGCAATCCAGGTTAATATCGCAATCATGAGGACTTTCACCAGATTAAATCAATACTTGTCGACACATAAAGACCTTCTGAGAAAGATCGAAGATATGGAAAAGAAATATGACGGCCAATTCCAAATCGTATTTGATGCTATCCGGCAGCTGATAGATGCTCCTGCAAAAAGAATACGCAAAATCGGCTTCCAGAAATAACTACCGCCTCCCGCCCCTCCCGGAGGGGCGGGAGGCATCATAATGGGGGATGTATGGGAAAACGCAAAGAGGCGTTAGCTGATAACCACGTATATCATGTTTATACGCGAAGCATATCCGAATTCAATGTTTTCAGAAAAGACAGCGATTATCAAAGGTTCATAGATACACTTAACTTTTATACTGCCGTAACTCCCCCCTGCAAATTCTCGGCTTTCCTTGAATTGTCGGAAGATTCAAAAACAGAAACACTTCAAGCTATCGCAAATTCAGCAAAACTCGTTAAAATACTCTCATTCTGCATCATGCCCACCCATGTCCATCTCGTATTGGAACAGCAACAAGAAAATGGAATAACGAAATTCATGAGTGCGATTTTAATGAGTTACAGTTTATTTTTTAACAAACAATATAATCGGAAAGGGCCGCTTTGGGAAAGCCGCTTTAGAACCGTACATGTAGAATCTGATGAACAACTGCTCCATTTAACCCGATATGTCCATCTAAATCCTGTCTCTGTCTACATAACTAATGATCCTAAAGACTGGAAGTTTTCTTCCTACAAGGAATATACCCAGAATAAACCGGAATATGGAAATGGAATATGCAGTTTTTCCCATTGCATGCAGATTAATCCTCAACATTATGAGAAGTTCGTTTGTGAACGTATTAAATATCAGAGAGAACTTCAAAAGATAAAACACCTCTTTCTGGATTAGCGCCCCCTGCCTCCCGCCCCTCCGGGAGGGGCGGGAGGCAGTGAAGGGGGGTGTGCTTGATTATGGCGTTATAAAGAGATAGAATCATAAAGCAATGATTGGCTACCAATCCCAGCCATTCCGCCCCTCCCGGAGGGGCGGGAGGCGGTAAAGAGGGGAACGACATGAAACGGAAAACTGTAGAGATTTACGCTTTGGTGGTATGCTTTGCGGCGATATGCACCTTCATGATAGCGCTCGGTATAGGCACCTATGGCCTGGTGAAAATAGTCAAACCCAGCCTTACAATCAGCGCCTGGACCTACACGATGTACTCCAGCAACCAGAATTACCGCGACCAGAAACTTCATGAAGCCACGGCCAAGGACAAAAAGCCCCTTTCGGAAGAAAAAATCACCACAATGCGCCTTAACGGCTGGAAAAGCGAGCTCGGATCCGAAAGAAGAAAAGGTTTCCAGAACTTCGTCCAAAACGCCATATTCGTAGTCATCGCAATAGTCGTGTTCCTGTTCCACTGGAAATTAGCACAAAAAGAGAAAAGTGCGTAGTAAGCCGTCATTGCGAGGAGCCCGTTAAGCGCGACGCGGCAATCCCAGTGTCTTAAGTCGTTAGTCGTTCACCAGATACTAGATACCAGATGCCAGATACCGTCGTTAGGTTACCCAATACCCGTTACTCAATACCCAGTACCGTTGTTAAGTTACCCAATACTCAACACTCAGTACCCAATACTGTCGCCACAACCCTTGTCTCTATACGTCGAAAATGGTAAAATATCAATATGAACAAGATATGGATACATAAAGCAAATTCATTTGAAAACGCAAAGAATTTCGAGAAAAGAAAGGACCTTTCCCTTACACCTTCTCAAAGGCTAAGCAACCTTCAGTTCCTCAGAGAGGAATATTTCAAGTTCAGGGGTTTGAATGAAAGTAGAAAAAGATTACGAAGAGTTATTAAAGTTATTAAACAAGCATAAAGTTATAATACTCGGGAAAAACTGGGCCACTATTTAGGCTGATTTAAGGTGTAAAAAGCAGTATAATGGAAGCCTAAAAGGAGGCCTGAAATGATGCGGAAGAGGTTCGAGGCAGGGTTCAAAGCAAAGGTAGCGCTGGAGGC
>JBDRNC010000017.1:0-253120 GCA_043811535.1 Elusimicrobiota bacterium
GCCGAGATATATATTGCCGATAAGGAAGGACGTCTGAACGGCAAACCCCATCAACCCGCCCGCTATCCCCGTAAAATGCACAACCCCGAAAAACACCGACAACCAGAACAAAAATTCCGACCACTTCTCACGAACACTGCCCACAGTTTGGTTCATTTGCAACTCCCCTTTATTTAGCGTATAGAAAAGCCTTTTTACGGGGTCGCCTATCGCAATAAAAAACCAAGGCATGAAGAATACCTTGCTTTCTATTGCACATTTTTGACTTTATTTCTTCTAATATTTATTTAGTGAGTTTTATGGGGTTGTTATGATGATTTACAAGTCTTTTAATATGGTTTAAATAGTATGACTGATATTGAGTGCCGGAAAACTGATTTAACTCTTTTACTAGTGTATTATATTCATCCGAGTTGATTTTACTTTTATCATGCTTTCTTATATATTCTTCAGCTTTCAAAGAATATAACTCACATTCTATTTGCACGAGAAATTTATCATCGTTTCCTGAAAATAAATCCTTTGATTTGGAATAATCGGTAATAGCCTGAGAATATGCGTCCTCAATATTTGCATCTAAAATATCTTTGGAAAAGGGAAAATAGGCATATTGAAGCAAGTCATATATTCTATTGTAAATAATCGCTCTGAAATAGTAATGTTGCCATTGCACATTTTTCAAGCTTCTAATGATTATATTAATTTCTTCTAAAGCTCTAAAGTAATGTTTGTTTTTATAGTCCGTTTGTGCTAATTCTATCAAGTCATCAGTTATAGGTATTGTTTCAAGAATTAATTTGTCTATCTTTTGAGATAAATCGCTATATTCTATCCTCGCTTGTCCATTACTTATTTCTTTGTTTATTCCATCTTTGATGCCTTGAAAATAGGCTAATGTTGCTACAAGCGCCGCGCAAACCAATACTAGATTATTGAACTTCTTATATTTGCAGAAAATACCTACGATTGTAAACATAAAAATGCCAGTAATTATTAGATATTGATATAAATAGGCCATATTTTTAGAAGTGCCTTTCTTCGATATTTTTTGAATAGAATAAAACTAAGATACCTCTTTGGTGTATGATTGTCAAGATTTGTTGTTATTGCGATGGGCGAACGAAAGTGAGCACTCGCCGCGGCGAGAATGCCGGTTAGGCATACATCGCAACACCCATCATTTTATAAGCCAGAGAACAGTAATTATAGGGCGAGGGGCAATCCATAGAAAACCCTCACGAGCCCGACTTGGGCTTGTGGGAGGGTCTCGTGCGGGAGTCCGAGTGCTGCGAGGACGTTTTTCGAGGATTGGCCCCGAGCCGAACAAACTGCGAGATTGCTTCACTTCGTTCGCAATGACAG
Organism: Elusimicrobiota bacterium; assembly: GCA_043811535.1. Lineage (GTDB taxonomy): Bacteria > Elusimicrobiota > Endomicrobiia > Endomicrobiales > JBDRNC01 > JBDRNC01. The sequence goes on from JBDRNC010000017.1 coordinate 1,363, forward strand.
ACTATTTGTTCAGGTATTTAAAGAGGTCGTGGAGCGTGAGTGTATTAAGCACATCTTTCTTTTCCATCCAGCCGCGCTGGGCGACGGCAACGCCCAATTCCATGTTAGGGAATTGCTCAACCGAATGAGAATCCGTTCCGATAGCAACTCTGACGCCCATCTCCTTGGCTTTCCTGCAGTATATATCGTAGAGGTCGAGGCGCTGGGGGTATGAGTTGATCTCCAACAGTTTCCCCGTTTCCTTGGCGGCTTCAAGCACTTTTTCAACGTTTACCGCGTATCCTTCGCGTTCATTTATCAGCCGGCCTGTGAGGTGTCCGATGCAGTTCACGTAAGGATTCCTGAGCGCCGAAATAATCCGGTTCGTTATCTGTTCTTCGCTCTGCTTAAATCCCGTGTGCACGGAAGCGATGACCCAGTCGAGCTGTTTAAGTATTTCGTCGGGATAATCCAGCGAGCCGTCGCTGTGTATGTCAACTTCCGTGCCGCACAGCACGCGGAAACCCTTGAGTTTTTTATTTAAATGTTCTATTTCTTTGATTTTTTTGTGAAGAATGTCCGAACTCAATCCGCGCGCGACTTTCAAGCTCTGCGAGTGATCCGTTATGACTATCCACTCGTAACCGGCTTCCCGCGCCCTTTCGGCTATTTCGGCAATTGTGTGCGAGCCGTCGCTGTAAGTCGAATGGACGTGGAAATCGCCCTTGATGTCTTTCAATTCAATAAGTTTCGGGAGTTTCTTATGGAGCGCCGCTTCTAACTCCCCCCTGTCCTCGCGCAGGGCGGGCGGGATATAAGGCAGGCCTAAACTTTTATAAACATCTTCTTCGGTTTTTGAGGCGATAGCTTTCTTTTTATCAGAGATTTTAAATACGCCGTACTCATTTATTGTCAGGCCTTTGTCCCTGGCAAATCCGCGGAGGGCGACGTTATGCTCTTTTGAACCCGTAAAATACTGCAATGCCGCGCCGAAACTTTCGTCTTCCACCACGCGCAGGTCAACCTGAATGCCTTCATCGGTTATAATGCTGCCCTTGGTATCACCCGCGGCAAGCACCCTCTTAACGTTTTTTAATTTGGTAAAACACCCTACGACATGCTTTTCGGTATTGCTTACGACAGAGCATAGGATATCAATGTCGCCTATGGTTTCTTTGAACCTTCGGAGAGAACCGGCGGGGCTTATCCGCTTGATATACTTGTTTCTCTTAAGTTCGGAGATAACTGAGCGCGCCGCGTTGAGAGCTTCGTCCAGAAGGATCCTGCCGCCGAAACTTTTCCGCAGCGCGATGCCCTTGAGAATGTTCTCTTCGGTCTTCTCGCCGAAACCTGGCAGCCCGCGGATTTTTCCTTCCTTTGCGGCCTTTTCGAGCGAAGGTATACCGTCGATATTGAGCTTGTCGAAAAGGATTTTTGCTTTTTTAGGGCCCATGCCCTGGACGGACATGATGTCCAGAAGCCCCTGAGGGAATATTTTTTTGAGTTCGTCGAGATAGGGAATTTTGCCGGAAGAAAGGTAGTCGTTGATCTTTTCGGCGATGCCGGCTCCAATGCCGGGAATCTCCAGAAGTTTTCCCCGCGCGGCGATGTCTTCAATCGGGTCAGGCAGGGCGCTTATGACCTGCGCGGCGCGCTCATAAGCTCTGATCTTGAATATATTTTCATCGCCCAGCGACAGGAGTTCGGCAATTTCGGTGAACAATCCGGACAATTCCTTATTTTTCATAGTAAAGACGATTACACTGATTTTAAACTGCGATTACACCGATTACATATCCGTGAAATCTTTGTTAATAATCTGTGTAATCTCTGTATCTAATCTGTGAAATCTTTGTGCCAAATCTGTGTAATCTTTTTATCTAATCTGTGTAATCGTTGTTCTAATGCTTAAAATGCCTTACGCCGGTAAAGACCATCGCCATCTTGTGCTCGTCGGCGGCCTTTATGGAATCTTCATCCCGTATTGAACCGCCCGGCTGGATGATGGACTGGACGCCGAGTTTCGCCGATTCGTTCACGACGTCGTTGAACGGGAAGAAAGCATCGGATGCCAGCACAAGCGGGATCGAATCGTCGTATGATGCTTTGTCTACGGCCTTCATTTTTTCAATGGCTATTTTCAGAGAATCAATCCTGGACATTTGTCCGGCTCCGACTCCCACCGTCTGAGAGCCGCGCACGAGTATTATAGCGTTCGATTTGACGTTCTTGCAGACTTTCATCGCGAACTTGAGCGATTCAAGCTCGGCTTTTTTCGGCGCGCGTTTCGTGACTGTCTTTGTTTCATTCAGCAGGAGCTCGTCCTTGTCCTGCGTCAGCATGCCTCCGGATATCTGGCGGAACTCGTAGTTCAGCGTGCCGGCCGGTTTGGCAGGCCTGGAGGGTTGTTCAAGCAGGCGCAGGTTCTTCTTGCCGGCGAAGACCTGCTTTGCCTTTTCGGAAAATGACGGCGCGATGACGCATTCGGTGAAAACCTTGACCACTTCGCCGGCGGTGTCGCCGTCAACCTCGCGGTTGAAAGCGATAATTCCGCCGAACGCGCTGACAGGATCGCAGGCGAGCGCTTTCTTGTGCGCTTCAAGTATGCTTCCGGCTTCCGCGCAGCCACAGGGGTTGTTATGTTTGATTATCGCGCAGGCCGCGTCCTCGAATTCCCAGACAAGTTTCCATGCCGAGTCAAGGTCAAGATAGTTGTTGTATGAAAGTTCTTTCCCCTGCAGGATTTTCGCGGATACTATGCCCGTTCCGGTCGTGTCCAGCCCGTATCTGTAAACCGATGCTTTCTGGTGCGGGTTCTCGCCGTAGCGCAGGGAGGCTATGCGTTTAATGGGTATGCTGAATTCATAAGGGAAGTTTTCCGCGGTCAAATAGCCGGATATGAGCGAGTCGTAGTACGCCGTGTGGCGGAAGGCCTTCGCGGCGAGATCCCTGCGGAATTCGGGTGTGATGCTTTTCGCTTTTATCTTTTCTATGATGACGGGATAGTCGGCCGGGTCGCAGACGACGAGCACGTCTTTGAAGTTCTTGGCCGCGGCGCGCAGGAGCGCCACGCCGCCTATATCTATGTTCTCGATTATATCTTCGGTGATCGCGTTCGTTTTGGACGCGTTCCTGTTTATGGTTTCTTCAAAGGGGTATAGATTCACGGCGACGATGTCAATGGGCTCTATCTTGTGTTTTTTAAGCTCCTCAAGATGGGATTTTTTGTCCCTTCGCGCGAGAATTCCGCCGTGAATCTTGGGATTAAGCGTTTTGACTCTGCCGTCCAGCGTCTCGGGAAAACCGGTGACGTCCGAGATTTCCCTGCAGTCAACCTTGCTTTCGGAAAGCGCCTTTGCCGTTCCTCCGCTTGAGATGATCTTGATGCCGAGCTTGTTCAATTCTTTCGCGAACTCGACTACGCCCTTTTTGTCAGATACGCTGATCAACGCCTGTTTGATGGTCATTTGTTTTTCCTTTCCTTTGTTCCATTCCGGCCGGCTCGGAAGGCGTTACTTGATCGCGCCTGCCGTGAGCCCCGATACTATTCTCCGCTGGAAAATAAAGACAAGAATTATGAGAGGAACTGTCACTGTTGTCGCCGCCGCGAAAAGCGTGCCCCAAGGGGTCTCGTACATACCCGGAAACATCGTTATCCCGACTGTCACGGTCCGCATGTTAAGGCTCGTGTTGAACACGAGCGCGAAAAGGAACTCGTTCCAGCAGTATATGAACACGAGTATCGCGGCTGAGAATAACCCGGGATACGCCACGGGCAGCACTATTTTACATAAAACTGACAGGGGTGTGCAACCGTCAACGAGCGCCGCTTCCTCAAGTTCCGAGGGAAGCTCGCGGAAAAAATTGGTCAGCAGCCATACCGCCAGCGGAAGGCCGAACGATGTGTATACGAGCGCCAGGCCTATGTGTGTGTTCAGCAATCCCATGCTTCTTAGCGTCAGGAAAAGCGGGCTGAGCACGGCCACCTGGGGAAACATTGCAACGCCGAGCATCAGCGCGAGGATAAGATTCTTCCCCTTCATGGGCAGTCGCGCGAGGGCGTAGCCGCAAAGAGAGCCGAACAGCAGGCACAGGAACGTCGCCGTCCCGGCGATAACGGCGGAGTTGACCAGATAGAGCCCGAAGGGCGGGCCCGAATCGAAAACGCCGGCGTAATTTTGCAGATATATGTTTTCGGGGATGAACGTCAGTTTGTCTGAAAATATTTCGGCGGGAGCTTTGAGGGAAGTTATCACCTGCCAGCCGAAAGGCCAGACAAGGGCGATGAATGCCGCGGCGGCAATAACGCGGAAGAGATTCTTATTCAACGGATTTCCTCCGCAGGAGCATGATATAGACCGCGGAGACCATCGCGACGACCGCGAACGTAGATGAGGCAAGAGCCGATCCCATGCCGAAATCGAGGTGCGAGAACATTTTTTTGTACGTGTAGAGCGAGATGGTTTCGGTGGCGTTGCCGGGCCCGCCGCCCGTAAGCACGTAAACGGTGTCGAATATCCTCAGTGCGTCCATCGTCCTGAAAAGAAGCGAGATGAGTATGACAGGCTTAAGCATCGGCAGCGTGATGAGCCGGAACCTCTGGAATGGCCCGGCCCCATCTACTTTCCCGCTCTCGTACAATTCTTCGGGTATCATCTGCATCCCGGCGAGCAGGAGGAGCGCGATGAACGGGGTGGTCTTCCATACCTCGGCGGCGACTATTGCGGCTTTTGCCAGCCACGGCGACGCAAGAAAGGCCTCAGGCGAGTTTAACAGGCCAAGTTGGATGAGCACGGCGTTAATCAGCCCGAAGCGGTCGTTGAATATCCATCTCCACAGCATTGCCGAGACTACCGTGGGCACGGCCCACGGAATGAGGGCCGAGGAGCGAAGCAAACCCCGTCCCCTGAATTTCGCGTGCAGAATCAGCGCGAGTGCCATGCCGAATACGAGTTCAAGCGAAACTGAGGATACCGTAAAAAAGAAAGTGTTGAGGAGTGCCTTTAGGGCCCTTTCATCGGAAAAAATCCGGATATAGTTATTGAGGCCGGCAAACCCGGACGCGCCTGAATGGAGATCCATGCTGAAAAATCCCAGGACGAACGAGTGGATCACCGGATAAACGGCGAAAACCAGCGTCATCAGAACCGCGGGCATACAGAACCACAGAGAATATTTCCTGAAGTTGTGCATTGGCCGGGATTACATTCCTTTTCCGGAGAGTCCGGCGAGCTTGCTGTCGATGCTTTTAAGGGCTTCCGCGATGTTTTTTTGTTTTGTCAGCGCCTGGTGGACTTCGATCTGGATGATATCCGACATCTGCGAGTATACGGGCGAGGCCGGTCTGGGCTTGGCGTTTACGAAAACATCGTAGAAATCGCCGTAATGCGGAGCGAACGCGAGAACGTCCTTGTCTTTGTAAACGGATTTCCGCGTCGGGAGCCGCCCGCCTTCTATCGCGTATACTTTCTGCGCTTCCGCGCTTGTCATGAACGTTATGAATTCCCACGCCGCGCCGGGATTCTTGGAGAACTTGGATATGCCGAGATTCCAGCCGCCGAGCGCCGAAGCTCCCTTAAACGGCGGGTTTCCGGGAAGCGGAGCGATGCCGACGAGCCCCGCCACTTTAGATTTTGTCTTGTCCTGCGCGAGCGCCCACACGTACGGCCAGTTCCTCAGGAAAACGGCTTTCCCCGATGTGAAGACCTGGCGGCTTTCCTCTTCCTTATACGCCAGTGTGCCTTCGGGGACAATCCTGTTTATATGAATCATATCGTACATGAAACCGAGCGCGCCGCGTCCGGCCGGGCTGTCAAGCGACGGTTTGCCGTTTTTATCCATGACGTCTCCCCCGAACGACCACAGGTATTCGAGGAAATTGCAGACCAGCCCTTCGTATTGTTCTGCCTGGAATACAAAGCCGTTGATTTTGTATTTATTTCCTATGAGCAAAGCCTGTTTTTCAAGTTCCTCCCAGGTTTTCGGGTATGTCAGTTTTTCATTTTCAAGGAGGTCCTTGCGGTAATAGAGAACGCCCGCGTCGGTGAACCACGGCACGGCATACAGTTCTTTTTTATACGTGCATCCGTCCAGCGGGCCTTTCAGGAAGTCATTCCTGTCCGGGTATGTCAGTTTCCCTCCGAGCGGAAGAAGCCATCCGGCCGCGGCGAACTCGGCCGGCCAGATTATGTCGAGCGAATATATGTCTATGGAGGAATCATGTGCGGTAAGGTAAGTCACGTAGCTGTCGCGCTGGCTGTTGGCGGATTCTGGCATTTCAATCATATTGATTAAGTATTTGGGATGGCGTTCCATGAAAAGTTTGATAAGTTTTTTCTGGGCGCCGGTAGCGTCCTTTCCCACGGCCCATGTGAGCTGCAGCTTTCCCGCGGAGTTCTTTCCGCAGCCCGCCGCAAAGGCGAGCAGGAATGACAGCAATATGATCCGGATCCTTCTCATTTTACGCTCCTTTAGAATTAATCAGTGCTGTTTTCAAGCCCTTTCTTCAATGATTTAAGGATTTCCCTGACGGTGTCGGGAGAAAAGCCGCGGCGCGCGAGAAAACCGGTAAGCCGGTGCGCGATAACTTCAGGCGGCTTGTCTTTCATCGCTTTAAGTTTCTTTTCCGCAATGGCCCTGGCGTGTTCGAGAACAACGTCGGAAGATTCCGGCATCCCCTTCATTACTTCGGATATTGTTTCCTGCGGGATGCCTTTGCGCCCCAGCTCGGCGCGTATGAGGGCCGGGCCCTTGCCTTTCACTATTAGGCTTTGAGCGAACTCGCGCGCGAACTTATCATCGTTTATATAGCCGATGCGTTCAATCCTCGCGAGCGCGCCGTCAACGGCTTCGGGAGGCAATTTCTTCCTAAGCAGTCTATCTTTAAGTTCTTTTTTTGAACGCGAGCTGTATTCAAGCAGGTGAAGCGCCGACTCAAAGGCCTTTGAGTTCTGTTCCTCGCCCGCTATCCTGTCTATGTCCGCCTGCTCAAGATTATCCCCGTCTTTTATCCCGGATTTCAAAAGTGTTTCTTCCGAGACCGAGAATGAATATTTATAGTCGACGAAGACCGAGTAGTGTTTTTGATTGCGCTTTTGTTTTTGGATAGAAGTTATTTTCATATAAGACGATTACACTTGAAACGATTACATTGATTTATAACTACGATTACACCGATTGAATATCTGCGAAATCTTTGTTAATAATCTGTGTAATCTCTGTATCTAATCTGTGAAATCTTTGTGCCAAATCTGTGTAATCTTTTTATCTAATCTGTGTAATCGTTTTATCTTATCTTGATTCCGGCGGATTCCAGCTTTTTCAACAGTAAATCCCAGTGGGTGCCCTGCCAGTATATTTTACCGCATTTCACGCATTTTGAAAAGTTGTCCTGCGTAGAGAAGACGTACTCGGGCACGGCCTGTCTGACCTCATTTTTGTCGGATACGCGCTCTATAGGAGAGTTGCAGACGGTGCACCTTGTGAAAAGCCGCGCGCGGGAGATGTTAATCCCGAATTCCTGGACCAGCTGTTTTAACTGTTCTTCAAGGCGGTCGCTTTTTATATGGACCAGCTTCCAGGCGCGTTTTTCGCTGAGGCGGCTGTTGCGCGTCAGGAGTATCCTGTTTTCTTTCAGGCTCTCAAGGACCGGGCTTACGTTATTCTTCTCGCGGGTCCCGCCATCTTCAAAGCCCGGAACAATTACTTTGTTGAAAGCGGGATGTCGCCCCGTATCTGATCCGGCTATTTTAATTTTTGCTGAACGCGAAGGGGGCTCCATATAGCGAGCGTCGTATCCGAATATCCTCAGCCATTTTGCCAGGCGCCCGAGCATGAAATCAACAAGGAATTTAGGTTCTTTTGTCATGAAACAAGTATTGTGTAATGAGTATTGTGTAATGCGCGATAAACCAATAACCGCATTAGTATTCCTTTACTTCATATTTTCTGCTGCCCAGTCCCAGTTTCTCCGCGTATTGGAGCTGGACAGACGAGTCAATGTGCGGGTAAATGAAACGCCAGAAATCTTTTCCGCCGTAGGCCTTGTTGACAAGGTCCGCGCAGGCCTGGTCCAGGGCTACCGGGTCGGCGCCCGCCATCACGCCGATATTATCCAGAAGCGGCGGCTCAACGGTCTTGTAGCAGTCGCAGAGTTTTGTCACGTAGTTGATGAAATTCACGTAAAAGGCCCGCTTGCTTTTCAGCACGCCATACGCGTATTCCACCATTTTTTCCTGAAAGGAACTGACGCTCTCGTCCCATGGTATCTCAAACACGCCGAAAGCGCATCTCAGCGTGCATTCTCCGCACCCGACACAGACATTCGTGTCCAGGTGTATCTTTTTGTCCCTGACCTCGAGCGCCTTTACCCCGCACCACTTCGCGCACTCTCCGCAGGCCGTGCACTTCTCAACATGCATTTTCGGCCTGACGGAGTTATGCATGGCTATCTTTCCGCCGCGCGTGCCGCAGCCCATGCCGATGTTTTTCAGCGCCCCGCCGAAACCCGATAACTCGTGGCCCTTAAAGTGGCTCAGGAAAATGAAGGAATCCGCGTAATGTATCGCGTTGGCTATCTGCACATTCTTAAAGTGTTTAAGGTTCACTTCAACGTTCGCTGCCGCGTTGCCCCTGAGGCCGTCCGCGATGATTATCGGACAGGCGCATTTATTGAGCGTGAATCCGTGCTCGGCCGCGAGAAGCGTGTGGCTTACCGCGTTGACGCGTTTTCCGGCGTATATCGTGCTTGTATCCGTCAAAAATGGGCTTGCGTTCTTTTTCTTAATCTTATCCGATGTTATTTTAGCGTATTGCGGCTTTATGTAGCCCAAGTTGCCTTTTTCGCCGAAATGTATCTTGAGCGCGACAAGCTCGTTCTCTCTGATATGGTCCGTTGTCCCGACCGAGTCCAGCCAATCGGAAAATTTATCCAGTTTGCTCCACGGCAAAAAATACACTGTGCTTGTCATTGTCTCTCCTTGACCCTTGACCCTATTTGTTATATTTTCTCAATTGTTTCAGCGTGACTTCAAAATCTTTAGGGAGAGGGGATTCAACGGTCATTTCTTTCCCTTCCTCCGGTTCCTTGAAAGTTATCGATGCCGCGTGCAGAGAGAGCCGGCCGATAAGAGGTTTTTCCTTCCCCTTTTTCTTGTAATTCCGTTTTATATCCGAAAGGTATATCGAGTTCGTGTGGGTATATTCCGGGTCAACGGCGAGAGGATATCCGGCATGCCACAGGTGTATCCTTATCTGGTGCCGTCTTCCTGTCTGCGGGCTGACTTCAAGATATGAATAGTTTATGAACCGCTCCAGCACTTTGTAATCAGTCACTGAATACTTGCCCATCGCGCTTATGGCTACTCTTCTTGCTGTTATCGTGATTGGCTGGATTATAGAGCCCTCGTCCTTGGGCATTACGCCCCTGACAAGCGTCAGGTATTTCTTTTTCACTTCCCCGGCTTCGAATTGGGCGCAAAGAAAAGCGTGCGCTTCGGCGTCTTTGGCGAAAAGCAGGACTCCGGAAGTGTCCCTGTCGATCCTGTGCACGACGAAGGCCTTTTTGTTGATATAGTTTGAAACCTTGCCCTGAAGAGTATTAGAGATATCGGTATACTGGTCGGGAATGACGATAATTCCGGTAGGTTTGTCCACGGCGAGTACGCGCTTGTTTTCAAAAAGTATATTCAATGTCATAGTTACTAATTGCTAATTGTTGATTGTTAATTGCTGATTGAGCCATTGGCAATTAGCCATTAGCGATCAGTAACAACTATTTTATCATTTTTTGAAAGTCTTCTTCGGAAATAATCTTAACTCCGAGAGCTTTCGCTTTATCGTATTTCGAGCCGGGATTTTCTCCGGCTACGATAAAATCCGTCTTCTTGCTCACCGATGACGACGGGTTGCCGCCGAGTTCCCTGACTTTTGCCTCGGCGTCCGAGCGCGCGAAGCCCTTCATTTCGCCCGTGAAGACGAATGTCTTGCCCAGCAGTTTCTGCGGGCCTTTTTCCCTTTCCGGTTCTTTTGTGTTGACTCCGAATTCTTTGAGGCGCTCGATAAGTTTTGAAACGGATTTCTGGCTGAAATAATCCGATATCGCCTCGGCCATCACGGGGCCTATCTCGTTTATCCTTGAGAGTTCCTCTTTATCCGCTTTTGAAAGGTTGTATATATTCTTGAAACGCTCCGCGATTGTTATTGCCGCTTTTTCGCCGACGTTGGGAATACCGAGACCGAAGAGCAGACGGCTCAGCGGTTGTTTTTTGCTTTTTTCTATGGCGGCCAGAAGCTTTTCGGCTTTCTTGTCCGCGAAGAGTTCAAGCTTCAGCAGGTCCTCTTTCCTGAGTTCGTAGATATCTTCAAAGCGTCTGACCTTGCCGTTCCTGACAAGCTGTTGGACGGCGGATTCGCCCATGCCTTCGATGTCCATTGCTCCGCGGCTGGCGAAATGCGCGAGCCCGCGTTCCAGCTGCGCCGGGCACGAAGGATTTATGCACCTGTATGCGACCTCTTCTTCTTTTTCTTTAGTGGCCCCGCCATCTGCCGCTGAATTGCGGCGTTTTCTCATCCCATCGGGATTTCGCGCCAAATCTCCATCGTCTGCAACAGATTTGATAAAAAGCTTTCGGCGCTCAATGGGTCCGCCGCATTCGGGGCATTTTTTCGGCAGCGCGAAAGGTTTTTCCTTCCCCGTTCTTTTCGAAGCGATGACTTTCACAACTTTCGGTATGACATCGCCCGCGCGCTCTATGAGCACGCTGTCGCCTATCTTTACGCCCAGGCGGTCTATTTCATCAAAATTGTGAAGCGTCGCGTGCGAGATGGTCACGCCGGAGAGTTCTACGGGTTCAAGGTCGGCCACCGGGGTTATAACGCCGGTCCTTCCGACCTGCACGCGGATGTCGTTGACTTTCGTGGTCGCCTGGCGCGCCGCGAACTTGAAAGCGATAGCCCATCTGGGGCTCTTCATCGTGAATCCGAGGATTTTCTGCTGGACAAGTGAATTCACTTTTACCACCATGCCGTCTATCTCATATGGCAGTGTTTCGCGCTTCAGTTCGAATTCGTCGCAGTAATCCACGACGTCGGCTATGTTCTTGAAAAGTCTGGAATGTTCCGCCGGGCGGATACCTATTTTCCCGCAGAATTCTATGGACTCCCAGTGGGTCTTGAATTCGGGCCCGCCTTCAATCTTTCCGTAAGAATGCGCGAAGAATTTCAGCGGTCTTGAAGCGGTTATTTTGGGGTCTTTCTGCCTAAGCGATCCGGCCGCGGCGTTGCGCGGGTTGGCGAACGGCTGTTCTTCTCCGGCCGAGATTTTCTCGTTCAGCGCGGCGAAGGCCTTCTTGTCCATGTAAACTTCCCCGCGGATATCCAGAAAGGCGGGCGGGTCCTGCCCCGAGAGCTTCAATGGTATGTTCCGTATGGTTTTTGAATTTGGGGTTATGTCCTCGCCGGTCTCCCCGTCGCCGCGCGTCGCCCCGGTCAGGAGCGTTCCGTTCCTGTAAACGAGCGCAAGCCCCACTCCGTCTATCTTGGGTTCCACTACGAGCTCGCACTTATCATTTTTCAGCCCCTTTTTCACGCGCGCGAACCACTCGTTAATCTCATCATGCGAGTAGGTGTTGTCCAGCGAGAGCATGGGCACGGTGTGTTTTACCGGGTTGAATGTAGGCGCGGCGAGGCCCGAAACCCTTTGCGTCGGCGAATCGGGCGTGACAAGGCTGGGATGTTTTTTTTCCAGTTCTTCAAGTTCTTTGAGCAGATTGTCGTACTGGTAATCTGAAATTTCAGGCTGGTTCTTGACGTAGTAGAGATGGTCGTGTTTCCTTATTTCCCGGCTGAGGCGTTCTATGTTTGCGGCGATTTTTTGCAGGTTTTCGGGCATGATGAGATGAGGATAGAACAAAACCGCGTTCAAGCGGCTTGCTGAGGGTTAAATCCCTGGCATTAAATCCCTAATGTTTCGTTTCCTCGCGGATCGTTTTAAGCTTGTCCAGGATTCCGTTTACGAATTTTCCTGAATCCGGCGTGGAGTACTTTTTGGCGATCTCGACCGCTTCATCAATGATGACGTTTATGGGCGTTTCGGGCATGTCCATGATCTCGTACGCGGCAAATCTGAGAATGTTTCTGTCAATGACCGCCATCCTGTCCATTTCCCAGTTCTCGGCATGGTCGCCTATGATGCCGTCCAGTTTTCCTTTCCTGTTCCAAGTGCCTTTAAAAAGATGATCGGCAAAACCCTGGCTTGCGGCGGGGACTCTCACCTCTGCGAAGCACGCTTTTTCCGCTTCGTCGGGCGTGAAACCACAGTTGTCGCAAAGATACAGCATCTGCAACGCTGTTTCGCGGGCCAGACGTCTGCTACCCATATGTTTTTTCCTCCCGCTTCCGGAAAGACCGGAAGACGAAATTAAAAGAACAGCTTTCAATCACAGAACACGGTTATTTGCAGCAAAATTCAAATTTAAAGATCTTCAATATGAATTATATAATTCAAAATCATCAATGTCAATGATTTTTTTTAAAATAAGTAAGATCATCGAGCGTAAAAACCCGGTAAAAGATGGAAAAAGACAGCAGCTAAACGCGAAAAGACAGCCTGCAGTTCCCTGCCGGCCGTCTTTTCTTTGTTTATGGTAGTGCTCTGGTTACTAATCACTAGTCACCAGTCAATAGTCACTGTCTTTTTATATTTGCCCGTACAGATTTACCATTTCTATGGCGCTTTCGGCCGCTTCGGCGCCTTTATTGCCCGATTTTGTGCCCGCGCGTTCAATGGACTGTTCTATAGAATCCGTTGTGAGCACGCCGAATATCACCGGTATCCCGCTTTTCATCCCGACATGCGCCACGCCTTTGGATACTTCCGCGGCGATGTAATCGAAATGGGGCGTGTCCCCTCTGATGACGCAGCCGAGACAGATGACGGCGTCGAACTTCTTGCTCTCGGACATTTTTTGCGCGACCACCGGTATTTCGAACGAGCCCGGGACCCACGCGACCGAAATGTTCTTCTCGTCCGCGTTGTGGCGGACAAGCGAGTCAATCGCCCCGCCGAGTAGTTTGCCCGTAATGAACTCGTTGAAGCGTGAGACCACGATGCCGAATTTCTTTCCTGTCGCGTCCATCTTGCCTGTTAATACCTTTGACATGATACCTCCCTTTGAAATCATTAACTACGTTGTTAGTTGACAGTTGACCGTTGACAAAAACATCATTTGAATTTACTGTTATCCGTCAACAGTGAACCGTCATCGCCTTATATGTTCAGCAAATGCCCCATCTTCTCTTTTTTTGTTTTAAGATATTTTTTTGTGTTGTGAGTCGGGTGCACCTCTATAGGGACTCTTTTTGTTATCTTTAGTCCGTATCCTTCAAGGCCTATTATCTTGCGCGGGTTATTGGTCATGAGTCTGATAGAGGAGAGCCCGAGGTCCGAAAGTATCTGCGCGCCTATGCCGTAGTCGCGCAGGTCGGCCGGAAAGCCCAGGGCGATATTCGCCTCGACTGTGTCAAGTCCGTGTTTTTGCTGAAGGTGATACGCGAGAATTTTGTTTGCAAGGCCGATGCCGCGTCCTTCCTGCTGCATGTAAAGCACTACCCCCTCGCCTTCTTTTTCTATCATCATCATGGATCTTTGCAGCTGGTCCCCGCAGTCGCACCGCAGAGAACGGAGCACGTCGCCCGTCAGGCAGGACGAGTGAACCCTGACAAGCACGTTCTTTTTTTCCGCTATGTCGCCTTTGACGAGAGCGAGGTGCTTTTCGTTTGTTATCATATCCGTGTAAAGGTGGAGCTTGAACGAGCCGTATTTCGTCGGCAGGTCAACGGCTACCTCGCACTTTACGAGTTTCTCGGTTTTTCTGCGGTATTCTATGAGGTCCTCAATGGTTATCATTTTAAGCTTGCGGCGCTTTGCGAATTTAGCCAGTTGCGGCAGGCGCGACATCGTGCCGTCTTCGTTCATTATCTCGCAGATGACTCCTGCGGGATAGAGTCCCGCCATCCGGGCCAGGTCGACCGCCGCCTCGGTGTGCCCGGCGCGAACCAGAACGCCGCCTTCCTTGTACCTAAGCGGGAATATGTGGCCGGGGCGCATGAAATCCTCCGGTTTTGCCTTATGGTTTAGAGCCCATTTTATGGTTTTGGCGCGGTCATGCGCCGATATGCCGGTTGTCGTGCCGTGTTTCACGTCTATAGATACCGTGAAGGCGGCTTCTCTCGCCTCGTTCGCTTTTTCCACCATAGGTTCAATTTTCAAATCGTCCAGGCGCGAGCCGGCGAGCGGCAGGCATATCAGTCCGCGTCCGTATTTCGCCATAAAATTTATCATTTCAGGGGTGGTTTTATCGGCGGCGCAGACGAGGTCGCCCTCGTTTTCCCTTGAGGGATCATCAACGACCACTATCATACGGCCGTTCTTGATTTCTTTTACAGCTTCTTCAATTGTCGCGAATTTAGCCTTATTCATGTTTTCCTTTCGGTGTTTTACCAGTCACTGGTCACTAGTCACCAGTCACTGTCGTTAAAATCCGTTCTCCTTGAGGTATTCTTCCGTGATATCATCTGTTTTCAGACATCCGGATTGCATCATGTTTTCAACGTATTTTGCCAGTATGTCCGGTTCCAGATTGACCGGATCGCCTGGTTTCCTGTATTTTAGGGCCGTGTTTTCCAGCGTGTGGGGTATCAATGCGACGGAAAATCCGCCATCCGTCTTGTCCACAACCGTCAGGCTTATGCCGTCAACGCCCACCGAGCCCTTAGGCACGATGTATTTCAGTATATCTTTCGGAACCGAGAAGACAGCTATCAGCGAGTTGCCCGACTTTTTTACATGTTTCAGCGCGCCTGTCTGTTCCACGTGCCCGGTCATGATGTGCCCTCCGAACCGGCCTTGAGCCGACATGGCCCTTTCCAGATTGACCTTTTCGCCGGTTTTCAGGATTTTCAGGGATGTCCTGCCGGTTGTCTCCGGGCTCGCGTCAAAACTTACGCTGGTCTGATCCTTACTAGCCGGGGATAAAGACCGCACCGTAAGGCATACCCCGTTGACTGATATGCTGTCGCCCTTTTTGATACCCTGCAGGCCCGTCCGGACATGCAGAACACCCGGTTCTGTTCCGGTTACCTGTCCCAGTTCTTCAACTATCCCTGTGAACATTTTACCCCGTTAGAAATAAGTTGCCCACAGGCAACCGCAGTATCTGTATTTTTGATTGAAATATTAGGTATTAAGTTGATTATCATAGTCTGAAATAATTTCATTAAGTTCTGGTATTTCTAACGGGGTGAATCCTTCCTTCTATCATGATATCCGGCCCGAAACGCCTGACCTTCCAGTTCCTGACCGGAATTGACTGGTTGATCCAGGAAAAACCCTGACCTTCCATGGGCGTCTTGGCATTCCTGCCGCCAAGCAGTTTCGGAGCTACGAAGACAATAATGCTGTCTGCTATTTTAGCCTTTAGAGCCGAAAAAACAGTTTCTCCGCCACCTTCAATTAGTATTGAATTTACGCACATATTATTTAATTTGCTAATCATATCCTTGAAGTCTGGCACTCCGTTTTTCAAGGGCATCTTGCAGGCGATAATCCCAATTTTTTTCAAAGCCTCAAGTTTAGCTTTAACAAAATGGGGACCATGAAAAACGATTGTAGACGCGGATTTGTCCAGAATGCGGCTATTAATAGGTATACATAAACCTGGGTCAACCACTATTCGGACCGGATTTCGGCCTTTTCCGTGGCTTGTCAAACGGGGGTTATCCTTCAAAACGGTCCCAATACCCACCAAAACGCCATCTACTTGGGAACGCAGCTTATGGGCATACCCCCTGCTTTTGGGGCCGGATATCCATTTTGAATCCCCGGTATGAGATGCTATTTTCCCATCCAAAGTCATGGCAACTTTTATGATAACCTCAGGTTTGCGGTTTTTCATATGGTTCAAATAGTCACAATTGAGCGCCCGGGCCTGGTTTTCCAGTAGTCCGAAGGCCGTTTTTACCCCTTTTGAGGACAGTTTCTTCAGCCCCTGTCCCGCGACCATGGGATTGGGATCTTTCATGGCGGCATATACCTTATTAATACCTGCTTCTATAATGGCATCCGTACAGGGCGGGGTCTTCCCGTGATGATTGCACGGCTCAAGCGTGATATACATGTCGGCGCCTTCCGCATTCGCGCCGACTAACCTCAGCGCGTTGATCTCGGCGTGCGGCCCGCCGAAACGCCCGTGCCACCCCTTCCCGACCACCTTTCCGCCCTTAACCAGCACGCACCCGACCATTGGGTTAGGGAACACCCTATTCTTACCCCTTTTCGCTAGGGATAGAGCAAGGTTCATGAACTTTTTGTCTTGTTTTGTGTATTTCATGTTTAATTTCAGGTCAAATGCTCCTTAAATGTGTTCATCCTGCTTCGTTGACTATGTCAAAATTCTCTTCGATAATTTTGACATACTTCGCAGGATTATTTTTTGCTTACGCAAAAAATAAAAAACCCGAAGATCACGGTCTCTTCGGGAGAAAAATACATGCAACGGCAATTGACCATTGCATTTCTGTTCTTCTTCCTTCCGGACTTTTACCGTCGGCATCCGATTCTCACGGATTCAGTCCCCGCGTCGAGCGAGGAGTCGTAGGCTACCCTTTTCAGGATCACTACCGATAGGGAATTTCACCCTACCCCGAAGAACAAACTGATTCTTATTAAGTTGTTTTTGTGACGTCCATATTAAAGCAAATTAGGGCTGTTTTGTCAATCCTCCTTCGTCTCGCCTTCGGCGGATTTCCCTGCCGCGGCGGATCGCGAAACGGCTTATTCATATGAGGGCTTGCACCTGCAGAGCCTCAATACCTGTTCTCTATCTGCTGGAGGTCGAGCATTATCGCCACGTGGGTGGTGAAGACCTGGAATGCCTCTAGATCGTTCTGTGTGAACGGGTAATTATCTTTAGTTTCCAGGCGGTTCAGGTTGATGACGCCGATCAACTTGTCATAACGTATCAAAGGAACCACCATTGACGATACAATTTCCTTTTTCGGTTTGAAATCGCCGAATTGAGGCAGATCCCTGAACCCGTCCTGTATCAGAAGGGGTTTTTTCTCCTTGGCGACCCACCCGGCAATGCGTTCCCCGACCTTGATTTCCTGTTCCATTTCAAGTTCGGAATTAATCGCAGCCATGATCCTTATTTTGTTGCTTTCCGGGACATACATCATTATTGATCCGCTGGACGCATTCAAGGTTTTAACGGCGCATTCAAGGATAAGTTCAAGAAACTGCGGAATGGTTCTTTTTTTTCCGGTATCGTGGTAGATGTGGTAGAGCGCGACTATCTCGCGGTATATGTTCTCGTTCTTTTTCAGCCGGATATATTCTATGGTTTTCTGCGCGCTTGTGATAATCTCGCCGACAATGAAAGGCTTTAAAATATAGTCGTACGCGCCGTACCTCAGCGCTTCTATGGCCATATCCACGCTTGTTTCAGCGGTCATCATTATGACTTCAATGACCGGATATGATTCCTTTATTTCCTTCAACAGCTCCAGACCGTCGGTGTCCAGAATTCTTATATCCAGGAAAGCGATGTCGACAAGCGTCTCCTGAAGGATTTTCATGGCATTTTTGCCGTTGTCCGCGGTATACACTTTATACCCGGCGCGTTCGAGTACACCCCGGCAGATATCCAGGATATCCTGCTCGTCGTCAACGATAAGTATCTTATTTTCCATAATAATTGCTAATACGCGCAGGGAAGATACGTACCCCGCTCCCAATATTCTAACAAATTTATCAGAATAATCAATCCCCCTTGCGCCCCGATGAAATCGGGGCTTCGGCGGATTTCAGCTTGTCGAGAACGTCTTATTCAAATGCCCGATAAATCGGGCAGAGCTTCAAGGTTTTTTTGTTTTCCAGCGCTTGTGCAACCAGAACCAGTGGTCGGGATGCAGGCGCGTGTATTTTTCAAGGATTCCGGTATATGAAGCAGTGTAATTCCTGATGTCGGTTTCTTCGTCGCCGGACGGAACGGGTTTGGCGACTTCCTCAAAAATCGCCGTGAAGCGCCCGTTTTCGCGGATAATGGTCGCCATAACAAGAGGGCAGTCCGCGCGTAGCGCGAAAAGCGCCGGACCCTTGGGCGTGGACGCGGGTCGGCCGAAGAAATCTACGAAAACGCCGTTTTCGTGCGCATCCTGGTCGGAAAGGATGGCGACAAACTCGTTGTCTTTAAGCGTTTTCATGACGGCACGGAGAGACATTTTCAGCGGGGTAATCTTGATGCCTTTATTTATCCTGTATGAATTCAGCAGGTCGTCGGCCATGCGGTTTGCCTGCTGGCCGACCACGAAAGTAATCGGGTAGCTTTGGGCAAACGCCGCGCCCATCAGTTCCCAGTTGCCGAAGTGCGCCCCGACGATAACCGCGCCCCTGCCCCGTTTGCGCACTGCGTCAAGCATTTCGATCCCTCGTATCTCCACCATGTTTTTGATTTCTTCGCGCGACAATTTAGGGAAGTAAAACAGTTCGATCATGGTCTGAGAGAACTGCTGGTAGCATTTCCTGGCTATATCAAGAATTTCCCGCGGCGACTTCTCCCCCTTAAATGATTCCGTGAGACTTTGAATAACCACTTTTTTCCTGATAGGCACTAAATAGAAGATGAAATCGGCAAACCTCCTGGCGCAAAACCTTGCCAGACCGAACGGCAGAAGGCGGATGGCCGCGGTGAAAACAGCCAGCGCCCGGTATTCGATGTAGTGCTGTATCTTCTTTAGGACTTCTTTCCGCGCAGACCTGACCCAATGGTAAATTTTCAGCGCGCGGCTTTCTTCAAGCTCTATCGCTTTTACCGGGCAGAGCTCATGGCAGCAGAGACAGCTTATGCAGGAGTCGCTTAAAACCGCGGGTTTCTTCCCCTCTTTTCCGATCGCTTTCACGGGGCAGGAATTAACGCACATCATGCAGGCAGTGCATATTTCGGGGATTATTACCGGTTTGAGCCAGACGAGTTTTCCGAGCATCCGTACAAGTATCCTTGGAATCATGTTGTAGTACCACGTGGACGGGAATTTGAAGTTGGACAAATTAAATATTGACGGATTATCTCCCAGGAGTTCAAACCCAGCATGAGCGCCTTCTTTTTTCCTGTGCTTGATGAGAAAATGTATGGTCCCTATCTTGTCCGGATTGAACCCAAGAAGCGTAGTAACGGCCGTATCCAGCGAAAGAGCGTCCTGGCCCGCGATTATCATGTGCAGTTGCCGCAACTCGCCCGAGGCCGGACCGTTGCCTTCCATGCCGATGACCCCGTCCATGATGTTGAGCCTGACCTTATGTTCAACGGCCAGGTAAATATCGGCGAGAAAAAGCCCGAAATCACCGGCATAGGGCGGTATCATTTTATGGTATTCGCCTTTCCTGAATCCTGGAATGCAGCCGTAGAAATTCTTTACCGCGCCGGTAAACGTGGCAAGGCCGTGCGTTTTTAGCTTGGGAAGGTTTATTATCCCGTCAACGCTGAAAACGATATTTGAAATGTTTACAACTGGGACAAGAGGGTGGGTGGTTTTTGTCTCTACGGATCCGGCAGTTTCAAAGTTCAGCAGTTCAATCTTTTCTTCCCTGGCGACGGCGAACATGCCGGTTTCCTGCCAGACATGCTCGACGCCTTTTATGGCCCCGCCCGGGCTGTCACCGATGAGCGGGACGGCGCCGGCTTCTTTCACCAGGCGCGCGACGGCCCTTAGCACTTCAGGATGGGTCGTCACGCATTTTTCCGGCTGCCGGGCGGATAAAAGGTTCGGTTTGAGAAGTATCCGCTCGCCCGGCTTGACGAAATTCTTCATGCCGCCTAAAAGCTCAACGGCGCGCCTTACGGCCGCCTGAACCTCTTCCGGCTTATATGTCGCGCACTTGATCAAACTGACTTTAGTGTCTATCATTTTTTGGCGTAATGTGAAATCTGAAATATGAAATCTGAAATTGCAGCTATCATTTTCCCCAGTATAGGCGTTCAATTAAAAACACCGGAAGCCTTTCTTTCCTCATTTTCTCCTGCGTCGTAGGAAAGTCATATTTTATCCTGAAATGCTCGTATTCGCAGGATTCATTGTCAAATACCGCGCATGACGCTTTGCTGTTTCCGTCCCTGGGCTGACCCACTGAACCGGGATTTATTATGTACTTGTCCTTTTTTGACAGGGTTACAGCTTCTTTGTCCCGCATAAAGATTTGTGTGAACTTTTCGCCGAAAATGAACGGGATGTGGGTATGTCCCACGTATGTAAAAGGCATTTTCAGGCTACTTTTGTTTTCGGCGTACTGGTCCCGCGTCAGCAGGTATTCGTCGAGCGGGTCGCGCGGGGAACCGTGCACGACCGTGAACTCGGATTGATATACTATTTTAGGGAGTTCAGAGATATATATCTGGTTATCCTGGGAAAGGTTCTGACGGGTCCATATCAGCGCTTTTTGCGCGTATTCATTGAACCACGTGATATCCTTGAGCCCGCAAGCAGCCCTGTCGTGGTTCCCGACACAGATCCACATCGGGAACAGTCTTTTTATCGTCTGAACGCACTCGTTCGGATTCGGTCCGTAGCCGACTATATCGCCCGCGAACAGGTAGGCGTCCACCTTTGTCGCGCGGAAGAAATCCAGCACGGCGTTCAACGCTTCAAGGTTTGAGTGAACATCGGCAAAAATACCATACTTCATAAGAAACCTGATTACACAGATTTTGAACTGCGATTACAAAGATTACGACAAAGATTTCACGGATTTGCAGAAACTATTACACAGATGTTTAATCGGTGTAATCATTTTTTAATCTGTGTAATCAGCCTCAATTTTATCACATTTAAAATGAAAAAGGGCAGGTTAAGTATCCTGAAAAAGCGCCACGGCTGCTGGAGTGTGCGGAAAACCCACTCTAACCCGGCATCCTGCATCCAGCGCGGCGCCCTTTTTAGGAATCCGGAGATTACGTCAAAACTTCCGCCCACGCCCATTACTACCGGCACCCCCAGCGTTTTGAGGTTCCGGGCTACCCACTTTTCCTGCCGCGGGATTGACATGCCGACAAAAAGGATATCGGCGCGGGATTTCCTTATGATGTCGATGACGCAGTTCAGCTCATCTTTCATCAGGTAACCGTGGTGCGCGCCGGCTATCTCCAGTTTAGGGAATTTCTCCCTGAGTTTTTCCCCGGCCTTTTGGGCTATCCCGTGCGCCGCTCCGAGCAGGAATATCCTGTAGCCGGATGATTCAGCTTCCCTGCAGATGTCAAAAAGGAGGTCAATGCCGGCGTACCTGGCCGCAACCGAGCCGGAAAGGAATTTGGCGGCCCATGTTATCCCGATGGAATCCGGAACAACAAGAGACGCGTTCTTTATGGCGTTGGCACAGTCCGGATCGTCAAAGGCGGCGTTGAACATCAGGGAGTTAAGGGTTATTATCTGCGACGGATTGCGGGATTTGATAAACTGTTTTATTTCGGAGATAACGGACTTGCCGTCCAGTATGTCGAGGTCGACGGGGCCCATCGGTATGCGTGGCATATGTTTCGAAAGTGTAATGTGTAATGTTGAATGTGTAATGAATTTACTTAATGCAAAAATACTTCATCGCACATAACACATCAAACATTACACAATTTTATGCTGTTGCGGCGAGTTCTTCCCTGCTGAGGCGCACAGATATGATCTTTGACACGCCGAGTTCTTCCATCGTGACGCCGTACAATACGTCCGCCATTTCCATCGTGCGTTTATTGTGGGTTACTATAAGGAACTGCGACTGGAATGCGAATGATTTAACCATACCGACAAAACGGCCGATATTAGCTTCATCGAGCGGAGCGTCAACCTCGTCCAGTATGCAGAACGGTGAAGGCCTTACCATGTAGAACGAGAAAAGCAGCGCGATAGCGGTCAGGGCCTTTTCGCCGCCTGATAAGAGCGCGATATTCTGGAGTTTCTTTCCCGGCGGCTGCGCGAATATTTCAACGCCGCTTTCAAGTAGATTGTTCTCGTCGGTAAGCTGGAGGTCGGCCTCGCCGCCTTCAAACAGCTGGTGGTAAATGTTTTGGAAATTCTCGCGCACTTGCGTGAAAGTCTTGGCGAAGTTTTCTACGGTGTTTTGGTTTATTTTCTGTATGACTTTGTGAAGGTCGTCCTTCGCTTTGATAAGGTCCTGTTGCTGGTTTAAAAGGAAGTTGTAGCGTTCTTCGATGTTCGCGTATTCCTCCGGAGCGGCGAGATTCACCGGACCCATGGATTCAATGCGGCGTTTAAGGCGGGCTATTTCCTCCTCCTGTACCTGCATGACGGAGAACTGTTCCCTGACCTCGTCGAATGATACCAGGAAATCGGAACGAAGGCGCTGCTCGGTGTTCTGTTTCTGAAGTTCAAAGCTGTGTTCTTCAAGCTTGAAATCCTGCATTCTGTGTTTTATGTCTTCAAGAGCCGCGCGCTGTTCATGCATTAATGTGTTTTTGTGTTCTATTTGTTTCAGCAGCGACTGGCGCTCTTCGGAAATAACCTGTATTTTCTCCTCTTGTTCCGCCTGCTTTTTTGCGTATTCTTTCAGGTTGCGCGTCTCGTTTTCCTGGACTTTCCGCTGTTCCGATATTTTTGTCTCGGTGGTTTGTATCTCCTGTCTGGACTGAAGTATCGCCTGTTCAAGCGACGCGACGGTTTCCTTTAATTTTACTTCTTCGCGCCTGCGCGCGGCAAGTTCGCTGTCTTGCGTTGCCCAAGCTATTTTGGATTCGGTCGCCGTGGTGTTGGACGCGTTTTCCTGCTCTCGCAGCGACGCGACTTCGTGTTCCATGGCTTGCTGGCGTTTTTTCAGGTCGGAATCCTCTTTTTCAAGGGCGGCGATGGATTCCAGCGTCTTTTTAATCTCTTCAGTGGTTTTCATATCTTCGGTCTCGTATGAAATAATATCGTTCTTATTTAATTCAATTTCTTTTTCCATGTACTGGAGATCCTGCTTCTGGTTCGCAAGTTCCTGCCCCAGTATCTCTGACCGCAGTTTTATTGTCTGCAGTTCCGTTTCAGCTTTTGTTTTTTCTTCAGCCAGCGCCCCGAGTTCGGAAACGAACTGCCGGATGACTTCAGAATTTTTAGCGAGCTCGGCGTTCGCTTCTTCTATGCGTTCCTTGAGCTGTTGTACCTGCGCTTCGAACAGCATCGGTTTGTCCATCACGATCCTGCTTCCGCCCTGAATGACCGCCTGTCCGTACATAGTATATCCGTCTATAAGGGTGTCAGAGCACAGGAACCGCATTACAGTTTCATGCTGCTGATCGTATTGGATAAGCGATATCAACGCGCGGGCTGCCGGAGGAGTGGCGACGACCTGGTGGTGAGGGTTATCGGGGAGACGTTCAGTTATAATGAACGTGCAGCGTCCGAGATTGTTGTTCTGGAGATATTCTATCGCTTTCTGGGCGGTCTGGACAGAATCGCATATAAGATAGTTCAGTTTTTCGCCGAGCGCGTTCGCCACGATATCTTCCGCTCCCGCGGCGATCCGTATCAGACTGCTGACAGGCCCTTTCAGCCCCGGCAGGTCAAGCGCGAGCGCCGAGCGCAGCGAAACTCTCTGCGGATCTTTTTCTTCCCACTCGCGGAGCATCTGTATCTTTGATTCAAGCGATATTACCTTTTCCCTGGCCGCATCCTGTTCCGACTGGAGCTTGATCCTTAGTTGTTCTATTTCCGAGATCCTGCTCAGTGTGTTCTGCAATGTTCCGGAAATCTGTTCGGATTGCGAAGCAAAAGCCGAGAGCTCGTTTGACCGGGTATTTACCTGCTCGTTCAGAGGGATGAATTGTTCTTCAAGGCGCGTCAACTCTTTCCGAAGCGTCAATATCTGTCCCTGAAAGCGCGTCTGCAGGGAGATCAGGCGGTTGTGTTCATTGTGCAGGTTGGTTTTTTCCGTGGCCATGTTGAACAATCTTCCCTTGATATCGCTTTCTTCTTTGACGATACCGGAGAGTTTGGCCCTGAGTTCCTGGACATATTGTTCCTTATTTTTGTGCTCCGTTTCCAGTTTGGAAACCTGCTCGGAAAGCTGCCGGCACAATTCTGAGAGGTTTTGTGATTCCTTCGCCAGTTTGTCAATCCTCTGCGTGTCCGCGTGAATCTCGGTTTTCAGCGTGTCAAGGCGTTCAGTCAGTTCGGTTTCGCGCTGAGCCGCCTGGCGGACTCTCTCGTCGGAAAGGTTGATGTTGGATTTTGTCTGGGATAATTCATCCTGGAGCTTGATGAAAAGCTCGTCCTTTTCCATATGCAGGAGCCGGATCTCTGAGATTTCGGCATCTGCCTTGTCCACAGCCGTGTTGACCATTTCGTATTCCTGCTGAAGCGGGTCAATCTCGGCTTTCAATCTGTCGATTTCCTGGACAGCCTTGATTATCTGCTGGACGAGTGACGCGGTTTCGAGGCGCTTTAAATCTTCCTGGTATTTCTGGTACTGGCGGGCTTTTCTCGCGGCTGAGTCAAGACTGCTTATCTGCTCTTTCAGCAGGGCGAGCATGTCGTTGACGCGGTTCATGTCTATCTCTACTTTTTCGAGTTTTCTGAGAGTTTCTTCCCTGCGCGCCTTGTATTTCGATACTCCCGCGGCTTCCTCGAACAGCTCGCGCCTTTCCTCGGGCTTAGCGGAAAGTATGAACTCCACTTTGCCCTGCTCCATCATGGAGTAACCTTCGGCGCCAATTCCGGTGTCAAGGAAAAGGTCTTTAATATCTTTGAGGCGGCACTGGACTTTATTGATGAAATATTCGCTTTCACCGCTGCGGAACAGCCGGCGCGTAACAGTGACTTCGGAATAATCGATGGGAAGGATGTTCTGCGAATTGTCGAAAGTCATCGAAACTTCAGACATGCCGGTTGCGGATCTTGATTGAGAACCGCCGAAAAGCACGTCCATCATCTGATGACTGCGCAACGATTTGGAGCTTTGTTCTCCAAGGCACCATTTGATGGCATCGGAAATGTTGGATTTACCGCATCCGTTCGGGCCAATGATAGCGGTAATACCGGGGTCAAAATCAAGCCTGGTTTTGTCGGCAAATGACTTAAATCCGCACAATTCAAGTCTTTTTAAGTACATCTTTTAGTTCCTTTTTGTGGCTAGATAGATTTTTTTACCATCTTTTACACAAGGATAACAAATTGCTTTAACTTTGTCAAGGGGGTAAATGGCATGATTGATGAGGCAGAACTGAGGTGACAGAACTGATGAAACAGAACTAATAAAGCAGGTGTTAAGGCAGGTCCGGAAACAGATAGCGTATAGAAGAATCATGGTTTTTTGCCGAATTCGATATAGTCCCGCCCAAAAGAAAAACCCCGGCGATAAAACCGGGGTTATTTTACTACAGTCAAATGCTTCGCGTCAAATGCCCTTCAGGCGTCAAGAATAGTCAAGGACTAATGCGGTTTTTGACGTCCCAAAGGGACACTTGACTTCATGACATCAAGATGAAATCGGGATATATGACCGTCATTGTCAAATGTATTTCATCTCTTCTATTTCTTCCGGGTCAAGGCCCGAGTAGGCCCTGCGCAAGTCTTCAAGGGATATTTTCCTCTCTCCTCTTGCGGAACGGCTGAGAAGCACGATCCCGGCCAGACCTATAAGCGCAACGATGTTCAAAACGGTCAATGCCGTTATGTGATTACCGCTGCAATTTTTCTTTTGAGTTTTTTCTTCCATGCTAATCCGTCTCTTTCTTGGTTTTACCAAGTTGAGATTATTGAAAAACCCCAATAATCTCTGATTACACTGATTTTTGAACGATTACACAGATTAAGTCCCGTCGGCGTTTCTGTGCAATCTGTTTTTTTAATCTGTGTAATCAAGACCGTTGAGTACTTTTTCAACGGTCTCAAGCGGCGCTATACGACCATGCATTTCCTTGCGGCGGAAATTTTAATGACTTTTCTCGTAGAGTCCACAAGTCTTGCTTTTATCGTGTGAGGTCCGGGTATGAAATATCCCCAGTCAAACCACCAGTATCCTGCCGCGTTCCTGCAGGAAGTCCAGTCGGCGCCGTTAACCGAAACTTCAACAGAGCCGCCTTCAGACGCGCCGATCCTCATAACGTACGCAAGCCCTGATACGACTTCGCCTTCAGTAGGGTAATCTATCGCGACGAATAATTTCGGCGCTTCGGCGGCCGCTGTTTTTTCCTTCGCGGGTTTCTTAGCGGCGGCCTTTTTGGCTGGTTTCAGTTTGACCGATGAAGACTGTTCCGAACCCGGGAACGCGGCTTCGCTCACCAATTTCTGAATATCAACCGGAGCTGATTTTTTTGTTTTTTTCGCCGGCATCTTGTCCTCCTTTTTTGTTCTTTCAACCGTTAATGCGGTTAACGCTTCGTTAACCTGCATTTTGCTGCTTTTCTTCGTTGCCATTTTTCATTCCTTTCTTTTTGTTTTATGGGCCTTTGTCGTTAACTCATTACCCATTACTCATAACTGCCGTTCATAGATCCTGTACTTCTTGTAAAGTTTTCCTCCCATCATCTCGGCCCCTCGCTGGGTCATGATATTATCGTCGAGAATCCAGGAAAACTCGCATTTCTCGAAACCTTTTCTTAATGAATTTCTCAATGCTTCATAATACATCACTCCTTCGATTCCCCGAAGGCGATGCTCTTTAACCACCCCCATTATCATCAGACGTAAGGCTTTGATCTTGTTCTTGTAGAACATGAATTTGAGTATACCGAACGGGAACAACCGCCCGTTCATTTTTTTCATCACAAAATTATAGTCGGGCACCGCTATCAACAGTCCTACGGGTTTCCCGCCCAGCTCGGCTATCAGCGTTGTGTCCGGATAGAAGAGGGATTTCATGCGCGTGGCCACAGTCATAAATTCCTTTTTTGTCCACGGCACAAAGGCCCAGTTCTTTTCCCACGCGGCGTTGTACACGCTGAGCGCCCGCTGGAGCTCCTTTTCCCAGTCCTTCATGTTCAGGCTTCTTACAATCAGCCCGGGATTCTTTTTGCGGGCCATTTCCGCTATGCGCTTGAGGCGTTCTATGGGGCCGTTGGAAATATCCATCTCGTACGCGTATAGCTCTTTGGCTTTTTTGAGCTCGCACTGTTCGGCGAGATTCAGATAGTAGCGGGGGTTATAGGGCATCATGAGCCGGGGCATTTCATCGAACCCTTCGCACAGGAAGCCGCACTCGTCGTTCGTTGATGGATTCATCGGCCCGCGCATCATCTCGATCCCTTTGGACTTAAGCCACTCGCCTGCTTTGTCAAAGAGCGCTTTTGCCGCAACCGGGTTGTTCTCGGATTCATAGAACCCGAAGAATCCAACCGGTTCATCGTGGAACCTGATATAGTTGTGGTCCACGATCGCCGCGATTCGCCCCATTGGTTTCCCCGAATTGTCATACGCCATAAAGAGCTCTCTTTCTGAGTGTTCCCAGAAAGGGTTTTCCTTAAGGTTGAATTTAACATCCATCAGCAACGGAGGAACCCAGTTGCGGTCGTTCTTGTATATTGACCAGGGAAATTTTATAAATCTGTCAAATTGAGCGGGGGTATTTATAGTTTGTATTTCCATTAGTTTTTATTCCATGTCCACATGTTCCTGATCCAGCTTTTTATCGCGTACCCCATTTCCTTGCGCGAAAAAGTGAATTTCCATTTTTTCTCAAAGGGTTTGATCCTTCTTGAGCCGCCCGATATGATGCCCAGCTGCTTGCCCACTTTCTCGAATTTATCAAGAACGAAATCCAGCTGTTCTTCGGTATGGGTCGCCATGTAGCTCGTGCGGATTATCGACTTCCCTTCCGGCACGGCAGGGCTTACCACGGGCGACGCGAAAATGCCTTCATCGAAAAGCATGCGCCACATCTGGAACGCTTTCATGTCCTCGCCGACGGTCAAGGGAATTATCGGCGACTCCGAAGTTCCCGTGTCAAAACCGAGCGACTCGTAGGCTTCCTTCATCTTTTTGGTGTTTTTCCAGAGACGCTCGCGCCTTTCAGGCTCTTTTTCAATTATGTCCATGGCCGCGTCTATCGCTGCTACGCACGCGGGCGGTAGGCTTGCGGTAAAGATCAATGAACGGGACATATGTTTGATATAATGAACAACCTCTTCGCGGCTGGCTATGAACCCGCCTATTGAAGCGAGCGATTTGGACGCGGTCGCCATGACGACGTCCACTTCGCTTTCCAGCCCGAAATGTTCGCCTGTGCCGCGGCCGTGTTCACCGAGTACGCCGAGCGAGTGGGCTTCATCAACCATGATGCGCGCGCCGTACGTTCTGGCGAGCTTGACTACTCCCGGCAGGTTTATTATGTCGCCTTCCATGCTGAAAATGCCGTCAACCACGATGAATTTCCCCGTGTCGCGGTGTTTTGCCAGCTGTCTTTCAAGGTCACCCATGTCATTATGGCGGAAGCGGACCATTTCGCCGAGAGCCAGGCGGCATCCGTCGATGATGGACGCGTGGTCAAGTTTATCGGTTATCACGATGTCCTGCTTGCCTACAAGCGAGGATATCGCGCCAAGGTTGGCGTGATGCCCGGTCGTGAAAAGTATCGCTGATTCCTTGCCGACGAATCTGGCGAACTTCCTTTCAACTTTCTCGTGCAGGTCGTTCGTGCCGTTAAGGAAGCGCGAGCCTGTGCAGGACGTCCCGTACTTTCTTATCGCGGCGCAGCTGGCCTCCTTGACTTTTGGGTGGTTCGCGAGGCCCAGGTAATTATTTGAGCATACGACGATTTTTTTCTCGCCTTCTATGATAACCTCAGGGCCCTGTTCCGACTCTACTTTCTTGAAGTAAGGATATACGCCGGCGGCCATGATTTCATGCACCGTGTTGAATTTAAAGCATTTGCCGAACAAATCAGTCTGCATCTATAATCCTCCGGATTAATTACAAATTTTGCAATTACAAATTACAGATTGAATGCCTGAACGATGTTAATTTGTAATCTGTAAATATTTACAGCCATTTATGCTCTTTATACCACGAATACGTTATTTTAGCACCAATTTCGAATTTTGTAAAGCCCATTTGCAAATCTTTTTCCGCGGGCCCGGGGTCCGCGATCCAGAACGGCTGCAAAAACTCTTCAATTTTCTGCGTGTTTAGCACAGCGGGCTTCTTCCGGAGGCCGGCTAATATCTCGGAAAAAAACGCCGTTGTTTTAAAGGCAAAATCGGGCAGGTAAACCGGGAATGTCTTTTTCCCCGCCGATTTGGCTATGACCGTAGCGGCCTGTTCCCACGTGTAAGGGGTGCCGTCGGCAAGAAAATATGTCTTGTAGTCCGAGACGCCGCTCTCTATCGCCCTGTGCGATGCCTCGGCGATGTCCTTGACAAAAACCAGCTGGAAGTAGCGTTTTTTCAGCGTGCGCGGGCGCAGGCCTTTGCTGACAAGCTGGAAGAAAATAAAAATATCCTTGTCGCGGGGACCATAAACGGAAGACGGCCGGAGTATCGTATAGGGTATTTTCCCCTTCAATATTTCAAGCTCTTTTTCCCCGGCAAGCTTGCTCTTGCCGTAATCCGAGACCGGATTTTCCGGCTCATTCATCTGTTTCGGCCTGAACTCGGGGCTCGGTCCCATCGCGGCCTGCGAAGAGATGTATACCAGTTTTTTCAGTTTAGGATTGAATTGGAGCAGTGATTCGGCAAGGTTTTTCGTGCCCTTGCCGTTGACATGATAATAGAACTCGGGCTCGGTGGCCCGCAGAACTCCGGCCGAATGCACCACCGCATCAACATCCTTGACCGCGTCGCAAAGCGTCTGTGGGTGCGTGACATCGCCGATGCGTTTCTCGAGGTGCAGGCTCTCAAGCCACTTGAGGTTGCTTGTATGGCGCACCAGGCATATAACGTGGTGCCCTTTTTGCGAAAGCGTCTCCGCAATGTGGCTGCCTACAAAACCGTTGCTTCCCGTGATTAATATTTTCATAAATGTAAGATCATTACAAATTCCATATTACAAATTACAGATTAGAGACTTTAAGCAGTTAATTTGTAATCTGTAATGTGTAATTTGAAATTGTATTTAACATATCCTCGGCAATTGTTCCCCTTCCAGCATCACAACCGGCCGCATGCCCCCCGCTGCCGTTTTTATCCAGACGCCTTTCGGCAAATTGACCACTTTGCCTATTACGGCGGATCCTTTACCGTATGTGTCTTTTCTCATTGCGAAAAGCGTTTTTCTTGACCTGTTTTCCGGAAGTATCGCAATGAGTTTGCCTTCGTTCGCGACGTAAAGTGGGTCGAAACCGAGTATGTTGCACGCCGCTCGCACCTCGCGCTTCACGGGGATCATTTTTTCGTCTATTATTATGCCGCATCCTGATGCAGACGCTATCTCGTTAAGCGTAGTTGCAAGCCCGCCTCTGGTGGGGTCCCTCATCACATGAATGTTCCTGCATGTCGATGTTATCCTGTTTGCCAGCCGGTTCAGCGGGGCGCAGTCGCTTTTCACGGCTGATTTGAGCTTGAATTCGTTTCGGGCCGAAAGGACAGCTATGCCGTGGTCGCCTATCGTTCCGCTGATGAGCACGGCGTCTCCCGGCCTGGCGTTCCTGCCCGATATATTGACGCCGGCTTCTATGATACCGACGCCGGATGTCGTAAGGAATATCCTGTCCGCCTTTCCTTTTTCAACAACCTTCGTGTCTCCGGTGACTATGTTTACGCCGGCTTCTTTAGCGGCTTTTGCCGCGGATTCCGTTATTTTTTCCAAGGCGGATATGCTGAAACCTTCCTCGATTATCGCCGCGATGGAGATTGCAATCGGTCGTGCGCCTTTCATGGCGAGGTCGTTGACAGTCCCGCAGACGGCGAGCTTGCCGATATCCCCGCCCGGGAAGAATATCGGGTCGACCACAAAAGAATCCGTGGTAAAAGCCAGCCGGTTCTCTTTTGCGGCAAGTTTCAGCTCAGCGGCGTCATCCATCGCGTTAAGGGCCGGATTGGAAAAATATTTCCTGAACAGCGAAGATATAAGCTCATGAGTAAGCCGCCCGCCGGAGCCGTGAGCAAGTGTGATATTATAGTGACTAGTGACTGGTGACTGGTAACTAGTTTTTTTCATGTCTTTCGGATTTTAGTCTTCCGTCTCCTTTCTTCCTTCTACTGTCTCCCGTATTTATATGCCGCGGCGCAGGCGCCTTCGCTTGATACCATGCAAGGACCTACCGGCCGGCCGGGCGTGCAGGCCTTGCCGAATATCGGGCAATCTTCCGGGGCATTCAACCCAAGCAATATCTTCCCGCACAGGCAGGTTCTGTGCTGAGCGGTTTTCGGCAGTTTAACCTTAAATATTTTTGAAGCGTCGAATTTCCTGTATGCCGGCTTGAAAGCGAGGCCGCTTTTCGGGATTTTGCCTATCTCCCGCCAGTTTGAATCCACCGTCTTGAAAACCTTCGCAAGCACTGCCTGCGCGGTTTTGTTGCCTTCCGGTTTAACTATGCTTTTATATTGTATCTCAACGGCGGGCTTGCCGTCAACTATCTGCTTAAGTATC
Source organism: Elusimicrobiota bacterium (assembly GCA_043811535.1). Classification (GTDB taxonomy): domain Bacteria; phylum Elusimicrobiota; class Endomicrobiia; order Endomicrobiales; family JBDRNC01; genus JBDRNC01. Next base: position 32,899 of record JBDRNC010000017.1, read on the forward strand.
ATCTTTACGCCCTCAAGGATATCATCCGGCTCAAACCCGGTTATTACGGCGGGTATTTTATATTGTTTCGCGATAAACCCGTATGGTCTGGGTCCGATGATGGCGGAAACGTGGCCCGGCATGATAAATCCGTCAATCTTTCTTTCTTTTATGCTAAGGATAGCCTTTAAGGCGTTTGGTATCGTTTTAAACATCGGCAGAACCGAGAAATTCATCACTTTTTTCTTTTTCGCCTGCAGGACCGTCGCCGCGATTGTCGGAGAGGTGGTCTCGAAACCGACGCCAAGAAACACGACTTTCCTGTTGGGATTGTGTATCGCGATATCCAGAGCGTCAAAGGATGAATAGACAATACGCACGTCGGCGCCTTTTCCCTTCTCCTCCGCCAGTGAAGAATACGAGCCCGGGACGTTTATCATGTCGCCGAACGTCGCGACTGTCACGCCGGGCAGTTTTGATATCTCTATTGCGCGGTCAATGTCTTCCTGAGGAGTCACGCACACCGGGCAGCCCGGACCGGAAATAAGATTTACCTGCGGCGGAAAAAGTTTCTTCAGCCCGTGGCGAGCTATCGCCATCGTGTGCGTCCCGCAGACTTCCATGATGTTTAATTTATTCATAAGGCGTATCTAGTATCTGGTATCTCGTATCTAGTAAAAACCCGACAGCCAAATGGAACCCGAAAAACAGTATAAATCAATGTAGTTTACTAAATCTCGTGTGAATCTATTTTTAACTTTTTGGTTATCTTTACTGTTTCGTAATAACTCTGAAGCTCAGAAAAGTGGAAATAATTATCAAATTCATGCTTTTTTGAGAGGACGAGCTCTTCGTATGGTTCCCTATCCTTTGATAAAAATCTGCAATAGATATGAGGAATATTGTAGAATTCATCGCCATCCCAGTCTATATTAACTATCCTATCAAACGGTATGCGTCCAATAAGATAACAATTAGTATATTCCTTTTCGTCTTTAGAACTAAACCGCCATTTATCTAGTTCATCTACAAAATTTACACTCAGTATTCTTAGAATTACTTCTAAACCTCGGTGATACGTTCCTGCTATTCCTACGCGAAACCATGGTGAAATACCTTTCGCTTTTTCATCAGTATTCGGATATTCATCCATCCGACTAGCATCCCTAATTATTGCTTCACTAAATGCATGTGAATCTAATCTGTTGTCAATTCTACTGATAATTTCATTTTTCCATTTCTGTCGTAGTTGTATGATTTCACTTGAATCTGGTTTTTTAAAATGTTTTACAAACCATCCGATTACTTTTAGAAGAATATCAATAATGAGTTTAAATATTCCTAAATCCGTCATATTAGTCCCTTGTCACAATAAGCATACATTACCGTTGGTCTTTACTAGATACCAGATACTAGATACGAGATACTGTCTTTAGCCACTCTTTCTTCAATATCGCGTACATTTTCAGGTCGCGGGGCTTGCCTTTGACGAAAATGCCCTCGCGCATGATACCTTCGAATTTCATTCCGCATTTTTTCATGACTTTCTCGGAACCTTTGTTGTCTATCATGCAGTGAGCGCATATCCTGTTGAGTTTCAATTTTCCGAAGCCGAAATCCAGCATGGCTTCCACAGCTTCCGTCATCAGTCCCTTTCCCCAGTATTTGCGCGACATCGCGTATCCTATCTCGGCTTTGCGGAAATTGGAATTATAATTGTTGAAGCCGCACGTGCCTATGAGTTTTCCGTTTTCCTTGAGAATCATTCCCCATGATTCAGGTACGGCTTTTCTGTACTCACGCTGGACGTATTTGAGGAATCCCCTCGTGTCCTTTATCGACTTGTGGCGGGCCCAGATAGTGTACCTGCTGACCAATGGATCGCGCCCGTATTCGTATATATCGCAAGCGTCACTCATTTTCAACTTTCTCAGTATGAGCCGCTTGGTCTTTAATGTCGGCAGATTATGGAAGACTTTATTTGTTTCAGAGTTTTTCATATTACTGTTCGCTGCTAACTGCTTCCTGCTCACTGTCTTGTCCATATGCCTCATTGATGGCCTTAAGCGTTTCCCTGGCATCTTTCTCGGAGAGTTTTTGTATCGCGAAACCGGCGTGCACAATAACGTAGTCGCCTACTTTTACCGACGGCATCAGGTCAAGCTGGGCAGCGCGGATCACGCCGCCGAAATCAATTTCCGCGCGCTTGTCTTTTTCTATTTTGATGATTTTTCCCGGTATGGCAAGACACATAATCTTTAACTCCGATTAATTTTAAATATTAAATTCGCGCAGCGAGCCATGCTTGACCTAATGAAATACACCCGTCGTTTACGGAAACCGCCTGGTTGTAATGGACCTTGAAGCCGGCGCTTTCGAGTTTTTCTTTTGCCAGCGAAAGAAGGACGCGGTTCTGGAAACATCCCCCGCTTAAGGCAATATCTTTTACGCCGTATTTTTTACCGAAACGTTTTGAGAGCGCGAGGATGATTTCCGCGAGCGTCAGGTGGAACTTGGCAGAGATGACTTTATTGCTTACGCCTGAAATTTTGTCTTTCCATATTTGTCTTATGAGTTCAGTTGTAGGAATTTTCACTGGCGACTGGCGACTAGCGACTAGCCCCAGTATTTTAAGATTATAACCTTTTTTAACAACCGTGTCTATCGCAAGCGATTCAAGTTCTATAGCGGCCTGGGCCTCAAAACTTACTTCATTTTTCAAACCGATTATCGCGGCGACGGCGTCAAAAAGCCTGCCGGCGCTGCAGCATAAGGGCGAGTTAATCCCTTTAGCGGCCATCTCCCTGATTTCCTTCCAGGGCTTGTTTTTGATATGTGCGGGGATAGCGTCAATACCGGATTGCTTCAACAGCGAAACAGCCAGACGCCAGATCTCTTTTACCGCGATATCGCCGCCGGGCAGCGGGAAGTAATCAAAGTGGGCAAGGCGGCTGAACTTACCATTCTTCCAAAGCAGGCATTCCCCGCCCCATATCTTGCCGTCGGTCCCCAGACCCGTGCCGTCAAATGCGAAGCCGATGACGGGTTTCTCCAGCTGTTTTTCGGCCAGCACGGAAGCTATATGGGCGAAATGATGCTGAACCTCTACAATTGACAATGAGCAATTAGCATTTAACAATTTACGAGCAAAGACAGACGACATGTAATTGGGGTGGAGGTCATGAGCGATTATCCGCGGTTCAACCTTGAGAAATTTCTTGAGACGCGAGATTGATTTTTTGAAGAGTTCCAGCGCATCATAGTTGTCAAGGCCGCCTGTCAGGGTGGAAACGTGGAAGTCCTTTCCTTTTGTAAGGCAAAAACCGCCCTTGAGTTCGGCTCCGGTTGCCAGTATTTGGGGCATCTGTCTTTTCCCGCGGACGAGAAGAGCCTTGCGGATGTTATTTCCCTTCAACGCTTTTGACATAGCAGTCTTTCCCGGACGTTATCTCCATGTTCATGCCTTTGCATGAGGGGCAATTCAGCGCCGACAGCTCTGTGCCCGTTATTTCCCTGCCGCAGTCAGAGCACTTTGCCTTGACTTTTTCGACTGACAGCGCGAGCTCCGCTCCTTCGGCGAAGGATCCGGGAAATATATGGTCTTTGAATGAATGTTCCAGCAGGTGCGCGTCAATGCCGGCTGATTCGCCGACAACTATAGCGACGCCGGATATCTTCCCGAGCTTTTTATCCGCCGCTATTTTCTTGATTTCCGCCCACAAGTCCCTGGCAATACCTATTTCGTGCATTGTCGTTCCTATTTCCTGATTACTACCGTATTTGTTCCGGGACTAAAGTCCCGGCTACTTTTGATAATTGTTTATTGTTAATTGCTGATTGTTAATTGCTGCCGTATTTGTTATTTCCTAATTGCCAATCGCAAATTGCTAATCGCTGTCTTTACATCATTCTATCATTGAAACGAGGTCGGATACCGCTTTTTCCACTTCGGGCGACATGCTTTCGCCGAGTTTTATCGATTTCGGCTGAATACCCAGCAGCACGACGTCAGCGCCGCATTCCTGTTTTATAGTGTCCGCTATCAATGCGAGCGAGATGCCATGCGTCGAAACACCAGCCTGATCCAGTTCTTCGTAACCAAAGATTTTGTAAGTTCCAGGTTTGCTGCCCATATCCACGGCATCGGCGAGCACCACGGTTTTTGCCCCGGAAGAAGTGATCCTGCGCAGATAATTCTCAGGAATTTCCCCGCAGTTAATCGCGCTTGTTTTTTTGTTGTTGACGATGATATTCTCGGCGAGCACGGGGCCGACAGCGTCATCGCCTTTCATGATATTGCCGATACCCACAATTAGAACGGGTTTCTTTAAATTAATAAAGATGTTTTCCATATAATTTGAAATCTGAAATCTGTAATTTGAAATTCGCCGTATTAGGGTTGTTTCCCCGTCTGGTTGTGGACCAGCACCATATGGCGGCATTTCGGGCAAAGTATCCTGAAAAGGTCGGTTCGCTGAACGGGAGGCGGAATAATTCCGGAAGACAGGTCTTCGGCGATCTGAAGCTCTTTCTGGGAAGTATATATGAGATTGAAATTTCCGGAATACAGCGGGCCCAGCTTCCGGATCATCCACAGCAGTTGCGCTTTCGGAGCGATAATTTCGCCGCAGTCCTCGCAAAGGACAAGCTCTTTTTCAACGCCCTGGAATAATTCCGAACGGTCGGTCGTGGCAAGGTCGAATTCAAGCGAGAGCTTAACGCCCTTTTTTGTCGTGCAAAGCCGCTCGCATTGCCCGCAGAATATGCACATATCATAATGCCAGACCACGCTTCTATACGGCGGTTTGTTTCCCGCGGTGTTTTTGACCTCTATAGCTCCGGAAGGACACACTTCGGCGCAAGCGCCGCAGGCGATGCATTCGTTATCGTCAGGTATGGGCCTTCCCCTGAACCCGGGCATTGGCGTGTGCGGCTCGTACGGATACCTGGTAGTGTAAGGGCCTTTTATCAGCGCCTTAACGGCTTCTATTAGTTCTCTGATTTTAGGATATTTCATAAAATTAGTTATGAGTATATTGGGTAATGTGTAATGAGTAAAGACTTTAAATTTACAAAATACCCGATACTCAATACCCGATACAATACGTCGTTATTTTACCAATTTCCCCTTATCTTCCTCGTATTTGTCGCAGACGCTGCCTTCCCACGGCTTGATGCCGGATATATGCGCCGCGCGTGAAAGAGCGTGTGCCGAGACCGGTGAAGTTATCAGCAGGAATAGGGCGCATAGCAGTGCTTTTATACCGAGCGCGGAAAAGCCATTGATGACGAATATCCCGAACATTATGCTGGACGTGCCCATCGTAACGCACTTGGTCGAGCCGAGCAGGCGGTTATAGACGTCCGGGAAACGCAGCAGCGCCAGCGCTCCGAAGAAATCAAATACCACGCCTATGGTCACGAAAATATATCCGATAACTTCAATCATCGAACGATCTCCCTTCAAGGTATTTCGCCAAAGCGAGCGTCCCTATGAACGCCTGGAGCGCCCACGCGATGCCGATGTCCAGGTAAATATCGCGCTTATATACCAGCGCCGCTATCCCGCAGAAACCGATAACGAGGATTCCCATTATATCTAGCGCGGCGGCGCGGTCGGCCGGCGTCGGTCCCAGGAAAAGCCTTACGAGCACAAGGAAGCAGACCATCAAAAGCGAGTAAAACCACCTGGACAGCGCGTCCGGAGCGATAAAGACCACGCAAATGGCGAACGAGACCGCCAGAATCAATCCTATGAGCCAGTGCAGTTTTTTCATCTTATTCGAAGATCCTTGCCAGTATTTTTTCGTATTTATCTACTAATAGGTGCGTCGCCTCGGTTTCATCCTGGGTTTTTACGTTCAGCCAGTGGATGTAAAGGAATCCGTTGTCCTTGTCCACGTCAACCGTTGTGGTGCCCGGAGTCAGCGTGAGCGAATTCGCAAGGAAAGTTATGCCTGTTTCGCTCTTGAGTTTGGTCCTGACCCTGACTATGCCCGGTTTTATTGGAAGTTCGGGGCTTAACAGCCTGCGCGCGACGTCGATGTTCGCTTTCACTATCTCCCAGACAAATACGGGGAAGTACACGGCGAACCACATATATCTTGACAGGTGCGCAAATTTATGCGGGTTTTCAGTGAACATGTCCCCTGTGAGGAACGCGACGATCAGGCTGCAGGCCACGCCCGTGATGATGTGCTGCAGGTCAACCGACCACGAGAGCACGAACCACAGAAGAAGCGAAAGGATGAAGAGCACTATCCTGCTTTTTTTCATTTCATCAGCTCCAGCGCGACCAGCTTTGCATAACCCGTCCCGCTCAGCAGCGCGTTCTGCGCGAGCCCCAGAAAGTTTTCGTAGATGCCCGAAAGCAGAAGCATTCCGGCGCAGACGCACAATACGGAGATTACTATCATCGGGACAGTCATCTTCCAGCCCGATTCCTTCACGTTAAGGAACCTGTCTTTCTGGAACCCGAAGAAAACATATCTCTGGATCTTTAAAAACGATGCCAGCGTGAGAATGCTCGCGAAAACAGCAAAAGAGGCGAACCAGTATTTTCCCGCCTGGATGCAGGCGAGTATTATTATCAGTTTACTCCAGAAGCCGTTGAGCGGCGGGATGCCGGAAATCGACAGCGACGCCACGAGCGAAGAGAAACCCGTCAGAGGCATTTTCTTGTTAAGCCCCCCAAGTTCCTTAAGGTTCCTTGTTCCTGTTGCCCTCTGCACGCTTCCGGCGACCAGGAACAACAGGGGTTTAAATAATGAATGGTTGAACAGGTGGAACAGCCCGCCGAGAATGCCCAGCGGCGTGCCCAGCCCCAATCCGAGGATTATATAACCTACCTGGCTTATCGAATGGTACGCCAGCAGGCGTTTGAAATCCCATTGGCTTAAAGCCAGCAGTACGCCCGAAAGCATAGAGATTGTTCCGAGAATGAGCAGTATCGAGGAGAATGCATGGCTGAAACCTATCACATTGAAGAACAGGCGCATCATGGCGTAAACGCCTATCGTTTTAATTACGACGCCGGAAAGAACCGCCGAGATAGGAGACGGAGCGGAAGGATGCGCGTCCGGAAGCCACGAATGAAAAGGCACAAGCGCGGTTTTGAATGCGAACCCGGCCGTCAGCAGCGCAACTATTAAAATGTTAAAAATATTCCTGTCGTTGTTCCAGCTCATCGCGATATCCGCGAGATTTAACGTGGATGTTTTCGCGTAAATCAGGGCAATCGCAAGCAGTATGAGTATCGAAGACAGCGTTCCCGGGACGGCGTATTTGATCGAGGCCTCGAAACTCTCCCCGTCGCATTCGTAAGAAACAAGCGCGTAGGAGGCTATGGACGCGATTTCAAGGAAAATGAACATGTTGAACAGATCGCCGGATATAAGGACGCCGTTGAGCCCGGCGAGCAGAAGCTGGAACAGGGCGTAATACTTCCATTTATTTGAATAGTGTTCGGCGTATTCCACGGAGTAAATCATCAGAAGGGATATAACCACGTTGACGAGCACAAGCATCATCGCCGTCAAACCGTCGGCGACCAGTGTGATGCCCGCCGGAGGCAGCCAGCCACCGATTTTATACACGGCAATCCCGTTATGGATGACTGTATTCAGTATCCTGAAAGAAATGACCGCTACGCAGACCGTCGAAATCACGGATACGGCATCCAGTATTCTCCTTGGAAACCGGTTGATCGCGGATATTACCGCCGCAGCCGTAAGAGGGATGAGAACAAAAAGCGCCAGCATGTTTATCCTTTCAGTTTTTTGTATTCCGTAATGTCAAATGTCCCGTATTTTTCATGCAGCCTTATCGCAAGACTTACCAGGAGTATTGTTACGGACAACCCGATTATAATGGTTATAAGCACGATAGATTGGGCAAGCGGGTCAACCATCGGGCCGGACGCCGCATTTTCCATTAAAATAGGTATATCGGCTCCTTTTCGATAGCCGATAAGTATAAATAACAGGTTCACCGCGTAATCCATGATTGCGATGCCAATTATCATCTTCACGAGATTTTTCTTGGCTATTAACGCGTAGAAACCCACGCCGAACAATACCATGCAGAGAAAATATTCCATAATTCCTACTTTTTAATTTTAAATTCCACGAGCGTTATGAAAACAAGATAAAGGCATCCAGCGACCACCGCGCAAATCGCTGTGTTGAAAAGAAGCATTATGCCGGCGCTGAAAAGCTCGAACGGTTTTCCGTTGCCCAGGAAATTCCCCAGAAATCCCTTTCCATACATGAATCCTGCGGCGGAGATCGCCAAGAGAATAAGCAACCCGGAATTTTTCAGCAGGTAAGCCTGTTTTTCGCCTATTTTCGCGGCGGCGTATTTTTTGCCGTATGCGAGCATCAGGTGTATGAAACCGAGCGCTATTATGACGCCGCCCGCGAAACCCACGCCATGGGACACGTGCCCGTGCATGAAAATATAGAAACCAAAAAGCATGATGAGCCCGAGTGTCAGCCTCGTTACGGTTTTTACGATAAGTGTCATGCCTTTCATTAGTTTCTTCTCCCCGTGTTCCTCATTATTGCAAGCACAGCGATAACTGCAGTAAAAATAACGATGATTTCTGCGAGCGAATCGTAAGCCCTGAATCCGAGCGCTATCGATGACACAATGTTTGAAGCTCCAGTCGCGGGAAAGCCTTTCGCCAGATACACGCTTGAAGTTTTCATTAAAGGTGAACCGAACTCGGGCATATATTTCAGCGCATGATAGCATATTATCATGAAGAGCGCGGTGAAAACTGCCGCGGCAACGCTCAGGAATTTATCATTTTTATGCCTTATTACGCCGTCATGGGTGACGGTCATCCTGATTAGTATTATCAGGACAAGGATTTCGACAACCAGCTGGACTATCGCGAGGTCCGGAGCTTTTAACAGCAGGAAACATATCGAAAGCCCCAACCCAACGAATCCTATGGAGATTACGGAAGACAGCAGGTCCTTGAGCTGAAGAGCCAGTATCGCGGCGATTATCATGAAGATTAGAAGCAGGTCGATAGATAGCATGTTAAAATTCCCTCAGAAGTATCGCAAATATAAAAACCATGCCTACAAGGAACCAAAGGATATACGACCTCAGGTTTCCCGTGTGCGCCGCCGACAGGACGCTTCCGAAACCCAGCACGATCTTGGTCCCGATATTGTACATGTCAAAATATTTTTTCTCCACAAGGGAGTAGACCGTTTTAAAGAAAGCCATATCAGCGATACTTCTGTAGAAACCCGTGCCCTCGGCTTTTGCCTCAAGAGGGAGGTCTTCGCATCCGGCGAATGGCTTGTCTTTACGGGACTTGATGTTCCCGAAAAGATAGATAAGCAGTCCGAACAGCAGGCTGACAAGGATAAGGACCGCGGCGGCCGCGTTCTGCCACAGGTCGAAAAACGGCCGGTCTGTGTATATGCCGAAATCCGCAAGGCCGGGCAGGATGAACTGCCGCAACGGAACCGAGAACGCGAACAGCCCGAAGACTATGCATAGAACCGCGATTATTCCCATTGGGACAAGCATTAACGGAGAGACCTCTTTTATCCTGCTTTTCAGTGCCTCGTCGGTTTCGGAAGGTTGTCCTAGAAAAACAGAATGCAGCAGTTTAACAAAGCTTGCCAGAGTCAGCGCCGAGCCGAACATCAAGACCGCGAGAACTAGCGTGAAGCAGATCCTGACGGCTGGGCTCAGCCATGAATTAGTCATCTGTTCCACGATACCCTGGTATATCATCCATTTGGACACAAAACCGTTGAGCGGCGGGATGCCGGAGATCGAAAGCGACGCGACTAGGCACACGACGAATGTCAGCGGCATGTAACGGGAAAGCCCGCCGAGTTTGTCCAGGTTCGTCGTGCCGGCCCTTTTTTCCACCGCGCCGCCGGAAAGGAAGAGCCCGCTTTTGTACAATGTATGGTTTATCATGTGAAAAAGCCCGCCGGCTATCCCCACAACTGTGCCCGAAACTATCCCGATAATCATGTAGCCGACCTGCGACACGGCGTGGTACGCGAGAAGTTTTTTCATGTCGTGCTGGATCATCGCCATATACACAGCGGCGATAACGGTAACCGCTCCCGTCAACAATAGGAGGAGCATCATCGCGGTATTCAGTATGAACAGCTGATGGCATATAATGGTCAGCAGGAATATCCCCATAAGCTTGTCAAGAGCGGCCGGTAGAAAAGCCGTAAGGCTCATAGGCACTTCCTGCGCGAAATCAGGCACCCATGTATGGAACGGCATCGCGCCGGCTTTCGTGAGCGCGGCGATAATCAAACACAGAAAAGATACGGTTGCCGCCGGAGAAGAGCCGCTTAGCATTATCCTGTTCGAGCCTTCGTATATTTCAAAACTTCCCGACAGTATGCCGAATATGCACACGCCCAGGACCATTAGCGAGTCGGAACCGCCGGCGAAGATGAAGGTCTTTTTCGCCGCGTTTGAAGCCCCCGGCGACAAGGTCGCAAGCAGGTAAAGCATCAAACCGGACAATCCCCAGAAAACAGTGAGAGTTATGAGGTTTGAGCTGTAAACTGCAAACAGCGCGAAACTGACGCAGATGAAGATATAGCCGTAATATTTATTCGGTTTTTCAACGGAATCGGCGTACCTGAGCGAGTAAGTCGCCGTTATAAACCCAAAAAAGGCACAGGCGAGCCCGATGAATCCCGAAAAATTCATGTAAAGGAACAGCCCGGTATATGAATCCTGGAACGGCTTGACGAAATTGTATATTCCGTAGCCGAGGCAGTACAGCGCGCCGGCGAACGATAGGGCTTTCAATATTAGTTTTTGGCCGGACGGCATCAGGAGACATACCAGCCCCAGCGCTAAGATGATAAGTATAGGGTATTCGATCATAATTGCTTTTTGAGCTTCAGCGTTCTTTCCTGTGACATCCTGAGCAGGTCTCTGCCGGAATAAAGCCGCTTGTCCGTCCCGCGATCAACCACGCTCACTCTTTCCGTGCAGCAGTAGCACGGGTCAACGGCGGCAAGGACAAGAAGGGCGTCCGAAATGTGATAGCCTATAACGGCCTTTTCGTTTGTAGCGACATTCGCGTACGAAGGCGCGCGGATCTTATGCCGCACCGGCCTGTTGGACCTGTCGCTGCGCACGTAGTGTATCACTTCGCCGCGCGGCGCTTCGTGTCTTCCTATGCCTTCGCCGGCGGGAATCTCCTTGACGTCCAGATCGATCGGTCCCGGGACAGTTTTAAGTTTTTCAAGGCACTGCCTGATTATCTTTACCGACTCGTATATTTCAAGTATCCTGACAACGGCCTTTGAGAAAATGTCGCCGCCATCGCACGTCACTATGTCAAAGTCAACAAGCCCGTACGCTGCGTAAGGATCGTCCTTGCGGATGTCGATTGCGAGTCCTGATGCCCTTGCCATCGGCCCTACCGCTCCGTAATCCTTGATGTCTTGCGCTGTGAGCACGCCAATGCCTTTCGTGCGGGCGTGTATGACGGGATCGTCAAGTATCGCGCCCTTGAACATGTCAACCGCCTTAAGCAGTTCATCGAGGCTTTTCTGTATCCACGGGATGTCCACCGGGTCCACGTCGCGCCTGACGCCGCCTATCTTCATCATGGCGTAGTGCTGCCTGTTGCCGGAAACTTTTTCAAAGACGTCCAGCACGAGCTCGCGGTATTTCCACGCCCACATCCAGACGGTGTTATATCCCAGGAAATGCCCGGCAAGCCCGAGCCATAAAAGGTGCGAGTGAATGCGTTCCATCTCGGCGATGAACGTGCGGATATACGCGGTGCGTTCGGGTATCTCGATGCCCGCAAGGTCCTCGACGGCGTTGCAGAACGCGAACGGATGAGAAGTGGAACATATCCCGCATATCCTTTCAACCGCGAATATGCCCTGGTCGAAATGTTTCGCTTCCGAGAGTTTCTCTATGCCGCGGTGGTTATAACCGAGCTCTATGTCGATGCCTACCACCTTTTCCCCCTCAACATGGAGCTTGAAAAATTCCGGCTCCTCCTGGAGCGGATGGTAAGGGCCTATGGGGATGTAACAGCTTTTTTTATTCTCTATGTCCATTATTTCTTCTCGTAATCCTTTATTTGATCGCGGTTCTGGTCCTGGCGGAGAGGGTATTTCCCTTCAGGCCAATCATCCGACAGGAGAAGATGCTTCAGATTCGGGTGACCGGCAAAATCCACGCCGAGCAGTTCGTGGATCTCGCGTTCGATCCACGATATGCCCTTGATGACCGGGACAAGCGATTCGATAGAGGGAGCGTTTTTATCGGAAAGCAGAACGCGCAGCGAATACACCTTACCTTCGGAATCTTCCGCGAAATGATAAAGCAGTTCTATACCGTCCCTTCTGTCTATGCCGGTGACCACCATATAGCGGAAATCAAGGTCCCTGTACAAAAACGCTGCGGCCTCGGTAATATCCTGCTTGCCGATATCGATGTAGATCCTCTTCGGATTTTTTACCTCGGCTTTCAGTATCTTGCCGCCGAGCTTATTCTTTATCTGTTCTAATGAATCCATTATTTCTTCTCTTCGGCCGAGTTAACGGCGTTTATTAGTTTTACTACGCCCGCTATTATTGCTTCCGGTTTCGGCGGGCAGCCCGGGATGTACGCGTTTACCGGAATTATTTTATCCAGCGGGCCGCAGGTATTGTATGAATCCTTGAAGAATATTTCGGAGCACGCGCAGCTTCCAAGCGCGACCACAAGGCACGGCTTGGCCGCCTGCTCGTAGAGGCGTTTTATCCTGTGCACGACTTTTTTGTTTACCGCTCCCGTCACCAGCAGGACATCGGCATGCCTTACCGAACCGACAAGCTGGATGCCGAACCTTTCCAGGTCAAAGCGCGGCGTCAGCGCGTCGAGTATCTCTATGTCGCAGTTGTTACACGGGCTGCAGGCCGCGTGAAAGACGAACAGAGATTTTGTAAGCGGTTTTAAAGACGGCATATATTCCTTTTAGTCAACCTTCGCCCCAATTTTTTGAGGCTTCGGCGGATTTCAGCTTGGTGTATTACAGCTTATTCAAGTGCCCCGTTTTACGGGGCAGAGCTTCAATATCCTCTCCAGTAAAGTACAAGAGCAAGCAAAGACAGCGCGGTCATGATACCCCAGAAGAACTTTATCGCCTGGTCAACTCGCACGCGTGGATTTGTATTCCTTATCAGCACCGTTATCACTATTACGGCAAGATATTTGAAGATTATCGTCCAAAGTCCCCCTCCGCCCCAGAAAACCGATATGACGAAGAGAGGCCCTATGACGAGCATCATCATCTTTCCGAGTTTCCAGAGCGCGAGGAGCGGACCGGAATACTCTATCTGGCTTCCGCCTGCCAATTCAGTTTCGGCTTCGGACAAGTCAAACGGCACAAGCCCCAGTTTCGCCTGCAGGCACAGCAGCGCGACAACAAAAGCAATCAGCCCGGAAGGGGTCGTGACAAAGGAGCTGAATGTCTGCTGGATAGCGATTATTTCGCCGAGCGAAAGGCTCTTTGCTTTCAAAATAGCTACGCTGACGCTGAGGATAAAAGGGAGCTCGTAGCTCAGAATGAGTTTCATCTCGCGGCTCGCGCCTAGCGCCGCGAAAGGATTATTGGACGCCGAGGCGCCTATAATGATTGCTACCGGAGGTATCATCAACAGGTACAATACTACGATCAGGTCCCCTGCGAAACCGATTCCGGGAAAAATCAACGAGAGCACCAGCATGTTGGAAATAACCAGTATAGATATCAGCGCCGCGAAAGGAGCCAGAATGAAAGTCCATGCGCTTCCCTTTTCCGGCAGGATGGTTTCCTTGAGGAGTAGTTTCCTGATATCGTAGAACGGCTGCAGGATAGGAGGACCGACTCTCCACTGGATCCTTGCGGTAACTTTTCTGTCGATCCATGAAACAAGCATTCCCGCAACGCCCAGGAACAGAAGCCCGGGGAAAATCAGATAATAAAAAAGGAGTCTAAACATTTACTTTTCTTTCTGCCACTTTATGGTGTGAACGTAGTACAACCCGTTCCTCACCGCGTATATGTCTTTCAGGGGATCTTCTTCGACTTCGATCCATTTAATTGCGTTTAAAGGGCATGTCTTTGTGCATACCGGCGGGCTGTCATCCGCCGCACGGTCGAGGCAGTGGTCGCACATAGTGGTTTTGTATTCAACGATATCAGGATATATCACGCCGAACGGGCACGCGGCCGTGCATGTCTTACACGATGTGCAGCGCATGGAATATCTGTTTAGGAAACCTCCGGGCTTGAACTCAAGCGCGTTCTGAGGGCAACTTTTCACGCAGGGAGGGTCGTCGCAGCGCCTGCAGACGAGTTCCTGAGCTCCGAGGGCCAGGAGCCTGACCCACCCTTCGTTCTTAGGGTGGTAGTAGTAATCGCACGCAGCTTTGCACTCTTTGCAGTTATAACAGATTTCCAGATCTATCAATATCTTCTTCATAGTAAACGCAGATTACACAGATTTTAAAAAACCAGATTACGCAGATATTTATGCGAACGGATCGTGCAGATCCTTTATTTGTTCGTAAGTGAAAACAGGCCCGTCCTTGCAGATAAAATAAGGGCCTAGCTGGCAGTGCCCGCATTTTCCAAGTCCGCATGACATGTTCGCTTCCATTGAAAGATAGATGTCTTTCGGTTTGAACCCCACGTCAAGCAGTTTCAGCGTTCCGAACTTCATCATTATAGGCGGCCCGCAGACAATAGCGACGGAGTTGGTAAGGTCGGGCTTGACTTTGTCAAGCAGGCACGTCACAAGGCCGACAGTCTCTTTCCATGCTCCTGTAGGGCACTTGTCCACGCTTCTAAGGAGATGAAGGTTTTTTTCTTTTTTCCACTTTGGGAAAAGATACTTATAAACCACATCTTCCGGCGATTTTGAGCCGTAGCAAAGCGTTATTTTTTTAAATTGATCTTTCAATTCAAGCAATGTAAGCAAAAACGACCGTAAAGGAGCCATTCCAACCCCGCCGCCGAGTATCAGGATCTCTTTTCCGCTGAATTTATCCACGGGATAGCCCTTGCCGTACGGGCCGCGGATTCCCAGCGTTTCGCCGCCTTTAAGCTCGTGGAGCTTGCCGGTTACGTATCCTGCTTTCATTATGGTGATATCTACGGTTTCCGTAGAAAAGGGTGAGGATGACGGAGTGAATGGAGCCTCTCCGACGCCGGGCAGCGAAAGCTCCACGAATTGTCCCGTGGAAAAGCGGAACTTTTCCTCGGGCCTGAAAGTGAAGGTTTTAATATTCGAGGTTTCTTCTATGATTTTCTCAAGTTTTACCGGTATTGGTTTGTACGGGCTCTGTATCATAATTTGACCTTTTCTTTAAGGGCGGACGAATCGTTGTCTTTTAGTCTCTGAAGACTTCTCCTGATGTCTATATTTCCCTGGCAGACATCAACGCAGCGGCCGCATCCCGTGCAGGCGTAGAAACCGAAATTTTTCGGCCTTAGCGAGAGCTTGCACATGTACCAGTTTCTGAGTCGTTCAAACCTGTTCTTGTGCGGGTTTCCGCCGCCGGCGACCCTCCAATAACCCGTGGACTGGCAAGAATCCCATGTCCTCAGTTTTTCCCACAGTTTTTTCGTTTCACCCAGCAGAAAACAGTAGCATGTCCCGCAGACGAAACGGCAGGCGTCGCATTCAACGCAAGTTTTTGCTATGCCTTCCGTCCAGACAATCGAGCCAGAATTATTTTCAACTATATCTTTCGGGTCTTTCCAGTCAAAGTCCTTGTTATTGGCGTTGACAGATTCAAGCATTTTACTTCTCAATTTGTTCCTTTCATCCAGATGGTCCTTGCGCGGTTCTTCAAAAAGATGCTTCCTGTGCGAAATCAGCGTTTTGCCAGTCTCGGAGCCGCATTCAGCGATGAAACCCGATGCCACCGGCGAAAGGTTTATGTCAAAACCTTTTTCAGGATAGGGTTTTCCTCCCATGAGAGTGCAGAAACAACTCGGTGCGCAAGCATCGCAATCTCCGGAGATAATAATCATGCTTTGTCTTTTCAAGCCATAATAGGGATCTATCAGCGCGCCGCCTATGAACATGGAATCCAGGGTGGCAAGATGCGCGATGTCGCATTGCTTGGCGCCGGCGACGATGAATTTCGTGTCGCCGGTATCGCCGGTTACTTCCTCTTTTGCCGGAAAAACGAAATTCTTAAGCGGCTGTACTCCCCTGTACTTGTTTATGGTCATATCCGAGGCTTTTTCGAAAGGTATTTTTTCCCAATGAAGGTGTTTACCGTCATTATCCGGGACAAGGCCGTAGGCGGCGGAATCCTTTATAAGTGATTGAAGGAAGTTGTTAAAGTTGGCAAGAGAGATATAAAATATGTCCATTAACAGGTTGCCTTTGGTATTGTGAAATATTTCACAAGTATAGATAAAAAATAAAGAACTTCTATTTAAATTATATTACATTGACGGCGGAAAGTCAATATTTAATACAGCAATTAGCTATTGGCAATTAGCGATTAGTAAAAACCTAAGAAAAGAACTACCAACAACCAAAAACTAATAACCAATCACCAACTAAGCGCCCCTGGCTTTGTTCACTTCCTTGATTATCCAGGGGATTATCTCGAAAAGATCGCCTTCTATAGCGAACGTAGCGAACTTCATCATGGGACAGTGCGGGTCCTTGTTAATAGCGACAATAATATCCGATGAACCCATCCCTACCAGGTGCTGTATCTGACCCGATATCCCGCATGCGAAGTAAATTTTCGGGCTGACGGTCCTTCCTGTCTGGCCGACCTGGTGCGAATACGGTATCCAGCCCGCGTCAACGGCCGCGCGCGAAGATCCCACGGCGCCGCCGAGACATTCGGCAAGTTCTTCTATCATCTTGAATCCTTCGGGTTTTCCCAGCCCTCTGCCGCCCGAGCAAATAATATCGGCGTCAGACAGGTTGACTTTCGCGGTGGTGTCATTTATGAACTGCAGGAATTTAGTACGGTTCAGTATATTGGACGCGTCAACCGTCTTCTTGACGACTTCCCCCTTGCGGGAAGCGTCTTTTGCCGACGGCTTGAATACTTTATGTCTGACGGTGGCCATCTGCGGCCTGTGGCGCGGCGTCAATATCGTGGCCATAATGTTGCCGCCGAACGCAGGGCGCGTCTGCTGGAGGTTCCTGGTTTCAAGGTCAATTTCCAGGCCGGTGCAGTCCGCCGTGAGCCCGGTGTAAATCCTCGCGGCCACTCTGGACGCGAAAGAACGCCCTATATTTGTGGCGCCCATAAGCACAATTTCAGGTTTTTCCTGCTGTATAAGATGAGAAAGTATGTCGCTGTAAGGGTCATCCTGGAACTCGGTTAAAATAGGGTCGTCGAAAAGGTATACCTTGTCGGCGCCGTGCTGTATGAGGTCCTGTGCCTTGGTTTCTATATTATGCCCCATCAGTATTGCGCTGAGCGGCACGCCGAGTTTTTTTGACAGTCGCGAGCCTTCGTTAAGGAGTTCGTAAACCACCGGAGAGATCTCGCCGTGGCGTTGTTCCGCGTATACCCAGATACCCCTGTAATGCGTTTTGTCCACGTCAAGCTGGATCGGTTCTTCTTTGATAAGGTGGATCGCCTCGAATTTTTTGCAGGCATCTATGCAGGCGCCGCAAAACGTGCATTTATGAAGGTCAATAACCGCTAGTTTCAGCTTTTTGGGATGGTCGGGCCTTTCAACAAGCGCTATCGCGCCGAAAGGACAGGCCTTGATGCAAAGACTGCATCCGGTGCATTTTTCGGCGACTACATTGATTTGGTTTGACATCTATATTTCTCCTGTTAAATAATCTGCAGTTGTTTGAGCTTGGCTACGAGTTTCTCGGCTGCAATTTCCGGAGAACCTTCAAGCTTTTCCCCTCCCGGTCTCGGAGGCGGAGTGAATATCTTCATGACTTGCGTGGGAGAGCCTGTTAAGCCGATACTCTTGGGTTCGGCTTTAATGTCCTGGCTTGTCCATTTCTGTATGACGGCCTTTTTTGCAGCCATAAGGCCGCGCAGTGACGGAAGCCTGGGCGTGTTTATCTCTTTGACGACGGTTATCAGGGATGGAAGAGGCATTTCGATGCTGTCATATCCGTCTTCCATCATTCTCTCCACCCTAACGTAACCCTCTTTTATTTCTTCTATCTTTTTAACGTAAGCGACATGCGGAATATCAAGCATTTCTGCCACGCCGGGACCCACTTGAGCCGTGTCTCCGTCGGTGGCCTGCTTGCCGCAGATAATAAGGTCAAAAGGAGCAAGAGCCTGTATCGCCTTTCCGAGCGTGTAGGCAGTCGCCCACGTGTCCGCGCCCGCGAAAGCCCTGTCGGACACAAGCACGGCGCTGTCAATTCCCCTGCCCAGCGCTTCGCGGAGCGCCGCTTCCGCCTGGGGAGGCCCCATCGTAATAACGGTAGCCTTGCCGCCGAAACGCTCTTTCAGGCGCACGGCTTCCTCTATTGCGTACTCGTCAAAAGGATTTATGATCGATTCCACCCCTTCGCGTTTCAGCGTACCGGTTTCTGAATCGATCTGGACGTTTGTCGTGTTAGGAACCTGTTTGATACATGCTATGAAATGCATTTTTTCCTCTATTTCTTTGCGGCGTTTTCTTTGATCATACAGAGCGCGATCTCATTGCGCTGGATCTGGCTTGTCCCTTCGTATATTTGCGTGATTTTGGCGTCTCTCATCATTTTTTCAACGGGGTATTCTCTGATGTATCCGTAGCCGCCCAGTATCTGCACTGCGTTCGTCGTCACTCTCATCGCGACTTCCGAGCAGTATAGTTTTGACATGGCGGATTCTTTCGTGATGCGTTTATCCAATTTCGCGTCCATGTTCTTGGCCGTCTGGTAAAGCAGGCATCGCGCTGCCTCTACTTCCGTCGCCATGTCGGCGAGCATGTGCTGGATCGCCTGGAAAGAAGAAATAGGCTGGCCGAACTGTACCCTTGTCCTCGAATAAGATAGGGCTTCTTCTAATGCTCCGGCCGCTATTCCGAGAGCCTGCGCCGCGACGCCGGGACGCGATGTATCAAGAGTTGCCTGCGCCGTAAGAAGACCATGGCCTTCCTTTCCTAACAGGTTCTCTTTGGGTATTTTACAGTTGTTGAATATAAGTTCTCTTGTTACCGAAGCGCGTATGCCCATTTTCTTTTCTTTTTTGCCGAAATCAAATCCGGGAGTTCCTTTTTCCACTATGAAGCAGGATATTCCCCTTGCTCCCCGGTCCGGGTTTGTTTTTGCGAAAACCGTGTATATCTCGGCCTCGCCCGCGTTAGTAATGAAGCATTTCGTGCCGTTGAGCACGTAAAAATCGCCTTCTTTTTTTGCGGTAGTGCGCATCGCCGTGGCGTCGGAACCCGCCTCGGGTTCAGTCAGACCGAACGCCGCGAGCTTCTTTCCGGAGGCTATATCAGGAAGGTATTTCTTTTTCTGTTCTTCATTTCCGGATATAAGTATAGGGAACGTGCCCAGCGCGGTCGCGGCAAGGCAAAGCGAGATGCCGCCGTCAACTTTGCAGAGTTCTTCTATCACGAGAACCAGATCCATCGTCCCGCCGCCGAATCCGCCGTATTCCTGAGGTATATACACGCCGCAGAGGTCCGCTTTCGCGAGTTCCTCTACGATGGGCCATGGGAATTCTTCAGTTTCGTCGTAATGTTCGCGCACCGGCTTGATTTTTTCGTGCGCGACTTTCCGAGCGAGATCAACCATCATTTTTTGTTCTTCGGTCAGGAAATATTCCATCTAAACCTCCCCCGACGGAGTCGGGGCCCGCCAGCGTCTCAGTGGCGGGCGTATTTTATTATTTAACTACTTGTTGTTCTTTCTTATCTCTTTGTTGTTCTTTCTTATCTCTTTCAGCGCTTTTTTTGCGGCGGACTGTTCGGCTTCCTTTTTGGATTTACCGTTGCCGCTTCCCAGCAGATTCTTTTTGAAGAAAACGCCTATTTCGAATATTTTCTCGTGGTCTGGTCCGGATTCCGCGATTATCCTGTATTCCGGCAGCGATTTGTAAGCCGATTGGATATATTCCTGGAGCTTGCTCTTCGCGTCGTTGATAATGACCCTGCGGTGCTTGACAAGATGCGTGCTTATGAATTTCTTGGCCGCTTCGAATCCCCCGTCCAAAAAAACCGCGGCTATCAAAGCTTCGAAAGTGTTTGAAAGGAGACTTTCGCGCTTCCTTCCTCCGGAAGCTTCCTCGCCTTTGCTTATGAATATAAAATCGCCGATGTCTATATTTTTCGCCCAGCGGCCCAGATTTTGGCGGGAAACAAGCTGTGATTTCAGCTGCGAGAGTTTTCCCTCGTCTTCGCCCGAGTACTTCAGGAACAGGTATTCGGCCACGACCGCCGCAAGTATGCTGTCTCCGAGAAACTCCATGCGTTCGTTGAATTCCTGCGTGCCAGCCTCGTCCGCGTAGGATTTATGCGTCAACGCCTTCCGGAGTATTTCTTTATCCTTGAATTTAAATCCGATTGTTTTTTCTAGCTTAGAGAAGTCAGCTGGCATATCGTTTGACTATCAGCACTCCGTTATGTCCGCCGAATCCCAGCGAGTTGGATAAAGCGCAGTTGAATTTCTGTTCTCTTGCGGTGTTGGGAACGTAGTCCAGGTCGCATTCGGGGTCTTTTGTTTCGTAATTTATGGTCGGATGGATAAAGCCTTTTTCCATGCACACAAGCATCGCTATAAGTTCCGCGGCGCCGGCGGCTCCCAGCAGGTGGCCCGTCATTGATTTTGTCGAAGAAATAGGGATTTTGTAGGCCCTCTCTCCGAAAACAACTTTAATCGCTTTTGTTTCGGTCTTGTCGTTGTATTCGGTTGACGTGCCGTGGGCGTTGATATAGTCGATTTCGTCCGGGCTTATTCCGGCGTCCGCTATAGCGTTTTTCATCGCAAGTATTGCGGCGACGGCTTCCGGGTCAGGCGCAGTGATATGAAAAGCGTCATCGGAAGCTCCGTATCCGATCAGCTCGGCGTATATTTTCGCTCCGCGTTTCTGAGCGTGTTCAAGGGTTTCAAGGATTACGATCCCGGCGCCCTCTCCCATGACAAATCCATCCCTGTCTTTGTCGAAAGGACGGGAAGCTTTTTCCGGGGCGTCGTTTCTCGCGCTCAATGCCCTGATGCTGCAGAACCCGGCCAGCCCGAGCGGTGTGATTGCGGCTTCGGCACCGCCGGATACCATGACATCGGCGTCACCGTAGCGCAACAGTCTCATTGCGTCTCCCATGGCGTGGTTCGCGGACGAGCACGCGCTGGAAATCGCGTAATTCGGGCCTTTCATACCGTAGTGTATCGCGATTTCTCCGGGAAGCATGTTCGTTATAATCATCGGGATCAGGAACGGGCTTACGCGCCCCGGACCTTTTTCCGTGAGATTCGTATGCTCCCGCTCAATTATGTCAAGGCCGCCGATTCCTGTGCCGGTGATCACGCCTATGCGCGAAAGGTCTTCCTTGGAGAAATCGATGCCCGAATCCTCGACCGCCATTTTCGCGGCGCCGAATCCGAACTGCGTGAACATGGCCATGCGCTTGATCTTTTTCTTGTCGATGTAGTTCTCAGCCGTGAAGTCCTTGACCTGGGCCGCGATGCGCGTCGAGTAATTGCTGACGTCGAATTTAGTGAATACGTTCGCCCCGGATTTTCCCTGGCGAAGCGCTTCGGTGTAATTCTCTTTTCCCGTGCCTATCGGAGATACTATGCCGATTCCTGTTATAACGACTCTTTTATTCATGGTTTTCCCGATATAAAAAGAAACCGCCACGAACCGCAAGACTCGTTAAGTCAGAGCCTAAAGGTCCGGAATATACCTAATTATATAGGTGCGGTTATTTTTTGTGTGATTTGATGTAGTCTATTGCCTGACCGACTGACTGGATCTTTTCAGCTTCCTCATCCGGAATCTCAATTCCGAATTCTTCTTCCAGGGCCATTACCAGTTCAACCGTGTCAAGCGAGTCTGCGCCGAGGTCGTTGATGAATGATGCCTGAGGCGTGACTTCCGAGGGATCTACTCCGAGTTGCTCAACTATAATCTCTTTCACTCTTGTTTCAAGATCTGCCATTTGAGGCCTCCTTATTTTGTTTAGTTTTCCCTTTCAGGAAATATTTTACTGCTGAACTACATGTACATTCCGCCGTTTACCGATATGACATGCCCGGTTATGTAGGAAGAGTCGTCCGAGCAGAGAAATAACGCCGCTTTGGCCACGTCTTCCGGTTCACCGAGCCGTCCCAGAGGTATCTGGTCTGAAAGTTTTTTCTTGTTTTCTTCCGACAGCGCATCTGTCATGGCTGTCTTTATGAATCCGGGTGCGATCGCGTTTACCAGAACGCCTCTTGACGAGAACTCTCTCGCGCAGGTTTTAGTAAGCGCTATCACGCCGCCTTTTGAAGCCGAATAGTTTGCCTGGCCGGCGTTGCCCATTAGCCCGACTACGGAAGCGATGTTAACTATCCTGCCGCCACGCTGTTTGAGCATCACACGGCTCGCGGCTTTCGTGCAGTTAAACACGCCTTTCAGGTTCACTCCAAGGACGGAATCCCATTCCTGATCCGACATGCGAAGTACCAAATTGTCTCTTGTAATCCCTGCGTTGTTAATAAGTATATTTATTTTGGAAAATTTGTCAAGTGTCTTTTGGATTAAATTTTCACAGTCGGCGTACACAGCGACATTCCCCGCAACCGGAATAGTGTCAACGCCGTATTTCTCCTTGATTTCCTGAGCGGTTTTGCCGGCAAGCTCGGCGTTTATATCCGAGATTACGATATTCGCGCCCTCTTTTGCCAGCGCTTCGGCTATTGACCTGCCAATCCCCTGGGCCCCCCCGGTTATAACTGCGACTTGGTCTTTGAGCTTCATTTCTTCAATGCCTCCGTTGAAAATTGCAAATTCCAGAACGGCGTTTGCCGTGCATTACTATTTTTCCAGCGCTTCCAGAGTTTTTTCAAGAGTTTTCTTGTCTTCTATGTTGAATGATTTCTTTGTCTTATCTATCCTGCGCAAGAGCCCTGACAGGATTCTCTGGGGCCCGAGTTCGATAAAAACATCCGTTCCGGCCCCTGTCATCTTAAGCATGGAACTCTCCCAGTACACGGGACTGTTTATCTGCTTTACTAGTTTTTCCTTTATCGCGCCCGCATCCGTTGTCACCTGGCCGTCGCAATTAGTGACGACCGGGAATTTCGGCTCGGAAAAGGAATATTTCTTCAATTCATCCTTCATCATTTCCGCGGCGGGTGTCATAAGTGAAGAGTGGAACGGGCCGGAGACGTTGAGCAGGACCGCTTTCATCGCGCCGGCTTTCTGAGCCAGGTCCACCACTATTTTTACCCGTTCTGTCGAACCCGCTATCACGATTTGTCCAGGGGAATTGAAGTTAACCGGTTCGCAGACATTGGAATCTTCCGCCTGCTTGCAGATTTCCTCGACTTTGGACGTATCAAGCCCTATTATGGCAGCCATCGTTCCTTCGGTTTGTTGTGACACTTTCTGAATGAATTCCCCGCGCGCCTTGACAAGCTTTAATCCGTCTTCAAAACTGAAAACTTCCGCGGCCGCAAGAGCCGAATACTCTCCGAGAGAATGGCCGGCGGCAATACAGTTGACAGTTGACAGTTGACGGCAAAGACCTTGAAAATGGCGTAAGACACAGCGAAAATAGCGGGCTGGGTGTACTGGGTCTGGCGCAAGGTTTCTTCTGGGCCTTCAAATATAATTTTCTTAAGGTCAAAACCCAGAACCTCATTAGCCTTATCCAAAATTTCCCTGCCAACGGGGTAGTTATCGTAGAAATCCTTGCCCATCCCGACGTATTGCGAGCCCTGCCCCGGAAAAATGAGTCCTATTTTAGTCATTAGTTGTTCCGTTTCGGTTTTTTTGGTATTTTAATCTTTGAATCTTTAATCCTGCAATCCACCTTCGCCCCGAAAAAACAGGGCTTCGGCGGATTTCAGTTTGCCGTGAACGTCTTATTCATATACGGGCTTGCGCCCGTAAAACTTCAATCTTTACAATTTTATAACAGCTGCGGCCCACGTAAATCCGCCTCCGAATGCTACGAGTTCAACTATGTCGCCCTGCTTTACCTTGCCTTCTTTCCTTGCTTCATCAAGTGCTACTATGGTTGTCGCGGAGGACATATTCCCGTATTTATGCAGGTTTATGTAGACTTTATCCATGGGGAATTCGGCTTTTCTTGCTATCGCTTCTATTATCCTCATATTCGCCTGATGAGGAATAAGCAGCGCCAAGTCCGAAAATTTTAGATTAGCTTTTTCAATCGCTTTTTCAGCGGCTTCCGACATCTTGGTTACCGCGATTTTGAATACTTCCTTTCCTTTCATTTTGATGAAGTTGAGGTGTTCATCTATATTCTTTTGAGAAGGCGGATTGCGCGAACCGCCGCCCGGATTGTAAAGCAGTTCCCAATAATTTCCATCGGCGCCGAGATAAGTGGAAAGTATCGCGCTGGGTTCATCGGTGCGACCCAGTATAATAGCTCCCGCTCCGTCGCCGAACAGCACGCATGTATTCCTGTCGGACCAGTCAGTATGCTTTGTCAGGCATTCCGCGCCTATCAGAAGGACGTTCTTCGCGCTGCCGTTCTCTATAGAATCTTTGGCTATCGATAAGCCGTATATGAAACCGCTGCAGGCCGCCGAGATGTCAAAGGCGTGCGCGTTGACCGCACCGAGCCCTTTCTGGACAAAACAGGCAGTTGAAGGAAAGAACATGTCAGGCGTTATCGTGGCTACAATGATGGCATCAATGTCCGCCGGGGTCAAATGCGCGTCCTCAATGGCTTTTTGCGAAGCGCGTATAGACAGGTCGGACGTAGCCGTGTGCTTGTCAGTTATATGGCGCTCTTTCATGCCTGTGCGCTGGGTGATCCAATCATCCGAAGTGTCAACTATTTTCGCGAGATCCGCGTTTGTCAGTATCTTTTCAGGGACATACGAGCCTGTCCCGAGGATTTTTACTCCGAATTTATTCATTTTTCTTCCTGTTCCGGAATATCGTGTTTCAAAATTTCTTGCGCGATTTCCGTATTAACGTTCTTTTCGGCAAACTGGGCCGCTACTCTAAGAGCGTTCTTGATGGCTTTTGCGTTTGAAATGCCATGCCCGATTATGCACACGCCGTCAACTCCCAGCAGAGGCGCGCCGCCGTATTCAGAGTAGTCCACTTTTTTGCGGAGGTCTTTAAGCGCTGTCCAGAGGAAAGGAAGAGCGGCCCACGCGATGGGATGCGCTTTCAGTTCTTCCTTGACGAGTTTAAGCATCATCTCCGCGACACCTTCGCCGAATTTCAGCACCACGTTCCCCACAAATCCGTCGCATATTATCACTTCAGCCTTGCCTTTCGTAATATCATGCCCTTCAATATTGCCTACAAAATTTAGATCGCTTTTTTTGAGAAGCTCATAAGTGGCATTGGAAAGTTCGTTGCCTTTGCCTTCTTCTTCGCCTATCGAGAGCAGTCCTACTTTGGGGTTTGAGATTCCGTAAACCCTTTCTAAAAAAATCTTTCCCATTATGGCAAACTGGAAAAGATGTTTCGGTTTACAGTCCACATTTGCCCCGACGTCAAGGACAACGCATAATCCGTTCAGCGTCGGGAAAACCGACGTTATAGCGGGCCTGCTTACTCCCGGAGTGCGTTTTAAATATAAAAGCGCTGACGCCATCGCGGCGCCCGAATTCCCGGCCGAGATAAAAGCGTTTGCCTTGCCCTGAGCTACGAGTTGCGCGGCAATAACTATGGAAGAGTTTTTTTTCTGTCTTACGGCCTGCGCGGGTGTTTCATCCATGCCGACCGTTTCCGGGGCGTCACAAATAGTTAACGGAAGCCCAGCGGTTTTGTGTTTCAAAAGCTCCGCTTTAAGCGCGCTTTCCCTGCCGACGAGTATTATTTCATGTTTCAGTTCTTTGGCAGCAAGCACCGCGCCCGCCACCGTGACGGCAGGTGCATGGTCTCCCCCCATCGCATCTAGGGCAAGGCGCATTATTTCTTTCCTTCCCCTGTTTTTTTCTTTTCCTTGCGGGGTATTACAAGCTCCCCGTTATAGAAGCCGCATGCTCCGCATACCTTGTGGGGAAGCTTGGGTGCGCCGCACTGCGGACACTTGCTTGAATTCTGTGCCTGTACTCTCCAGTTCGCCGCGCGCCGCATGTTCCGGCGGCTTGGAGTGTGTTTTTTCTTTGGATTTGGCATCTAAACGCCTCCTATGTATTTTCAACTAACTCATTTAATCAATTTCTTCAGAGTGTCCCACCGTGGATCCGTTTGCTCGGTGGAGCAGCAGCATGCATCGCTATTCGCGTTATTCAGGTTCTTGCCGCACTGCGGGCATAAACCCTTGCATTCCTCGACGCATAGAGGCTTTAGCGGCGTATTGAGTATCATAATCTGCCGGATTTCGTCCTCTAAATTGATTTCTTCGAGATTCGAGGAGTATACCTGCTGTATTTGGACATCAACTGGAAAGGCAAAGGTTGTCAGACACCGGCAGCATTCCAGTATGAGAGAGCCCCTTATTCCGCCGGTCAGCAAAATATTCCCTTCAACCGGCTTCAACGTAAATACAACACCAAGTTCCTGCTCGATTACACTGTCAGATATCTCCGGACAAGTGTATTTATCGACTGATTTGTTTATTTCGCCGAGCTCGATGATCTCGCTCGTTTTAAATGTCAAGTTTTTCATTATATTGTTTACTTATGAATTTGTCAAGACCTTTACTGTTTCTCGGGCTATCATGAGTTCTTCATTTGTGGGGACTACCATGACCTTGACCCTCATATCCTTGGGTGAAATGATCCCTTCTTCCGCTATTATGCCTTCGTTAGCGGTTTTATCTATAGCGATACCCAGATTTTGCATGTTTTCGCAGCATTTTTCGCGTATCGTGGGGGAGTTCTCGCCTATCCCGGCCGTGAAAACAACAGCGTCAGTCCCGTTAAGCGCGCCGAGATACGCCGAAATGTATTTTTTTGCCCTGTAGCAAAAAACTTCCAGAGCCAGTTTTGCCCGTTCCATGCCGCCTGCGGCAGATTTAAGTATCGTCCTCATGTCCGCGGAAATACCCGATATGCCGAGCAACCCGCTTTTCTTGTTCAAAAGAGTATTCAAATCGTCGGCCGATATTTTTTCATAACTGAGAAGGTGGATTATTATAGCCGGGTCAAGGTCGCCGGTCCGCGTTCCCATGACAAGTCCTTCCAGCGGAGTGAAACCCATGGATGTGTCTATCGATTTCCCTTTTTCTATCGCGGTAATGCTGCACCCGTTTCCGAGATGACAGGTTATCAGGTTCAGTTTTTCTATGGGTTTATTGAGGATTTCCGCGGCCCTCTCCGCGACGTAGTGGTGCGAGGTGCCGTGGAACCCGTAGCGGCGGATGTTGTACTTCTTGCACAGTGTATAGGGCAGGCCGTACGAGTATGCGTAATCCGGTATCGTCTGATGGTACGCCGTGTCAAAAACCGCTACTTCCGGTATTCCTTCCATAAGCTCCTGACAGGCTTTCAATCCTTCGTAGTGGTGTGGGTTATGAAGCGGAGCAAGGACAAAACAGTTTTTTATATCCTGCATCACCTCATCGTCTACAAGTACGGATTTTGAGAATTTTTCCCCGCCGTGGACTATGCGGTGCCCTATTCCGGAGATATCGTGTATATCTTTGATAACAGGATGCTCAGCGTCGGTCAAATTTTGAAGGATAAGCTTGATCGCAGCCTGGTGGTTCGGGGCTTTGCACGCTTCCTTGATCTCTTCCTCACCTGTCACCTGATGCTTGAAATAAGCCTCGGGAAGTCCAATGCATTCCACGATGCCTTTTGCTATGCGTTTTTCGCCTTCAGTTTCGAAAAAGGTGTATTTTACCGAAGACGAACCTGTGTTCAATACCAATACTTTCATTTAATATCCTTTATTAACTTCAAATGCTAAACACTAAACTCTAAATACTAAATAAGCTCAAAATGCTAAAGATAAAACTCAAACACTGCATTTATATTTGATATTTGAATTTGCGATCTTGGAATTATTTGGTATTTAGCTTTTAGTGTTTACAGTATATTCCTTGTTTACTTGTCTATCCAAGCGTCAGGATCGTACTCTATCAGCTCTTGCGATCCGAAAAAATAGCCGATTTCCCTTTTTGCGCTTTCCGGCGAATCTGACGCGTGAACAAGGTTTTTCCTGTTATCGGTTCCGAACATCTTCCGCAGCGTTCCCGCGGCGGCTTCCTTGGAGTTCGTGGCCCCGATAATTTTCCTTATGTGGGCTATCGTGCCCTTGCCTTCCCATGCCGTGACTATAATGGGTCCGGAAAGCATGAAATTTATAAACGGCTCAAAAAAATGCTTGCCCTTATGCATTTCATAGAAACCTTCTATCTGTTCCTTCGAAGGATTGAGCATTTTCATCGCCAGGAGTTTCAGTCCCTCGGACTCCATCCGGCTGATTATTTCGCCGGCTTTTTTCTTTCCTATCCCGTCAGGTTTTATTATGAGGCAGCTTCTTTCCATTTTAAACACCATTATCCTTTCAGTTTTTCTATTATGGCGTCGCCAATCTGGTTTGTACCGGCATTTCCGCCGAGATCATAAGTAACCTGCTTCTTTTCCTTTATGACGGCGGCGACGGCTTTGTCGAGTTTTTTCGAAGCTTCTTTTTCGCCGAGATACGAGAGCATCAGCATGCCGGAAAGTATCACGGCGGTCGGATTCACCTTATTCTGCCCCGTGTATTTCGGCGCCGAGCCGTGCACGGCTTCGAATACGGCGCAGTCGTCACCGAAATTCGCTCCCGGGGCGACTCCGAGCCCGCCGACAAGCCCCGCGCATAGGTCTGAAATAATATCGCCGTAAAGGTTCGGCAGGACAAGCACGTCGTAAAGCTCCGGTTTCTGGACCAGCTGCATGCACATGTTGTCTATCAGCCGCTCCTCGTATTCAATTTTGCCTTCGTATTTTTTTGCTACTTCCCGGGCCGTCTCGAAGAAAAGCCCGTCGGTGAATTTCATGATGTTTGCTTTGGCTACCGCAGTCACTTTTTTCCTGTTATTTTTAACCGCGTAATCGAAAGCGAACCTTACGATCCGTTCCGATCCGAATTTTGAGATAGGCTTGATAGAGATCGCCGAACCTTTTCTTATTTTATTTTTTGAAAGCTCTATTATCTTTCCGGATTCTTCGGTGTCAGCCGCAAACTCCACGCCTGCATAAAGGTCTTCGGTGTTCTCGCGGACGACTACAAGATCGATATTTTCGTACCTGGATTTTACTCCCTGATAAGTTTTGCACGGCCGAAGGCATGAATACAGGTCAAGTTCCTTGCGGATGGCCACGTTTACGGAACGGAATCCAGTGCCGATAGGAGTGGTGATAGGGCCCTTTAAGGCGACTTTATTCTTGCGTATGGAAGCAAGCGTCGCTTCGGGGAGCGGCGTGCCGTATTTCCCCATCACATCCGAGCCCGCTTCGGCTATTTCCCAGTTTATCTTGACGCCTGTCGCGTCGATTACCTTCCTTGCTGCTTCTACTATCTCCGGGCCTGTGCCGTCACCCGGGATGAGTGTAACGTTATATGCCATATTTGCTCCCTTTGAATTGCCGGATATAACAACGGGGATAATTGGTTTAGGAACCCGCAGTCGGCTGATTTGTGAACAATTTCACAGATTTTACTTCAATTTTGGCTTTTTGTCAATGTTTTTACAGCAGTTCAGAGTTCGTAGTCGGTAGTTCGTAGATAAAATATAGGCAAAACTCCGAACTACGAACTTATAATTCCCTTCTGTTTCAACAGGGACATATAAAGCTCTTCCTGCTGTTCAACCATAAAATCGATATCGTACTCGCGGTTAATAAGGTTTCTGCCGAATTTTCCCATCTGTTTCCTTAAGTTTGCGTCATTCGCCAGTTTCAGCAAGAAACCGGACATAGCGTCGTTGTCATGCGGCTTGACAAGAAAGCCGCTCTTTCCTTCCGCCACTATTTCTTTAACTCCGTCAACGGCGTTCGCGACTACCGGAAGGCCGGCGCACATCGCTTCAAGCACTGACCTGGGCAGGCCTTCCCAAAGCGAGGTCATGGCGAAAATATCGGAGACAGCCAGCAGTTCGGGTATATCGCGCCTCCATCCAAGCAGGATGATTTTGGCGGATAAGTTATAACTGTGTATAAGGAGCTCAATGTGAGGCCTCAATTCGCCGTCGCCGATCATCAGAAAAACCGTGTCGGGTTTTTTCTTAAGGACCATATCCGCAGTTTTTATGAAGTCGTCAAGATTTTTCTGGGGTTTGAACGGGCCTATAGTAGTTATCACGGTTTCTTCAGATTTTATTCCCAATTTCTTTCTTATGTCTGCCTTGTCAACATTCAGGTTCCTGTACTTTGAGATTTCTATGCCGCTGCGTATCACCGTGAATTTACCGGGATCCCCGATGCCGTTGGCAAGCGCTTTTTCCGTGTTTTTGTTCGAAACCACGATCAGTTTATCGGACATTCCGGCGCACATTCTCTCTAGCAGGATGAAAAGCTTTCTGACAGGCCAGATTTGAAGCTCATGAAAGCCAAAACCGTGGAAAGTGTGTATTACTACGGGGACGCGGGCAAGCCATGCCGCGATCCTTCCGAGTATCCCCGCCTTGGAAGAGTGCGTGTGCACGACCTCGGGCTTTTCTCTGCGCAAAATAAAAAAAAGCATGATAAGGCCCATGGAGTCCGTGGCGGGACAAACGCGCCTTGCGAGCTTTGACGTGAAAAATGTCCTGGCCCCGGGAAGTTTTAACGCTTCTTCGTCCAGAATGCCGCCTTTCCCGGATATAAGAACAGGTTCAAATCTCTCCCTGTCAAGGCGGCCCACGGTGTAGAGAGTGTTCTGTTGCGCGCCTCCCAACTCAAGCTTTGTGATGATATGACAGACTTTTATACGTTTCATATGTTGAGTTGGTTGAAAAACCCCTTTCCGACTGCAATTTCAGTAGTTTGACTGCAACGGCGTTAGCCTCGTCTTACATATACTCCGTCGAGCATATGCTCGCCTCGGCTTCCTTGTTTCGCTCAAACTACTGAAATTTCGATGCGAAAAAAGGTTTTTCAATCAACTCATATTGTTAAACTCTTCAGCCAGCTTCATCCCTTCCCATATGGATTCTTCCATAAAGGAGTATTTCCAGGCGCCGTAGCGCCCTATTGAGTATATTCCGTTTTGTTTCAGAAAGCCGTGAATCATGTCGGTATATCTGCTGTATTCCTTGTCGTAGATCACATAAGCGAATGGTATGGGCATCCATTCCACAATCTCCGGTTTCGCCCCTTCATTAATAAGGCCGGCCTTTACCAGTCCGGCAAGGACTTCCGCGAGCGTCTTTCTCCTGTCAACGCGTTTTCCAGGCGGTGAGCTTATCTCGATATACATGGAAAACAGTCCCGGCGGCGTCATGCTTTCAAGTATGTTTGAATAAATGCCCGATCTGTAAAATACATATTTTTTCCCGGGGTAGTATATCCAGTGTTTTTCGCTTATTTCAATGTCTTTATCCTCGTCTTTGAAGGCCAGATTCAGGCAGTTTACGGAGTTCCATCTAAGTTTTTTCCGCGCGGCAGATATTTCCGGAGGAAGACCGATTATCTGGTCAAGGAGTTCGGGCAGAGGTTGTGTGGAAACGAGACGGTCGTAGCGAAAGATTTGTTTTCTGTCGGTTTCAACTATTCTGTTTTTGATGTCGATTTTCGCGGCGCACGTGCCGGTAATTATTTTGCCGGCCCTGGAAGAGAGCGAATCCACCAGAGTCTGGATCCCCCCTTTTTCGGGGTAATAGAAGAAGACGTTATATCCGAAGTTCCTGTTAAGGCCGGAAACCGCACCCTCCGCAACTTCCTCAATGGAGGGTTGGGGAACGAACGGAGCGACCCATTCCGCCGTCAGGACTTTTGACGATACAGTCCAAAGCTTTTCATTGTACGGTTTCATGAAATGCTTAGTTATGCCTTTGCCGAACGTGGAAATAGACCAGTCGTAAAAACTGGAAGACGGGAGACGGGAGACGGGAGACTTCTTTAAAAAACCTTCGAGGCATTCTTTGCGTATTTTTTCCGGAAGGGCGTACAGGTTGGCCTGGAACGGATAAGGGACATAAGCGCCGTGCGCGCGTATACACGCGTTCCGTTTTATCTTTGCCAGTTTACCGCCGAGAAGGCCGTTGACGAACTTGAGGGTTTCGTCGTGGTGGAAATGAAGGAAATGCCCGGAGTAATCAAAAGTGCAGCCGTTTATATTGACCGAGCGGCACAAACCGCCGGGAATATTCTCCTTCTCGATTATTACGTGCGGTTTCTTAAGGCAGCATGCGAATGACAGCCCCGTTACTCCCGCGCCGATGATTACAGTATCATTCATAAAACAGTCTTTGATTAATCGATCTTGGCCTTGCTCAGCTGGTAACTCGCGAATGCGGCAAACAATATGACGCCTGCCAGCAGGATGGAAGACCACAAGAGAGACAAACGGGTGGACAGGAAAGCAGTAATAGAAAGAATGACGCTGATGACGTATGTGACGGTGATTATTTTCGGCCTGCTGAATCCGAGTTTTTCCAGCCTCAGCGCAAAATGGTCCTTGCTTCCCATGAAAGGAGACTGCCCTTTTCTCCACCTGAAATACATGACAAGAAACGTGTCGTATATGGGTATCGCCAGTATCAAAAGAGGCGAGAAGAGCCCTATGTCGTTAATCTTAGTGTAAGATGTGCCGAGGGCCAGAGATGCGAGTATGAAACCTACGGTCATGCTTCCGGTATCGCCCATGAATATCTTCTTTTTCTTCGATAGATTAAACGGGATGAAACCAAGACAGCCGCCTGCGAGAGCCGCGGCGCAGAAGTTAACGTAAATCGCTTCCGAAGGGAGCGAAATGAACAGGAAAGCGAGACTGGCTATGACGGCTATGCCGCTTGACAGACCGTCCATTATATCCACTATATTGAAGGCGTTCGTTATGCCTACTACCCAGATAATGCTCAGTATAAAGGCCACCACATACGGCGAAACGAAATGCAGCCTGATGTCGAAGAAAGTTATCGCGAGCGCCGCGGCGGCCTGTATCATGAATTTTTTCTTGAATCCCAGCCCTTTGGGAAGGACATCGTCGATAAGCCCCAGAAGAAGGATTATAACGCTGCCGAGAATGACTCCCCTTAGGTTGTGCAGCGTGCCCGTAGGGAAATGCGTGAAGAGCCTGATAAGGAAAAGGCTGATGACCCAAGAGCTCCATATCGCCATCCCGCCAAGGTACGGGGTAGGTTGATGGTGTGTCTTGATCTTCGAAAGAGGATGGTCGAGTATGTTGAATTTTATCGCGATTTTTCTGAAAATGGGAGTGAGAACGAGCGAAAAAACAAGCGCCGCGGCAAACACTATGCAGTATAGCTGAATGTAGTTCATGTCCGGAAATTTCATAGTTTTCTTATTTTATTCTATAAACTTCACAATAGGCGTCTTTATAAATACCAGTCAGGAATGACCTTTTGAATTTCAGGAAATTCTTCAGGCCGTTTTCCGTAAATTCTTTCTCAACACCCAGTCTTGCGTACTCGTAATTGTTAATGAGGATATGCGTTACGCCGTTGTCCCGGGCAGTTTTATGTATCTTATCGGAATTTTCTGAATTATTGGCCCAGGTGACGAAAGGATTTTTGTCGAAAACCGTCGGTATCACAGAGTCCTTAGCGAAATAGTAGCTTCTGGTCTCGCCGAGGAAGAGCACTTTTGCCCGGTCCGGCAGATTGTTGACGCATTTATGCGCGGCCGGAAAATAATTCAGTTTCCTGCCAAGGTATTCCTGCCTGCTTTCGCTCCGGAGAACCGGAGAATACGGGTCAACCTCGGTCATCGTCCAGTGGAAAAACAGCAAATTATGCAAAAGAACAATTGCCAATATCACGTACGCGACATTCCTGACAGGGCGTTCTGCCGCCGTGCTGACTATCCCGCGCGCCGAAAGCAGGCACAAGAACGGGATTACGGGTATTAGAAATCTCAACACTTTGCCGGAAACCAGCCAGGCTAATCCGAAAGCCAATGAAAATACAATCAAAACTCTATCTATTTTATCAATTTTTTTGCTCAAAAACAAGAGAGGCAGCAGCAGCAGGAAAACGGGTCCTGGCATGTCAAACCCCCCGCCGTACCTGAAACCGAAAATGGTAAGATTCCACGGCAGCATTATGAAATCCAGAGGGTTTTTAAGGGGCATGCCGTGCCCGGATATGTGGCTGAAGTAGTTTTTCGCGTGTTCGGCTGTCAGAAGGGAGCCGGTAAATATGCCTGTTCCCCACGGCGATACAGGATTATGGACGAATACCCAGTTCTTTATGAGCCACGGCGCGAAAACTAGCAGGGCCGCGGAAGAGAATAAAACAGCCGGCCTAACTCTTTTAGCGTGAATGCAGGCCAAGACCGCTATTATAGCGGCCGGCGCCATGGCCGTGTATTTTATGCCCGCGGCAACCCCGGAGAAAACCCCGGCCGCGGCGATCCATGAGTTATCGCCGGTCTCTCTCCACAGCATGAAAGCGTAAAACGACATAAAAACGAAAAACGCGAGGCCAAGGTCTACGTAAGTCCCCGCCGCGAGGAACATGACGG
The DNA here is from genome assembly GCA_043811535.1 of Elusimicrobiota bacterium. Lineage (GTDB taxonomy): Bacteria > Elusimicrobiota > Endomicrobiia > Endomicrobiales > JBDRNC01 > JBDRNC01. The sequence continues at coordinate 67,581 of JBDRNC010000017.1, forward strand.
CCGGTGAGAACATCCAGGCCGCCGAAGCGATCAGTGCGGTTTTAACGTCCCAATACCTCCTGGCGAAGCTGAACACGGCCAATCCCGTCAGCGGCAGGAACAGCCAGTGGATTAAATTGGCAAATATATCGCCGCGCGCGAGCATAGCGGCCTGATAGAGCATCTCCATATTCTGCGGAAAGGAAAAGAAGAAGTTTTCCTTTACGAAATACATTCTTCCTGCGTCGATATACTTCTGGGGCAGCGCGAGATGGTAAACCAGGGAATCGAATTGCGTTGGCGGGGCGAGAGCTCCGACCAGCGTGCTGAGCAGCGGGAGCAAGGCGGCGATCGCGAATGACGCGTGGAGTTTTGCCGGTCTGAAACGAAGCACTTTTGCGTACAAGATGAAAAGTGTGAGGCCGGCCGATAACACCGCGATAACCGAAAAGTTATTCGCGCACGAAACGGAATTCAACAGCAGGACCGCGGCTGAGATAACGCCTATGCCGGTTCCCGCGGAAAATAACAGGATCTCGGTTTTTTTCGCCCGCGCATTTCTCCAGAAAAACAGGCCGTATCCGGTGGCCGCGAAAAAGAATATAAGCAGGAACGCGATATCCGCGAATATTTGGCCATGGACGGAAACTGACGATACGGACGGCAGGCCGGTTAGCATCCCCCTCGGCGGGAAATAGCTCAAATATTCGATGCTGATAAACGTAAGCCATGCCGCTATCAGGAGTTTTGATATTCTACCGCTCATCCGCGGGTCCTTTTTTATGTTTTCTGTAAAGTGTTATTCGCGGATGGTGAAAAGGGGCCAATGGTATCCATTCCCATTCCTTTTCAATCGCGAAGTATTTAAGAAGTGAATTTTCCCACTCCGGAGCCGGGCCGTTTGAGAAACGGCTTGTTAGTACGTATTCGAATTCGCTTGAAATCTTTTCCGCCGGAGCGCCGGCCAGTTTACCCTCCCAGTCGACCATGACTATATAGGGGTCAGTGACGGTGAATTCCGGGGTATTAGGCATCCTTAGTATATTTGAGCCGGGTTCAATGTTTGTTCTCATCCACTTAAGAGCGGTCAGCCTTGTGTCTTCTTTTGAAAGAAGTATGTCCGTCTTTACGCTTTGATAGGCCGGAAAAAGGCACGCGATGATGATAGCGGTCCTTATTATACGTCCGTATTTATCCGAATCTAAACCCGATATTCCCGCGAGCAGTAAAAAAGGTATCACGGGCAGGAAATAATGCGGAGAGACAATTTTCCATGTAAGTAAAAAAGCGATGTAAAGCGCCGGGCATATGATCCAAAGCAGCAATTTGCCTGTGTTGCGGTTTTTCAAAATATAGAAAACAATACCCGCAATCAGCAGCAAAAGCAGCGCCGGTTTGAAGACGTCAGCGAATGTTTTTACGAATATGATAAGGTTCGCTGACGGGACGCTGCCGCCGCCTGCCGGACCCCATACGATATAGTTGAACCTGTCGGCGAACCTTGAATAAAACGCCTGAAAGTCAATAAGCGCGAACGGACAACCCGCGATAAAACCCGCTAACACCAGTCCCGCGGACGCAAGCGCCCTGTGGTATTTTTTTACGGCCAGCAGATAAACCAGCACCGGTATAAAAAACACCGCCGGATAGTATTTCGCGGCGATGCCGAGCCCCATAAGGAAAGAGCCTTTGTAAAGATCCGGTGTTTTACCGTCCTTAAAGTGCCTGCTGAAAAACAGGAATGACGCGAGCAGGAAGAAAACACACGTCGTATCCACCATCGCGTAATGGCCGTAAAGGACACTGATAGGTATAAGCGCCATCGCCAGCGCGGGCAGCAGGCCTCCTCCGGCGAAATTTTCCTTCCCGAGCCTGTACACGAGATAAACGCTGCCGGTGCCGAAGGCGGCGCTTAGGAGCCTGCCGATAATATAAAAAGCGGACGCGTTGCCGCTAAGGTATATCCCGATGAAAGAGTCCATGTTCTGGAATATACCGAAGAGTTTTCCGATCAAAAAATACGCGAAATAGAGCGTGCCGAGCATGTACGGGTAAAGTGTCGGGTAGTCAAAAAAGACATGCGGGTTGAGATCGCCGGTAAGAAAACGCAGCGAATAAAACACGACAACAGCCTCGTCGATGTGGGCCTTTTTTAAAGGCAGTCCCCATAAGAGTCCCCATAGCGTAAGGAGAGACGAGACGGCAAGAATAAGGAACAGCGGCAGTTTTTCCGGAAATATATTTTTGGGGGCCATTGCCATTGGTTTATAGTTTGACAATCTTGGGATTTCTGATGTTCTTGGTGGCGTTCCTGCAGTCGACCACGAGCCTGGCCGTTGAAACCAGCTGCGCGTAGTTAATATTTGTGTGATTAGTTGTGATAGCGACCGCGTCGAATTTTCCGGTCGCACCAAGGTTTTTCGCCGACTTGTAAATTTTTCCCCCGAATTTCAGCTCAGGGATATACGGGTCGTAATAGCTGACGCGGGAGCCGCTGTCCAAAAGAAGTTTCATCACATCAAGCGCCGGCGATTCCCTCATGTCATTGACGTCTTTCTTGTACGCCAACCCGACCAGCAGGATTTTCGCGTTTTTCATTGAAATACCTTTCGCATTCAGCGAGTCGCTGATCTTGCGCACGACGTATTCCGGCATTTTAGAGTTTATTTCGCCGGCAAGTTCGATGAACCTCGAATAGAAGTTCAGCGTTTTTAGTTTCCATGAAAGGTACTGCGGATCCAGGGGTATGCAGTGTCCGCCGATGCCAGGCCCCGGGTAGAACGGCATGAAACCGAAGGGTTTTGTTGCCGCGGCGTCTATGATCTCCCACACGTCAAGTTTCAGCTTGTCACACATCAGGGCCACTTCGTTCACGAGGGCAATATTGACGGCACGGAACGTGTTTTCCAGGAGTTTGACCATTTCGGCCGCTTCAGGAGACGAAACTGTCACTGCATTATCCGTAACGTTGGAATATAAAAGCCGCGCGAGCTCGGTGCATTGGGGCGTGATGCCTCCTACTATCTTGGGAGTGTTCCTGATGCCGAAGGTTTTATTAGACGGGTCCACGCGTTCCGGGCTGAACGCAAGAAAAAAATCGCCGCCGCATTTGTGCCCCGACTTTTCGAGCATAGGAAGCACAAGGTCGCGAGTGGTCCCGGGATACGTGGTGGATTCAAGAATCAGCAGATGGCCTTTCTGAAGGTGTTTTTTTACATGTTCCGCGGCCGAAACGATATACGACACATCAGGATCTTTTGATTTTCTTAAAGGGGTTGGGACGCAGATTATTATTACCTGAACGTCCCTGAGCATCCCGAAATCCGACGTGGCTTTCAGTCTTTTATCGCGGACATGTTTCTTCAGCGCGGCCGATCTGACATCGGCTATGTAAGATGTTCCCTTCGATATTTTTTTTACTTTTTTAGCGTCTACTTCAAAACCTATTGTAGTAAAACCGGCTTCTGCGAATTCAATCGCGAGCGGAAGCCCGACATAGCCGAGCCCTATGACGCCGATTTTGGCCTTTCTTGACCTTAGTTTTTCTTTAAGCGTTTTAAAGTACATTCTTCCTCCCGAGCAGAGCGGAATATATATCGTCGACGGAACGTATCATCTTTTCTTCGGTGAACAGCAGGGATTTTTCGCGTCCCCGCCTGCCCATGTCGCCGGCTTTTCCTGGATTTTCAATTAAATAATCCAAAGCTTTTGAAAAACTAAGAGTATCGCAGGATTTTTTCAGTGTTCCCGTGACACCTTCATCTACGAGTTCTTTCACGCCGCCGACGTCTGAAGCGACTACGGGAAGCGACATGGCCATTGCTTCGAGGATGGATTGCGGGAAGCTTTCCTCCCTTGACGGCATCAGGAAGATATCCGAAACGGATAAAAGCTCGTTTATGTCGCCGCGCCAGCCGAGAAGCAGTAACCTTTTTCCGAGTCCCGCTCTTGAGACTGCGACTTCTATATTTTTCCTTTCAGGGCCGTCGCCGGCAAGCAGGAATATGCCTTTTTTTGTGTTCCGCGCGATCTCGGGAAGCAGGTCGGCCCCTTTTTCCCTGTGAAGCCGTATGGTGCTGATTATAACGGGCCCCTGTCCGCTTATACCCAATTCTTTTAAGATCTCTTCTTTAGGCCGCCAGGTTTTGAATTTCTCAAAATTAAGACCGTTGTAAACAACGGATATTTTGTCCGCCCGGACCCCGTCCCTGGAAATAAGGATTGATCTGGCGGAATCCGAATTCGCTATCACGCAGTCACACCATCTGGAAGTAAAACCGTCAATCCACGCGTGATAGGGTTTCTTCCATGCGTCGACAGCCTGCTGCGTGGAAACGACCACCGGTGTTTTGGCCAGCATCCCGGCGAATCTGCCGAGGATGTTTGCGCGGTAGAGGAACGTGTGCAGGAGGCTGACACCGTTGTTTTGAAGAAAATCCCTGATCTTCCACGGGGAGCTGAATTTGACCACCGGAATACCCCGGTCTTCTTCAAGATATTTCCCGACAGCCCCTTTTTCCTTAAGATACCCGACCGTAAAATCGTATTTGTGCCCGAGGTTTTCGATAAGAACGGCGAGAAATCTTTCCGTCCCCCCCGTGTTTAGGCTCGTGGAAAGGTAAAGCGCTTTTATCTTAGGCATCGGTTTGCCCGTCTTTTCTGTTTGAAGGAAGTTTCAGTTTAGAGAGATTCCACCCGGATTGCCACAATTCGATGAATCCGCCCAGTAACCCGTAGAAATAATTTATAAAAACCATGAAACTCGTTATCATGACCGCTTGCGTGGCGGACACAGCATACAACGGCAGCAATGCTATTAGCGACCCTTCTTTGGCGCCGATTCCGAGCATCGATATGGGTATCATGGCTGCCATCGCGGTCGTGGCCGTAAGTCCGATGGCTTCGATTACGGGGATATGGGCTCCTAGGCACCTGATCACTGAATATGTCATGAAACAACTCGCGAGCTGTCCGATGAATGAAAACAGCACCGCCTTGAAGATATCGGCCGGGTGGTGTTTGGAAAAATCCAGAACCGCGTGGCCCCAGAAAACGAATCTTTTTCTCAGGAAATAAGCCGCGACCAGGGCGGCGGCGAAAGCCAGCCAGAGCAGGTTGTTATGGAAAGGAGAAGGGAACGTCATGAATAACAGGAACCATGTGGCCACGCCCAGTATCCTGTCCAGCGCCGTGATAAGCGTTGCGGTTTTGTAGTTGTTGCCGATATGCGCCTTTAGTTTAAATATCCTGACGACTTCGGCGGCCAATGTCGTCGGTATGAATAAAACATAGAACAACGACAAAAGGTTAGCGTTAAAAAGGTCCTTCAGCCTTGCGCTGGAATCCGGGCAGAATCCCTTGATGATTATCTTCCATCTCAGGGTCACGAAAAAGAGGACCCCGAGATTGCATAACAGAGCGGCAATACCCCACCTGATATCGGCTGTTCGAAGGACGTTCTGAGCCGTCGCGAGATCAAACTTGTACACCGACCACGCGATCAGGGCTATGACAAAAAGAATTTTAACGATAAAAAGTAAGGTTTTCATTGCCGTTTTGTTGCGTATGATTTGAGCGACCGGTAACCGTAGTAGAGGGTGTATGATGCGAAGATGATTATATACGGGTCAATCGGGACGCGGTACCGTAATACGACGACAAAGGGTAAATGAGCGGCCGTGAATATGACAAAAAGCAGCGCCAACAGAGACGTCTTCCTGAAATCCCTGTATGAGAGGAAAATCCCGAGGATTCCGAGCGGGATATAAACGCCCGATGTGAGTTTGGCGGCAAGTTTTTGCCATTTATACGCCATCATCGGATAGAGCCTCCAGAAATGCAGGAATCTGGCCTTTAGAAGGAAAAGGAATTTATCGGGATTTTGTTTCAGCCATTCGTTTGCTTTCCGGGTGAAGATTTCCTCCTGTTCCATTCTGGGCAGTTTCAGGATTTCTTCGTGTTCCGCCGGGATTCCGGGCATTGACATCTCGGCCGACTGCGGGGTGTCAAACTCCCCGGCGGTTTCAAAATGCAGGACGTTATCGTTGCATGCCAGATAAAATGACCTTCCCGCCGTTGAAACCGGGATGAATTTGCCGTAATAAAAATAATTCCTTACGGTCCACGGAGCGATGACAACCAGCGTGAAAATGCCGACGAGGAGGCCCGTCTTGAAACTTTTAGTCCGCCACCAGAGCCAGGCGCACGCGATTCCGTAGAACGGGAGCACGGTGGATTTCGTAAGCGATGTGATGCCGAGGATCACCCCGGTGGCAAGTATTATCTTAAAATCCGGTTTTTCGCTGCAGATGTAAAGCATAAGTACAGACAACGCTATCATAAACGTGAGGAAGGTCTCGGAAAGAAGGTCGCCGGTGTAGGCGATCATGTAAGGATAGAAACACATGAGAGCGGAGGCTATCCTCCCTACCTGGTATGAGAACACTTTTTTGCCGATGAAGTAAATCAGGACACAGGTAGCGCTTCCCAGAAGGACGTTCAGCAGTCTGAACGCCAGGATGGATTTTCCGAAAACAAGCATCGCGGCCGCGAGATATGTGGAATAACCCGGCGGTCTCCATGTTTCCCCGTATCCTTTGCCGGATATGATGTCCGACGCGACGCTGAGCCATTCTCCGCAGTCGGGAGAGAGCTGATCGTAGCCGAGTCTCAGGACAAAGACAAGCCTTATTATCGCGGCCGCGGCGAAAACGCAGATCAAAAACGTCTTTTCAGATATGTTGAGTTTTTTCATTTTATCCTAGGTAATGCGGCAGCAATAATACCGGGATCATTTTCTATATACCAGATAATCTTCAAGTGAAAGGGCGTCAACCGCGCCCTCAAGAAAGGCCCTGACGGCGTCTTCGGGAGAACAGACTATGGGTTCCTCGTGCATGTTGAAACTGGTGTTCACGAACGACGGGATGCCGGTTATTCTGTGGAATTCCTTCAGGATATCGTAATAGATACTGTTTTGTTCCGCGCTGACTAGCTGGGGCCTCGCGGTTCCGTCGATATGAACTGCCGCGGAGCATTTATCCTGCATGAACTGTGTGCAGTTAAATGTAATCGTCATGAATTTGGCCGGCTCCGCGCAGCCCTCTTTCATCAGGTATGAACCTTTAGATTCCTCGGCGACGGTTGAAGGGGCGAACGGCATGAATTCCGTCCTCTTCAGCCTTTTGTTAAGCCAGTCGTTTATCGTGCGGTCGGAAGGATGAACTAAGATGCTCCTGTTCCCGAGCGCGCGGGGCCCGTATTCCATGCGGCCGGCGTACCTGCCTACGATTTTTTTATCCGCGACGAGGGAAGCTATTTTCTTGGCAGTGTCCGAAAGTTTTTCCCACCGGAGCTCGTCTTTGTACCTGTTGAGCGTTTCAAGAATTTCGTCTTCGGAATACCTGGGGCCGAGATAAACATTATCAATTGCTTTTACGCTGTTCTTGAAATCCGTAAGTTTATGATAAGCGTAAAGCGCGGCGCCCGCGGAAGTCCCTCCGTCGCCCATGTGCGGGTAAATGAAAAGGCGGCTTACCAGCTTGTGTTCGCCTATCCGCTGGTTGACCTTGACGTTCGCGAATGTCCCGCCGGCCGCGGCAACCGAGTTCATTCCGGTCAGGTTCACGGCGTATTCAGCGAACTCGGTCATGATCTCTTCAAGGCGGTTCTGGAAAGACCACGCGATATCCTCTCTTGAATAACCGCTCAAAAGCCTTGAGAGTTCCCCGCTGTGCCACGTATTCCTCATTTTCTCAAGCTCTTCGTTTATTGTCCGCGGGGTCTCGGAGTTCCTTCCGGATAGAAGGTTCAGCGCGAAAACGCGCAGGTATTTGAAAAGTTCAAAGATTCCGGCCTGGATGCCGACCGAGCGGAAATATTTGAGCCGGATAGGGAAATCGCATTTTTTTGCGTCGAAGGATATTATTTTTTTTACGTCATCGTAACACTTGCCCCTTTTGCCGAACGCGGCAAGCCCGGTAATCTTCCCTTCATGCTGCAGCGGCTTGAATCCGAGCATTGATGTTACGGCGGTGTAGAACAGTCCGGGTGAATTCAGGCTGAATACCTTTTTGAGTCTTGTGAGCCGGTTGTTCTTCCCGGCGTAAATGGTGGCGCAAAGGCCGTCTCCGAAACCGTCGGTTGTCAGGACCGTAGCTTCCGCAAAACCCGAGCCGTAGTAGGCGTCCGCGGCATGAGTGAGGTGGTGATTGACGAAAAAGAAAGGTTTGCGGGAGAGCCCCATTTCTCTCAGCAGGCGCTTGATCTTGCGCACGTAAAGGAACTTCATCGTGACTTTACCGAGCCGCACGAGCAGCCCTTCGGGAAGCGACATTCTCATGAACGATTCAATGATGAATTCTTTCGCGGTGAGGAAGGCGAATGCAACGGGGCGGACGCCGGCAAGCGCGACGGCGTCAATCTCGGAAAGCTTAATACCGCTTAAAGACTCAAGTTTCTGAAGCGAGACGTCTATGTTCTGGTCCAGTTTTTTTCTTGAGACACGTTCTTCGTTGACGGCGAATATAATCCTGCCGTCCCGGACTATAGCCACGCCGTTATCATGCACAAAATCGCCTATCCCGAGAACTGTTCTGTATTCCATTATTCTATTTTCCGCTTTCCATCATATCAAAAAGCATCCCGAACAGGAACAATTGTCCGCCCGATATTATGAACAGCGCGGATAATATCGCGGTGGCGCCGGTCGGATTAAGCCCTTTCAGCTTGACGGCTATTATGAAGAGGCCGACGGAAAGCCCTAAAAGCAGCAGCAGCATTCCCGCGATATACATGAATATGAGAGGGTGAAAATCGCCGAGGATATATCTCCTGTGCAGGCGGTAGAAGAAGTTCCGAAGAAGCATCGGAGAAACCCTTAGCGCGTATGAAAGGCCTTTAATCTGCGATTGCCTGACACCGGGAAGATAAATTGTTCTTCTGGGTATATCAAGCACCTTGAACCTGTTAACATTCATGCGTACAAGGAAATCCATGGGATAGCCGTATTTTTTCCAGGCCTTGTCCCAGTCAACCGTATTAAGGGCTTTTTTGCTGATCGCGGTGAATCCGTCGACAACGTCGAATATCTTATAATAGCCCGAGGCGATCTTGGTAAGCAGGGAGATTATCGTATTGCCAACGACCCTGGTTGCGGGCATATCCTTCAGTTTCTGCCCGCCTTCCATGAATCGGTTGCCTTTGGTGTAATCGGCCTTGCGGTCAATAATAGGATCTATCAAATCCTTCGTCTGGTCAAGAGGCATCTGGTTATCTCCGCCGCAGACAACCACGACGTCAAATTTGTCTTCTCTTGCTTTCTTATAACCGGTGATTATGGCGGCGCCTGGGCCAAGATTTGTTTCGTGTTTCAGCAGTTTGACGCGTTTGTCAGGATAATTTCCGACAAGTTCCGTTGTCTTATCCGTTGACGCGTCGTCAACAACAAAGACCGCGTCTACGAAATCCGGTATCCCTTCAAGCGTAGGGATGATAAGTCTCTCCTCGTTCCTGGCTGGAATCACGAAAGCTATTTTCTTTTCTCTATACATTTTTCCCCGGCCTTATCATAGATTTTTTTGCATCCCGGGCATTTCCCGGAGTTTCCGTCGAATTCTATCCTGGCGCCGCATTCGCACATCCATCCGGCAAGCCTCGCGGGATTTCCCACCATGAGCGAAAACTCCGCTGTGTCCTTCGTGACAACGGCCCCGGCGCCTATGAACGAGTGACTGCCGACATTATGGCCGCAGACCACGGTGGCATTGGCTCCTATAGACGCCCCTTTGCCCACTTTCGTACCAAAATAGTCCTTTCTCTCTCTCGGAAAGAGCGACCTGGGATTCTTTACGTTTGTGAAGACGCAGGAAGGCCCCAGAAAAGCGCCGTCTTCGACTTCAACGCCCGCGTAGACCGAAACGTTGTTCTGTATCTTAACGTTATCTCCTATCCTGACGCCTTTGTCTATGAAGACATTCTGCCCGATGTTGCAGTTCTTTCCAATCACAGCGCCTTCGCAGATATGGCAGAAGTACCATATCTTCGTTCCCTCTCCTATTTTAGCGCCTTTGTCCACACAGCTTGATTCATGCACGAAATATTTCTTTTTCATTGCATTACCTCTCTACTAATTGTTAATTGCCAATTACTATGACGCAAGCAATTAGTAATTTGCCATTAGCAATTAGTAATTCAAAATTATTTGTCGTTGTATTTACAATTGCCAATTGCTAATAGCTAATTGCTGTCGCTATATATCGATCCATTTCCCCTGTTTTATGGAGTCCTGGACCGCTTCAAGTATCCTTACGGACGGCAGCGACCACACGGCCGATGTCATAGGTTCTTTTTTGTTCTTTACGCAGTCGACAAAATGCTGCGCCTCTATTTCAAGGGGCTCCTTAAAATCTATTTTCGGGATATGAACGTCGCCGGCCCTGTGTATCAGCTGGAACTGTCCGAAACTCTGGAAGTCGTCGAATTTGTCTATGCCTTTGTCGTATATGGTGACTTTTCTGTCCGCGGAAACATCGTCGTAAATGATCATTTTTTTTGAGCCTATCACGACCATTTCCCTTGTTTTATTGGGATCAAGCCACGAAACGTGTATCTGTGCGGCCGCCCCCGAGTCAAATCTGATGTTGCCGAACACCACGTCTTCTATTCCTTTCTGAATGAACGAAAACCCGGAACCGTTGACAGACGTGGCCTTGCGGTTAAGCCAGTAAAGGATTATTGAAACGTCGTGCGGGGCCAGGTTCCACCACACGTTGATGTCCTTGCGAACTATGCCGAGGTTAAGCCGGCGCGAATAGATGTAATAAATTTCACCGAGTTCCTTTGAATCAATGAGTTCCTTTACTTTTCTCACCGCGGGATTGTATATGAAAGTGAAGCCGACCATCAGAACAAGGTTCTTCTTCGCGGCCAGTTCCGTAAGCTCGGCGGCTTCGGCGTAGGTAGTCGTGAACGGTTTTTCGACAAGCACGTTTTTACCGCTTTGAAGGGCTTTCTTGACCAGATCGTAATGAGAGGACGCGGGGGTCGCGATGACGATGCCTTCAATTGAGCCGTCTTTAAGCAGTTTGTCAAAATCCTGGAAGGCGGTAAGCGACGGGTACGAGGATATTGCCTTTTTCAGCGTGTCGGGGCTTGAATCGCAGACGGCGCCCAAAGCGCCTATTCTTTGGAAGTTCCTGACGATGTTTTTCCCCCAGTACCCGCACCCGACGATTGCAATATTTTTCATTTGCCTAACCTCCATAAATTCCCGGTCATATATTATTCCGCGCACTAACTGCCAATTGCTATAACTTCAGCAATTGGCCATTAGCAATTAGTAGTAGGTAGTGTACTAATAGCCAATAGCTAATTGCTAATCGCTGTCTCATTGGTACATTTCCTGCCATATCATGAAAGAAGCCAGACAGGTCAGTTTTCTCGTGTTGTCTTTTCTTCCGGAAGTATGCTCGCTAAATATCCGGCGCACGTAATTAAAATCCAGCAGTCCGGCGTTTCTCTTTTCAGAATTTTGTATCAGGGAACCCACGAAATCCTTCAATTCTTTCTTGAGCCAGAAAGAGGTCGGCATCGCGAAACCTTTTTTGGGCATCCGCGTTATCTCTTTCGGCAGGAATTCTTTCAATGCTTTCCGCAGGATGTATTTTGTGGTAACGCCGCGCATTTTCATCGAAACCGGTATCCTGGCGGACAGTTCCAGCATTTCGTTGTCCAGAAACGGCACCCTGCATTCCTGAGCATTCATCATAGTGGCCATGTCCGTAACGTGCAGGGCGCAGTCAGGAAGAAATACCTTGAAATCAAAATACAAAAGCCGGTCCAGCAGCCGCATATCAGACGTGGCGCCGGTATACTGCCCGTAAACCGAAAACGGGTCAATTTCCGATACATTATACAAAAGATTTTTCCTTTCTTCACTACTGAATATCTCTTTATATCGCATGTGCGCTTTTTCGGGTTCCATCTCCGCGCCGGCCACGAATGATTTCGCCTTGAAATCAAAGCTTAATCTGTCATACGAGGAAGGCAGTTTGTTCACCGTTTTTTTAATAATTTCCTTCATAATCCCCGGCAGTTTCCTGTAATATCCGGCAAGCTTGGCCGCGGTAAGCGTCGGGTAGCCAGCGAAGAGTTCGTCTCCCCCCGCGCCGGAAAGGGCCACGGTGATATCCTTTTTTGACTCCCTGGACAGGTAATAGAAACCGGCCTGCGTCCAGTCCCCGTGCGGTTCGGCGAGGTGTTTAGTGATATCCGTGATAAATCCGGGCACCTGGCCGGGCTTCAGCACGCATTCATTGTGTTCCGCGCCGTATTTCTCCGCGACGAGCCGCGCTTCCTTGAGCTCGTTGAAGCTCTTCCCGTTCTCGTATCCGATGGTATAAGTCTTGATTTTCGGCACAAGGCCGTGCATCATCGCGAGGATTGAAGTCGAATCCATTCCGCTTGAAAGAAAGACGCCGAGCGGCACTTCGCTCTGAAGGTGGCTTTTAACGGCCCGGGCGAGGGTTTCCTTGATGCTTTCAACGGCTTCCTGCTCGGTTTTTATTTCAGGGAAGAATTTCAGATCCCAGTATTGTTTTATTTCGACATTGCTCCGGCCGACTTCGATGAAATGGCCGGGGGGCAGCCTGCGGATGTTTTTGTATATTGTCTGGGGAGAGGAGATATAGTAGAAAGAGAAATAATTCACGAGGGCTTCCCTGTCAACTTCATTTGAAACGCCGGCCGACAGGAGAGCCCTGATTTCCGAAGAAAACATGAGAGAGCCGGCGGAAAGAGAATAAAAGAGCGGTTTTATCCCCGCCCGGTCCCTGGCGACGAACATTTTATCGTTCTTTTTGTCCCATATGGCGAAAGCGAACATGCCGTTGAGCATCGCGAGGCATTTTTCGCCGTATTCCTCGTACAGATGCAGGATGGATTCCGTGTCGCTGCTGGTCTTGAAAGAGTGGCCTTTCCTGATAAGCGTCTCGCGGAGTTCCCTGTAGTTGTATATCTCGCCGCTGTGAATTATTGAGATATCACCGGTCTCGTTGGTTATCGGCTGATGTCCGGTTTTAATATCTATGATGCTCAGGCGCCTCATACCGAGCCCGGCGTGACCGTCTATCAGGATCCCGTCGTCGTCAGGGCCGCGGTGAACCATCTGAGACAGGGCTTTTTTTATGATGTCCGCGGACACCGGCGATTTATCAGCGAAGTTTATTCTTCCGAATATTCCGCACATATGCTATTTACCGGCCTTTTTGTATATTCTGATCTCCGGGAAGACCATCCTGAGCTCGTGAGGATAAAAACCATTGACCGGCTTTATCCCGAAAAGCTCGGGTTTGTTCTCGAATGATTTCAGGAAAGTGTATTTCCCTTCATTCATGACTCCCAGCAGGAACGGGTACGTTTCGGGATGAGGATAGAGATATTTTATCTTCAGCAGGGGGTGGTATTCGAAGTCGGTGAGTATAATGTAATCCGGGTCCAGCTTGTCAAGTTCCGCAGGATCCGCCGGCACCTGAATCATTTTGTATCTTTTCAATCCTTTGTAGAACGGCTCGCTGTCTTTGTACCAGAATTCCGTCATCACGATAGACGGATTCCAGAAACAGACGCACGGCGAGCCGATTGTCGATCCCTCCGGTATGTTCTGCTCTATCCACTCGGATGAAACGTCCCTGACGTCCTTTACAGCCATTGTTTTTACGTAAGCCGTCGTGTAGAACAGCGTAAGTATCAGGACAAAAGCGCTCAGTACTGCTATTCCCCTGCTTATCAGTTTGTTTCCGTTATCGGCGGCCGATATTATAAACCTTGCGGCGAGTATGCACAGGAACGGGACATAAGGCAGCTGCCACCTCAAAACCTGCCATGAAGAGGTCAATGAGATAAAAACATAGAAAACGGCTATCCAGAAAAGAATAAGTATATCCGCTTTTTCCCTCTTGAATGCCGAGAAGATGATTCCCGCGGCGAACAGCAGGCACAACGGAATGCCGAAACTGTATCTGGGGGCCGTAAGAACGTAGAAAATAAGGTTTGGCTGGGAGCCGAAGGTATCTATAATCTGTGCTTTTGGGTCCATATTGATGCCGATCTCTGCGGCCCACTTAAGCGTCTTTATGAACTGTCCTGGTTCGATAAATGCGTACGGATTCCCGGCAAAAAAACCCGCAAAGCAGGCCAAGCCGTATAAAGCCGGATCTTTTGAGAAAATCTTCCTGCCGGAAAGTATATGCGAGAGAAGCGGAACAAGGAAGACCGGGGCCGCGGTATGTTTTGTCGCTCCGATGAATCCGACCAGCGCGCCCGCTGCCAGATAGAACTTCAGCCTCCCGTCATTAATTATGCCGTGGCATACCATGAACAGGACGCATACTTCAAAAGCGAGCAGCGCGTCCGTCGAGATGTAATGCGACCATATCGCGTGCAGCGGCGTGACGGCGAGTATCAATGCGGACAGCAGCGCGGTCCTGACGTCCTTAAAGAAGAGATTCGCGAGCAGATAGGCCATGAATACCGTAAGAATACCGAAAAACACGGACATCGCTCTCCCGGTCAAATACAATTTGACGAGTTGCTTAGGATTCGCCTTGAAATAGTCGAAAGAGGGCGATACTTTGGCCGCGCCGAATAGCGACGCCGCTTTGACCCACGCCGCCGTCAGGTAAACTTGGGCCGAACCCCTTGTCGCGAGGTAATGCTTGATCCTGAAATCAAGCTTTGCCGGCGCGAATCCTTTCATGGCATTGAACGTATCTGCCTCGTCCGGCTGGAACGAGGCCGCGTGGAAATATTTTGACGTCTGAAGTCCCCATTGGATACCGGTGATTCTCAAAGAGAGCCCGAGAAGCAGTATCAGAGGCAACAGTATTTTGGCGGAATTGAGTTTCATATAGTTATTTTTTAACGCACTTGCAAGCGAAATACAGCGGGACTATCATGGACAACTTCTTGATTTCAGCTACTTTGAAATATTCAGACGCCTTGCCGAGAATCTTGCCGTGGGACGAAGGATGTATCTTATCGGGATTATAGCCGGATAAACGGAAGAATTGGTCCAGCATCGCGTTCTTTGCGGGAAAACTGAAATATGCTTTTCCGCCGGGTTTCATTATTCTCCTTACCTCCGACATCGCGGAATCGAGGTCCTTGATGTGTTCAAGAACGCTGATGCATACGATGCATTCGAATTTATCGTTGTCATAAGGCAGTTTATGGATGCTGCCCGCGGAAAAAAGAACGCTGATATTTCTTTTTTTCAAAGCATCCATGATAAGGTTTGAACTGTCTTTCACTTCCGCAGCGTGAAGCTCTTTTGTCCTTTTGGCGAGTTCCGGGAATAGTATTCCGGTTCCGTATCCTATTTCGAGCATATTGCCGTATTTCTCGTCCCCCATAAGTTCGAAAACAAGCTCAAATCTCCTTAAATAGAAGTATTTGATTACGGGCAGGTAAAAATAATGTATCGGCACTTCCGAATCCGATATCTTTTCTATGACGCTTCTGTCCAAAAGATCCATTTTCATTTTTTTCCCGTGTTAATTGAGCTTGAATTTAACGAAAGCAAGCATGGACATCCGAAGCAGCAGCAGCCCGTGCCTGAATCTTGATATCTTCGTGGATCCGTATGTCCTTTCGAGGTACCTAACGGGCAATTCGACGATTTTCAGGTTCTGCTTGGCGGCACCGAAAAGCAGGTCAAAATCTCCGAATGGATCAAAATCCCCGAAGAAATATCTTCCTTCTTTGATCTTTATGTAATCTGTTTTGCGCAAGACCTTGGTTCCGCATAATGTATCCTTGATTCTTTGTTCAAGTATCCATGTGAATATAACGCTGAACGTCTTGTTCCCCAAAATGTTCAAAGGGCGCATCGCTTCCTTCTGCATCGGATAAACAAGCCGCGTTCCGTTTATGAATTCGCCTTTTCCTTCCGCTATCGCCTGATAGAATTTCGTCAGGTCTTCGGGAGGAACTGTCAGATCGGCGTCCAGTATCATCAGTATATCCCCTGCGGCGGCGTCAAAGCCTTTCCTGACAGCGTCTCCCTTGCCGACGCCGTTGCCCTGAAGGACGCATTTGATGTCCCTTGACGGGTATTTCTTTATCGCTTCCCGTATTTTTTCTGTTGTTCCGTCATTTGAATTACCGGCAATGAATATTATCTCAGTTCCCTTTCCGAGCTCGGGCATCCTCTCGATGGCGCTGAAGATGTTGCCCGCCTCGTTCTTCGCGGGGATTACTACAGAGCAGGTATATTTCCCGGCGGCAGGCGCGGCAGGGGTTTCCCTGGCAATTATGAACTGTACCAGACAGAGTTTCTTAATGAAAGGCAGTTTGGCGATGTATTTATTTATCAAGCCGGAGATAACGGGAATGTAGGCCGGAAAAAGGAACCGCCTGCCCTTTTTTATTACTTCATAGTTGTTAAGGTAAAGAATGTTTTCAATATCTGCCAGTGAAAGCCAGTTCTGATGAGGCTGTTTCGCTTTGAGCCCCAGCTTTTCAAGCATGAGAATCGCGGGTTCCCAGAGCTGGCTGTAATAGTTGATTATTACCCTTGTTTCAGGGGTCGTAATGTTGCGCAGGTTTCTGAAAGCGACCCATATGTCCGAAAGGTGCCCTATAAGGTCCTGCATGATGACGAAATCGTATTTTTCACTTAGTTTCAGTTCTTCGATATCGTCGACATAAAATTTCAGCTTAGGATATTTCTTCTGCGAGATTTTTACCATTTCAGGGCTGAAATCTATCCCCGCCCCGTTTGACGGCTCCAATTTGTTCAGCAGTTCGCCGGTGCCGCAGCCTATTTCGATGACGGAGGCGCCTTTAGGCACGTTGAAGGAATAGAATTCTTCAAGTTCTTTCTGGTAGTAGCGGTTTCTTTTTCGCCAGCGGTCCCGGCTAGCGGCCATTCCGTCAAAATAGGATATCAGTTCCTTCTTCGTTAAAAAGATATTCATTGCACCGTCCCGTGCGCTTTCGCGTTTCTAAGCGTGTCTTTATTGGTTGATATTACGTCAATGATGCTGTTTTTTATGCTTTTCAGTTCAATGCCTTTCAGCAGTTCATCGCTGAATCTGTCATCCCGCGCCCAAAAATAGTTAAAAAATAGTATCGCGATTCTTGCGGGCAATAACGCGTGGATCCTGCCCATCAAGCCGCCGATCCGCGGCAAAGCTATCTGCCATAACCGTCTATTATGGACCTTCGCGTAGATAACCTTGAAGATATCGCCTACCGTTGAGGTTTCTGTCTCTCCAAAATATATCCTTCCCGCAGGCGCGTCGCCGTAGATGCAATTCAACAGCGCGGATGCCAGGTCATCGACATGTATGAGCGAAACCTTTCCGGAGAAATTGAAATGCACAAATGGGCTTCTGCGGCATACCATTGAAACAAATGCGTTTACATGCGATTCTGCGCGCATGTATTTCCCGTAAACGAATGCCGGCCGTATAATCGCGTAGGGAAGACCGCTTTCAATCACATGTTTTTCCGCTGTCAATTTTGCCCGCCCGTAATCGGTGGTCGGGAAAGGCCTGCTGTCAGCTGAAAGCGGAAGCACGCAGTTGTCATTGCCTGTACGGCCGACTGCCGCGATCGAACTGATATAGATAAGTTTCTTAAGTGATTTCCCCTTTTTCAATATATTGACAATCTCCAGCGTCGGGACAGTTATGGACTTGCTGTAATCCGTTCCTCCTTCCATGCGGGATTCGGCCGCGATATGGAAGAAATAATCAGATGAAAGGATTTCATTTTCATATTTACCCAGGGTTTCAAGGGAACCGGCCAGCTGGATAACTCTTTGGTCCGAAAGCTTAAGAATAGAACGCACAAGGATGTAAACCTTGTCTTCGGGCCGGATACGCCGCAACAACCTATTGAGAAATACGTTTCCGATGAACCCGCTTGCCCCGGTTATGAATATATTCATGTTACTGATGCGTTTTTTGCCTGCGTTTTCTTGAAAAATAATTTCTTCACCAGATACAACGAGAATAATATTTTTTTGAAAGACCGGATGCCCATTAGTTGTCGCAGGATGAACAAAGGATTGAGGTAAATGCTTCTGATGGATTTGTTGTACAGGGCTATGATGTCGTCGCTGGATACGAGTGAATGCTGAAAATTTATTTTTTTCATCGCTTCATCGCTGGATTCGGTGATGATATTGCCCTGCAGTTTATCGGCAATATCGGTGAATCGTTCCGCCCATAATATATTAATTGAGATATAATCAAAATGCAGTTTTTTCACAAACTCCACGGATCTGACCATGTCATCCAGCGATTCTTCGGGCAATCCTAAAATAATAAAGACAGATTTATGTATTCCGTGTTTTCTGCACAGGCCGACCACTTCGCGGACTTTTTCGTCAGGAAACTTTTTGCCGTACAGTTTTCTTACTTCGTAATTGCCGCTTTCCAGCCCGAATTCAATGCACCTGCATCCCGCCTTTGCCATCGCTTCGATAGTCTCGGCGGACATAAGGTCGAAGCGGGAAGAGCAGAACCACCTCAATTTGATGTTCTTTTCAACCATCAGCTGGCAGAAACGCAGCAGCTGGTTCTTGTGGTACGCAAACGAGAAATCGTGGAAATAAACTTCGCTTATTCCGCACTTAACGATGTGTTCCATCTCGGCGATAAGATTTTCAGGCGTTCTCCGGGCAACAATAGGATAAAGCTGAGGGGCCCAGCAGAACGCGCAGCCCATCTTGCATCCGAAGGTGGACATAGCGGTAGTCAATAATCCCCCCACGCTGTCATAGTGAAAGTAGGAGTTGGACTTGAAAACTTCATGGCGCGGCAGCGGAATTTCGAATTCCGGCGGCATGTCCTTGATCCTGCCTTTCAAGGCGCCGTTCTCTATGTAAAACACGTTGAATAGGCCGTCGCTCCGGTCCCCGCTGATAAAAGCCGCGGAGCTGTTATACGCGTAATCGTACACAAGGGCTTTAATAAAGGGATTTTCTTTCAATATCTTCTCGGAATGCTGGTTGTCTAACCGGTCCTTGTGGTTTGCCAGCAGTATGATATCGGTTGCCGCGGAGCGGGATTTGATATCGCGCAGAAGGGCCAGGTCCTTGTCTTCAAAAAACGGGCTGTAAGTGGATACGATAACATCGTATTTTTTCCCGCTTAAAAAAGCTTCCATTGAGTCATTTTTGTCAATTTGAAAATCCTTGTGCTCAATGGAGAATCCCGCGTCGTGGAGATAGCCGCTCAAATAAATCAGATCCACCAGCGGCCAGAGATAGTTAGGGTCCCCGATCTTGGCCCTGTGCAGTATCCTGTAGCAGGGAATCTCAGAAGGCGGGTTAAGCAGTAATATCTTCTTCATTGTTTTTACCGTATACTGTTCTTGTACCACTCGATCGTTTTCTTCAATCCTTCTTCAAAGGAAGTTTTTGCCTTAAATCCGAACTCCTTTTCGGCCCTGGACGTGTCCAGACACCGTCTTGGCTGTCCGTCGGGTTTTGTGGAATCCCATTTGATTTTTCCCTTGAACCCGGTAAGCCTGACGATAAGGTCTGTCAGGTCTTTGATGGATATCTCAAATCCAGCTCCGACATTGACCGGGTCAGGCTTGTTGTATTTTTCAGAAGCAAGCACAATGCCTTCGGCGCAGTCTTCGACGTAAAGGAATTCTCTCGTCGCGGTTCCCGTTCCCCATATTTCGATCGCGTCTTCCTTGTTCTTGATGGCGTCAAAGCATTTTTTTATCAGCGCGGGTATCACGTGCGATGAGTCCGGATCGAAGTTGTCTTCGGGGCCGTAAAGGTTTACCGGCATCAGGAATATGGAGTTGAAACCGTACTGCTGCCTGTACGCCTGGGACTGTACAAGCAGCATCTTTTTAGCCAGACCGTAGGGAGCGTTCGTTTCTTCCGGGTATCCGTCCCAGATGCATTCTTCCTTGAACGGGACCTTGGAGAATTTCGGGTAACAGCATATCGTGCCTACGGCAACGAACTTCTCAACTTTGTTCTTTCTCGCTTCTTCCATCAGCTGGACGCCCATCATCAGATTGTTGAAGAAAAACATTCCCGGATTCGCCTTGTTGGCGCCTATACCTCCCACAACGGCCGCGAGATGTATGATGAGTTCAGGTTTCGCGTCCTTCAAAAGCTTCCGGACCGCGTTTATGTCCACAAGATCGTACTCGCTTTTCCTTGGGACGAATACTTCTTTGCACCCGGCTTCTTTAAGTTTTCTTACGATGTTCTTGCCGAGGAATCCGGCGCCTCCCGTAACTACGATTCTTTTGTTCTTAACAGAAAGATCCATGCCGAAGCCTCCCTTGGTTTTATGCGGATTTTTTCACTATTCCGGCTATATAATTTATCTGTTCGTCATTCATTTCCGGGTACATCGGAAGCGACAGAGTTTCATCCTGCGCTTTTTCCGCGACAGGGAAATCTCCCTTTTTGTAGCCCAGGGATTTGTAGACCTCCTGCAAGTGCAGAGAAAGCGGGTAGTAGATCTGGCTGGCGACGCCGCTGTCGGCAAGGGATTTCTGGACATTGTCCCTGGTTTGTTTATTCTTAAACAACAGGTTATAGTAATTGAATGAATGCAGGCAGTTGGATCTCGTCTTCGGCGTCACGCAGGCGTCCTTCAGCAGTTCCGCGTACTTGCGGGCGACTTCATTGCGCATCTCGGTCCATTTATCGATGTATTTTAGTTTTACCGATAGTATCGCCGCCTGCAGCGTGTCCAGCCTTGAGTTGAATCCGTCCATGGAAGAGAAATACTTCACTTTTTGTCCGTGGTTCCTGAGCGCTCTTGCGTTGTCAAAGATATCCTTATCGCTCGTTATTACCATTCCTCCGTCGCCGAAACAGCCGAGGTTTTTTGCCGGGAAAAAACTAAAACATCCGGCGTCGCCGATAGAACCTGTCACCTTGGAGTCGTACTTCGCCGTGAACGACTGCGCGCAGTCCTCGATCACCTTTAGGTTATGTTTTTTGGCGGTTTCAAGAATTATCCGCATGTCGGCGGGATGGCCGTAGAGGTGTACGGGAATTATCGCTTTCGTCTTTTTTGTGATCTTTTTCTCGATTTCTTTCGGGTTGATCGCGTATGTTTCAAGCTCAATGTCCGCGAAAACCGGCGTTGCCCCCAGCCTGGACGATGGCTTCCGTCGTGGCGATAAAAGTAAAAGGCGTGGTTATAACTTCGTCTCCCTTGCCGATACCCGCCGCCATCACGGCTATCTTTATGGCATCAGTCCCGTTAGCGACACCGACGGCGTATTTCGCGCCGCAGTAGGAAGCGAACTCGTTTTCGAATTTAGCGACTTCCTCGCCAAGTATGAAATTCGTCTTATCCAGAACGGTCTTTACGGCTTCATCGACCTCTTTTCTGATTTCAAGGTAGGCGGCTTTCAGGTCAACCATCTGTATCTTCATCGTTTCAACTCCTTTTAAATATTCGTATTCCCGGATTGATGTGCGACATCCCGATATCGTGGCTATATCCCATTATTCCCGCCCCGCGGCTGAAAGTCCTCAAAAGCGCGTATTTATTGGCTTCAAGAAATGCGTTTGTTTCGGCATCCGATTTGCCTGTTTGGATGATATATTCGGGGCCGTTTGAGAACGTGTCCCGGTTAAGAATAACCGTCAGCCTGTAATTTATGAAATTAAACGGCGGAACATGCGACGGCTCGGGAAAATAAAAAACGCCGATGCTTGAGCCATAAGGAAGATTTTCGTTTATCCACTTGCCGGCCGTGACACGTGAAGAATCCCGGTACGTGTCGTTAATCAAATTCCGCACGCACACTGCGGAGGCCGCGGATAATTGAAATGTTACCGCTGCCAATAAAACGAGAGAAACGGCGAATACACGGTTTTTTGAAAGCAAACGCTCGAACATAACGGCGGAAGGAATGCAAAGAATGGCGAGCCAAGGCAGGAGAACCCTCGTGTTGTGTATCGAAATATTGTGACTCCGCCAGATCCATGCCGAAAGCAGCAGCGGAATTACTCCGGATATCAGTATGATCCTCTCCTTTTTGCCCGGCTTCGCGGAAAAGAGGGCTATGCCTCCCAGGAAAGAAAGAATAATGCCTGCCGGTGCGCCCGATGGAATCTGCCTGAAGATGTAATAAATAAAATCAGAGAATTTTCCGGAGCCGGAACCTTTGACCGCCGTAAAAGAAACGACCTCCGACAACAGCCCCTTGTAGTCCAGTATCCAATAAGGATTTGTCAGCGCGAAAACAGATAAGGCTGAAACTGTGAATAGAGCGATATTTTTCACTTTGAATCTGCCGCCCGCGGCGAATACTGTCAGAGGAGCGGCTGCGATCAGTCCGTAGAACGGCATAGAGGCGACCGTCAGCCCAAGACATGCGCCCGAGAGGACGTAGTATTTCATTGATTCGCCGGATTCAGAAAGCAGGATCGAAAAATACAGGCAGGATAGAGCGAAAAAAGTTCCCATGCAGTAAGGCTTCATTATGTGCTGCTGGATGACCACGGCCGGCAGCAGCGTGAAGAACAGTGCGGCTATCAGTCCGGCCGTTTCCGTGAAAAATCTTTTGCAGATGATAAAGAGCATTAGAATGGAAAGCGATGTGAATATTGAATTCATTATTCTGCCGGCCGTAAAGAATTTGCCCATTTCCACGGGG
Organism: Elusimicrobiota bacterium; assembly: GCA_043811535.1. GTDB lineage: Bacteria > Elusimicrobiota > Endomicrobiia > Endomicrobiales > JBDRNC01 > JBDRNC01. The sequence continues at coordinate 90,222 of JBDRNC010000017.1, forward strand.
TTTTGAAAATAAAAGGAAAGATCGGTAGTTAATTTCAGGATTCCGGCAAGTTTCAGGCAGGCGAACCAGGCGCCGACAGAATATATATACGCGCCACCGTATTGGAAGATTCTCGGGTTGAAATCAAGTTTTTCAGGGCGCATGCCTCCGAGGGATGCTATTGTCATCTGTTCGTCGGTGTGGCAGGATCTCAACAGGTACGGCCTGATAAAATTAGAAAGCGCCGTCCTGTTTCGGTAGAATACCGGATTCTCTCTGGTTTTGACGCCCATGGTTTTCATTATAGGGGTTAAGTCTGCCGGGCCGGAGGCGTCTTTCTTAACGCGTCCCAACGGGCTGTTGCCGCTGTTTTCGTATATGTCGTTCCTGGCGGAGACCATGAAGTTATAGAAAGCGGCGTTATCCAGTTCTTTCGGCATAACGAGATCTTTACGGGTCTCCCCGGGAATTCCCCAGTCGGATCCGGCCAGATTGATGAATATTGAAACAAGAATAATGAAGCTCAGCGCGAAGTATCTCAGGTTCACTTGTTCTCTTTTCTCAGAAGCGAAACTATGAAACTTATGCCCGCTTTTACGTACATAAGCAGTTCCGCCGCTGATTTAACTCTGATGATTTTTTTGATGATATAGGAAGGCCTTAAATAGAATTTTCTGTAAGCCGTCATGAGTATCTCGTATACTTCTGATTCCGAGAATATGTTCCACAGCGGCGGTTTGAAATCCACGGACGGATTTTTTGCGTATTCATGCCAGACGTCATAAGGCACGACTTTCTTTTCCAATGCTTCGGCATACAGAGTAGTACACGGATAAAGCGTGAACAGCGAGAATTGCACGAATTCCGTGTCCAGCTCGCAGGCCAGATCTATCGTTTCAAACGCTTCTTTCCTGGTCTCGTCCGGACAGCCGGTCATGAAATCGGCAAGTGATATCATATTCAGTTTTTTCATCAGTTTGAAGATCTCAATGACCCTGGGTATGGGAACCTGCTTGTTAAGGAGCTTCTGGATATGGGGGTTGGCCGATTCAACGCCGAAACTGATCCTCAGACAATGCGCCTGTTTCATGTAGCTCAGGGTTTCCTCGTCCATGGTGTCTATCCTGGAGCGGCAGCTCCAGACAATGTCCAGTTTTTTTTCCAATACCTGCTTGCAGAATTCGATGGTTCTTTTTTTGTTTACGGTGAAAGTCTCGTCCCAGAAAAAGAAATTCTTTATACCGAGGCTCAGGCAATATTCGATTTCCGCCAGTATGTTCTGGACGCCCCTGTACCGCCAGCCGCTGTTCTGCTTAAAACAGAAATTGCACTTGAAAGGGCATCCCCTCGATGTTATCATCGTCGTGATCGGGTTTATCTGGTCTATGAAAGAGTAGTATTTCTTATAATCGGTCCAGTCCCGTTCCGGTATCGGGATGGAATCCAAATCGTTTTCAGAGTGCTCTTTCGCGCTTTTTACCACGGAACCGTTGCTTTTATAGTGCAGATTAGAAACGTTCCCGTAATCATGTTTTCCTTCAATCTCGAGTAGCAGTTCATGGAACGCTTTTTCGCCGTCGTTGGCAACGACGAAATCAACGAATTCGTTCGACAGCGTCTCCACGGGGTAGATGCTGATATGGGGGCCGCCGAAGACAACAAGAGTCTTAGGCGAGAGTTTTTTTACTTCCTTGGCTATGTAATACGTGTCCAGCAGCGAGAATGTCCAGCATGATATACCCACGACATCCGAGCCGTAGGCGACGGCTTTTTTCGCTATTTGCGCGTGGTCAAGCCGCTCTAAATTGGCGTCGATCACCTGGACTTTGCAGAACGGCATGTGGATCTTAAGGTATGTCGCAATGTACATGAGTCCCAGCGGCGGAAAGAAACCTTCGTTCTCGTCCACGAATCTGGGTTTTGTGGTTTTGATGGAATTAGTGAATGGAGGATGTATCAAAGAGACTTTCATGTAGGCACTGGCCCCTTTTTAAAGTTTGATTTATTTGAACAGCGAGTATTGTATGATGCAGCGCAGGGCGGATATCCCGTCCTCCCATCTTATTTTTTTGCCTTCCTTATGAGTCCTGCCGTAATAAGAGATCGGAACCTCATATATCCTGTATTTAAGCTTTGCTATCTTGGCCGTGATCTCCGGTTCGATTCCGAAACGGTTTTCTTTCAGTGGAATCCGTTTGATAATGTCGGACATGAAAGCCTTTAAACCCACTTCCATATCGGTTAAATTAAGATTCGTGAATATGTTTGACAGAAGCGTTAAACACTTGTTTGTCAGGTAATGCCTGAAAAACATCACCCTGTGAGATCCTTCCCCGGGCTTCAGCCTTGTCCCGTATACTGCGTCGGCATCGCCGTCTATCAGAGGTTTTAGCATCGCCGGATAATCGTTCGGCGAATATTCAAAATCCGCGTCCTGGATCAGGATGTAATCTCCCGTGGCCCTTTCGATGCCGGCCCTTACGGCCGCGCCTTTGCCCATGTTCTTTCCCTGGTCAATAAGTACAATGCCGGGGTTGTTGATGCTCTTTATCCTTTCAAGGGTAAGATCGGTGGAACAGTCATTGATTACAATGACTTCCTTGTCAAGCGGAAGGCTGCACTGCAAAACTTGATTAATGATAGGAACTACCGTTTCCTGTTCGTTAAAAACCGGGATAATAATAGATACTTTCATAATTGATTACCTCTTATCCGCGTCAGATTTATCGATAAAATATTTGTGATCTGCGGACTATTCAAGCATTCCCCTTCTTTTCAGGAATTTATAAACTTCCTCGGCGCATAGTTTATTGCCTTCTTCGTTCCAGTGCGCGTCGGTTCTGAAATAAAGCTGTTCACCTTTGGCGGCGCTGACCGTGAATGCACCTGTAAGGTCAATGTAGGGAATGCCGGTGTTTTTCAATATCCGGGCAAATTCTTTTTGAGCCCTGAAAAGGTCATAATCGGATTTATAGAACTTGTCCAGCAGGCCGCTGTATACCTGCTCTTTCATGGGGACTATAAGCACGGCGACTTTAATAGAGTTAGTATCTGCGGACTTCTTTATATCCAGGAAATATTTCTTGTGAAGCTTTATTCCTTTCTGCCAGGATTTTTCGTCCATGTTTAAAAACGTGTCGACAGCTGCGATGCTCATCACAAAATCAAGGCCGCCTTCTTTGACCGGGAATTGCCTGCCTATCTTTTCGCGCGCGGGCACATCCAGCATTCTTATAAGACAAAAAGATATGCTGTGTTCCCAGAGCCATTGAACCATATTCTGGAATACGGCTGGCTTCGGTGTTTTAGCGCGATCGACCGGCGAATCGCTGGAAACCGCGTCATGAAAATCATTTACGAAAAGCTGAATTATAAGTATTTTCGGCTTTAGACCAAGTCCGAAATGCTTGAATATGTAATCAAACTGCTTTATGCACTGTCCGCTGGCTCCCAGATTGGCAAAATCTTTACCTGTTTTTTTTTCGAGAAGTTCTATCCAGTTATTTTCTATTTCAACTCCCGGAGAGAATGCGAAAGAGTCCCCCAGTACGACAGCATAAGCCTTCCCTTGCAAGCCGTCATCCCTGAAACCAACCGAACCATCGCCGAACCCTACGGTTTTTACCCGGTATTTGAAATCAGGATGTCCCTCAAGGAACACATCCACCCCGGGCTTGAATATCGTGCCGAGAACCGGATGCTGCGCGTGCAGTTTTGCGGTAATTCTTTCAAGCCTTATCAGGCCTCTTCTGTTATCGATGAATTCCGGCATTGATGCCGGAAAGGCCCGCCCGGCAATTTCAATAATGACGATCGCCAGAAATATGCCGAAGAGCATCAGTGCCGCTGATTCCATGAAGTGTTTGATGTTTTTATTCATAGATGCCCGGGTTTCAGTTTCTGATATCCTTGTCTATATACATCTTGTGCCACATTTCCAGCATCAGGAGAGCCCACATGCGGTATCCGTGGTCCCTTTTACCTTCAATATGTTCCTTGAACATTTCCTCAAGCCTTTGCCTGCTGAAATATCCCCTGTTTAAGGCCTTTTCAGATAAAACCGTTTCCCTGAAATAATCCTTCCAATCGGTCTTGAACCACTTCCCGACGGGTATGCCGAAACCCATTTTCCCCCTGTTTATTATCTGCCTGGGAAGAAAATCATTGAAGGTTTTCTTGAGAATATGCTTCGTCGAAAGTCCCTTGATCTTCCATGACGACGGTAGAGACGCCGAAAATTCCATTAATTTGTGGTCAAGGAAAGGGCTTCTCGCTTCAAGCGAGTTAGCCATCGATGCTATATCCATCTTGACCAGCAGGCATTCCGGCAGGTAGGCGTTTATGTCGGTGTAGAATGTCTTGTCCATAATATCGCTGGCGGGAGCGTTCCTGAAAATTTCCATCATGTAGTCGAACGCGTTCTGTTGAATACGCGATTTCATCTGGTCCGAATAAAGAAGCTGTTTCGCGTCGTTCGTGAAGAAGCAGTGCCAGTATATATTCCTCATCGCGGGCGGTTCCGAAAGCGCCGTTATAAGGCGGTACATGTATCGGAACATGTTCCGGCCCTTTGTCGTTTCGGTATGGGGCAGGAGCCTGGCAAGTTTTTCGGTTGCCGTCCTGCCGATGAGCTGAAAAGGGAAGGCAAAATAAAGCGAGCCTTTCAGGGCCTTGTAGCGCAGATACCCGCCGAAGGATTCATCGCCGCCGTCGCCGTTGAGCGCGACGGTCACGTGTTTTTTTGTCTCGCGCGAAACAAGATATGAAGGAAGCGCGGACGAATCTGCGAAAGGCTGCCCGTAATGCCACACGATCTTGGGAAGAAGTTCAATAAAATTGGCTTTCAGGACGAATTCGTGGTGCTCGGTCTTGAAATGTTCGGCAACCGCCCTGGCGTAATGAAGTTCCGAGAACTCCGCTTCCTCAAAACCGATGGAAAAGGTTTTGACGGGTTTTGAAGAGAGCCCGCTCATGAGTCCCACGATTATGCTGGAATCGTGCCCGCCTGACAGGAATGCGCCGAGCGGGACATCCGAGATCATCCTGAGTCTTGTCGCTTCCGTGAGTATTTCCCTTGTTTTGTCACATGCTTCTGAAAATGAAAGGTCTGTTTTTTCCCTGAAATCAAGATCCCAGTACCTTTGGACGTTTATCTTCCCGGTTTTGTCGCACGTGAGCGTGCGGGCCGGCGGCAATGAATGTATGTTATTGAAAATAGTCTTCGGGGAAGGGATATACTGATAAGTGAGAAAAAGGTCAATAGAAGCCACGTCTATTTCGGGGGTCTTGTTTAGGTACTCGAGTATTGATTTTATTTCAGAAGCGAAGACGAGCGCGCCTTCGGAAAGGGTGTAATACAGCGGTTTTTTCCCGACCCTGTCCTTTGCCATGAAGAGTTTTTGGTTCTTTTCGTCCCATAAAGCGAACGCGAACATTCCCCGCAGGTGCTGGACGCATTTTTCACCGTACTCTTCGTACAGGTGGACAATAACTTCCGTGTCGGTTCTGGTGTAGAAACCGTGCTTTGTTTCAAGGTTTTTTCTGAGTTCAAGGAAATTATAGATTTCCCCGTTCAGGACTACCCAGATGGATTTGTCTTCGTTGTGGATGGGCTGGTGTCCGGTTTGAAGGTCAATGATGGAAAGTCTTCTCATGCCGAGGCCGATATTCCCCTTTACATATACGCCCTCGTCGTCGGGCCCGCGGTACTTGATTACATCGCACATCCTGCGCAGGACGTTCTCTTCCGACGGTTTGTTGTTAAAGTGATAGATTCCCGCTATTCCGCACATTGAAATATTGCCTGAAAAACAATGGATTTATTAAAATTTTCAACTGGTAAAAGAAAAAAACAACAGGGTTGAGTTGAATATACCCGTAATTTTACCTATTATACCATAATTTCAAGCATTTTTTAATTTGATTTTAGTTAAAAATATGCAGGGTTTGCGGAAGGTTATATGCTACTTATCCAGGGATAAAAGGTAGTTTTCGGCGTTTTTGAAATCTTCGGGTCCGAGGATCGTGAGTTTTGCGGTTCTGAACTTCTTAAACAAAAACCTTATTGCGGCCAGGATAAAAGCGGGAAGCAGGGATGAAATGTATGTTTTCAAGTAATCCGTGTTCTTTCGTTTCATTTTTCTGAGCAGTTCCCTTGCTTTTCCGCACAGGCCGTTCTTAATCAGAACGACTGCCTGGCTGCGGTACACAAGATCATGCAGCATGTCGTAAATCTCCGCGGGAGGATTGGCCGATTCAAGCGAGATAATCGATTCCTCAATGCACCTGTCCCTGTTCTGAGTTATGCTCAGCGCGTGAATCCTATATACCGAAAGGGGTTCTGGTATTACGCCCGTATCAAAATCCTTAATCACGCGCGCGAAATACTCGGTGTCGCCGAGATAAGTCATATCTTCGCGGTAAGTTCCGGCTTTCTCCACCGCCTCTCTTTTCAACGCGACGTTCGTTGTTACATAGGGAAGCCAGTGATTAGATATTGCCATATACGCCGGCAACCTGCCTGACGGTATTTTTGTATTCTCGTCGAACATTTTAGATATTATACGGCCGTCCTGGTGGATATAGCCGTTCGAGAAAATGAAACCGGCGGTCGGATTGGATACGGCAAACTCGCGGAATATTTCGAGTTTCCCGGGCAGCCAGACGTCGTCCGAGTCAAGAAACGTAATATATCTGCCGGAAGCTTTCCTGAAGGCCTCGTTCTTGCGCGCCGGATAGCCTTTGTTGTCTGTGTGCTCGATAAAATGCCAGCCCGCGTGTCCGCTGAATTCCCGGAAAACCGTTTTTGTTTCGTCGGACGACCCATCGTCAATGATGAAAGCCTCAAAATCTTTGAATGTCTGGCCGTCAAGGCTTCTCAAGGCGGATTTCAGAAGTCCAGCCCTGTTATATGTGACAATGATTACCGTGAAAAACGGGTTTGAATTAGACATGAGAGTATATCCTGCTTTTTACTTTAGCGAGAAGTTGTATGTCGTTAAATAATCTCTGGACAAATTTCGCCGCGTAAATATTCGCAATAAACGTTGCCGGGAAACCGCGCACGCCTTTGGCGTTTAGTTTCTTGACGTACTGTCCAACTTTGCGTTTCTTTTCGGAATTTCTCGCGAATTTCAGCATCCTTCTGCGAGCTTCCGCAGGAAAACCGGCAGTTTCAAAAACAGGATTATCCATGTTGGAATGTATCTTATTCAGGTAATATTCGGGTTCATAAAGCAGCTTGGCGTTTTTTTCGGCCCATTCATATAGCTCGGTCTCAGGATATGGTATAAGATTGAAGTAGAAAACATTATCAACCGGATGCCTTGAAGCTGTGGCAACAGATTCCATGACCTCTTTTTCCGTCTCTTCGGGAGAACCGATAAGGAAAAACAGGTCCACGAAATAGCCGATCTCGCAGGCGTTCTGTATCGCGGTTTCAATAGTTTCTATCGTCTCGTGTTTCTTCAAAATCTTTAAAATCCTGTTATTTCCCGATTCTACGCCGAATCCAATGAATCTGAATCCTATCGAGTACATTTTTTCCAGCAGCGGCCTGTCAATCTTATCTGCGCGTATCCCGTTCGGGAGGCTGAGGATCAGGTCATTCATGCCCGCGTCGCGGACCGCGTCGCAGAGTTTGTCGACTCGCTCCTTGAGAAGAGTGAAATTATCGTCTATAAAAGAAAATCTGCGGTAACCCAGGCCGTACCAGTGGTTCATTTCGAGCAATATATTCTCAACGCTTCTGAAACGGAATTTCTGCCCGATGGCTGTCTTTACGGGACAGTAAATGCAGTCATAAGGGCATCCCCGTGAAGTGACAAGCGGTATTATCCTTTCGGAAACAGGCGCTCCTTTAAGCGGATAGTTTTCCAGTTCAAAATTAGCGTACCTTGGGAAACTAATGGCGTCAAGATCCAGATTATACGGCCTGTTGCCGTTGTCCCTGATTTTTCCATTCTCCCTGTACAGAAGCCCTTTGATTTCGGAAAGTTCCTTTCCGGAGCAGAGCTCGATGACGGTATCTTCGCCCTCTCCGATGATCCCGAAATCTATTTCAGGGCACTGCTCCAGCGTTTTTACCCGGAAAGTCGTGACGTGCGGGCCGCCGCACGCGATTTTCACATCCGGGAAAGCCTGCCTGATCGTCTTTATGATGCCGTACACTTCGGAATATCTGTATGTGAACATTGTGATGCCGACGACATCCGGCTTGAATTTGCCTATCTTGCCCAGCAGGTCTCTGACGGTATATCCGAGCGCGAGATCAACAACGCGGTATTCTATGTTATTATCGCGCAGAGACTGGGCGATGTATCCGATTCCTGCCCGCAGGACCGTCCTTCGCTTGAAGGTCGGCGCCTCGTGCGATATTAAGTTCGTCAGAAGAATTTTGTTGAATCTCATATTCAGACCTCGAAAACGAAGATATGACAGACCGATAAACGCATCACAAATGAATTTTACCGGCGACCGCAAAGATGGAATTGCCTCTTCCGGCCAATCTCAGAACAATCCACAAAGCGAGTATAGGAGCGAAAAATATTGCTGAAAAGGATAGTTTCATAGCGGTTACAAGAATCTTCCTGTTATTCCTGGTTAATATCGACAATAGCGTGTTCTTCTTGGCGGCGGAGCCGGCAAGCCTGTCAAAAGGGACCTTTGAAGACTCCCAATCACTGCTTTTCCTGAAGATCATTTTCTTAACCGGCTTGATCACTTTTGAGATCAGCCAGAAAAAGATTGTGTCGTTTATGTAAGAATAATCAAGATGACTGTCCCGGACGAGAACCGGCCTGAAGCCGTGCGAATTCAGGAATCCGGAAAGTGATTCTTTTGTCCATCTTGTAAAATGATGCGGCGGAAAATCAAAATCCTGAATGGAAGACCTTAACGGCCTGGCATAATTGGGAAGCGTAAGCGCAATAACTCCGTTTTCAGAGAGCAAGTCCCGCACCTTTCTTATGAAAGAGTCCGGATCAGGAACATGTTCAAGCACTTCGAACATCGTGACCGCGTCGAAAGCGTTGCCCTTGTTTTTGTCGAAGAAATCATCAAAAGAAACACATTCCGCGGTGTCTATGCCGAGTTGCCTTGCGTAGCTCAGGGCCCTTTCGTCAAAATCTATTCCGGCGGTCCTGCAGCCTGCCTGAGCGGCGCGGTACAGGAAAGCGCCGCAGCCGCAGCCTATGTCCAGTACGGATTTTACGGTTTTAAAACGGTGTTTCGCAAACCATTTCTGCCCCCAATTCAACTTTAAAGAAAATCTCGCGGGCCTGTCCGGCGCGTACTCCTTGTACCAGGAAGCATCGGGGGCCTGTGCCGGGAGAGAAAATATCACGCCGCACGACGGGCACTTGTATATGCTGTATTCAGTGCGAGTGAACGGGTCTTTATGAATCTCAGCCGGCGGAATTTCAGTTTCTTTTACACAGCCGACGCATTTCATGCCGGTTCCTTTTGTTATTCCCCCGCATACCGGGCCGGAATATACGGATCCGTGCGGCATTTCTTGTTCAGGCCTTGAACGGCATAAGTTTTTCGCGGATTTTGAGAAGAAATCCTTTCCTGGAATACAACCTGAAGAACCACAAGTATAGATTCGGATGTATCAATGCCAGGAAAAGAGTCATGCTTTTAAAAAGCGCGAAATTTGAAAGCTTAAGCCGGAATATGCCGGAATACGCTTTAAGGGCTTCAAACAACTCAAACCTTAACCGGTAGAGAATGACCTTTTCTTTCAGTATTTCTATGTCCTGGTCGAGAAGCGCCGGCGGTTCCCTTAGAAGCGTGATGCCGAACTTTTTGAAGTTATCCCTTACGGAAAGATTGCCTGCTTCGAGCACGGTTATATGCATGTCAAGCATCTTAGGACTGCTGTACATTTTCGCGTACCAGTTGGAGCCGTGGATCCTGTGAGCCGCCAGCGCCGTGTTAAGATTATAAACCTTGGCGTAAAAAAGCATGTTCCAGTACAGGTACTGATCAGCATAATTGCCCATCACAAGGGGTTCCGGCATGATCTTGGACAGGTATGATTTTCTGAAACTCAGATTTGTAGTCCCGTAAAAAGAGACATTGCTGTTCAGGAAATACGGGAGGTCGTAAAATTCAGGCAGAACTTCGAAAGATTTGTCCATGCGCGAGCAATTTTCGTCAACGTAATCGGACGGATGCTGGACAAGCCCAACTTCCGGGTGCTTATCAAAGGCCGCTGCGACAGCCTTGAGTTTGCCGGGATACCAGTAATCATCGGCGTCCAGAAAACATATTATTTCGCCTTTGGAGTTCTCGAACCCTGTGTTGAATACCCCGGCCTGCCCGGTATTCTTCTGGCATATATACCTGATTTTATCGCCGTATTTTCTTACGCGTTCGGCGGTGTCGTCGGTGGATTCGTCGTCTATCACCAGGATTTCGTATTTATCTTTAGGGAAATCCTGGTTCATGGCGCTTTCGGCGGCCTTATCTATGAAGCGGCCGTAATTATATGTGTCGATTATCACAGTTATAGTTAAATTCATCTTTTGTATATTTGAGAATATCTATTCGTAAGTTTATGAAAAAATACCATGAAGGCCCGGAAAACACCTTTATGAAAGCCTTTCATGAAAGCGGGAAAGCCGTAACTGGTTGCTCTTATTAATAATTCTATTGCATTTTTTATTTTTAGATGAGCGATTAAAACGGACATTGAAAAAGCCAACCCATTCACGGACTTGGCCTTGAAACTGTCACTGAGATAAATAACCCCCTCGTTAGGGGCGAGTTTCATGCTGTCGGGAGAAGAAAGTATAGAGCCGAGTTCATTAAGTATTCTCGGGAATTCAACACCGGCTTCAAAATATTTCATTGCTTTTTTATATCCGTTTTCAGCGATGTCATTTCTCTCGGCAGTATTCTCCAGATAATATTTTACCTTTTCAAAGAGCTCCTCCTTGTTGAAAAAGGTTACTATGTCTTTTCCTATTTCAAGCCGTACGGGAAGCCCTGGCGCGTATTCAGATAGACAAAATGTTTTAGTCATTGCGACCTGAGCGAAGTGCCCCTTTGTTTGCCGGACCCTGTTAAGAAGAGGGTCGTCTTCCGTCATCCAGGTAAGCTCGTCAACTCTTGTGAAGTTAAGAGATATCTTGCTTCTGGAATAAATTCTCGGCAATTCCGATCTGGCGGCATAACCATTTTTGGAGCCGAATCCGAATGTTTCAAGTTTTATCCCTTTAGCTTCGAGGAAATTAAGATATATCATGCGGTCGCTTTTAGTGCAGTCCCCTACAAAACTAACATCAATGTCTTTCGGCACACTTATCGGATAAAAATCCTTCTTATTTTGCGTTTCCGGGGCATAGATAGCGTTGATGCCGAGCCTTTTGTAATAAAACAATGGAAGGTAATCGATATTAAGGACTGCGCTTCCGACCTGCGCGTAATACTTGGTGATTACATCGATGAAACTGTCATCGTCGAAGAACCAGAATACCACGTTCGATGTATTTTGCAGCGATTTATAGAATTGAGGTGTCAGTTCGAAATCGCTTGCGAAGAAAAAAGGAAGAACTATATCTATGTTCTTTTCTTTTACGAATTTTCTTATATAATCTTCTGTATTCTTTAAGCCGTATTTCCTGGAATAATCGATAAAATTGAACGTATGACACTGATTAAAATATGGCTTCAGGTTCTCAACGAGAAACTTCCAGTATTCGTGTTTTTCAATGGCGTAAAGATTAAGCAGATTTTTGTTTCTAAAATAATTCAGGCCAGTCATCGCGTTTCCTTTAAATACAATTTCCTGTATAGCGCGCGAAATTCCAAAATAATATATTATTTTGGATTAATTTCTTTCAAAGAATTTATTTCCATCTATCCTTCTCAGTGTGTAAATATTCCTGCTGTGCATAGCTAGCGAACGGAAGGGTTTACTGCGAAAATCATCCCATACCGCGCTAAAAAGCTTTCCGGTAATACCTATCGAAGCATCTGAAGCCAGGAATACACATAAATCAGACGACAGCGCGGGCGAATCCCCGCCTTTAGAACGTGCATTCAAAGCCATGTGGTAATCGGAGTATCCCGATCTCTTTCCGGCCTTAATAATCTCTTTCATCATGTTCGTGTAAACCGATCCCGGTGAAACGGCGTTGACTCGAATGCCGTATTTCTTAAATTCTTCAGATATTGTTTCCGTGAAACGGACTATTGCGGCTTTCGTTGAACCATACGCAGAGAAGTTGACCCTCGGGAATGTCGCGCCTCCGCCAGAAAAATTAATTATACTTCCGTGTTTTTTTGCCTTCATGACAGGCAGCACGGCTTTGCAGCACAGCATTGTGCCTACAATGTTGGTGTTAACGCACTTTATCCAGTCTTTTACCGATACATCGATAAGGTTGCCGATAGGTTTCTGTACAGCCGCGGTATTTACCAGGATATCGATGGTCTTGAATCTGGAAATAGTTTTATCGATGAGCCTGCGAACACTGGCTGGATTGGAAATATCCGCAGGGACCCCTAAGATCCTGCCGCGGAATTCCCCCCGCAGCTTTCTGCAGTAATTCTCAAGACGGCCGGCGTTTACATCCGCGGCTACAACGTTGGCACCTTCGCGCAAAAAATCTTTAACTACGGAGCTTCCAATCCCTCCGGATCCTCCGGTTACTATTGCCGTTCTGTCTTTAAGAGCGAATGTAATATACTTAGGAACATTCTTCATAGTTCAACCGGCCCTCCTGCAGGGATAAAGATAAGCCCCGCGTTTGTTTCCCCACCATATGACTTCCCTGCACCAGTCTTCCCAAGAATTCCATGATTGGGAAGTCCTGTCAATCATGTATCTATAACTGCCTCGGGTTAAACTTGCATCTGCTCCGACTACCGCCCCGCGGTAATAGTCCCAGATATTGTACGGAAGCTCAACTTCGATGTTTTTTTTCTGAAACGGCATTTTTATTAACTTTTTATTAAGGTCAAAAGAAGAAGCCAGGGCCTCATTGTCGCAGGAGGACTTTCTTTCTGCCATAACTTTTAAAAGTATGTCTTTAACTTCGGAATAGAACAGGTCAAGTCGTTTTCCGGTGCAGAGTTCTATCATCGCCAGTTCGTCGGGGGGCCACCATATATTCAGCCATTTGCGTGAGTTTGCGAATTCTTCGGCGCCTTTCTGGATATTTTCGGCTTTTTTCCTGAAAGAGTTGTGAATGGAACTCAACACCGGATACTTCTTATCTTCGATAATCAAAGCTTCAATCATATCCCGATAGATTAATTTGAATTCTCTTGCGGCCAGCAGCAGTGGTATCTGGGCCAGCTTGTTAAAATGAATTAGTGCGGTCATCCAGCCGAAAACACGCGCTCTTACCCAGTCTTTCTTGGGCATCGCTTTTGTCGCTATAACAAGTCTCTGGTTCTCTTCGATTTCGTTCTTTTCAGAAAGATTTCCGTGAATGTTTACAAGTCTGTTCTCAATGGTTTTAATGCCGTGTTTCCTGATATATGCCGGGTCATCCATCTCCGAGCCGGTAAGAATCGAAAGGTTATTGAATTGTATTCTGTTATGTTGTCCGTTTTGAATTAATTTGGAAATCCCGTCGGCAAAAGTATCATATGTTTCGCACGGCAATCCCAGGATAATGTCCGTGAAAGTTTCGATACCGGCCGCGCTAAATTTCTCCTGCAGTTCCTGGAACGCGTCGAGCGAAATATTTTCTCTTTTTACCTGCTTCAAAGTAGCGGGATTCGACGATTGGATAGCCAAAGATACTCCTTTGTTCAGCTTCGAGTCGGACAGTATCCTGTAGAGGTCGTATACCCGCATCGTAGAATTCTTTGTGTTTTGTACGGACAACGCCTTGGGATATCCGAATTGTTCCTTATTGTTGGCCGTATATTCGGTTAGTTCGATATCCCTCGGCAGAATGCCGAAATTAGCGTCGCAACAGAATATAAATTCAATCTTTTTTCGGCTGAACCAGTCTACCTCGCGTTTAAGTTCGTCAATGTCCCTGGCGTAAATATTCTTGTTTGTGGATGCGCCCCATACGCAATAGGAGCATGAGAAGGGGCATCCCCTGTTAGTCTCCCACAATGCAACCCAGTTCTCTCCAGGGTTTTCATCCATCAGACGGTTAAAAACTCCTTCAAGATAAGGTGACGGGATCTCATTGAGGTCGGTTGTCCTTATTCCCACTTCGTTCAAGGTTATCCTGCCTTTGGAGTTGGAATAACTTATGTTTGGAACATCCGAATAGTCCGTTGATCCGATATTCTCCAGTATTTTAAGGAACGGTTGTTCTCCCTCCCCGTGGCAGGCTATGTCGATGAACCTGTATTTTTTAAGGAATTCCTTGATTCCGCGGAGCGGTACCTGAGGTCCGCCGAACACTATGACGGTGTCCTTATTATCTATTTTTAAGCGTTTGGCAATAGCGAGAGATATGTTTATATTCCATGTGTAGACGCTGAAAAAGCAAACGTCGCATCCGGAAAGTATTTTCACGGCAGCGGAAAGAGGAACGCGTTTGTATATGGGAGGCAAGAAGTCGAAATCGTCTATGTTTATCAGATATTTCCTGGCATACGCTTCGAGGATACCGACAGAGTACGGGAAATAATTCTGACCCGAAAAACTGTTATTAATCTGTATGAGGCCTACACGATGCTTCATTCTGTCCTCTGATATATGTCGAGTAGATTCGTTCCATTTACTTTATTCCGGGGTATGCAGATCAATGCATTTCCCGTTTTTAACCTATTATTAATATTTACAAGAAATAGATATTACGAAATCAAATGATTTTTCCTTACAAAATCTTGAAGTTTGTTGTAATTATTTATAATTGTTTCGGGTTTCATCCCTTTTCCCCACGGCGTTGTTTCATTATATTCAAACATCAATTTAGGTTTTTCTTTTTCGTCGAAACGGCCGTAGAGAATATGGTATTCATGCAAGTTTGGATTTATTTCTTTTATTCCGAAATTCTTGTAATTGGCGGCGATTGTTGAGCCCGGAAATGGACAAAAAAGAGCGAGCCCGACAATGTCGGGGTCGGCTTCATTAATGAAAGCTATCATGCGAGAGACGATATCTTGCGGTTCTCCGGGTAATCCTAAAACCAAGAGCAGTTTAACTCCGATTTTATATTTCTTTAATATCTTAATAAACCTTTTAGTTTCTTCCAGGTCAATTTTTTTATTTACTATATCCAGGACTTCGGGGCAGGCGCTTTCAATCCCCAGGGCGAGGTCAAGGCATCCGGATTCAGCGGCGAGCGCTACCATTTCTTCAGTTATTCCATTTGCCCGTGCTTGTCCGCGCCACTTCACGTTGCCGTTCATGAGTGCCTGCAGAAATGGTTTCGCAACTTTTTTGTTTACGGGAATGGAATTGTCATCGCGTAAGACCAGCGCCTGCACGGAATATTCTTTTTTAAGATACGCTATTTCTTCTTCCACCAATCGTGGAAGGCGATATCTTGTAGGCCCGGAATTAAGATTGGCGCAGAAACGGCATCTGAAAGGGCACCCCCTTGAGAAAAGTACATTTGAAGCTCGTAATAACCTGTCTTCATAAAAAAATCCTGTATCAACTACTGCAGATACCGGCTGATATTTTCGCAATGGAAATGGAAATTTATTAATGTCAATTGGTTTTATATTTCGGTAAATATGCTTTAGTGTTCCGTTAAAGATATCGTTGACAATACATACAATATTTTCCTCGCCCTCACCCAATGCCAGTGTATCGAATCCCGCGACTTGTTCTGAAAAAAGATCTATATGGGGGCCGCTGATTATATGTACCGCTTCAGGATACATGCTCCTTAAATGATCTTTTATTTCGCTAATTATTCGAAACTGAGGGCTGAAAGCCGTATAGCAGTAGACGTCTTTTTTTGGAAGATAATACGAAATATTATCTTTAGAGATACCGCGAAGGTCAATAATAGACAGATCCAACTTGTTGCCAAAAGTGTTTTCAAGAATCGTTAAGAGATAAAGAGCGGTCAATTGTTGATTCTTAAAAGGTTGAAAATTCAAATAATCCGGCGGTATAATAAACCCCAAGCTTAACATTCTGCGATAATTACGTTGTTGTTTTGTTGTCATTTAATCATTTCCTTGTTTGTTTATATGCTTAAGCAGGTTTCTTTATCGAGCTTTCATTTTCAGTGAAAGGTACAGACCAATTAGATTCGTATACCTTTATATCATTTTCATTGTCAATTTCAAACCAACTTCCGGGAACAGGAATAGTGTTTATCACTACCCCTCTAGCCAGGAGTCTGTTGAGCAACGCAGTGCAGTCCAACTTCGCGCATTCTTCGCGGGGTAGCGAGTCCAAGTAATCAAACGCAACTTTCCATCCTACAGGTGTGAATTTCAAAAGGCCCATGTATTGTCCATGTATCTCGTCAAGATTTCCGGCTTTTGTGCCGATTTCAATAAGGACGCCGTTTTTATCTATTTTAAATGTTTCGGCGTCGGTAAGCGGGTCTTCGAATCTCAATTTCCAGAGGCTTCTCCAATCGGTATTGTAAGGAATCACGATATCACTACGGCATTTAATCAATCGCGACACGGTTCCCTTGGGATAGACAATGTCAGAGTAACTTATTACGCAATCATCCGTTTCCAGCCATTCCCGGGCGCACAGCATCGTATTGACCATGTTGGAATTTTCCCAATTGTTATTTTCAAAATAGGTCAGGCCGGGCAAATTCAGTTTTTCGGACAGATATCCCCTTACGACTGCAATCTCAGATATTCCGGCGTTCCTGAGGGCATCTGTCTGCCAGTCGATCAGTGGTCTGCCCCAAATTGCTGTCAGGCATTTGGGTTTGTCCTTTGTAAGTGCAGAAAGTCTGCTTCCTCTGCCTGCTGCCAGTATTATTGCTTTCATTTTCTCAAGTACCGTACTTTCATCGGATTTACTTTGCCTGAAAATGCTATGAAGTAGTTGTTTTCAAATGAAGGTTTGTTATAAACAGGTTCTATCATCGTGGTCAGATCAAGGATGTTTCCCCCCGCTTCCTTCAATATGATGTGGCCTGCGGCTATGTCCCATTCTTTAGAACCGTTGTATCTCGGATATATGTTGACTGTCCCGAGCGATAGACGACCGAATTTGAGGGAAGACCCTATTTGCCGTACTTCAGTGATAGAGTTTAACTTGATGAATTCGTCTATCTGGTCGGTGTCGTGGAATCTGCTCTTGACCAGAATATGATCCGGCGGTTCGAATTGAGGCATCCTGAGAGTCTTTCCGTCCTTATTAATGAAAGCCCCGCCGCCGGACTCCGCGAAAAATAGTTCGTCAAGGAAAGGCGCGTAGATAACGCCTGCTTTTGGATTATTGTCCGTTATTAGCGCTATGTTTATTGAGAATTCACCGTTTTTAGCTATGAAATCCTTGGATCCGTCCAACGGATCTATCAGAAAATATTCCTTCCATTCGCGCCTTGTTTCATAAGGCACTGGTGACTCTTCGCTTATGCATGGAATTTTGAATTCACGTTTGAGTTCTTCGATTATGAATTCATTTGATAATTTATCAGCGCGCGTCAGCGGCGAGAGGTCTTTTTTGAACGAAACCTGGAAGTCATCGGAGTCATACACCTCCAATATCAGTTTTCCGGCATTTCTGGCGATTGATACTAATTTATTCAGCATTAAATATTCTTTTAAATAATTTTATATCCGACGTTTTAAAGGGTTTGTTTCTTTCAGGATGCCACATTATACCCGTGATCGGATGCTTTCTGTGCTTGATAGCTTTGACAATCCCGTCGCGTGCTATTGCCCAAGTGTGGAAAGCATCCTTTGAATTGTTTGTACCGAATCGATGGAAACTATTTACCGTAGTGATTTTATTGTTTATCAAGATAGGCATACGGCGCTTCACGTGTCCTTTGATCTTGCGTAGTTTGATTCCGTAAATATGTTGTATGAACTGCATACCCCTGCATACGCCCATCAGGGGTAGATTATTTTTCTTGGCGTAATGCACTAGAATAAGTTCGGTTTTATCGCGTTCAGGAGTATTTCCTCCGTACGCGGCGAGAGTGTTGCCTCCGGTCAGAAGTACCCCGCATGGTTTAGAGCTACTGATGATGTTTCTGGCTATCAACGGATTATTCGGGATTAGCAGCGGCAAAATACCGCATCTTTTCAGGAACGCGGCCCATCTTTGGTCCAGAGAATCCCTTGTCTCCTTTATTTCTTTGATAAAAAATACATTTTGAGTTATTGCGATTAATTTCATTATTCCGTTACCTGATGATAATTACCTGCTTGTTAGGGCAGTCCAGTCTTATAGCTTTTGCTTTCGACCATTTTGAGAACAGTGTTTCCCCGCATCCGATAGCTGCTGGTATCCCGAGTTCGGCCGCCCGGATCGCCATATGCGAATTGACCCCGCCGTACATCGTGATGAAACCTAATATACGGTGAGAGAAAATCCAGTCATAACCCGGATCAGCGTTCGGTATAAAAACTATTGCGCCCTTGATGTTTTTAAGGCCGGAATCCACGAATGCCACATTGCCTTCGGCGATCTTTAGCGTGATGAAATTGGGCTGGAACTGCGGCATGTGGAACGACCAGACATCTTCCGGCTTAATTATCAGCGGGGGCAAAGTCAACTGACAGGTCAGCGAGTAATCCTTTTCGCCCTTAGTTATGCTCTCTCCAAAAGCTGCTTTAACGCTTCTACTCGAACCGTAAAGTTCCCTGGCCGAACAAATATCAAGATAAGATATCTGTTCCGTGCTGAATCCCAGTCTGTTTCCAGTTTTTTTAATCAGCGATATGGAATCACTGACACTCTTTGTGAAAATGAATTTTGCGTATTCCCTGCCTTCTATAGACGCTTTTATGAATTCAAAAAGCCCTTCCGCGTCATAGTTGAGTTGATGTTCCTTTAGGAGCGCGTCAGTTTTTTTCCGCTGTTTAACGGAAAAAGCGAAATTCCTGCTTTTTCCCCGTCTTTGCGGGTGTTTAAGTCTGTTCCATGAAAAATATTTATCCGGTTGTTCATCATACCTGGGTGAAAGAATATCGTAAGTCCCGGGGCGCAGGTGACCGTACCGTTCCAGGAAGTCCTTGCGGCTCAGAGCTGAAAAATCATAGGTCATTTTCGCTCCAACCGTGTTAAGGTCTTCCATAAAACTGTTGAATTCATTCTGATCGAGAATATTAACGTTGACCAGCGATTTGAGTAATTGAACCGCTATGAAAGCCGCTCGAGCAAGCCCGGCGAACGGCAATGTACCGTAACGTTTGCAGTATTCTATCAGCCAGTAGATTTTTGATATCTCGTCCAATGGGCTGTTTAATATACTAGACCTGCGGACATCAAGTTGTTTGATTTTTTCAAGATCGTTTCTCCAGAGGCCAGTGTTGCGGTTAATGATGTTTTTTGTGAGATTCCTAAGCGAATGGAGAATGCTGTCGCAGTCCCCGGCGCTGAATCCATTGGCACGTAGCTTCGCGAGGCGTCCCGGAAGATCCAGGGTATAGCAAGAAAAAACTATCTCGAATTCAACTTTATCGTGATTGAATGGAAATTTAATCAGCTGGTCTATATAGTAATTAACGAGCCTCTCGGTTAACTCTGGTTTAAGGTCAGCTGGCACGAAAGAGTTAAAATCAACTCTTAAGTCGATATACGGCAGACCGTAAAAACTGTAAAGCAATGGAAAGCTCCTGAGATTCTTGTACCCATAATTGTCGCGCTGGTAGGCCCAGATACTGTCAGTTATGAGTTCCTTGTAAAGGCTCAGCGCGAGCGGTCTCGGTCTGACGCCGATCATTTCGGCCGGGTTCCAGTCGGGCATCACGCCAAGAACGGTGCGTTTCCCGTGAAGATACGGATGATATAGATTCAGCTCGCTGATTTTGCGGTTAATATCCTTAATCGCATTGAGGTGAAGCTCCGTATCGGCCGTTTTGAGTTTGAATGCGAGGGGCCGGACCTGCAGGAGGTATATCTCGTATTTTTTAGTAACTGCGAATTCGATGTCAAGCGAATCCGACGAGAAAAGCTCTTCAAGTTCGAAAACCAGATTGACGATTTTAGAGAATTTTGCCGGTACCTTCGTCCCGGAGTATTTATAGAAATAGAAAGCCTTGGTCTCGTTAGACTTTCCGGAGGTTACCGTAGATGTGTTGCCCGTGACATCATCATAATTTATAACGATATAGTTTCCGCCAGTATTAGGGTCCCTGCTGAATACAACCCCGCTTATCAAGATGCCGGAAAGCATTGGTTGAATGAAAAACTGGTCATTCTTGCCGCAGTTATCAAAGGATGATATTACTTTATTTATGGCGGAAACGAGTCCGTTTTCACCTATGACATCAGGTACTGAAGTGAAATGCCCCGCCATTGATGAGTTTCGCAAATCCTCAGAAAATGCGCTGCTTCTGACGATCATCGGGACGTTCATTAACCCCGAATTCCTGATTTTATTCAATACTTTCTTACGCGAAGTGTTCCATGCGTGTACGGTAAACGTTTGCTGGGATAATACCTTGGCGCCCGTTATCACGCGCGCGAGGCGCTTAAGTGTTTCGGCTTTAGTGCCAAATTTAATCATTTCTAGTCATCCCGTTTTGTCGATTTAACCGTCCACGCCCTTGTCTTATAGTACATCGTGACGGTTTCGCGTTGCGCGGTTAGGTCTTTGATAAAATTAAGTATCCGGCTGAACTTCTTTTTTCCTGCTTGAACTCTGATATCGTTGACGGATTTCCAGACTCCGATATAGCGCTGCCTGCTCATTTTTACAATATGTCCCGACTCTATGAAAACAGGATCCTTAAAATCTTTTGTTGAAACCAGGATGTTATCCATATTCTTTGTGTATTCTTTTGATCCGGAAGATACTCTTTTGAGATCCGGTAAAAGTTCCCTGATATATTTGTCAACACGCTGATCGGTGACGCTCTTTTCAAGGTCTCTTGGATTCCAAAGAACCGTCAGGAATCCTCCTTTTTTCAGGATCCTGCGGAATTCCCTTAAGGCTTGGGCGGTTTTAGTCCAGTGGAATGAAGACCCCATGAGCACCCAGTCAACAGATGAATCAGGAAGCCCGGTATGTTCAGCGGTGCCTTTTCTCCAGCAAAAATCACTCAAAGCGAGTTTTTGTCCTTCCTTGCGCATCGGGCCATTCGGCTCGACAGCGTACCCGGAAAAGCCGAGTTCCGCAAGGTTTTCAGTCAATTTACCGGTCCCCGCACCTACGTCAGCTACCTTAAATCCGTCCGAAAACGCGTTTATGTAGCGGCCGATTATTTCAAGGACACTGAGAGAGTATCCGGGCCTGTTAATATAATGTTTTGCTAATTCCGTGAAATCACCGTGCCTCATGAGTTCGCTCCCTGACAATTTTCTTGTAGTGCAGTTTTATTATCTGGCCGGGCGTTAATGCCCCATCGTTGTTAATTACGATGTCCGGGTGTCGGGGTTCTTCGAAGTGCAGGTCAACTCCGACAACATTTATTAGTCTTCCTTTATGCGCTCTGCTGTAAATCCTTTTTCTATCTCTTTTTACCAGTACTTCATATGGTACTTTCAGGTAAATTTCTCTATAATTTTGTATGTTCCTGCGGTTCCATCTCCGAAGGTCATGGAACATCGAAATAGTCGAGCAGATTACATCAATATTCTGATCTGAAAGTAATTTGCATAGTCTCGCGTAGCTGTAAGCTAATTGTTTTCTTTCGGCAACTGAATGACCGAACTTATTGCCAAAAACCCTTCTCAGTTTGTCTCCATCCAGCATGATGACATTTTGCTTCACTTTCTTAATCCTTCCTAGTAAAAGCCTGGCTATTGTTGTTTTGCCTGACCCCGAAAGCCCGGTGATCCAAAAAGTGGTTCCTTTTTTCATTTCATTTCCCATTTAAATTTAAAAAAGTAATTTTGTCAGGCGCAATCTGGGATTAAAAAGTTTAATCCAGCCCAGAAAGAGTTCGATACGGATGAAAGTATAATCTTTTAATATCAATAATCCGATTATGAACGGAGAAAAAAGGAATACGAACAGTTTCATGGGAGGAATCAATACCGCTATTCTGGGAATTACCTTCTTCAGCCGGCGCGTAAAAATAAAAGGGATCGCATTCAGTGCTTTATCTATTCTCCATTTCAAAACCGATATTTCAGATCTCAGTGGAAAAAAAAGCGTAAAAAAAGTGAGGAACCTTTGAGCGAAATCGGCACTTTTTTCCGGATACTCGTATTGCCACGCTTCGGAATGGCGCGCGAATAAACAGAATAATCTCGTCTTGTCGAAATCACTGATAATGCCGGAATGCTTCTGCGAAACGATTTCTTTAGAAGTTCCTGAAACTCTGATGGAGCCCGGCATGTTCCACCATTTCATCCCGTCAAACGTGCTTTCAAGCAGGCAATCGTTCCATGGTATGCCGATCCAACCGCACAATTTTGTCATTATTACTTTTAGATCAGAATGCAGGTCTTCGAGGCGAACGGCAACACTGTTGTCGAAACATTTGACGAAATGCGGCCTATCTCCGAACAACCGGTATGAATGAAACAGCCCCCAGTACTTACCCGTATCGTTCAGCAACTGGGCAAGCGAACATTCGACGGGATTCAAATGCGAATCTCCCCTCATGTTGTGGTTTATCAAAGAACCGAGGTTTCGCAAGGGATTTCTTACGGTATAAATGAATCTTGCATCCGAAAAATCTTCAAGCAGGTACCCAATGTGCCTTTTGGGAAGGCTGTGGATAGGAAAAATAATAGTTTCGGAATGACTTAACGTTTTTGAGCGAATAGCGGCATATGTCTCAAAAACCGCAGTAAAAAAATTTCTTCTTGAAGGCAATCCGGATTCGCGGAGCCGGGCCCGCAAGCCTTCCCTGAATTCGTCAGTTGCTAAAAACACGGAATCCTTCATGTCTGGCCCCATCTGATCCAGTCCCCACAATTTCGGGGCTCCCTTCGGAGAGAACCAATAAGCATGCTTATCAATGAATGTATTTATAAGACCGTCGAGATCCTTGCAATTCTGATTTTCCCAAAAGTAGAAAAAATCTCTGCTATACAAGGCTGGTAGACATAAAAGGTCAGGATGACCGTCCAGAAGGCTTTGAAGAAAAAGACTGCCGGATCTTCCGTAATTCTGAACAGCTATGACATTATGATCAGCGGGTTTATTCATTAACATGTATTTATCTCGTTCCCGATACTGCTACTATCCATGAATATTTACTATTGTCCAGCCCGGAACTATAGAAGTTCCACATGCGCATACTGACGCGTGCTGAAAAAGACGATATCGCTTACCTTCCGAATGTATTCCGTCTGTCTTTTTCAATGATTATGTTTGTAAAAAGAACGATACCACTCTATCGTTTTACTGATCCCGTCATCAAGAATTATTTTCGGGTTCCAGCCGAACAGGTCGCGGGCTTTAGAGCTGTCCAGGCTGACTCGCGTGTTTAGATTCGGTTTAGAAGAATCGAATTCTATGTTAAGGTTTTTCCCTGAGATTTGGATTATTTTTTTGACAAGCGCGCCGACCCCTATCGAACTGCCGCTTCCGGCGTTAATCAGTTCAAATTTTGAATTTTGCTTCGATACGACCGCTTTTACCAAGTCAACAAGATCCGCGACATGCAGTAAATCCCTTTCTTCTTTTCCTTCTCCCCAAACTGTTATTTTATCCCCGTCTTTAGCCGTCATGACTTTTGTCATGGTGGCTCCGAATACGTGGGAATGCTCAAGATCGTACTTGTCGTATGGACCGTATATATTAGAATGCCTGATTACCGTGAATTTGGTATTTCCTGTCCTTGAATAGAATTCGCACATTTTTTCGTTGCAAATCTTTGTCCATCCAGCCCCGAAATACGCGCCCAAAATATCCTTATTGGCGTCGAAATCAGTTTCCTTGATGGGAATTTCGCTCGATTGATACATTATCGTACAGCTGAAAAAAACAAGATGCTTGACTTTCAACTCAACCGCGTTCTTGAATATCAGTGCGTTCATGACAGCGTTATCGGTTACGTGATAATGGGGTTTGCTGAATATATCTTTTACTCCGGAAGTTGTTGCAGCCGCCTGAATGACTATATCAATGCCGCTTAATACGCGTTTAACGTCCTTTTCGGAAGTAAGATCGGCTTTAAGCATCTTAATCTTTTTGGATTTTAACGGGGCCGAGTCAAGGAAAGTGCCGTAAACCTCGCAGGCGCGATTTTCGGAGAGCGACTCCGCGATATTCCTTCCTATAAAACCGGTGCTTCCGCAGACGAGTATTTTCTGTTTCACTTTGTCCATGTTTTCATGTTTTGTTTCCACCATAGAGTTGTATTTATTATCCCATCCTCCGTAGTATGCTCTGGTTTCCAATCAAGCGACTTCAACGCTTTTGTTATATCTATTGAACGGAGTTTCGCCGTTGTAGGCTTGTCGGACTTGTATTCGATTTTCGACGGGTTATGCCCCGCGGCTTTCAACGCGAGTTTTACGGCTTCGGCCACTGTGATCTTGCAGCCCGAACCTATATTGAATGTGTCGAACTTGATCCTGTCGGCGTTTAGCATTGCAATAACTGCGGCCGCGAAGTCTTCGGAGTAGATCACATCCCGCGCGACATCCGGTTGTCCCCATATTTCGAAAGGGTCCGTTCTGTCTACTGCCTTTCTGATCAACGCGGGAATGAATGTGGATGTATCCGGATCAAATTTGGAATACGGCCCGAAAATATTCGAGGCCCTGACGATCAATACTTCAAGGCCGAAGCTGTTATGCCAGAACCTGCACAGCTTTTCAAGGTACCGCATGATCCAGGCGACTCCGTAATAAGCCGGATGAGGGTCTTGATTCAGGTCAAGCTGATCCTCTTTAATGTCCCCGTCAAATTGCTGGTACACCGTAGCCGAACTGATGAAGACTACCCGCTTGACTTTCTCCGCGTGAAAAGCCTCAAACAGTCGTGCGTTGATTATAAGATTGTCGCTGACTTGCAGGTGCGGCTTGGAAACGCTGGAACTTGCGCCGTATGAATTTGCGGCAGCCATAACGGCACAGTCGCATCCTTTTGCGGCCTTCCTGCAGTTGTCCGGATCCCTAAGGTCCGATTTTACGTATTTTATCCGCTTATCCTTGATAAGAGGATTTGTGGTCCTGTAGGAGGCCGAAATGAGCGTATTCGGATAGAAAGACAGCAGGTGCTTAATGACAGCGGTGCCTGCCAGGCCGGTTGCTCCGGCTACAAATACGCGTTTATTGTCTAAATATGAGTTTGGCATAAATGATGACGTTTAATGTGATTTACGTTTTGCCGCACCTTGTAATACTTGCCTGACCGTATAATCCCCCAAAGATAAGTGTCATAAGAAATTAGTTTTTATTCAATATTCTTTTCATCATTTTAAATAAACCCGAATTTTGCAAAAATTCTTCAATGAAATATACGTATATTTGATAAATACTTACGGTTTTATGCCTTAGAATGATCGACAATTCTTCAAAAATCAGCTTAAACTTCAGCATTTTGACAAACTTAAAAATGAGACGGAATCTAAATGATGTGAAGATTTTCAAATATATGCTATCAAGATAGATTGTAACATCCTTGTATTTTTTAATCTTTCTTTGCGCGTTGACCGTTTTAAACAGCATCGGTACAACAGATTTGACATCGTAATCCTTAATTGCCCTGAGATGTCCTTTCAGGGCCATTCTTTCTCTTTTTTCATCGTATTTGAGATAATACCGTATTTTATCGAGCAATTCCTCTTTATCTCTGAAAACATCTATTTCTTCGCCAATATTGAAAAGCAATTCGGTGCCAGGGGCGTATTCAGTCAATGAGAAGCTGCCGCAGAGCGCTGATTCAATTATTCTGCCTTTTAATTGGAGCCTTCTCTTGTGAATATTAAATTGTGTTGTAAATGTCGTCTCATCAGTAATTCCGGAAAAATTTAAATTGATTTTACTCTTATTGAAAGTGAGTATTTTTTCTTCAAATGCAATTTTCCCTTCCGGCGTGTCATCGCCGAATATTTTAACATCCACGCCGTTATTCTGTAAGTATTGAATATATGTGCTGCGGGATAATTTATGTTTGGTCAGGCCAATGAATGAAACATCAATAGTTTTCTTGATTCCTGGAATGTTTCTGTATCGAATTGGGTCGAAGAAACCCCAATAAGTCATAGCATTAACACCCATCCAGTTAAACATCGATGGAGTGGCAAAATCCGTGACAAGAACAAGATCGGCGATCTGTGACTGGTATTGGTTAATCACTTCGAAATAATGCTCGGTATCGCTAACAGAGTAGATTAAAAAGATATTCGGCAATAATTTCCTAAGAAGAACGATATCTAAAAAGAAATTCGGAGCAAATATCAGGACATTGAATCCGTTAGAAGTAACATAGCGGGCGATATGTTCATGAGTGGGTGAAAAACCATTTTTCAGGTAAAATTCTACGTAATCCAAGCTTTCAGTGTATTTGTATTTCATCATCTCGTTGACGAAATCGACGCCCGAGTATTCGCTTCCCTTGGCGTTGCCGAGGATTAGAATTTTCATTTTATCATGATCACTAAAGGTTTCATTCATTGGATTCATAATATCATCATACTATTTTACGTCAATTCCGCGGTTGTGCCCGCCGCGGCGGGTCTGACTCCTGTCGGGGGAGGAATGCGAGCAGAGCCGTCCGACTTCGTATGGACTCCATAAATATGCCTAAGGAACTCGCGGGAGGTCGCGTGATTTATTCCCTTTCGGCGATGTCCGGAGGGGCTCCGCCCTGGTTAAGCTTATTGATCTTCCATGATTTATCGCCAAATCTGTTTTTAAGAATCTTATAAAGTTTTACTGACAAATACTTTTTGAATATTGAGTTGACGATATATGCTCTGTATCGATAATAAAACCCGTACATTTTCGTAATGAAATCGATTTCAATCATAAATTTGAAATATTGATTTTTATAGCGCCATCTTGCAATCTTGGAAAGTAAATAGCTTATATAGCTATGTGCGTATGGAAGTCCCGTATTGTCGTTAAGTTCCTTAAAATCCTGATATGAACTAAGATCGCGATAAAACACTCCTGGAGATAATTTTAAGAGGTTGCAGCACATTAAGGCATGTTCCTTCGGAACCCATGTTATATTTTTCAAATCGACGGGCAGTTTATAATTGCCCCATTCTTCGAGAGAGGTCGGTATCTTGTAATTGTAGTTGTTAGTCAGGAGATCGAAAATAGGTGTGCCTGGTAGAGGCATTAGGTTCACAATTCCAATAAAAATGTATTTGTTGTTTTCAGATAGTTCATTAATAAGTTTACATGTCGCATTAATGTCTTCAGTCGTTTCTGTAGGGAAACAATTAATAAATACCAGTCTGTGTGCGATGCCGTACTTGCTTAAAACACCGGTAGTCCTTACGATTTGTTCAACAGTAATATCTTTTTTTATGACTTCATTCAGCATTCTTTGGGAACCGGATTCGGCGCCAAAGCCCATGTAATAGCAGCCCGACTCCTTCAATAATTTAGGAAATGCCTCGCCGTACTTGGCGTATGCCTTGTCGAATGAATCAAATCTACAAAAAGAAGTCCAGCGGATATTCAGCCCTTTTCGTTTGACCGATTCAAAAATACTTAAGACTCTTGCAGGATCTATGAAAAATTCATCTTCATAATCAAAATTAAAGTTTCGTATATTATAGTTTTTGTAAAGAAATTCGATTTCTTCGGCTACACGTTCAGAGGATTTTGTCCGGTACTTTCTTTTATTAAAGTAAGTACTGTAACAGAAACTGCACCTGTACGGGCAACCTCTGGATGTATGCACGGGTAAAACGCTGGATTTTAGGAATTTTGTGCCCAGCAAGTGATACGGAAGGTCAATATCAAGAGTATCCATGTCAATATAATCACGGGAAGGGTTAATTACTGTATTTCCTTCTTTATTCTTATAGGCAATACCCTTTACACAGGACAGATCTTTTTTATTAAGTAATGTGTCGGCAAGATCTTTTACGGTTTCCTCTCCTTCGCCGATTACAACAATGTCGATATATTCATTCTGCAGCGATTGTTCCGGCAGGACAGAAGGATGGACTCCGCCCAGTACTATCGGTATTCCGCTGTCGTATTCCTTTATTAATTTTGCTATACGAAGACCGGTAGATATCATTTTCCCGGTCAACATTGTTATTCCTACGAATAAATAGTCGTCCTTTTTTAGATTACGGATACTTTCAACACTTAAATTTAGTATGGAAACATCAATATTCTGTTTGATGAGAGAATGTGCCACATAAAGCAATCCCAAGGGATATGTGAATCCCCAAAAGGATAGTTCTGAAGGATAAATCAATAAGACTTTAGGCTTTGTAAACATTTTTTTAAGAAATTAATGACATGTGTTATTTTAGAATGGGCCTTTGAATTCCTTGTAAAGTTTTCTTTTTAAATCCGCCGAAGGTAATTCCTTGCCGTGTCTTTCCTTGCCTAGGACCAGTTTATATATACTATCAACAAGTGTTCCTATGTCAGGATAAAAGTAGTTTTCGAGCGTTTTGGCAGTCGGGCACGGGACAGGGGCCATTGATATGTTGATAACAGGTTTTTTAAGCAGTTCGGGCGCGCAAGACGATATAATCCTGCAAACCTCTGAGCACACGCCGAATGACGGCCATCCCGTGTCGGCAACTATCAGCCTGCCGGTTTTTCTGACACTTTCAAGCAAAAGTTGAGCATCCATATGCGAAATGCAGTGAAGATCGATGATTTCAGCGTCGATGCCTTCTTTTTCCTTGACGAAATTCGCGGCGTTCTTCGCTTCAACCACCATAAAAGATGTCGCTGCGATAGTTACATCCTTGCCGGGCTTAACAATATGAGAAGTAAAGGGGTTATTTGCCGCTTTGCTTCCTTCCTCTGGATTGAACGAAAAATCGTAAAGCAGTCTGTGCTCGAGCGAAAGCACGGGAGACTTATATTTGTTAACGGCGTAAGAATAATTATCGATAACGCTCTGTGCGGAGCTAGGCATGATCACGGTCAGTCCGGGAATATGGGCGAACAGGGCCTGCAGGCTCTGCGAATGCTGCGCGCCCTGCCCCCAGCTTCTCCCGATTATAGCGCGCATAAGCAACGGCATATCAAACAACTCCCCGTACATATACTTGTACTTGGCTATGGAATTCACTATCTGATTCATCGCCAGCATAAGAAAGTCTACTCTGATATAAATATGGATAGGGTAGATACCATTCAGCGCGGCGCCCACGGAAAAACCAGTCATTGATTCTTCAGATAAAGGAGTATCAAATACTCTGTCTGAGCCGAATTCTTTTTCCAGGTTAAGAGTTGTCCCGAATATGCCCGTGAAATCCGTAACACCAAGCCCGTAGATAATGGATTTTGGATTATCCTTCAACGCGCTGCGCATGCTTTGAGCTATTGCTTCGCGGTAAGTTTGAACCATGGTCAGTAGCATCCTTTGAGCAGGTCGCATTGATCCGGGAACGGGCTTTGCTCCGCGAAGGCGACCGCGTCATTGATTTCTTTTTCTATGCGTTTACCGAATTTCGATATCAAGTCGCGGTTGTTTATCAGAGGATCTCTTTTTTCGTACTTTTCACATTCGGAGCGGTCTCTGTATTTATGTTTGAAATCCTCTTCAACTCCGACATGTCCCCTGTACCTATACGTCATTATTTCAAGTATGGCTGGAGTTCCTGTTTCTTTGATTTTACGCGTGATTTCTTCCGTCATAGAGGCGACTTTATCCATGTCAAAATTGTCTTCGATAATGTAATACGATATACAGTACGCATCGGCAAGTTTTTTAAGGCTGAATGACTGGCGCGTTTTAAGGGGCGAATGGATGGCCAGTCCGTTGTTTTCAATGACAAATAGCAGAGGAAGCCTCTTCAGCGAGGCGAAATTAAGGCACTCGTTGAAAACACCTTCTTCGGTGGAGCCGTCGCCCGTGACGGATACCACGATATTATCCTTCTTGAAAAATTTTAACGCGTAAGCGGCGCCGAGCGTGTGCGACAGCGTGGCGCCGACTATGGCAGAAGACCCCATCATGTTTACTTCCGGCGCCGTCAGATGCATCGAACCGGCTTTGCCTTTGGAAATACCCGTGGATTTACCGAAGAGCTCTGCGAACATCTTCTTGATGTCCCCTCCTTTGGCCAAGTAAACAGCGTGGCCGCGGTAGGTAGTGAAGACCTGATCTTCCTTTTTTAACCGGGACATGATTGCCGCTATGTGGTGTTCCTGCCCTACGGATAGGTGGACGGGGCTCTGAATCTTGTCGGAAGGATATAGTTCCGTGATCTTTTCTTCTACCATGCGTATCCTGAGGGCCTGGTAAAAAATATCTTCGTATTTTGCGTTCATTTCGCGGTCCTTTTTCTGACTTCATTCCTGCAGCTCTCAAGCAGGAACTTTACGCTTTCCTCAAAACTGTATTTCGGCTTCCATCCCGTAGCTCTCCTGAACTTTGAGGTGTCAGGTATCTGAAGAGTGACATCGGCGGGACGGAAGAGCTTGCGGTCGGCTTTGGAAGGTATCCTGACTTTCGCCAGCTTCTTCAAGATGTCAAGGAATTCGCCCACTTTAATTATAGTTGTTCCTCCGATGTTGTACGCTTCGCCGAACTTGCATTTTACGGTGGCAACCCAGTAGGATTCCATAGCGTCGCGCACGTCAATTATCGTCCTGACAGAGTTGAGATTGCCGTGCAGCAGGACTTTCTGAAGCCCTGCCTCGATCCTGGCCACCTGAAGCGCGAAAGACGTAGCGAAAAGATCGAAACGTCTTGGATTTATATAAGCGAACATGCGGGTCCTGATTATTTTCATTCCGTAGCTTTTGAAATACATGTAACCCATCAGGTCCTGCGTCACTTTTGAGACAGCATAGGGGCTGGAAGGGTTCAACGGGCAAGTTTCTTTTATAGGGACGTTCTTGGGATCCACCTGGCCGTAAACTTCAGACGTGCTGCAAAGCTGGATTACAGGGTCAATGCCAGCCGAGCGGACCGCTTCGAATAAATTAGCGGTGCCCATGATGTTGTTGTTCAACACGGAAAGCGGGGTTATGAAGGATGCCCTGACATTGGCGTGCGAAGCGATATGGAATATTGCTTCCGGCCTTGCCAATCTCAGTACGGAAAGCACCGAGCTGAAGTCCGTAAGGTCGCACTCGTGAAGCGTCAACCGCCCCGTCGCATGTTTCAAATTGACATTTGCCGCTGTACTATGCCACCTGGATATCCCGTGCAATTTTACGCCCGGATGATTATCAGCGATGTAATCCGCGAGGTAGCTGCCGCCCGAACCGCTTACGCCGGTGATCAACGCGCATCTAATTTTTCTGGGTTTCATTGTAGTTCCTTTTAAACCATGGAGATATAGAATCGTTTTTAGACA
Source organism: Elusimicrobiota bacterium (assembly GCA_043811535.1). Classification (GTDB taxonomy): domain Bacteria; phylum Elusimicrobiota; class Endomicrobiia; order Endomicrobiales; family JBDRNC01; genus JBDRNC01. The sequence continues at coordinate 121,656 of JBDRNC010000017.1, forward strand.
TTCCCAAGAAATGAATTTTTAATGATCTTGTAGGCTTTTATAAGCTCATTTATGCCTTTATCGAGCCCGAACTCCGGTTTGAATCCGGTCTTTTCTATTTTTTCATTTGAGACTATGTAATCACGTTTATCGGCGTCTTCACCCACAGGGGCTTCCATTATCACAAAACCGGGCACGTGTTTCTTTATCCTCTCGCACAGCTCGAGCTTGGAAAGGTTCGCGTCCGACAGGCCGATATTATACGCGTTGTTCTTCATTTTTTCAAAATTATCCATCGTGTGGATGAAAGCTTTCGAAACATCGCGGACATGGATGAAGTTTCTCTTGAAATGCCCTTCAAAAATTACGATAAAACTATCGTACATAGCTCTGTAGACGAAGTCGTTCACCATCAGATCAATACGCATTCTCGGAGATGTCCCGAACACGGTGGCCAGTCTCAGGCTTACCGAGTTTCCCCTGTCCAGCACGATTTTTTCCGCTTCGATCTTTGTAGTTCCATAGAGCGTGATGGGTTTCAGCGGTGTTTCTTCGGTGCAAAACTTGTCCTTTTGCCCTATGCCGTAACCGCTGTTCGTGTTAGGCAGTATTATTATCTGGTTTTTACTTGAGTTGGCGGCTATCAATTTTACCGCGTCGATATTTATCGACCTTGCCGCTGTTTTGTCCATGTTGCAAGCGGGTGCGCCTACTATAGCAGCAAGAGGGATTATTATATCCGCCTTTTTCAGCAGGGGTTTGACCATGGATTCGTCGCGCACATCACCCTTCACTACCGAAAAATCATCATAGTGGCAGCAGTCAAGAAGCGAATTCTGCTTGTACATGAAGTTGTCAAGGACCGTAACTTTGTTTCCCAGAGAGAGAAGTTTTGGAACCATAACGGAGCCGATATATCCTGCCCCTCCTGTCACAAGAATGTTGTAACTCATTTAATCTCCTCATCCGCCTGTCCGGCGCGGCCCGCGCGCTAGATATTTTTTAGCGTTTTGTGCAAGTAGTCTATCTTATCTCGGATATCGTAAGGATAATTCCCTACGAAAAATCCGTTGTAATGCGCGAATCTCGCGTTTTCGCACCTGGAGCCTGCGAGTTTAAAATATTTTACCACATCGTGACAAAGAATGCATCCCCCTGTTATTATCCTGAATTCTATCCCGGCGTTTTTGAGTCTCCTGAGTATCTTTTCGCGGTTAACCCCTTGCTTTGTGTTTACTATCATCGTGAAGCAGAACCACGAACTCTCGGCGCACCGTGTTTCATTCTGGATAATGAATCTATCGTCATTTTGAAAGAGTTTCTTGAAATATTGCGCATTTTTCCTTCTTATTTCAAGGAACCTGTCCAGTTTCTTAAGTTGTATCTTCCCGAGAACTCCGTTCATTTCTCCGGGACGCACGTTATATCCCGGAAGGATGAACCTGTAGGCTTCAAAAAAATCGTCGTATTTTTTCCTGAATATTCCGCTATGAGCGTCAATGCCCCTGGTCCATCCATGGTTTCTCAGGGATTTCGCCAGGTTGAACAGCTCCTTGTCGTCCGTCAGGATAAGCCCGCCTTCCATTGTTGAAATATGATGGGAGAAGAAAGTGCTGAACGTGTTGATAAGGCCGAAAGTTCCCGTGAATTTGCCCCCGAATGTCGCTCCCATAGACTCACAATTGTCTTCAAACAGTATGAGGCCGTGTTTCCTGCAAAATTCGGTTATTCTGTCGAACCGGCACGGGTTGCCGAGTACGCTGACGGCGACGACCATCCTCGTCCTTGGAGTAAGGGCTTTTTCAAGCTGTTCGACGTCTATGTTCAGCGTGTCAATGTCGACGTCTACAAATCGCATTTTAAGCCCATACTGGTGAAGAGGATAATATGTAGTGCTCCATGAAATACTCGGCACGATAACTTCGTCTCCGGGTTTAAGCGGAGCGTGTTTCCTGTAAAAAAGAGAAGCCACCGCGATTAAATTGGCAGAAGAACCGGAATTGACCATGACAGCGTGTTTTTTGCCGAAATAGCGCGCGAACTGTTCTTCGAATTCCCGGACATGCCCGCCCATGGTAAACTGGTCGCTGTCCACTACTTTTTTCATCGCTTTTCTTTCTTCATCGGTGAAAGTTGACCGGAGAAGCTCGTATTTCATAATTTTCCCTTCCATGTCTTCGCGTAATTCGGTTTATAAAAGATTATTTCAGAACCCGAATAATCGAATTCAAAAGGTATGTGCAGGAATTTTCCCAAAGCTTCCTTCACTTTGAGCTGTTTATCGGGTTCGGCGTAAAACAACATGAACCCGCCGCCGCCGGCGCCGAGGAGTTTTCCGCCGAGCGCGCCGTTTTTTAAAGCGGTGTTATAAATCTCGTCGATCAGGCTGTTGCTTATCATGGCTGAAAGGCTGCGTTTCAGTTTCCATGTTTCATTAAGCAATGTTCCGAATGCGGAAAAATCGGGTTTTATGGAAGTTACAATATTGTAAGCATCGTCAACGAGAGCCGACATGGTGTTGAGCTCGGAACTGTTTTTCTTGGTGTTTTTAATTTGTTCTTTGGCTATATCAGAAGCATTCCTCGAAATACCCGTGAAAAAAAGCATGAATTTACTCTCGAATTGCGTGAGGTGCTCGCGCGTCATAATAACCGGCGTGACGACGATCTCGCCGTTTTCCATAAAATCTATCTTATTAAGCCCGCCGCAAGCGGCGAATACCTGGTCCTGGGAGCCGACATTTTCCTTTATAAGGTTCTGCTCTATGTGAATTGCGTCCTCGAAAAGCTCTTTACTGGAAATCACCTTTCCATTGAGAGCGTACATAGCTTTGAGAAAGCCGACAGTAAACGACGAACTTGACCCCATGCCAGACCGCGCCGGGATATCCCCGTCGTGGTGAACTGAAATACCTTTGCTGTATTTTATGAATTTCAGCGTTTCCCTGACGGATGGGTGCCTAATTTCTTCGACGTGTTTCGAGTTTTCAATGATTGAATAGACTATCCTGTGCTTATGTTCGAAGAAAGGCGGAAGCTCCCGCACGACAAGATAGCAGTATTTATCGATTGCAACTCCCAGAACTTTGCCTCCGTGGTTGAGATACCATGAGGGATAATCCGTGCCGCCGCCGAAAAATGAGATCCTGTGAGGCGTTTTAGTGATGATCATTGGTTAATCCTTAAAGATAGATTTTGAGGGAAATTCTGAATCTTTTCAAATATTATTTCTTTTATCTTTGATGCCTGCTCTAATTTAAACAAGTAAGAAAGGCCTAAATAGACAACCGTGCCCAATGCGCATGCTATGCCGATTTTTCCGGTCTGGCTTACGGCGGAATAAGCGATCAATGTGTCAAACCATGAATAAAAATAGTACATTACCGCGCCTGAAACAAGCGACAAGAAGAAGAAAACCGTCAAGGATTTAAGTATTGAAAGCCCGTGCATGTTCTTAAGGCGTTTTTTAATGATTGAATAGTACACGAATAGGGTCAGCATGCTTCCGGTGGAAGCAGACAAAGCTATTCCTGCAGCCGGAGGATTCACAAGTTTTATGAATATAAAATTGAACAGCACGTTCATGGCTGTGCTTAGTACGGTAAAAAAGAAAAGAACTTTCATGTCCTGAAAAACAAATATAATCCTTTGCATGATAGCTACAGCGTAGCTGAAGAAAAGCTGTATCGTAAGGCAAATGAAGATAATCGAAGTAAGGTTGGTTGCTTCGGCGCCGAACGCTCCGCGCTGAAAAAGGGCTTTGATTGCAGGTTTAGCGAATATTATCATAGTTGTGGCAAGCGGGATATATATGAAACCCGACATTTTTATGCTTGACGCAAAAGTATGTTTCAACTCGTCAATCTTGTTCTCCGCTGCCTGCATAGAAAAGAACGGAAATAGAACGGTTAAAAGCGATGTGGAAATAAGAGTTGACGGGATAAGCAGAAGCTTCTCAGCGTATGATATCGCAGCGATACTGCCTTGCGGAAGCCAGGAAGCCATAACTCTATTTATTATCGGAGTTAGCCCGCTGATTAGGGACAGAATGATTATTATACCCGCGAACCTGGCGGTTTTTATCAAGCCGGGATGCTTCAAATCAAGGGTAAACGTGTATTTAAAGCCCGATGCTTTTATGCAAAACGCGAGTATCAGCAGCTGAATCAGGAGCCCTATCGCAAGCCCCCAGGCAAAAACGAATACACCCCAGCGCTTTGAGAAAAACACTATCAGTGTCATCGTAGAAAGAGTCACGAAAAGCTGGGACACTGACGGCCAGAAAAACCGCTGATTGGAATTCAGCACACTGGTAAGTATCGTGATAATTCCGCTGAAAACAGCCGTAACGCAAAGGATTTTCATCAAGCTGGCGGTGACAAACGAAGTCGACGGGTCAAAACCGCGGAATCCGTAGCTTACGATATTCCCCGCTCCGAGGAAAATAACCAGCGCTGTGACAGACAGGAAGATCAATGCGAAATTCAGCATTATACTTGTCATCCTGTCGGCTTCTTGAGGATTATTTTCGTGTTTGTAGCGGACAAATATCGGAATGAAAACAAGCGTAAATATGGATATCATCATCGCCGATATATAATTCGGTATAGTCAGAGCCGCGTTGAACGCGTCCATGGACCTGGTTATCCCGAAATACTTGGCCGCGAGCATCTCTTTGCCCATACTCAAAAGATTCCCGAGCACGCTGATTATTATCAGTATGAAAGATGCTTTGGCGATTTTTCTGTTAGTGCTCATTGATTCTTGAGAAACTTTCCGGCCGAAATATACCTTTCAGCCGTACCGATATCGATAAAATCATTTTCAGTTGCTACTCCGTAAATCTTTTCCGAAGCTGTAAACACGTCGTGTTCAAGAGAAAGGCTCTTGCAGGCAGGCAGCGCGGTCAGGGCATTTTTGGAGAACACATAAACCCCGGCATTAACCAGTCCGGATCCGGATGAATGACGTTTTTCGGCGAATCCGGTTATTCTTGAATTGTTATTCAGCGATATACTCCCGTAATCCGCGGTATTTTCCGCCCTGCTAAGTAAAATAGTTATTTCAGCGTTTTTTAAAAGATGAAAATTCAAAATCACTTCAAGCCGTTCAAAACATATTGAGTCCCCGTTCAATACGAAGAACGGGTCGCTTTTAATCAAGGGTTCAGCAAGTTTAAGGGCTCCGGCGGTCCCGAGAGGCTCTTTTTCTTCGGAAATGATTATTTCGGCACCCATATCCTTCCCGGCATAGTATTTCCTTATAAATCCTGACATGAATCCGGTGGACAGGATGATCTGTTTTATCCCGTTATCTACCAAGTTGAATATCAGATAATCAAGAAAAGGTTTTCCCGCAACTTCTGCCATCGGCTTCGGCCTGTCCGAGACAACGCTGTGAAGCCTTGTGCCTTTTCCTCCGCAAAGAATTACGCCCGTGATATTCATTTCTATGCTGTTCATCAGAGAATTGTAAAGCGTACGGTCAATTTTTTCGGGCCAGCAGGAATATTTCGCCCCCTTTTCCTTTTCTGAACATGCTGAAATACACCGAAAGAGGGGCTGAGACGGGAAGCGCGACAAGCCATGCCGCCGTTCGTATCACCTGCACAATAAATTTCCTTAAGGGTTTTCCGGCCGGAATCGATTTTTCCTTACTGTCACTGTTTCCCGTCCGCGCGGCGAGCTCATCCATCGAATACCTTGCGGAGTAATCCGGCGTATGGCCGAGAATTATGCGTCTGAGTAAGAACACGGTGTTTTTGATAGCTTTATTCAAAGGGATTCCAAGAAGCTGATTGTAGATAGGAGTGGCGGTCATAGGGGTTTTCTTAAGCATTATTACTTCGAATCCCTCCCTGAGCATGAAATCAGTCAGAGACCTGTCGTCCCACCTTGTCAGATGGTGCGGCGGGAAGTCCCAATCTTCCCTTCTTCCGAAGAAAATTGGCCTTTTCCTGTTGGGCACATTCAAGGCGATATAGCCCTCTTTATTCAACATGTCTTTGCAGATATCAATTATTCCCGCGGGATTTGCCTGATGTTCAAGGAACCCGAAAAGAGTTATAACGTCAAACTTCCTGTCTATATGCTTTTCATGAAAATATTCCAGAGTTGCCGCGTGAAGGTCGCTCAGGTTGAACCTGGACCTCGCGATATCCAGCTGTTTGTCGCTGAAATCTATACCGGCGCAGATAAAGCCGTGTTTGTCCGCGTGGAAAAGAAAATTGCCGAAGCCGCATCCGACATCGAGCAGTTTTAGATTCTTCGGGAAATTATAGCGAAAGAACGGGGCGACCCGGCTGTTCAATTTATCGGTAAAAGGATTGTCCGATTCCCTGTAAAACTCGCTTTTCTTATACCATTCAGGCCCGGGATTCCTCATCGGATCCGCGAATTCAATACCGCATGAACTGCACAGGCGGATGTCGTAGGAAATCCGCTCTATAGGTTCATTAAAGCGTTCTATGAATTTTATATCTGCTTCAGCCGCGCATATCGGGCATTTCATAAATACGATTGTAAGATTAGAAGATTGAAAAATTTAAAATTGGCAAACCACTTCACCAGATAAATACCTCAAACGAATTTTCGGTAAATAGTCTCATACTGCTCCGCAACCTTTTCGATCGAAAAGCCCTGCTCGATAAAAGACCTTGCTTTTCCCCCCAGTCCGGCGCTTTTCTCTTTTTGAGATAATAAGGTTCGAAGCGCATTGAGGAGCGCATCGGAGTTTTTGGGCTCAACCAAAAGGCCGTTTTCACCGTCGCGGATTATTTCGGATACTCCGCCTATGTTAGTCGAGACACATGCTAATCCGCAGGACATCGCCTCCAATAGGGAGTTTGGTAGGCCCTCTCCGAATGACGGCAGGATGAATACATCGCCTGCCCTGAGGTAATCCGCGGTATTCTCTTTCCATCCCAAAAAGGAAACAGAATCAACGTTGCCGTATTGTTTTTTTAGCGGGGCTTCTAAAGAGCCCGTCCCTATCAGTATAAGGCGGATATCCCGCATTTCCTTGCGCAGGCGTTCCCATGTTTCAAGTAGCACCTCAATACCCTTACCGTTTTCGAACCTTCCGGAATAAATGACTATTCTTTCATTTAGCGACAAGCCCAAACGTTGCCTGAGCCCGGATTTCTCGTCGCGGTCCGCAGGTCTGAATTCCGATGTGTCCACTCCGTTGGGTATTATACTGATCTTGTCGTCCGGAAATCCGGCTGTTAAGAGTTCGCCCCTGATTTCCTTGCTTGGGCAGACGAAATGGCTCATATTATTTCTTATGAAACCGAGTTTTTGATTTCCGTGTAATGTGGAAAGAGAGGTGTGAATATCGCCTGTTTTTCTGCTTCCGCCGAATTTCAATATTACGGGCTTTTTGTACAGTCTGGAAATGATTCCGGCAAGCACGGCGGGAGCAGAAGCAAGGTGGACATGCAAAATATCGAAATTGTCTAAATTCTTCCTGAGCCAGAAAAAACCGGATAAAACGTAGCCTAATGAGCCAATCCTGTTCTTCAGGGGTATTCCCTGGCGGAAAATGGGCAAACCACCGTACTCATCAGCCGCTTTTAGACCCGGAAGAAGCTGGGTCAAAACAAAAATCTGATTGTTTTTTCGGGCTAATTCTTTAGACAAGCGGTAGCATTGCAGCTCCGTACCGCCTTGAATAGGATAAAAACGCGAAATTAGCATTCCTATCCTGAATTTTCTGTCCATATCAGAGATTGATTATACTAAATTTCTTTTTGTTTTTCAATCCGAATTAGTTCGGAAAGGGTGATCTTTTCCTTGATAAGGCTGCGGATTCCCCAGAATGAGATGGTCAGCAACTGCAGTATATGAAGAGTTAGGATAAAGCCGAAAGCGAGATTCTTGTCTACATTAAGAATCGATAAAGACATTACTCCAAGGAACTCAACGGTTCCCACGTAACCGGGCGCCGGAGGCAGTATGGCGCCCATCCCGATGATAATCATCACAAAAAGCATCTGGAAATAGTTCAAGCCCATGTGAAAGGCGATGTTCATCAGGTAAAAAACAAATCCTTCTATTGACCATACGCACAGGGAAAGGACAAAAACTGTTACCAGTCCTTTTACATTGCCGAATATTTGCAGGCCTTTGATGAAATTCCCGAAGAAATGGAGGATTTTTTCCGAAAACCGCTTGGGCATAGGAATGCGGGACATGATTCTCATCGCGTATTCCTGATGACGCGTCATGAAGAAAAGGGCCGTTATGACGGCCAGAAACAGGATTCCTCCCGCGAAAAATGATTTTTTCGCCGTTTCGGGGAACGGCAGGAACATCACAGTCAAAAGGAAAAGCGTCACAAAAGTCAGCCCGTCGAATAATCTTTCCACGACAACCGTGGCAAGCACTCCGCTGCGCGATATTTTGAACTTGTTGCCCGTGATATACGCCCGTATTAATTCCCCCAGCCTCAAGGGAAGCAGGTTGTTCATGAAGAAACCCAGGATCAGGTAGGAAAACAGCTTGAAAGGGCTTACGGATAGGATTGGAGAAATCAGTTGTTTCCACCTGAAACTCCTGACTAAAAACGCTGAAGAATACACCACCATTATGATAGCTATCCAAAGCGGATTTATCTGGCGCATGTAGGATAGAGTATTGGCGAAATCTATCTGCCTGAGCGTCAGAAAAAGAAAAACCGCGCCGATAATAATACCGAAAATGAACCTTTTTTTCATTATTTATCCTTATTGAATGGCAGTCTTTTTAATATCATATCAATATCCGGTATTTTTGTCAAAAAGCCTGCGAAAAATGTCCAGGATAACAAAAGAAATATTGAAACAAGCGTAATATACAGTCCCATGAGCCATGCGGCCGGGTGGAAATACATGTAAATCCTCTTGTCATTATAGTATTCGCCCGGAGGCAGAAAGACGGCCCTTAGCGACATGTTGCCGGTATAGATCTGATATTTTTTTCTGTCCGCGTATACGGACCATCCCGGATAATAGATTTCACTGAACAGGACTGTTCCGCCCGAAGGCAGCAAAACTTCGGAAGTGAGCTTATCCGTGCCGGATGAATAGGATAATATCCTTCCTGACAGGTTCAGGAGAGGAAAATCCTGCGGGACCGCCGTCACAAGTAAAATCTCGTTCGGCGCGAATTTCGTGTTATTCAGGAATTCAAGCTGATCCGGATGGTATTCAAAATTCTTTTCGGGATTGGGTATGACGGCCAGTTTTTTCGGTAAAAATACGCGGGGCAGAGGATTTGCCGCCCTGTATAAAGTAATTCCGCTAGGAAGCGACGCCTGGATTCTGAAATTCCTTAATTTCTGCGAAGTGATATAGTACCCGACGGAAAGCCCTTTTGACATCGGTGAAAGCAGGTCAATTCTCGCCAATCCGGTGGGCCCCATCACCTTCTTTTCCTGGAAGCCGAGATAATGCACGTACTTTTTGAGAAAAATCGCCTCGTACCCGTTGACATTGTATTGATGGTACATCATGGCCTTGTCTGACTGCAGTTTGTCGGGCTCCGTGGCGATTCTATATACAGGGTTGATATACGCCCCCAATTCGCTTTTATTTTTATAAGCAGTCATGTCCTGGGAGTATATGAACTTATCGTGCCACCAAAAAAGATCAAAAACAATCAGGAATATTAAAACAATTTTTATAGGATTTTTAAGAATATCCTTTAAATGATCCCACCCGGAAACTGCAAGCAGAATAAAACCAATAAGAGATACGCAGTAGAACCTGGCCGGTACCCTGAGCATGTCTAATCCGGGAATATTCCGGTATAGAATATCGATACGCGTATAAATACCGGTTGCAAGCAATATTCCCGCGGCCGCCAGCAGGATGTAAAGGTATTTCCCGCGTTTTACAGACACGTAAATCCCGACTATTGAAAGCAAAAGCGGTATAACGCCGAAATAAAGGCCGTGCCTTTCGAAGAAAAAGGACGCATTGTCCGGAAAAACGTAGTTACCGTCGACAATATTCCCGAAATAGTTTGGAAGCGCGAGATTAATCAGGTTTTTCAGTGGCAGAGAATAGTATTGCACCAGGGCGGGCCAGAAACTGTTTTCTATGGACCGGGACAATTGCGCCGTAGGTATAAGCTGCAGCGCGGCGATAAGCAGCGCAAATCCGGCTGAAAGAAAAATCCTCTTTAAGCCGGCCGGCTGGTATTTAAAAATGAAGAAAAGCGTCAGTACGGCGCCGGCGTAAACCGGCTGAAAATGACCGGATAGGAACAGAAACGCAAATACAAGGGAAAGAAGAAAAATATATTCCTTTTTTTCCGATCTGCCAACGATATCGGTGAATAGAATTGCTAGCGGAAGCCAGATGAATCCTGATAGCATGACAGGGTGTCCCGCGGGTATGGTATACAGCATAAACGAAGAAAATGCCCAGGACACGCTTCCGATAAAACAAGCGGTTTCTGAAAATCGCAAATATTTAAGAAGCAGGTAAGCGAAAATTCCGGCAAGAAATATGTGAATGACATAGAAATAATTGAAAGCCGCGACGAGCGGGAAGATGGAAAATAGAATTGAAAAGGGGTAAAAAACCGCGCTCTGAGGATTGGCCAGCAACGGCTGGCCGGCGAAAATATAGGGATTCCATAACGGCATTTTACCTGAAATCAGATGCTCAGACACCAGATGTTTCAACGGGTAGTAATGAAGGAAAACGTCGCCGAAATTGCCGGCAATGCCAGTTGCCGTAAAAAGAATATTTCTGAAGAAATATACCGTCAATAAAAGAAGAAATACAAGAAAAACGCTAAATTTTCTCATAGCTGGGCCGGTTTCTTAGTTTTCAATATGGCTACCGCTCGAAACAGCATGATTGTCAGGGCTGCTATCGTGATAAGCAAACCCAGATAAAATGTCCATGGACGGTAAACCTGGTATAATACACGCCGTCCTGCGGGGACTTCTATTTCCCGGAAAACGCCGCCCCAGACATTAACGGGAAGCTTTTCATTGCCGGAGAATACATGCCATCCCGGATAATAAGTTTCCTTCCATATCAGTTGCTCTGGATTAGAGAAATCGGTTGAGATGACTGATTTGCCGGGCGCATCTTCCAATATCGAAGACTTGCCTTCTGAAATCAGTTTGCCTTCCGGTGATACTATTTCATAAATGAGCGGAGACGTATTCCCGATAAGCTTGAATCCGCGGGTATTGGCGAGAGGTTTCTTGCATATAAAATATTTAACGCCTAAACGCCTGAAATATGGCAGACAATCCTGAGCATTGTCCTGCTTGTAGCATGTATTAACGAGATTCTCGACGGACGAAACAGTCAAGGGTTCGCCGTAACCGTAAGCATTGGATAAATGATACGGCAGGCTCGTCAGGCTGTATAGATATCCCCTGGCATTCTGCCAGCCGTCAACGATATTATATCCCGGGACATTTCTGTTCTTTTCAGTTCCGGGACTCAGAATGAACCTGAAGTTCCGGATATTTAATTGCAGTGCTTTGACCGACTCCGGCTTTTCCGTGAAGAATGAATTTCGCGCAAGTACCTGGTAATTGGAATTTGCCAGCAAAAGTTCAATCGCTATTAGCAGCGTGAAAATCCCTTTCAAAGGGAATTTATTGATCCCGGCCGCCGCAAGCAATGCTATCCCGGCTACTGCAAGATACATGAATTGAACCGGATAACGCATTACCTTGAAAAAAGGGATAGTGTTATAGAGATAAGCATAGAACGGATTATTGCTTCCAAGCCCTAAAAATACACCCGCAAATACGAGAAAAAAGGCAAAAATAACGCGCCGATTACGGAATGACTTCAATGCTCCCAGTACAGCAAAGAATAAAGCAAAAATACCTACGTTAAATGTATTTGTCCATGAAAAATGCTCTCCCGCGAGGATAGGCGCATCGGATGGCCTCAAGAAAGGATTCAACAAGCGGAAGATGTCGGCCGGCTTTACCGAATTTATCGTGGCTATGGTAAAATCAATTCCTTCTTTCGCTCGTGCCGAGAGTTTTACAAGTTCATGAGTGGGGAGCAACTGAACTGAGACTATGGCGGAAAAGACAACAAATGCCAATAAGAACGGGAGCAGTCTTTTTCTGAAATTATCCGTCTCAAAAATGAAGAACAAGAGTAATATGAAGAGCTGTAAGAAAAACATCTGGTGCCCGCCTAAAAAAGCGGCCGAAAGCGTAAACGCGAGAAGAACGGGGTTGCGAATAAGCAAAAGCAGGAAGAAAATCCAGATATCGACGCTTAAATGGCTTAAAAACTCCATTCTTGTGATGAGATATCCGTTAAAGGCGAAAACAAACATCATAGCCGCTGATCCGCTCTTCGTAAAGCCGCACTTTTTTCCGAATAAATAGGCGGATAGACCGGCGAGAAATATGTGGAATAAATGAAATGCTTTCAGCGCGGCGGAAAAATCAAATAGATAAAAAAGCAGGGAAAACGGATAGAATACGGCTGATTGCCAATTGGCCATAAGGGGCATCCCGCAAAAAGCGTACGGATTCCATAACGGTATTTCCCCTTTTTGGACAGCTTCGGAGCAAAGAACCTTCCATGGATGGAAAAGATACGTGATATCCCGTAAGAAAAATGTTTCACCGAGAAGAATATTCCGCGAAAAGAAAAGAAGGATAATTGCCGCGAAGATGAAAATAAAAATATTATCGGATTTTTTTATCATTTTGAAGATGTGAAGTAATTTACAGTGTCCGGGTATTTCTTATTAAACTTGTCAAAATTTACGGCGCTATTCATTGCCAGAATTGCGTTTTCCTTTTCACCGGCGCTCCAGTACAACCACGCGAGGTCTGAAAGGTATAAATGGTTTTCCGGGAATCTTTTCAGGGCTTCCTTCTGGTAGTATACCGCCTTTTGAAGAAATTCGGGATCTTTTCGGGTTCTGTACAATGCGAAGCTGTTTTCCGCAAGCCTTGAAAAATATATAGACGGTAAAGGGTCCATATCTGTAGAAACCAGCAAGAGATTCTGGGCCGATGTATAATCTCCTATTTTAGAATATTCTACACCTTTATTTTGGAATGACCACGCCAAGAAAGGCGTCAATACTAAAAAATAACAAACCGGAAGAATCAAAAGCGTCGAAATTCGCTTGGACGTTGGTTGTTTTTCTTGTATCAGAGGGTATTCAATAGCGGTTCTTAATCCGATCATGAAAAGGAACAATATAAAGGGAACAAAAAAGCTGAAATCGAGCATATTCACTAGCAAAAGCGAAAACACAGCTAAAAATACTGAAGTGAAATAGGGGATATCGTCGTACTTATGATTTATTTTACTGCGGAACGAGAAGAAACCTGAAATTAAGAGTAAAATAAAACCCAAAAGGCCGGGAATGCCGGATTCTGCGGCGAATTGAAGGAAAATATTGTGGGCATAAAGTGAATAAAGCCCCGCCGAAGCTTTATAAGCAGCAAAATAATTTCCGAAATTCCCCCATCCGATACCGTTGAAAGCATTGTGCTTGAACATCTCAAAAGCCGTCATCCACCACATAAGTCTGTTCGCTAAGAAAAAACCCTCAAAATTTTTATCGGAGATATATTTGATTAAAGTTAAAAAAGCGATTACCAGCAAAGCGGAAATAAGATATACAAGGTTAATTTTGATTTTGCGGGAAAATCCCCTGCCGGAATAAAAAATGTTATATGTCATATAAATAAATATAGTAACCAGGATAGCATTCCGGGAACGTGTTACGATCAGCCCGGCCAAAATAAGAAAAAACACGGTTTTTTCCAGCCAACCTTTGCTAAAATTCGGCAACGCCAGAAACAGGCAAAATGCAAGGAAGGTCGCAACGATATTTGCGTTAATTACTATTGATTTTGAAATAGGATAGAAAATGATGGATACGGATGGATTTATAAGCGAACGAACAATTGTTATTAAAGAGAACAACGCGGCAATATAAACGAGCATTGAAAAGATCATTTTTCGCTGCTCGCGAGGAACATATCCCCAAAGATAGGACAGCATCACGGCGTCACAGAGGATGAGCAGCTGTGTCCGAATTTCGGCTTTTTCATTATTCCCGAAAAATGACAGAAGGACAAGGAGAGGAAGGACAAAGAGTGGTCCTTCCTGTTTTATATCAAATGAGGTACGATAAAAGAAGAGTAAGACCGAAAAAGCGGTGAAAACACAGATATGTGTGATTGTTTGGATCTCAAAATCCCAGGAGAACCTCATTAAAACAGAAAAAGAGAGCAGAAAGGCAAAAAAAATAGACAGCCAATTATCTTTGAGGTGTTTGGTTAATATGTGCATAGTCAGCCGCTTATTTGGCGCGAAACTTCCGGCAGGAAGGAAGGGATGATTTAATTCTTAATAATCTGAGGCGTCAGGAAAACAAGCAACTCGGTGCGCTGTTTTGAACTGTAATCGCGTTTGAATAGATGCCCTATTATAGGAAGGTCGCCGAGCAGCGGAACCTGCGTTCCGAGTTTCCTGTCTTCCTCGGTTATAAGGCCGCCTATGACCACGGTTTCACCGTTATTTACCATTACCGTTGTGTCTGCTTCGCGCGTGCCGACAACCGGACCCGCAGCGTCCGCTCTTACGAACAGACTGACTTCAGGTCTCACTTGAAGCGTGACTTTCTCGTCGGCATTTATCGTCGGAGTAACAGAAAGTTTTATACCTACGTCCAGGAATTGCGTTGCCTGGGTTGAACCTGTTGCTGTAACAGTGGTTGTCGTGTATGGTATTCTCTGCCCTATGAGTATTCTTGCCTGTTTGTTGTTAATCGTTGTGACTTTAGGCGTTGAGAGAAGTTTTGAAAGGCCTTTTTGGGCTAATGCGGTCAACATACCCGTAATATAGGAATTATTGGTAACAATGCCGAACGAAATAGCGGATAACTGGCCGCTGGCAGAGGCTCCCGGAAATGTAACACCGGTACCACCTCCAACAGGAGGTACTACGGTTTTATTTGAAGTGTCCGAGGGTTGAGTCCCGAATGCCTGTTCCGCACCGCTTGTCTGCCCGACCTTGATGCTGTCGCTGATGTCCGTGGCTATCTGCCACTGGATCCCGAGATCCAGATCGTCCGTAAGCGATACTTCTACGATTTTACATTCTATTATTACCTGATACGGCTGTTTATCGAGTTCCGAAATAATTCCTTCCGCCGAAGACAATCCTTCGGGGGTGTCGGTAATAATTATGCTGTTGGTCCTGAGGTCAATTGAACTGGCTCCGCGACGCCCTTCGGCGCTCCTGATAGCGTCTAAATTACCTTTAACATCTTCCGCTTTAGCGTAATTCAGCGGGAATATCTTTGTGAATGTAACCGACTGGTTTCTTTCTTCCGTCACCTTTTGTGTCGTGGTGATGCGCAGGATATTAGAACCTTGTTCCTGGCTCACAAGCCCCTTGAGCGCTAGAATAGTTTCAAAGGCCTTATCAAAAGGGACGTTCTCAAGATGCAGTGTTATTATGCCTGATACCTCGTCGCCGTGTATCAAGTTGATGCCGCTCTTGATTGAAAGTATGCGCAAAACATCTTTTATTTCCGCTTCTTCGAAATCAAGGGTTACGAGTGTTTTCGGCAGAATAGCTCGTTTTGATTTTTCCGTGGTTGTTGTTTTCTTTGTTGCGGTCTTCTTTGCCGGGGCAGCCGGTTTTGGCGCCGGTTTCTTTACCTTGTCGGCGGGTTTTGGGGTAGCTGATGCCAGAGTCTGCGCGTCTTTGGATTCTTCAACGGGAGTTGCGATAACGGTATCGTCTTCGGGGGGTGTTACCGACGCGCTATTTGCGATAACGGTATTGTCATTGGGGGCAGCATTTTCGGGATTTAGAGTCAGCGTGACTTCCGAACTGTTTCCTTTGAGGTCATATTCAACCATTTGATTCAGCTCGACAACGACGCGAGCGATTTTAGTCGGTTCATTTTCAAATTGCGCGCTGCGGATTTTTTTAATCAGTTTTCCGTTGACCTCTATTTCCTTGCTCTTTACATCATGTTCGGTGTTGGTGAATTCAATGACTAGCCGGGGCGGATTGGAAATTTTAAAAATATTGAATTTTGTCTCGCCGGACAATGTCATTATGACAGTGTTATTTTCGACCCTGATGTTATCTAAGGTCTTAAAACTTTCCTGCGCTTGAAGGGAATAGTACAGAACAGCCAGGGATCCGGCTACCCCTAAAATAGTTAGAATTCTTTTCATTATGATCGGCCTCCTCTATAAGGATGACGCAAAAAATCAGTTTTCCCTTAATTTCAGTTCCTTGACGGAACCTTCGGGAGCAATCATTATTACGCTGTCTTTTTTTATTGCTCCGGAAATTCCCCTGATGAGCCTTTGACGGTTATCATAAAGCCTGCTGTCTTTAAGAACGAAAGTGGTGCCGTCTCCTGTTATCAGTGCAATTTTCGTCTTGCCTTCGGAGATTATTCCTTTCAGCGACAAACTTCCGATGTTTGGGGCCGTTACTTCGTCTGATTCAAGAAAACGGCGGCCGGGACCCGTTAGAGAAATGAAAGGATCCCTGTATCTATCACCCCTGTAAGCATATTTTTGAGGGGCCTTTTTTTCATAAACAGGCATGGTAACTACCGGAGGAGGAAGTGTTTTCGCCGCGCCCGCGCCGGGAGGCGGCGTTTTCCCTTTTCCGCAACCGGAAAGTATTAAAATCGGCAGTGTTAAATAAATGATTAGTTTTTTCATCCCTTGAAAGTGTATGCCATTAGAGTAAAGTTTACGGAGATAGTGGTCTTTGCCCCTTTTGAAGTGTCTCCGCTGGCTGAGAAAGCGACATTTTTCGAATTAAGTATCCTTGATTCCTGCCCTATCTCGGCAAGGAACTGCGCAAGCGAGTGATATGTCCCGGTTAAAGTCAGTAGAAAAGGTATCTCATTGTAATTCGCCAGCGAAACGACGGACTGGGGAGAGATGTTTGAAACTTTCAAGCGATATTTCTGTGAAATTTTTGTTATAGTTTTTAACAGTACAGGTACGTCCTTATCTTTGGGAAGCATTTTTCCGAGATCTTCGACCTCCTGCTGCAGAAAGGTCATTTCCGCTTGCAGTTTGGGAAGTTCGAGCGCGCGTTGTGACATTTCGGATATCCTTAATTGAATATCAGCAAGCTTTTTTTCCTCATCAGCGTATTTTTTCCGCAGAGGAGAAAGAAGATAGCTGTAATAAATAAAGATCATCGCGATGAAGCAAACCCCCAACACGATCAGATTCTGCTGCATTTTTTTACTCATGGCTGTTGTCTCTTATAGTTGAAATTTATCGTGAATGTCGAAACCGGTTTTTTTGCGTCGCCAGATGTGGATATCGCGCCGATCTCAACATTCGAAAAATAACCGCTCGCCGAAAGCGCGGTTATCATATCCGCAATAGAGTATACATCGAGAGACTGGGCCTGTAGGTCCAGTCTCATAGACAAGTCCGGCTGTATTGTCGTGTTCAGCGACGTAAACCATACGTTGGTTGGGAGGAGTTGAAGCAGGTCTTCCATCATTTTTGGGTAGACCAACCTTTTTTCCATAAGCGTATTAATGACATTCTTTTTCGTTTCAAGGACGGCTTTTGTCGCCTGAAGAGTTTCAACCTGCTTGACTATGTCTTCATATTTACTTAAATTCTTCTGCGCATTGTTGATATCGGTTTGCAGGCCGGAATACGCGCCCAACAGGGCAAAATACTTGAAAAGCCCTATAAGCACGAAAATACACATGATTATTACCGCTAGAACGATAATTTCCTTAGGTTCTTCTTTCTTAATGTTTTCCGGAGATAATAGGTTGATTCTAATCATTTTTATTTCTTGGGAACATCATTTTCGCGCCTGGCGGCAAGTCCGACCGCGATTGCAAGCTGGCAAGCCATATTCAGCGGGACGGTATCCCCCCCTTCAACATTCTGCAGGGGATTGAATATTTCAACTGGCATTTTCAACTCCTGGCTGAAATACTTGTCAAGGTTTTTGAGGTTCGCGGTTCCGCCGCTCAAGAGGACTTTGTTTATGCTTTTCTCCGGATTCTGGGACACGTAAAAATCGATCGATCGGTGGACTTCGGTCAGCAGGTCGCGCGCGACCGGGGTTATTGCCGTCGAAACTTGCAACGCTTCTTTTTGGTTTTCCGCAAGAGTTTTTTCTTTTTCCTCAATTGTTACGAGGAGGCCGTACCGGGTTTTAAAGTCTTCGGCGGCCTTGGCGTCGCAGGACATATTTCTCTGTATCGCTTTACTGAACGAACTGCCGGAAATAAAAACATCGCGTACGACGCGAAGAACCTGGTTTTCAATGATAGCCATATTTGTGACCGTCGAACCGATATTTATCATCAGAACATTCTCGTTGACGGCCGGATCGGAATTCATTTCGTAAGCGTTAGCAAGCGCGAACGCGTCAAGGTCAAAAACTATCGTCCGCAAATTAAGGTCATTGAGAATCTCAAGCCTGCTCTGCATTAATTCCTTTTTTGCGGCGACAAGAATAGTTTCCATTTTTTTCTGTCCTTCTTCGGTAACTTCCCCCAGAATATGGAAACTCAGATCAACTTCCTTTATATCGAAAGGAATATAAGGCTCGGCCTCGAATTGTATGGTTTTGCTCAGCTCTTCTCGTGACAATTTAGGAAATTTGACATAACGCACGATTACCTGGTTTCCGGAAACAGAGCTTACTACGTTCTTGGTCAGTATTTTTTCTTTGGCGAGAAATTCACCCAGGCGGGCCGCCGACAAGTTTTTTCTGTCCTGAGGGGACAATTCGGCGCCCGAATCGGAGAAAGTGAGAATACCCCACTTAGTAAGGCTGTATTTATTTCCTACCGGTTTTAAGTGAACGATTTTTACTGCTGTGCTGCCAAGGTCGGCGGCAAAGGAATCTTTGACTTTCAGGAAAGGCAACGGAGGTAGTTTTATTTCTGGTAATTTTACCATTCAAGTATTATATAACAATTTTTGTTTAATTTGTCAAGTATTTATTTAAAAAAAACGCATATAAGCGTTTTTTTGCCATATTACCAGAAAAATGTTGAAAAATACTCACTTATTAATATATTCACGAAAGCGCTCAATCCCAAAAAAGGCCCGAAAGGTATATAATCTCTTTTTTCAATTTTCTTGTTCATAATCAGTATTAAACCTGCAATACTTCCCAGTATCGAAGCAAGAATTATCGTAGCCAGCGCGCCCCGGAAACCCAAGAAAGCCCCTATACCTGCAATGAGTTTTACATCCCCGACTCCCATGGCTTCCTTTTTTGCGTATATTTTGCCCAGGAACAGCACGGCAAGAAGAATCCCGCTGCCGAGAAGTGTGCCCGCGCAGGAATTCATTAGGCGCGTTTTCCATTCAATTCCAAGTTCCGGGTTCAAGAAACTTGTTAAAATTCCAGCAGCAACAAGCAGATATGATAATTGATCGGGGATTATCTGACAGTGGAAATCTATGCCAGATATGATAATAAGGATTAATGTAAGGAAGGAAAATAGAATAAGCGCGAAACTGATATCGAAATGTATCGCGAGCAGAACAAAAGATACCCCGGTTATAAGCTCAACTATAGGATATTGCAGACTGATTCTTGATTCGCAGTGGCGGCATTTTCCCCGAAGCATTATAAAACTGAATAAAGGGATGTTATCATACCATCTGATAGGTTTTTTGCAGGCTGGACAGCGCGAACGCGGCATTACGACTGATTCATCGCGCGGCATGCGACATATGCATACGTTAGCGAAGCTGCCCAGTATGAGTCCGATTATGAAATGAAAGATATAGAATGTCGGCATATCAACGAAATCCCCGGATTTAATTGTGTATTAGAATCTATTATAGCAAAAAAGAACCCCCTCGATAAATCAAGGGGGTTCCTATAATCAAGAGAGCCAATTAGAATGCTCCCCACGCGGACGATTTTGAATCTGTGTGAGAACAATCCACCCACAGATCGCCCCATTGTCTTAGTGCTGAAACTCGGTTATTGCAGTAGCCCCATGCACCAGTGTCCGCAGTCGAGTTTGCGAGCGTGAAAACTACTGTCTTTCCATGGAACGGAGGCATGTACGCATTCGGTACCTCTTTGAGGTACTTGCCGTTTTCCATAGTAAGAAGACCGCCCATCATGTCAACTCCGGCTGCTGTTGGAATCGGGAACCAACCTTCCATTTCACCATAATAGATTGAAACGGAACTGCGAAGTGCTCCAAGGTTGCCCTTTGTGGCTCCTTCATTGGATTTACGAATGAGGTCAGCAAACTTCGGGATAGCAATTGCAGAGAGGATTCCGATGATAGCAACAACGATCATGAGCTCAATAAGCGTGAAACCTTTTGATTTTGTCATGTTTTCTCACCTCCTTTTTATACTAATAATATAGCATGAAAAAGACCTTGTGTCAATACTTTAGTTGCTCGCCAGCGTGCTCATCTCGAACATCGGCATGAACATGGCGAGAACGATCGTTCCCACCACGGCCCCCAACCCCACCATTATAAGCGGTTCGATCATGCTTGTAAGTCCCTTAACGGCCGCGTCCACTTCTGAATCATAGAAATCCGCGATTTTGGCAAGCATGGTGTCAAGGTTGCCTGTTTCTTCGCCTATCGCTATCATCTGGATGACCATCGGAGGAAAGACACCTGTTTTTCTAAGAGGATCGGCCATTCTTTCGCCTTCGCGTATCGCTTCCTTGGCCTTGTTGATTGCGGCTTCAATGACTTTGTTGCCGCTCGTCTTGCTGACGGTGTCAAGAGCCTGGAGTATTGGGACTCCTGATTTTATAAGCGTGCCGAGCGTCCTGGAAAATTTCGCGACGGCCACTTTTTTCAGGAGTATCCCGAAAAGCGGCAGCTTGAGGGCAACAGCGTCGGTTATCAGCATCCCCTTTTCCGTCTTTCTCCACTCTTTGAACCCGATAACGCCTCCAATGGGAACAGCCAGGATTGCATACCAAAATTGTCTTACAAAATCCGAAAGCCCGAGCATTAATTTAGTGGGAAGAGGCAGATCAGCCCCGAAACTTGAGAATATAGTTTTGAACGTCGGGAGTATGAATACGAGGAGGAAAAATGTTATGCCGCCTGCTACTATCACGATAACCGCCGGATAGATCATAGCGCTGGATATTTTCCCCTTGAGCTCTTCGGCGGATTCAAGATAACCTGATATGCGCTCAAGTATGGTGTCAAGGATACCACCAATCTCTCCGGCTTTAATCATTGACACATAGAGTTCTGTGAACGCGACAGGATGTTTTTTCATGGCGTCCGCTATCGAAATACCCTGTTCAATATCTTCACGGATGCCCGTTATTACTTTTTTAAAAACAGGGGTTTCGGCCTGGTCGACAAGTATGGAGAGGCCCTGCACTATGGGAACGCCCGCGGAAACAAGAGTGGAAAGCTGTCTGGAAAAAATAACAAGCTCCTTTGAGGTGACACCGGGCTTGAATGGATTGATTCTATTGAGCATCTCCATCAAGGGGCTGGGTTTGGCTTCCTTGATTTCCATCACAATCATCTTCTGGGCCTTGAGCCGGTCAGAAGCGGTTCTCTGGTCGGGAGCTTCGATGACAGCGGTCGTTACAGAGCCGTTGGGAAAACGGGCCTTATAACTATAATGGGGCATTTAAACCTCCGGTTAGTATGGTTATTTTTCTTATGCGCCTGCTTTTTGTAATATGCGTTTCAAGTCGTCGGGATCGCTAGAGGAATCTATAGCCATCTGATACGATATTTTTCTTTTTATATAGAGATCATAAAGCGCCTGGTTCATCGTCTGCATCCCGAATTTCGCGCCCGTCTGCATCGCAAGGTATATCTGTTCCGTTTTCATTTCCCTGATAAGGTTCCTGATAGCGGACGTAACAAGAAGAACTTCGGATGCGAGTATCCTGCCGCTGCCGGAAGCCAGGGGAAGCAGTTGCTGCGCGAAGACGCACTGGAGCACAAAAGAAAGCTGCGACCTGATTTGCGGCTGCTGGTGCGGGGAGAAGACGTCTATTATGCGGTTTACAGAAGAAGCCGCGTCGGTGGTATGCAGCGTGGCAAAAACAAGATGCCCCGTTTCCGCAATTGTCAATGCCGCCTGAATCGTCTCAAGGTCCCGCATTTCGCCGATGAGTATGATATCAGGATCCTGGCGCAAAACGTATTTGAGGGCGACAGGGAACGATTGCGTGTCGGTTCCTATTTCTCTCTGGTTTACTATCGATTGCTTGTGATAATGCACGTATTCTATCGGATCTTCGACCGTTAAAATGTGGTTTGTCCGGTGTTCATTGAGAAAATCTATCATGGACGCCAGCGTCGTGGATTTTCCGGAACCGGTCGGCCCCGTAACGAGCACAAGCCCTTTCCCGAGTTTCATTATCTCATGAATTACCGGAGGAAGATTCAGTTCATCAAATGTCAGTATGCGCTGGGGTATGGAACGGAGCGCGGCTCCGACGGAGCCCCTTTGCCTGAATACGTTCATCCTCACGCGGCCGACGCCCTTTATTCCGAAAGAAAGGTCAAGTTCGTTTGTTCCCTCAAATTTCTCTTTCTGAGAATCCGTAAGAAGCGAATATATCAGTCTCTGGCAGATGTCCGGCGAAAGTTTTTCAAACTGCGTCTGTATGACTTCCCCGTCAATTCGCAGCATCGGAGGAAGCCCGGCGGTGATATGCAGGTCCGATGCCCGTTTCTCCATCAGCATAAGAAGCAAGTCTTGCATGTTCAGCATCGTTGAGCTCCTCTGGTGCCGTGATCATAATTTTTTGATAACCTCATCATTTCTTCGATAGTAGACAGCCCCGATGCGATCTTTCTCCATGCGGCTCCTCTAAGCGTCAGAATCCCTTTTTTTTCTATTGCTTCCGAGATTATCGCTTCCGACGCCCTTTCGATTATGAGCGAGCGAAGCGTCCCGTCAAGTTCGACGACCTCAAAGACCGCGATTTGTCCCGAATACCCCGTGTTGTTGCATGACTGGCAGCCTTTTCCGCGCCAGAGGGTTATTTCGTTCGCTGATTTATCGACTCCCGCGGGTTCGAGACCCATGTTCTGCAGGACATTCCTGGCAACCTTATAGGAAGTTTTGCAGTTGGCGCAAATCATCCGCATCAATCGCTGCGAGATGATTGTTTTCAGCGCGGACGATATCTTATACGGCTCGATACCCATGTTCAAGAGGTTCGTTATGGTTTCGACTGCTCCGGCGGAGTGAAGCGTTGACAGGACAAGATGCCCTGCAATGGCGGCGCTCATGGCAATCTCGGTTGTTTCGTGGTCTTTGAGCACTCCGATCATTATGATGTCGGGCTTATGCTCGATCGCGTGTTGAAGGGCTTTCGGATAATCAAACAGTTTTTCTTCGTTGAGCTGTATTTGCGTGAGCCCGGGCAGTATGTATTCTACTGTGTTCTCTATCGTAATGATATCGCGGTCGGGGCGGTTCAGATTGTTCAGCGTAGAATAAAGAGTCGTGGTGGTGCCGGAGTTGATCGGGCCCGTCAGCAGGATCATGCCGTTCGAAGACTCAATATTTTTTCTGAACATCGCGAATGTTTCCGGTTCAAAGCCAAGTTTGGAAAAATCCGTGCCCGGCAGCGACGGATCAAGGATCTGAAGCGTCAGCCTTTCTCCGAGGATTGTCGGTATCGCTGAAACCTTAATATGTATGTCCTTGTCCCCGATTTTTATTTTCGAGTGTCCCTGGGCAGGGGTGAATGACTGTTCCGGATCAATCCCGCCGAGTAATTTGAGTTTTTTGGCGATGCCGGATTTCAGTTGTTCCGATATAGGGGCTTGTTCGTGCAGCATGCCGTCTATCCGGAAACGTATCCGCACGGATTCGGTCTGCGGCTCAAAATGTATTTCTGTCGCGTGCAGCCGCAGCGCGCGTTCCAGCAGCGCGTTTATCTGTTCTTCGTGGGATTCAGGTTGTTTCGCGCCGGAATCAATTACCGACGGAAAGGAAAAGTATTTTTTTATCGCGGTTTTAATTTCCGGTTCGGACGCGATGACAACCTGAACATCGTAGCCGGTCATCACCTTAATATCATCTATCGCGAAAATATTGAAAGGATCGGCCATTGCTATGGTCAGGACATTGTCGTTTCTTTCTATAGGAATAAGGTTCTGGTGGCGGGCGATGCTTTCCGGTATTGTTTTTATGACATCCTGGGCAATCTCGCCGTACTCGCTTAAGGAAACGAACGAGGCACCGCATTGTTTGCCGATGAAAGCAAGCATGACTTCTTCGTTGATCGCGCCCATCTGAGCCAGTATCTCGCCGAGTTTTCCTCCACCGCGTTTTTGTATCTCAAGCGCGGAGTGCAATTGATCGGTTGAGATTATCCCCACTTCAACGAGGATGTCGCCGAGTCTTTTCTTAATCGGTTTAAGGCGCATTATTTACCTTTCAGGAATTTTTCAAGTTCCGGAGCGACCAGCCCTTTTATTGACCCGCCCAGGTCCGAGATCTGTTTGACAAGGCTTGATGACAGGAACGTAAAGGACACGTCCGGCATCAGGAAAACGGATTCTATGTTTTTGCTCAAGCGCCGGTTCATCAGGGCCATCTGGAATTCATAATCAAAATCCGATATGGCCCTTAATCCCCTGATAATGACCGTCGCTCTTTTTCTTTTCAGGAAATTAACCAGCAGTCCGGAGAATGACACTATCTGAACTGTCGGAAGATTTTTGGTTATTTTTTTCAGCATCTCAAGCCGTTCTTGAAGGGTATAAGTCGGATTTTTTATGGAATTGTCGGTAACCGCTACAATAACTTTAGGGAACAGGTGCGTTGCACGGATTATTATATCAAAGTGACCGTTCGTAGGAGGGTCGAAACTACCCGGATATACCGCAATAGGTTGTTTCATAACAGTATTTATAATATATTTTCGGGATTTTGTCAATCCGGAATATTTAAAAATATATTAAAATTTTAAACATTTTATGAAACCAAACCGGATATGCGCCTTTTTTCCGGGACAGGAAGCGGTATTATCCTGTACAGAGGAATACTTCGTTACCCTCACGGGGGTGCTGCGCTACCCTCACGGGGGTGCTTCGCTATCCTATCTTTGGCAAACCGAATCGCCCGGAGTATATCCTGAGCATTTCGGTCCTCAAGATGGAGTTATCCGCGTTTTTCAGTTTTTCGTCGTTCTTGATAATTTCCCCGGCAATGGCTCGAGCGTGCTCGATGATTTTCAGGTCTTTCACCATATTCCCTGCTCTGAACTCCGGCACCCCGTGTTGGGCTGTTCCGAAAAACTCTCCCGGCCCGCGGAGATTAAGGTCTTCTTCTGCGATTGTAAAACCATCCTGCGCGGAAAGCATCACCTGGATTCTCTTTTTGGCTTCGTCGGTTTTTGGATCTCCCAGCAGGACGCAGAAAGATTTTTCTTTTCCCCTTCCTATGCGGCCTCTCAACTGGTGAAGCGTGGCAAGGCCGAATCTTTCCGAGTGTTCAATGACCATCACCGTGGCGTCGGGAATATCTATGCCTACTTCTATCACGGTCGTGGCTATAAGGATATCGAATGCTTTCGACCGGAACTCCATCATGACCTTTTCCTTGTCTTTTGCCGGCATCTGCCCGTGCAGAAGCCCTATCCTGTGATTCTTGAAAACCGAACCGGCAAGATTTTCCGCTTCCTTTACGGCTGCTTTGAGTTCAAGCTTGTCAGACTCTTCAACCAGCGGGTAAACGATAAAGGCCTGATTACTCTTTGAAATTTCCTTTCTGATCAGATCATAGGCCGCAGGCTCGTCGCGGAAGACAGTTTCGACCGGTTTCCTGCCAGGAGGAAGCTCATTGATGATCGAGACATCAAGGTCTCCGTATAGAGTGAGGGCCAGAGTTCTCGGTATAGGGGTAGCCGTCATCACGAGCACGTCAGGATTCGCTGATTTGCGCTGAAGGACGGCCCGCTGAAGCACGCCGAAGCGGTGCTGTTCATCGATGACTATCAGCGAAAGATTCCTGAATTTCACTCTTTCTTCTAGGATCGCATGAGTACCGATGATAATATCGGCTTTGCCGTCTTCAATTTCGCCGTATGTTTTCAACTTTTCACTTTTTTTCTTACCCTTACCCGTCAGTAGCGAGATGTTAACAGGAAGCCCTTCGGTCATCCTGCTCAATGTCAGGTAATGCTGCTCCGCCAGTATTTCCGTAGGCGAGAGCAGCGCCGATTGACACCTGTTCTCCGCGGCAAGGAGCATCGCGCTTACTGCCACGACGGTTTTGCCGGAGCCGACGTCTCCGAGCAGCAATCTGGTCATCGGTTTCGAGTTCATCATATCGGCGAATATCTCGTTTATGACTTTTTTCTGGGAAGACGTGAGTTCAAAACCCAGTTTATTCTTAAAAGGCGTCAGGATATTCCTGTTTATTTTGTATGAATACTGCTTGGATATTTTTTTGTTCTGCGTTTTTGACAAGGCAAGGGCGGTTTCAAGGAGCAGGAATTCATTCAGCGCGAGCCTTTGCCTGGCGGATTCGGTGTTTTGCGGTTCCTCCGGGAAATGGATCTGCCTGACCGCGGTTTCTATATCTTCAAGTTTTCCGCGCTCTTTGAATGCCACAGGCAGAACATCCCAGAAATCCTTTAAGTTATTTTCGAGTGCTGAGTTAACGGCCTTGCGCAGCCATTTCTGGGAAAGCCCTTCGGTTGCCCTGTACACGGGCACTATTTTCCCGAAATTCAGCGATTCAGCCGGTCCAGGAACGACAATCTCGTATTCCTCCGGATTAAAGCGTTTTTCGCCGAGATGTATCTCCGCCTGCCCGGACATTAAAACTGTCGCTCCGCGCAGAAAATCCTTCTTCAATTTCGCGAAAATATCATGTTTGTGGTAGGGGTTGATTTTGCGGTAGAAGTGTGCGTATGCTATCCCGGTCCCGTCGCTTATTGCCGCTTTCAATACTGAAAGCGAAAAGTTGAGCTTGACAACCTCTGTAAGTTCGACTTTTCCCATTACAACGGCTTTTTGGTTGTGCGCGAGCGCGGCGATTTTCGAGACAATCCTGCGGTCTTCGTAATCTCTCGGAAAATATGAAAGGAGGTCGCGGACGGTATTGATGCCGAGCCGTGAAAGCAATTTTGACTTTGAGGGTCCCACGCCTTTTAGGTATTGGACAGGTTTATCTATCATTGATCCGGATTCCGGCTCCAAGGCCGGAATATGCTTGAATTTTTACGTCAAATATAGTATTATAAATCTTCGTTTGATTGCCGGCAGAAAATAAAGGAGGCCTCAAATATGTCTTTCAAATGCGCTGTATGCGGGAAAGGTCCTGCAGCAGGAAAAACAATCAGCCATTCACATAGGGCGACAAACAGGGTTTTCCGCCCGAATCTGCAGACACTGAGGATAGTCATCGACGGCAAAACTCGCCGCGAATACGTTTGTACATCCTGCCTTCGTTCCGGTAAAGTCAAAAAAGCTTAGTTCTTCGAACCCATAGGAATATTCATGCTGAGCAGGTATTTGAACACATCAGTCATGTTTATTCTGTATTTCTCGCCCGCGAGCGAGAAAGAGAAATCGTTCAGAATGTATCCGAATCCAGCGGTAACCCGGGTAGACTCCTTGTCATTAAGATCCTTGCCGTAAGTCCCCATCCTGATTTTAAGGTACTTCCCCAGGCTTTGTTCCGCCCCGAAATGAATAATATTGGTGTCATCATCCCCCGCTTTCCTGAAATATCTTTTTTCCCATTCGGTCGCGAACGTGAATACCTGGCCGGCATGGAATGAAAACCCCGTTCTTAAAATAAACGGAAGCTGCTCGTTCTCAAAATCATCCCACCAGACATAGCTAAAGAGATTCTGCAAGGTCACTCCGAAATTAAGCTGGTCCGCGGGCGTGAACAGGAAGCCGAGATCGGAGGTCATGCCGTATCCGTCGGACAGATCCGTTTCCGGCACGCCGTTCATTATGCTTGCCCGCGCAATCTGGCCGCTTATGTATGACAAATTTAATCCCGAGAACGCCGTGTCGCTGTGCGCGTGTCCCGCCGAAAGCGTGAACATGTTTATCTTGAATTCATTTTTTTCCCAGCCAGCCGCGGACTCCGTTTTCCATACCGAATCGGCGAGCGGCCTCCACGAAAGCGCCCCTTTCGGAGCCAATAGAGCTAGAAAAACGACGTTCTTGTTGCGAAGCATCTCGTTTTGGAATATCTCTTCTGTTTTAAGTTCGCTCTGTCTTATTGCTTCGTATGAAACAGCCACGAAATTATTTTCATTAAGCGCAAGGCACGAAGGGTTGAAATAAATGGACGAAGGGTCATCTCCTATGGAGCAGGCTACGTAGCCCATGGCCATCTGTCGCCCTCCGGGCATCATTCCCAGATAAGTCAGGTTTGACGTGGGAGGAGGTTCTTTCGCGGAAATTCCCGGCGCCGGGAAAAACAGCAGCACCGTAGCGGCGCCGGCAGCAAATAAGTTCAAAGATAAAAAGGGCAATAAGCGATTCTTGCTAGTTTTCATTTTTAATTGTCTCCATGTCAGGCATTCCCACGCCGATAAGGCCGATAATATCGTCTGTTTTATCCATAACGATAAAACCCGAGAAATTAATAGGGACAGGCTTTCCGACTTTTGTCTTAAACGTGACTTTCTGGATCCTGATGGCCATGCTGTTTTCCCACCTGTGCCATGGAAGCCCGGTTCTCTTTTCCTGGTCGGTCAGCACGGTATCTACCGGCAGGCCGATAATTTCTTTTTCAGTGAATCCTAATATCTCAAAGAAACGTTTGTTAGCGTTAACGATGCGCTGTTCCGTGTCAAGAAGAAGGACTATCCCGGGAAGCATTGACAGGATTATTTCCGAGGAATTTCGCGGTGATATAGAGGTGATTCTGTATTTCAGCACGGCGTAAGAAATCATGACCGCCATTACCGAGCTCAGCGGGCCAGCGACAGGCAGCACATATCTGCCCGTCATTGGAAGGATCAGGTTTGATATGACCCCGCCGATTATCGGTGTTGCCGCGGCGAGCATGAACCATTTGCTCTGGAGGCGTTCCCTGTTGTTCGGGGATTTAAGCATGACCCAGTAAAAAAGAATAAAACCGGTGATAAACGAAAGCACGAAATAAAGCGAATAGATATAAATGGCGGGCCCGTAGTCAAAGTAATGCTTCGACCAGTATGTGGTGCGGGGACCGCTTATCAGCAGGTCTGAAAACCACGAGAAAAGAATAAGTATCAGCGCCGGCAGATAAAGCAATAAATAGACATACTTGTTTCTCATTATTTTTCTTCTGCGCGGGAATACCAGCGCGAAATGAAGGAACATTCCCGGGAAAAAGGGGGTGATGGACCAGACCATCCTGCCCAGAAACATGGAATACTGCTCCGAACCGGAGACCGTTAACGCCGCGTCGCCGAGGTTCCACAGCGCGAACATAAGCAACAGGAGCCCCAGCAGCCTGTTGATGGGGTTGCGGTAGTTGTTGGCCAGTATCAGGATTCCCAGTATCAGGTTGATGTTAAAGCTTAGTAGGAATAGGAGAGTGTAAACGCCGATTGTCATGAAGTTATTCCCGTTTATCCGCGCACCGGAATGCCGCGGGTCGTAAGTGCGTAAAATTAATATTCTTCAGCAGGCATTTGGTGCGGAATTCCGCGCTCCGAATATCTGAAAAAGTTGATTATCCTCGCGAAAACCCGAAGAGCGCTTCATAGCAATTGCAGGGTATGCAGCCTGCTGTAGATGCCTTTTTTCTCCAGAAGTTCATGGTGCGTCCCGATTTCCACGATCTTTCCCTTGTCGACGACAATGATCCGGTCGGCTTTTTTTACCGTTGCGAGGCGGTGGGCGATCAGGAGAACCGTCCGGTCCACCATCAGGTGCTCTATGGCTTCCTGTACCAGTTTTTCTGACTCGGCGTCAAGCGCGCTTGTCGCTTCGTCAAGAATAAGGATCGGAGGATTTTTCAGCATGGCGCGGGCAATAGCCACTCTCTGACGTTCGCCTCCTGAAAGCTTCAGCCCCCTCTCGCCGATAACCGTGTCGTAACCGTGGGGCATTTTAAGTATGAATTGATGGGCATTGGCGGTTTTTGCCGCGCTGATAATCTCTTCGTCGGAAGCTCCATCCCTGCCGTAGGCGATGTTGTATTTAATGGATTCATTGAAAAGTATCGTGTCTTGCGTGACCACCCCGATTTGCGAGCGGAGCGAATCGATAGTTATCTTCCTTATATCGGTACCATCGATGGCGATGCTTCCTTCCTGGGGGTCGTAAAACCTGGCGAGCAGCAAAGCGAGCGTTGTTTTGCCCGCGCCGGAAGGCCCTACAAAAGCTACGCTTTCACCGGATTTTATTGAGAGCGAAAGTTTTTCGATAATATTGTTTTTTTCGGGATAATGAAAAGAAATGTCATTGAAAGATATCTCTTTTGAAAACTTGGGCATGCTGACCGCGCCTGCTACGTCCGTGACGGAAGGCTTTTCATCAAGGATCTCGAATATCCTTTCGGCGCCTGCTGCCGCCTGCTGCATAAGGGAGTTTGTCTGAGCGAAATTCTTAAGAGGAGTGTAAAGCAGTCCCGCGGCAGTAAGGAAAGCGAAAAAGTCTCCGGGTTGCCACGCTCCTTTTGTTACCAGCAGGCCGCCGTAAAACAAAACGCCGGCAAGCACGGCTCCGCCGATGAACTCCATAATCGGGCTTGAGCGGGCGTCAACCCTGATGAATTGATGCTGCGTGTGGTAATATTTCCTGTTTTCTTCCTTGAAGCGTTCTATCTCGTGTTTTTGCCGTACGAAAGACTTGATTATATTTATGCCGGCCAGGGATTCCTGCAGGTAGGAATAAAGCTCCCCCATCTGTTTCTGCCCTTTCCTTGACGCGTCGCGCATCTTCCTGGCGAACGAGGCCAGCGGGATGCTTGCCACCGGAAAGAAAACCATAAGTATTAAAGCGAATTTCCAGTTATAGTAAAAAAGCACGCCTATCATCACTATTACCGTAAGCCCGTCCCGGATGATATTCGTCGGGACGCGCGAAATGGAATTGTACAGCGCGTTGACGTCATTTGTGACCCGCGCCATCAACCGAGGCGTTGAGTGTCGTGAGTAAAAGTCGTGGGAGAGCGAGATGAGCTTGTCATAAAGCTCTTCCCGGATCTTAAGCGTGACGTTCTGCGCGATATACAGCGTAAGATAGTTTTGGCCGAAGCCGGCGATGCTTCTTACAGCCGAAACTCCTACGATGGCCATTGTGATTGCGTACAGCATGCGCAGGTCGCGCGGAATCAGCACTTTGTCGAGCACCCATTGTATCGTAAAAGGAAGGGCCCCGGTCATAGCCGAATAAACGGCTATGCATGCAAGCGCTACCGCGAAACGCCCAATATAAGGATCGATGTATTTAAGAAGCCGTTTGTAGATCATCTTTTTATTGTATCCTTTTTTTACCTATCATTCAAGATAATGCCGGCGGCTCTCCTGGAAACGCCCGGATTCCCAAGGATTTTTCTTATAGAAAGCAGTTGTTTTCTCATCTGTTCGGCCGCGCCCGGGTTTTTAAGTAAGCCAACGGCTGCGGCCGAGATTTTTTGCGGGTTGGCGTCTTTCTGTATAAGTTCGGGAACGACCTCTTTCCCGAACAAAATGTTTGCCATCGTGATGAAGTTGATATTAACTATCATGCGGGCTATCATGTAATTGAAGCGCGACAGCTTGTACATAACTATCATGGGTATTCCAAGCAGCGCGTTTTCAAGGCTTACTGTTCCGGAAGTCGTTATCGCCAGCGACAGCTTCCTGCGTTCTTCGAAACCCTGTTCCGATACTACGGGATATTTGGCGAATGCCAGATCTTTTGTGATATTAGGCGGAGCGAATATTTTGAATTCGCTTGGTATCTTCTTGCCTATCAGCGCGGCGCTTTCTTCAAGTATGCCGAGATGTTTTTCTACAATGTTTTTTCTGCTGCCGGGAAAAAGGCCGATAACCGGGCGCTGAGGTTTATTTTCTACGGCATGGACGCTCTCCGGTATTGCATCAAGGAGAGGGTGCCCGACGAAGACCGTGTCGACGCCGGCTTTTTTGTAAAGGTCTTCTTCAAACGGAAGTATCACCAGCATTTTTTTGACGTACCTGGCGATTATTTTTATCCTGCCGGAGCGCGAAGCCCAGACCTGCGGGCTTACATAGTAATACACCGGGATGCCTCGCCTGCGGGCTTCTTTTGCGATGCGGATGTTAAAACCGTAATAATCTACAAGGACGACTTTGTCGGGAGGGTTTGAGTTCCAGTATCCGAATACCTTTTCTTTCAGGATGTTCCTGAGGAGGAAATACTGTTTGAGCGGCTGCCAGAAACCGAACGCGCTCAGGTTGACAAGGTTGTAGATAAAATCGTCGGAAACTGCTTTAAGCCTGTCTCCCCCCACTGCCGAAATACTTATTCCGGCGTCAATGCCTTTCAGTTCCTTCGCTAAGTTTGCGGCATGCATCTCGCCCGAAACCTCGCCGGCCGAAATAAATATTTTCAACCTGTTCCTCCATGGATAACTCAGAGAAATTGTTGAAAAAATCAACAATCCCTGATTGCACTGATCCTTAAATGATTTCACAGATTAAGTTCTGTTGGTGTATCCGTGTAATCTTTGTTTTTATCTGTGAAATCTTTGTTATTAGTCTGTGTAATCAAGACCGTTGAGGACTTTTTCAACGGTCTATCAGAACTGCATGTTTTTCAGGATTTCAAAAGCCAGTTCGAGCGCATCGCGGCCGTGTTCACCGGTTACCAGGGGTTTTTTCCCTTCGGCTATGCAGGAAAGGAAATGACTGAGTTCAAGGTGAAGCATTTCGGCTTCTTTCAGTTTCGGTTTTATTATCTCTATGTCGGCAAGGTTTTTTACCTCGGCATTTTTTTTTCTGTATATCTTAAGGTTTTTTCCGGCGTAATCGATGGAGATATAGCTGTCTTGCTGAAAAATCCGTATCTTCCGGTATTTTTCCATGGATATCCGGCTGGCCGACAGGTCCGCTACGCAGCCGTTGAAAAATTTCAGGCGTATCTTAGCGATATCTTCATGCGTCGAAAGGACTTTCGCTCCGTAAGCTTCAAGTGTCCTGACTTTGTCCTGAATAAGCGTCAGCACTATGTCGAGATCGTGGATCATCAGGTCAAGAACGACGCCGATATGGCTGACGCGCGGGTCGTACGGCCCGAGCCTGTTTACTTCAATGAATCTCGGGTTTTGGATGAATTCCCGCGCCGCGATGACTGCGGGATTGAACCTCTCGACATGCCCGACCTGCAACACGAGGTTTTTCTTTTTGGATATTTCAATGAGCTCTTCCGCTTCTTTGACGGTAGATGTGAAAGGCTTTTCTACGAGGCAGTGTATTCCCGCCTCGAGCAGATCCTTGGTTATGCTGTAGTGAAGGGGCGTGGGCACTGATATAACGGCAGCCTGTATCTTTCCGATAAGGTCGCCATGCGAGGCAAACGCCTGAGTCTTGTGTTGTTCGCCGGCTTTTTCGCGCCGCTTGGATTCAGTGTCCGCGATTCCGACAAGTTCGGATTGAGGATGGCAGGACAGAAGCCTCGCGTGATGCTGGCCGAGCGAACCTACTCCGATGACGGCTGTTCTTATTTTATTCATAGCGCTATTATCGTAATGCCTTTTTCTTTTGCCGATTTAACCAGCTGGTCCCTGTCGATCATCAGTGTTGAGCCGGATTCAACGGCAAGCACGCCCGCCTTGCATTCGGACATCACCGAAACTGTCCGCGGGCCGATGACCGGGATATCAAAACGCATATCTTGATTGGGTTTCGCGACCTTTATGACGATTATCCTGTCTTTGCCGAGTGAGAACGCGCGTTTTATGCACTCGTCCGTGCCTTCCATTGATTCAACGGCCACGACGGCTTTATCCTTGACGACTATCGTCTGTCCGATATCGAGCCCGGCGATCTGTTTTGCCGTCTTGAATCCGAAATCTATGTCGTCTTGTTCGTTTTTTGAAGGTTTTCTTCCGATCAGCATTCCTTTTTCCGGAAGGAGATGGCGCAGGTACTTGTGGGAAGGAAGGAGAGTTATCCCGTCTTTTGAAAGCTCGTCCGCAACAGCTCCCAGAAGCGAGTCGGTTTTTTTGTTCTTAAGAGAAGCAAGCATTTTGGCGGCGCGAAGGTCAAGTTTTAGAACAGCGAATATCTGGACATGCTTGACCTGCCCGGCCATCACCGCTGTCTTGACGTTCTCTTCTTTGAAAAAATCTATCAATTTCTGGATCTGCCCGAGCGCGAGCCACCGGGTTTTGTCCGCGAGTTTCTCAAGATTCTTGTCGGTTTCTTCCTTTATCGCGGCAAGGTAAACCTGGTCGCCGGTCCTCTTTATTTCTTCGGCGACAAGAAAAGGAAACCGGCCGTTCCCGGCAATGATCCCGATTTTACTCATATGATTAGATAGCTTCTTCGTTCAATTCCTTGTGAAGAGGTCTGCAAATCCCCCGTTTTGAGTCGTGAATGAACT
The DNA here is from genome assembly GCA_043811535.1 of Elusimicrobiota bacterium. Classification (GTDB taxonomy): domain Bacteria; phylum Elusimicrobiota; class Endomicrobiia; order Endomicrobiales; family JBDRNC01; genus JBDRNC01. The sequence continues at coordinate 156,133 of JBDRNC010000017.1, forward strand.
GTATCATCTCCCGTACTTCAGGCCCGGGGCCCGCCGCTTCAAGCTGCTCAAGAGCTTCTTCCATCAGGAGTCCTGAAAGAAAAAGCGTGCGGTAAGCGGATTTTATCTCTTCTATAGTTTCTTTTGTCATCGACGCCCTTTTCAGCCCGACGAGGTTCAGGCCTCTGAGAGTCGCCCTGTCGCCCTGGACCTGAGAGAACGGAATCACGTCAAGCGTGACCATCGAACCCCCGCCGATCATCGCCATTCTTCCTATCTTGTTGAACTGGTGGACGCCGCATGCTCCTCCGAGAAAAGCCCTTTCGCCTATCTCAACATGTCCTCCGAGTGTTGCTAAGTTTGCCAATATGACGTTGTTGCCTATCCTGCAGTCATGCGCGACGTGCACGTATGCCATGAAGAAGCATCCCGAACCTATTACCGTTTTTCCGCTGGCCTGTGTGCCGCGGTTTAAAGCGGCGAATTCCCTTACGGTGCAGTTCGGACCCATGATTAATTTTGTAGTTTCGCCTTTGTATTTAAGATCCTGCGGCGCCGTGCCCACTGTGGCGTGGCTGTATATCGAGCAGTTCTCCCCTATCTCTGCGAATTCCAGCAGGGCGTGCGAACCGATTTTCGATCCCGGCGCTATAACCGTATTTTCACCTATTATCGCGTAAGGGCCTATTTCAGCGTTCTCCGCGATTTTTGCCGATTTATGGATTATTGCTGTCGGATGGATCATTTTTGTCCCTCGTTTTCAACTATCGCGAACATGAATTCGGCTTCTGTCACCAGACTGCCGTTGACGTATGCTTCGCCTCTGGCCTTTCCGCCTCTTTCGCGCGACCTGAGGACTTCCACACGGAGTTCAAGCACGTCTCCGGGAATCACAGGTTTTCTGAATTTTACCGCGTCAATCGACATGAAATACGCCAGTTTTCCCTGAAATTCCGGATTTGCCAGGAACAGCACGCAGGTGGTCTGCGCCATCGCTTCGACTATCAGTACGCCCGGCATTATAGGTTGTCCGGGGAAGTGCCCTTGAAAAAAGTTCTCGTTTCCGCTGACGCATTTGTATCCGTTCGCCCTTTTCAGGTCCTCGAGGATCTCGACCCTGTCGATCATGAGAAAAGGGTAGCGGTGCGGGATCAGTTTCTGGATCGCGTTGATGTCGAATATTTTGCCTTTCGGCTGAGCAGCCGGAGCCGTTGTGGTTTCTTTAGTTTCCATTGTTTTTCCCTCCTCGGGTACGGATGTTTCGGCTATTTTACAGTTTTTTGATATTTCTTTGGCGAAGTTAATGTTATTGCTGTGGCCACACCTGACAGCCGTTATTTTAGCTTTCAGGGGTTTGCCTATCAGAAAAAGGTCTCCGAGCAGGTCAAGTATCTTGTGCCTGACGAATTCGTCGGGGAAGCGCAGCTTTTTTTCGGGATTACGGATCCCATCATGTCCGATAACGATTGCGTTATGAAAACTGCCGCCCTTAGCGAGCCCTTTTGCCGTAAGGGCCTCAAGTTCGAAATCAAAACAGAATGTCCTGGACGGCGCGATTTCATTGACGAATATTTCGGGGGTGATATCGAAAGACGCTTGCTGGTGTTTAAGGAATGGATGGTCAAATCCGATAGTGCAGTCAATCGTAAGGCGGTCGGATGGCTCCGCAATCAGTTTTGTATTGCCGGATTCCAGGACAACCGGGTGCGTGACGGTCAGATATTGTCGCTCGGCGTCAAGTTCTTCAAGACCAGTTTCAAGGATTTTGTTCGCGAATTCCCTGGCGCTTCCGTCAAGGACCGGTGGTTCGTTGTTGGTAAGGCATATCTCAAGGTTGTCAATCTTGAGTCCCATGCACGTGGCGAGTATATGCTCGATCGTGTGGATCTGGAAATCTTTGTTCCCGATGACCGTTCCGCGGGTCACTCCGAGAACATGTTTAAAATCCGCTTCGATCGTAGGTTTTTTTGAAAGGTCGGAGCGCGTGAATTTAACCCCGAATCCGGCAGGAGCGGGCTTGAAGACAACTTTGCAGGAATTCCCGGTGTGGAGCCCTTTTCCCTCAAGTGCCACTTCATGTTTTATAGTGGTTTGTTTTTCCATTGTATCAGAGCAGAAGTTTCAGTTTTTTTCGCCTAGAAATTTCTTAAGTTTCTCGTATATCTCGGGGAGTTTTCGGATTATCGCCTCAATTTTTAATTCCTCTTTGTGAGACCTTCCGGGGAAACCGGAGATTATCTCGCCGTCCTTGATATCCCTGGTCGCAACGCCCCTGCCGGCGATTATCACGTTATTGCCGATCGTGACATGGCCGACGCTGCCGGATTGACCGGCGAAAACCACGTTGTCGCCTATTTTTGTCGAGCCCGCAATTCCGACCTGAGCGACGAGAATGCAGTTCTTGCCTATATGCACGTTGTGGGCAATTTGCACGAGATTGTCGATCTTTGTCCCGCTTCCGATCTTTGTTTTGCCGGTTGTCGCACGGTCGATTGTCGTGTTAGCACCGATTTCTACGTCATCACCTATTTCAACGCTGCCCAGCTGCGGTATCTTATAATGTTTTTTCCCGTCGGCGGCGAAGCCGAACCCGTCCGATCCGACCACGGTGCCCGAGTGGATGATGCACCTGTCGCCTACCGTGACGCGTTCGCGTACGGTGACGTTAGGATAGATAAATGATGCTTTTCCGATCGAAGATTTCCGCCCTATGTAGCTGTTTGCCAATATCCTGGCGTCATCCCCGATCGATGCGTCTTCTTCAATGACAGCGCAGGCGCCTATCGTTACATTTTTTCCTATTTTCGCGCTTTTGGACACCACGGCTGTCTGATGTATTCCAGATTTTTCCGAAGGATTGATCTCAGGGGCGAATATCTCGAGAATTTTAGCGAATGCGAGCTGGGGGTTTTTCACTTTAACGGCCGGCCTGTTCAATTTGGAGAGCGAATCGGGGACTATGATAAGCCCGGCTTTCGACTCATCGATTTTGCTCAGGTATTTAGGATTTGAGGCAAATGACACGTCCGACTGGCCGGCATCTTCAAGGCCGTTCGCTCCGGTAATCAAGATATCTTCCGAGCCCTCAAGCTGCCCCGATATGATTTTTGCGATTTCTTTTGAAGTTAATTTCATTGATTTGTAATGAATTTGTAATCTGTAATATGTAATTTGTAATCGCTTTATCTGCCTCTCAGCCGTTCAAGCACTTTATCCGTGTAATCCTGGGCTGAGTGCCCGTAGAGAATGTTGCCCTTGTCGACTATCATCGAAAGGTTTTCTTCGATTGTGATCTTTTCCAGTATGCTGTACAAGTCTGAAAGCACGGCGCCGGTATGTTTTTCCTCAAGCTCCCCAAGCTCTTTCTTGCTCTTGTCTATGAGCCGCATCAGTTCAATATTTTTCTTTTCTATGTCCTTTTTCATTTTGTCGATCCCGGCTTCCTTTTCCTTTATTTCCACTTCCTTCTGCGTGATCATTGCCTGGTCTAGGGCAGGTTTCGCTGTTTCTGTCGACACGGCGACCGGGGCCGCTGCTTCCGTTGACAGCATGACCGGCTCTGGCTGCGGCGGCATGGCCTGCTGGGCCGCGAAGTTTGTTTTCAAGGCGTCAAGTTCGATTTTAAGCTGAAGGATCGCGGTTGAACTGGATTTAACGATGTTCTCCGTAGCAGTGATCTCCTGCCTGGCCGCGTCGATATCCTTTTTTCTTTTTTCCGCCTCGGTATTGAACTCGGCCTGCAATCTTTTGGTGAGAGGATGGCTCTCGAAAACCTTCTCCATATCTGCGTATCCTATGCTGCTGGATGTCTTATTGCCGTCAACTTTAAAATTATCAAGCGAGATCTCAACAGGATAGGCAGGGCGGGCGGTCAGCAGCGAACAAAGAAGGATTGGGTAAACAATAATTAATTTTTTCACGGCTACCTCGATATACTTGATCCATCTTCACCCCGAAAAATCGGGGCTTCGGGGACTAAAACATCTAGTAATTCACGCGGCAAAGCGGGATGCTTAGAAAATATTTCCTATAGTAAAATAGAACTGGCTCTGGTCCTCGCCGGGCTTGTGATTGAACCCGTGACCCCAGTCAAGACGCAGCGGAAACACGGGTGTCGTAAAACGTATTCCGAAACCGGCTCCTGATTTTAGTTGATTATCTTCGACGCCTATCTCGGGAACGAAATCCTCGGGCCTTTTCCACGCGCCTCCCACGTCATAGAAAAACGCTCCCTGAAGGATCGTGCGTTTCTTTTCCTGCACGATAGGGAATTTATATTCAGCGTTGAAAACAAACATCATCTTACCGCCGCCGGACGGTCCGATCTCGCTGCGGTACTGGTAACCGCGCACGGATTCGGCTCCTCCGACGTAAAATCTTTCATAGATCGGGACGTCCGTTGACGGCTCGAAAGGCTCGACAAGGCCGAGAGTGCCGTTCATGGAGAAAACGAATTTCCAGATACTCGGAAAGAACCACGAGCTTTTTACGCTAGGTTTCACAAAATTGACGTCTCCCTGAAAAGGCCCGCCGGCCACCTGCACGGAAAGCGACTGCCTGCTGCCTCTTGAGGCGTCATATATATTGTCCCTGGTGTCATAAACTATCTGCGAGATGAGACTCGATGTAATGTCTTTGGACGCGGCAACGGAGTCTTGTATCTGGAAATCCACATTCGAAACCTCGATCTCTTCATAGCTGTAGGCGAACAGCAGGCTCAGGTAATCGCTCAGCCGGGGGCCTACTCTGACGGTTCCGCCGCGCCGTCCTTCGTTATAATAGTAAACGGGTGAGGAGCCGTAATCCCTTTTTCTCAGCGTGTCGAAAACGTCAAAGCCCAGGCTGACGGGTTTGTTCATAAACCATGGTTCCGTCCACCCGATCTCGTAATTCTGCTTTTTTTCGCCGAATTCCCACAAAAGGCTCATGCGCTGCGCCCTGCCGAGCAGGTTAATATGCTGGACCTGGAGCGAACCGACGAATTTGTCAATAGATGAATAGCCAACGCCTGCGGTCAGAAGACCCGCTTTTCCTTCGGTCACGTTCAATACTATGTCAGTGACGTCCGGGCGGTTTGTCGGCTGGAATTGAGGATCTATCGCGTCTATGAAACCGAGATTGTTAATTTTCTCCATGCTCCTTACGAGTCTGGAACGCGAAAAAACGTCACCTTCCTTCAAAGCGAGCTCGCGCCGTATAACAAATTCCTTGGTAGAAGTAAGACCGTCTATATATATGCTGCCCACATACACTATTTCATTCTCCGAGGTGTTGAAATTAATATTGAGTATCCCCGCTTCCTTCTGGAAATCAAGCTGCGGGTCGATAACGCATCGCCAGTATCCCTTGTCCTGGTACATCTCGCGCATCGAGGCCTGGCTGTCCTGGAATTTCTCTTCGTTATAAACCTGCCCGGTCTTGAAAACCAGCGCTTTCCTGAGGTCTTTTTCAGCATAAACCGCGTTCCCGGAGAACGATACGGCGCCGACCCTGTATTTCTGCCCTTCCTCCAGGGGAACCGCTATGAACATCTGCGTCCGTTCAGGATTGTAGGTGATCTTCGGCTCACCCACACTGACCTGCAGGTAGCCGTTATTTTTGTAGAAAAGCGTTATCGTGTCGATATCTTTCTTTATCGTTTCGTCTTTAAAGACCTTCTTTTTCTTGGTTTCCATCATGCGCGCGATCTTTTTCGGTTTGTATGCCTTCGCCCCTTCGATTGTAACGCCTCCGATGAGTATTCTGTTACCTTCGGTTATAAGAATAGAGATAGTCATGTAATTGGCAAGCTCGTCTATCGTCGGGATTATCTCGATCTTCGCGTCGGCGTAGCCCTTGTCATGGTAAACCGTCAGCATTTTTGATTTTGATTCGTCTATTTTTGAAGCGTCAAAAAATTCCTTTTGCTTCAGAGTCATCTCGTCGTTCAGTTTTCCCTTTGAGAGCTTTTTGTTGCCCTTAAGGCTTATCTTTTTGATGAACGGTTTTTCCTTGACCGAGAATGTCAGTCTCATAGTAGCGGTGTCCAGGTTGATTTCCACGTCTTCAATAGAACCAAGACTCAGGATATTCTGCACGTCGGTCTTTACCTGGTCATCCGAATAGAACTTCTTTACTTTGGATTTTATCTGGCTTTTAATAACCTTTTCTTTGACATTCTGTTCGCCTTCTATCAGCACGGCTGTGATTTTCCGGCTTTCAGCCCTTAATAACGGCGCGAAAAGAAAGAGAAAAGACAGTATTAGCGATGCATTCTTGAATGATAACATTTCAGCTCCCTGGATTAGTATAATTCCAAACGCGGATGTAACCGCTTCTTTTACTAAAACACATTATGAAATTATACAAAATATTGTTTCATAAGGCAACCACTCGACATATATTTGACAAAGCGGTAATGCCGCAAGTTTCAAGTTGTTTTTCTCAGGGGGTTGGTATTATTGGGCGGGATTCTTATTTCTTTTCTGTCCAGCCGAAACGCCACTGGTTTTCGATCATCAAGCGCCGGTCGGGAGTAAAGGAAGGATTCTGACTCTCAAGTTCGTACGTGCCCCTGAGGAAGATGTTATTCCGCATTCTGTAGGAGAGCTCAAGTTCCTGCCTGAGGCTTAATTTGTCCTGAAACCGGTCAAAAATAACTGAATAACCGAACATTACTTCATTAGAAAGGTATTTTTCGGCTGTGTATTTCTTGCCGTAAAACAACTCAGTCAGCGTGGGGCTTCCCGGGATTGCCGGTTTGATCGGCTCCAGGTTTTCGTCTCCGCCGCGCAGGTTGTCTATCAGACCGCTTTTCCTCAGTAGACCCCTCGCGAGCGGTGTTGTCAGCGTTGAATCAAAAATCCTGATAAGGGATTTTCTAAGGAGGTAATCCCTGTCTGAGGTGGAATAGGCTTCGGGGTCTACCCCGGTTGCGCGCTGCAGAACCTTTTCGGAAGCCAAATTCGGCGAATTCTTGGATACAAAACGCGGTTTTATGCTTCCGATTGTCGCCCTGTCTACGAACATGGTTATCGTGTCGGTTCCCCCTTGCGTTGGGTCCGGGACTTCAGCGTAGGCCTCGCCTTCAAGATAGCAGTCGTCCTTAATGACCTCAAAGACAGCTCTTTTTATCCTGAATTCCGTGCCCAGGTACCCTATATTTCCCCTGAGCGCCTCCAGCTTTCCGTCGGCCGTTGGCGTATAACCCTTTCCGGTCAATTTAATCGACCCCTGCGCCTGTGCGCTCACGAGCGCGTTGTCATACCATGTTTTTTTGCCCGTCCTCAGCTCCAGGTCCCACAAAAGTTTCGGCCAGAAAGATTCAAGGACATCCTCTTCCCCCGTTTGTTTCCTTATCGAAGGATAAGTAAAACGCGTGTTTTCAAGTTCGGCCCAGCCGGAAAGGAGCGGTTTATCGGCATTGCCTTTAAGGCTTATTTGAAACTTAGGCTCGCCCTGGGAGTAGTTTGTGATTAGTTCCCAGTCTTCGGTCTTGATCAGCGGCGACGGTATGGGCAGCTGCGGTATTGAAATGCGGATTCCGCGTTTTTCGCCCGTCTGCCATGTCAGGTTGTATTCCTCAGGTTTGAATCCGTCGAATTTCATCGTTCCTTTTATGTCCATCATGCCTTCACCGATCTTGCCGGAGAATTCCTCTATCGTCAAAAGATTGTTTTTCCAGAGAAACGAGACATTAATCCCGGTCATCTTTTCGAAATATATATTAGAGTTTATCTCGCCGTTCGATATCTTAAGGTAACCGTTGGCATTCGGAGAAACAAGCGTCCCGGTCAGATGCAGCTGCGAGCGGAGATTTCCCGCCGCGGATTTAATTTCTTTTGACAGCGCGGTAAGCATGTTCAAGGAACCTTCCTCAACGCCGAATGTTATGTCAAGCGGGTTATTCTTTACTCTTTCAAATACGGCCGAGGTCAGGGGGAAAGGAACGAAGCCGTTGGCCACGATGGTGAAATCATTTTTGCGGACCAGCCGCGCGCGGATAATTGTCAACACGTCTTGCCTGGCGTTGAATTGAAGGTTGAAATTGTCAAAAGGGATTTCCGAGACCAAGCCGCCGGAGATATTCAGGCTTCCCTCAAGTTTCGGCTGGTCAAGGTTTCCCCCGCCGATTATGTTGATGTCGGCGTCGCCTTCTACAAAAACAGGAAGATCAAGTAATTCCGAGATAGCCGCCGCCGAAACGGATTTTCCGGATACCGAGAAGTCCCATTTGTTTTTTCCTACCTCGCCGTCAATAACAATGTTCCTAGAGTTTTCGAATGAAAGCGACAATCTGTGGAATTTGGTGTCCGGCCATCCGTTCATATCGATATTCCCGGAGACTTTCAGCAGCTGTTTGGACTGCGGCACAAAGGTTATGACCTTTTCCTGATATTTAATCCCGAAGACCGTTTCATCAATGCTGTGCTGGTTGAGCCAGACGTTTTCTGTTTTCAGCGTTAAGTTGAAATCAGGCTCATTACCGGTATCGTTCCATGACCCGGATAGATGCATCATTCCGAATACATCCACCGGACCCAGATGCACGTTCCTCCACTCGGTTTTCAGGTTGTAGCTGCGTTTATTAATTTCAACCTTGCTATCATTGAGGATTCTTAACTCGCTGTCGGTAAATTTTGCCAGCGCGTTGGAAATAATAACACGGTTGTCCTGGAAGGAAAAGCGCCCCTGAAGTGCGGTTATCGGAATTCCGTCAAGGGTTATCTTGTGTCCGTTCAATTCAGCGTCTACTTTGGGATTGGCGTATTCTCCCGAAACCGTGAAATTTCCAGAAAACACCCCGTCGGTCTGAGTTGACGGGCTTAACTGTCTTGCTATCCGCTGTGAAGTCAGATTAATAATCTTGCCCGAAATATTCAGCTTTGGGTATATAACGCCTGATATCTCAATGATCTCGGGTCCCGATACTAGTCTTACTTTTTCGCAAAAAACTGTTTTATCGCGCAGTTGGATCTTTCCGGAATGCTCGAAAGGGATATTGTTGTAGCTCGAGTCTTTTACGGTATACTGGAAATATGCCGTGGGATCGTCATGGGTTCCTGAAACCACCAGTTCGCCTTCAACCGTTCCGTTTGTCTTGTCCGTAAATGAATCGATTGGAATATTTTTAAGCGATAGTTTTCCTGCAATGATCTTGTTCTCCAGTCCGATCGCCAGGTTGCCCGAAAGCAGTTTTTCCCATTGTATGTTTCTCAGGTCTATCTGGGATTTGGTTACCAATATCTGCGCCCTCAACTTTCTCGCGGGAAGATTGTGCGCTTTTAGTTCGTCGCTGGCGATGTAGCCGGAGAAATTCCAGTCCTTTCCGGCCTTCAGGTTGCCGGTTATTTTCACCGGACCGTTCAACAAGGCATTGTTGAACGGAAAATTGCGGAACACGATATTTGACAGGCAATCGCTGTTTTCTTCATTCAGACCTATTTTTGCGTTGCCCGCCAGTGTTCCTTTCTTAGAGTATAAGGCAAAGTCCTGCAGGTTGATGTAATCGGGCGTTACTTTGCAGATGAGCTTTCCTTTCCCTTCAAAGCTATTATTTACGGAAAAATCATCAAACGTGCATCTGATCTCCCCGGACTTGCCGGAACTCGAATACGAAGCTTTACCCGAAATTTTTCCCCTGAGATCGGTGCCGGGAGCAAGCAAGCCGGCCATCCCCTGAATTTCGTATGATAATAGTTTTGCGTGAAAATCCCAATCAGCGCCGCTTGACCATTTTCCGCCGATTTCCCAGTCTTTATTTTGAGACCCTCCATGGAATGTCCATGCGCTGCCTTCTCCCATCAGGTCGATTTTCCATTCGGAGGGAGATGCGCCTCCGATATACCAGCGCTTCGCCGTCACGGATACATTTTTGCTGTCGCGCGTGATTGTGCCCTTAATGTTGATATCCCCGGACGCTTTTTCCGGAAGAGAGAAAGGTATTTTTGTAACGGGGAAGCCGCTGAAATTTATCCGCAGATCAAGCGGGGAAAGGCGTCCCGTCACCGTTCCGGTCTTTTTCCTGCCGATCTTAAAGTCCGAATTGAAACTATAGTCGTTTCCGATCTCCATGCTGAAAAACAGGCTTGAAGGCCGAAAGACGCCGTCGCACTTCCATTTTCCGTCATTTGTGTTTCTAAAGCTGATTTTTAGGTCGTTCATTTCGTGATTCAAGAGGCGGAGGCCGGTCACGGTCGAAGAACCCGAAATAATGCTATTGTCGGCCAGTAAATTCAGATCGACCTTCCCGGAAAACGATTTGGAAACTCCCGAAAGATCGAGCTGGGCGCCGTACATGCATTTCTTGAAACTTTCTCCGGAAAGCCAGATCCTGCCCGCGGCAGACCTTAGCTCACCGGCCACGCCGGATTTGGATGACGAAAGTATCCCGGACGAATTATTCAGTTCATACTCTTTCCACCGGATCCTGGGGAAAGACATCCGCAATGAGAGGTCATTACCCGCGTTTCTTTCGATTTCCGCATGCACTTCAAATCCTGATTCGGGCCCCTCAAAAACAGCGCTTGCGTTGCCTGTCAAATGCCCATCTTTCGGATCAAGATTAAATCCGGATTCTATTCTGTTCGCTCCTGATTTCGCGGAAATTTTACCGGATATATTTTCAGCGATCGTCAGGGTTCCGCAAAAATCTGAAAATGCCGCCGCGGACGAATATATTTCTCCGGAATCCCATGTAATCTTGATCTGCGGCGTTTTTGAAGAAGCAGACGGTTTTCCTCTGTCGTTCGTTGTTTTTAAATATGCCGGTAAACCGCGATCGGCTTTTATCCAGGGTTTTTCTAGGTTTATATGGTCAAGGGCGACGGCGGGATGTCTAAGGTTAAGCAGAAATTTAAAAGGATTGAAATAGATTGTTACTTTCTGGCAGCGGAAGTTCTGTCCTACGAACAGGGCGTTGATAGTGATTTTGTTGAAAGGCCTGTATTCGATTTTTTCAAAAGCAGCGTTCTTGCCGGTCAGATTCTTTATCGCCATCCGCACAGGCAGTTCAAGAAATCTGAGCCGCCAGGCGAAGAAGAGTGATATGAGTATGACTATGACGATTGCGGCAGATATATAAGCTGCTTTCTTTAGCATCTAATATTCGGGTACGCTTGAAGATAATTACAGATTAGAAATTACAGATTACAGATTAACGGAAAAACAGGCTGTTGGTTTTCAATTTGTAATGTGTAATTATTTAAGGCACTACTTCCGGTTTCCCTTCCGGCAGGAAATCGAGTTTCTTTGTGTCCGAATTAAGTCTGACCGAAATTTTTAAAGGCGTTGTTTGCGATTTGCGTGATATGTTGCGCGACAGGATCTCTTCGGCGACAGGGTCTTCCAGATACCGCTGCATGATGCGCTGAAGCGGCCTGGCTCCATACTGGGGGTCAAATCCTTTTTCAAGCAGGAATTCCTTGGCTTCTTCGGAAAGGGCCAGTATCAGTCCTTGCGAAGAGAATTTCTGTTTGTTCTTTTCAAGGAAGAGGTCGAGTATTTTCTTCATTTCGGGCCTGCCCAGCGGATGAAACACGACGATTTCGTCTATTCGATTCAGGAATTCCGGGTTAAAGGTTTTCTTAACCTCTTCGTTGACGGTATCCTTTATCGTCGTATAATCCTGCTGCATGTCTTCCTGCACTAGAAATCCGAGCGATTTTCCCCTTGATATCAACCTTGCGCCGACATTTGAGGTCATTATCAGGATAGTGTTCTTGAAACTGACCTTATGTCCCAGATTATCTGAAAGCACGCCGTTATCGAGTATTTGGAGAAGTATATTGAAAACGTCGGGATGTGCCTTTTCAATCTCATCGAAAAGAACGACGGAGTACGGTTTGCGCCTGACCTGTTCGGTCAACTGCCCTCCTTCTTCGTACCCCACATATCCGGGTGGCGAGCCGATAAGCCGCGAGACGGAAAATTTTTCCATGAACTCTGACATGTCCACGCGGATAAGGGAGTTTTCATCGCTGAACAGGAATTCGGCGAGAACGCGCGCGAGTTCGGTTTTCCCGACACCGGTCGGCCCAAGGAATATAAAACCGCCTATGGGACGCCTGGGGTCTTTCAGCCCCGTTCTCGAACGGCGTATTGCGTGGGATATCACTTTTATGGCGTCTTCCTGCCCGATGACGCGTTTTTTGATCTCATCTTCCATATGCAGAAGTTTTTCTGATTCCTTCTCGGTCAGGCGCATCACGGGTATCTTCGTCCACTTGGATACCAGCAGCGCAATCTCCTCGGGCAGAATGACCGGCCTGGATTCATCCTTGGTCGTGCGCCATTTTTTACGTGCGTCTTCCAGCGATTTGCGCAGTTCACGTTCCTTATCCCTGAGCCGGGCCGCTTTTTCGTATTCCTGTTTGGAAATTGATGACTCTTTTTCAAATATCACTTCGTTGAGCTCGCTTTCTTTGTCTTTTATTGATTCGGGCGACTGGGTAGACTGAAGCCTTGCTCTCGCTCCGGCTTCGTCTATGAGGTCGATTGCTTTATCCGGCAGGTACCTGTCCGATATATAACGGTCGGAAAGCTGGGCGGCGGCGATCAGCGCTTCGTCCGAATATTTGACTTTATGGTGGTTCTCGTATTTTTCCTTAAGTCCTTTCAGTATTTCTATGGTTTCATCAACCTGGGGAGGTTCGACGTTTATCGGCTGGAAACGGCGTTCCAACGCGGCGTCATGTTCGATATGTTTGCGGTATTCGTCAAGCGTTGTCGCCCCGATGCATTGCAATTCGCCTCTGGATAGAGCCGGTTTAAGCATGTTGGAAGCGTCAATCGCCCCTTCGGCGGCTCCTGCCCCGATGACGATATGGAGTTCGTCGATGAAAAGGATGATGTGGCTTTTCGAGCGTCTTATCTCCTCCATGATGTTCTTGAGTCTCTGCTCGAATTCGCCCCTGTATTTTGTGCCGGCGACAACGGCGGCGAGATCAAGCGTCATCAGGCGCTTGTTCTGCAGTATCTCCGGGACCTCTCCCGACGCTATTTTCTGGGCAAGCCCTTCCACTATCGCGGTTTTTCCGACTCCGGGATCGCCGATAAGCACGGGATTATTCTTGGTGCGTCTTGAAAGTATCTGGATGAGTCTTTCGATTTCGTCCGCCCGCCCGATCACGGGGTCAAGTTTTCCTTCTTTTGCGTATACTGTCAGGTCCCGCCCGAATTCGTCAAGCGTAGGCGTTTTTGTCTTGCCTTTTGCGGTCGCGGCGTGACCCGGCTGTTTATTCTCTTCGCCGAGAAGCGATATCAGTTCTTCGCGCACGTCGTTGATCCTGATGTTGAGATTTTCCAGCACCCTGGCGGCGATCCCTTCTTCTTCTCTGAGAAGCCCGAGAAGCAGATGTTCGGTCCCGACGTACGTGTGTCCGAGATTCTGCGCTTCCTCAACCGCGAGTTCAAGCACTTTTTTGGCTCGCGGAGTGAAAGGTATTTCGCCCAGAAGCATAACGTTCTCGCCCGTGCCTACCAGTTTTTCAACCTCAGCGCGGACGCGTCTCAAGTCAATCCCAAGATTCGCAAGCACTTTCGCCGCGACACCTTCGCCCATCGCGACCAAACCCAGCAGCAGGTGTTCCGTGCCGACGTAATCATGGTTCAGCCGTTTTGCTTCTTCCTGGGCGATGATAATCACCCTTTGAACGCGGTCCGTAAATCGGTTCGACATAGTATTTAACCTCTTATTAGTTACAGTAATTAGCAATTAGCGATTGGCAATCAGTAAATACATCGACGCCGTATACCTTAACCAATTACTAATGGCAAATTGCTAATCGCTGCATTATTTAATTAAGTCTTTGTCTTATGATTCTCGCGCGGACAAGATCCCTTTCCTCTGCGTTGAGCTCTCCGCCCATCAACTCCTGGAGATGGGCCGGCTGGGTTATGGTCATCAATTCAGCGAGCTGCTCTTTTTTCCATCTGATCTCAAGGCCGAGATTGATCCCGAGAAGGACCCTTGAAATGAGCGCCATCGCTTCGCGGAAATCTATCTTCCGGGCTCCCGACAGCAGCGCCGCGGACCTGTAAATTTTGTCTTCCGTGGAAATCTTCTGCGGGCCGCTCATCAGTTTTTTGCGAGCTTCGTTTTCATACGATATTATGCTCGCGACGATATATTCTATATTCCTGACGACGTCATTTTCATCGCGCCCGAGCGTGCAGGCATTGGATATCTGAAAAATGTCTCCTATAACCTTTGTCCCCTCGCCGTAAAAACCGCGTATGGTCACGCCGACTTTTGAAAGCTCGGCCAGGATAGGTTCTATCTCGTCGGTAATGACAAGCCCTGGAATGTGCACGAGCACGGATACCCTCATGCCCGTTCCGGCGTTTGTCGGGCAGGTCGTGAGAAAACCGTACTTGTCGGAATAAGCGAAGCCGAACTCGCCGGCAAGCCTGTTGTCAAGCGTGTCCACCGAAACGGCCGCCGTTTTCAAGTCGAACCCGGGGAGGATGCACGCGATACGCAGATGGTCTTCTTCGTTTATCATGACGCTGAGCCTTTCACCGCCGTCAAAAACGACACCTCTCGGGATCTCGCTGGACATGTGATTATGCGAGATAAGATGCCTTTCCACAAGCAGCTGCCTGTCTATGGGATCAAGCTCCGGAAGAAAAAAAGTTATTCCGCTCGTGAAATGTTCCTGCTTCTGCAGGAAACCGCTCGCGGAATTCCAGATTGAATCGAGTGTCTGAGGGCTCGCGCGCCACGGGAACGGTTTTCCTTTGACGTTCCTCGCGATGCGCACCCTCGACGAAATTACTACGTCGCCGAAGTTCTTTTGGTCGTTTTTTGCGAGTTGCTTTTTAAGAAACTCTTTGAGTTTCATCTTTTTTTCCGGAAGCGGCGTTGATGTCCTTTATCTTGTCCCTTAAAACCGCGGCCTTTTCGAATTCCTCGGTTTTAATGGCTTCTTCGAGCTGCCGGCGCAGTTCCGATATCTGGTCCTCGGATTTCTGTTCCGGCAATATTTTCTTTCCGACGTGCTTTGAACTGCCGTGTATTCTTTTTAGAAGAGGGTCAAGCTGGGCCGAGAACGCGCTGTAGCAGTTCTCGCATCCTAGTCTGCCTACGCCTTTGAACTGGTTGTATGTCAGGCCGCAGACGGGACACTTGACCGCGTTTATGGTTTTATGCCCCGGTATTTCCCAGTCGCTCAAGTTCGCAAGCAGGTCAACCAGCGAGAAATGCGGTTTTGATAAACCAAACTCCACTCCCTTTTCCTGCGCGCAGCTTTCACACAGGTGCAGTTTTACCGGTTTATTATCCATTTCAGCTTCAATATGGATGGTGGCTTCCTGCTTATTGCATATTTCGCAGATCATTTATTTTCCTTCGATTGAAACGCCAGTAAGGCGCGTTAGTTCCCGGAATTCCTTTATCAGTTTCAGCGTGACTTTTCCGGGTTTGCCGTTGCCGATCGGCCTACCGTCTACTTTTACTACCGGAATGACCTCTGCGGCTGTTCCGGTCAGGAAGCATTCGTCGGACGTGTAAACCTGATAAGTCGTAAACAGTTCTTCCTTGACAAGGTATTTCAGCTTGTTCTTGGCGATCTCCATTACGGCGCCCCTTGTGATGCCCTCCAGCGCGCCGGCCGAACAAGGAGGGGTGATAAGCGTATTCTCTTTCAGTATAAAGATGTTGTCGCCCGTGCATTCCGCGACGTAACCTTCGGTGTTAAGCATGATGGCTTCCTGCGTCCCGGCGTGTTTTGCCTCAAGTTTCCCAAGGATATTGTTCAGATAATTCAGCGATTTAACGCAAGGATTAAGTGCTTCCGGATTAGTGCGTTTTGTGGAAGCCGTAATCAGTTCAAGGCCTTCGGTGTAGAACTCTTCCGGGTAAAGGTTAATCTTGTCGGTGATGCAGAAAACCGTCGGTTTCGGGCATTTGCCCGGGTCAAGCCCGAGATCGCCGACGCCGCGCGTAACGACAAGCCGGATATAGGCGTCTTTCAGTTTATTTACCCTTAATGTGTCAATGACGACGCTTTCCATTTCTTTTTTCTTGAAAGGAATCTCAAGTTCGATGGCTCTCGCCGAGTTGTAAAGCCTGTCAAGGTGTTCCCTCAACCTGAAAACGCGTCCGTTGTAGGCGCGGATCCCTTCGAAGATTCCGTCGCCGTATAAAAGGCCGTGGTCAAATACGGATATTTTGGCTTCGTCTTTTTCAACCAGTTTACCATCGAGATAGATCTTCATGTCGTGCTCCTGGTATTTCCGCTTTTTATTACAAGAAATATTTCTGTTGAACGGATTGCTTCGTCTGCTGCTCCGCGGACTGAACAAATGCCGGCTCCGTTGTTATCATGCCGTCGCGCATCATGATTATCCTGCCTGCTTTTTTTGCGAGTTCCTCGTTATGCGTCACTATCACAAGAGTTACATTCCTTTTTTTACATTCATCGAACATTATCTTTTCCACTTTTTCGCCGTTCTCGCGGTCGAGGTCGCCGGTAGGCTCATCGGCCAGCAGGAGTTCAGGGTCATTTATGAACGCGCGGGCGAGCGCGGCCCGCTGCTGCTCCCCGCCGGAAAGTTCCGATGGCAGATGATCCATCCTTTCATTCAATCCCAGGCTTTCAAGCAGCGCGACAGCGTCTTTACGCTTGACGGAGCGCTTTGCCCACGCCGGTATCAACACGTTTTCAAGAACGTCGAATTCCGGAAGCAGGTAGTGCAGCTGGAACAAAAAACCGATCTTGTTGCGGCGCATCCCGGCCCGCTGTTTATCAGCCATGCCGGCAGAATCCATCCCGTCAAACGCGATGTTCCCGGAACTTGGTTTATCCATAAGGCCGATTAGGTGGAGCAGCGTGCTTTTCCCCGCGCCGGAAGGGCCCATTACGGCAACCGTCTCGCCCTGCTTAATCTCAAAGCTAACGTCCCTGATCGCTTTGATTTCAATGCCTTTGTCCAGCGTATAATTTTTCTGAAGGTTCTTAGCCGAGATATCCATTATCCGTACCTTATTGCGTCAAGCGGGTCAAGTTTTGTGGCCTGGTACGCCGGGTAAACTGCCGCGATCACCGCTATTAAAAGCGCGGACGCGACTACGCTGAGAATATCTCCGGGAAGCACCATGACCGGAAGCGTATCTATGTAGTAAATATCCGCCGGAAGATGTATGAACTTATACCTGTGGAGAGCGTAGCAGACGCCTGTCCCGAGCGCGGTGCCTGATATTATCCCGGCGAGCCCGACGATAATGCCTTCAAAAAAGAATATCCTGCCTATCTCCATCCTGTTCATCCCTATCGCGGATAATATGCCTATCTCCTTGGATTTCTCGACGGTCAGAAGGAGCAGGTTTGAGATTATGTTAAAAGCGGCGACGACGATTATAAGCGTTAAAATGATGAACATCATTATTTTTTCAAGTTTTAGGGCCGCGAATAGGTTGCCGTTCATGCTCTGCCAGGTCCTTATGCCGTAAGGGAATGAAAGGTCTTTCCGCAGAGTTTTACCGGTCTCAGCGGCGATATCGGGATTCTTTAAAGAAATACCGATGCCCGTTACGGCGCGGTCGAGTTCAAAAAGGTCCTGAGCGGCTGGCAGGGTTATGTAAGCCATGTTAGAGTCGTATTCATACATGCCCGACTTAAATATCGAAGCAACCCAGAATTTCTGCATTTTCGGCACGGTGCCGACAATGCCCGGTGAGACGACTATGACATCCTTGCCCACGCCGGCGCCCAGCGTCTGCGCCAGGTTGTAACCGAGTATTATGTGGTTGTCGCGCATCTGGCCGAGATCATTATGCAGGATCTTTCCGAGCCCCACAAGTTTTTTTTCTCCGATAAAGTCAATGCCTTTGATCACCGCACCGCAGGTTGTCTGCCCTTTCCGCAAGATTATCTGTCCGTAAATGAACGGGGCAGCGGCCGTCACGTCCTTGTTCTCTTTTATCTTCTGTGATATAAACTCGTATTCCAAAAACGGGGCGGTGTCTTCCTTGATTACAAACAAATGCGGCTGGAGCGAGAGTATTCTTTCCCTGATATCCTTGTGGAAACCGCTCATTACCGCCAGCGTTATTATAAGCGACGCGACTCCGAGCGTGATCCCGCCTACCGCGATAAGCGTTGTCAGGAGCGTGAATACCCCCTTCCTCCGCGCCTTCAGATACCTCAATGCGATGAATAGTTCAAGTGAATTCATAAATTCGTATCTCGTATCTCGTCGTTCGTATCTCGTAACGTCTTAAACTAGATACGAGATACTAGATACGAGTCCCGGTTGTTTTCTGTCGTCATAATTCCGGTCTTAATGTCGGGAACAGTATCACTTCTCTCACAGATTCTATCTCCGCAAGAACCATAACGAGCCTGTCAATTCCTATACCGAGCCCGCCTGTAGGAGGCAGCCCATGCTCTATCGCGGTAATGAAATCCGCGTCGTAGGCCTGTGCTTCTTCATCTCCCTTTTTCCTGTCTTCCATCTGTTTTTCAAAACGTTTCTTTTGTTCTTCCGGGTCGTTCAACTCCGAATAAGCGTTCGCTATCTCCATCCCGTTCATGTAGAGTTCAAAACGTTCCGCGATATCAGGCTGGCCGGCCTTTGACTTGGCCAGCGGCGAGTATTCCGCGGGATAATCCAGCACGAACGTCGGTTCCTTAAGCTTTGCCGTCACGAAGTTATCGAATATCTGGTCAAGTATTTTCTTTTCCGTTGTCTTTTCCCCGGCGTCAAGTTTCAGATCCTTGGCTGTCTGCCGTATCTTGCCTGTCCCTAGAAGAGGTTTGAAATCAATTCCCGAAGCGTCCTTAAGCGAATCGAAGAACTTTATGCGCTTAAAAGGCACGGGCATATCCTTGCCCAGGATTTTCGCGGCATTTACGATAAGTTCCTCTGCAAGTTCCATCATCGTATTATAGTCGCTGTATGCCTGATAGAGTTCAAGCATCGTGAACTCCGGGTTGTGGTTCCTGTCTATACCTTCGTTCCTGAAGTTACGCCCTATCTCGAACACCTTTTCCATACCACCTACGACAAGCCGCTTGAGATAAAGTTCCGGCGCGATACGCATGAAAAGGTCAATATCGAGGGCATTGTGGTGCGTCGTGAAAGGTTTCGCCGCCGCGCCGCCGGCTATTGCCTGCATTATCGGTGTTTCCACTTCAAGGAATCCTTTTTTTATGAGTTCCTGGCGAATTGAAGAAATTATCCCGCTGCGCTTGATGAAGACGTTTTTTACGTCCGGATTGGATATCAGGTCCAGATAGCGTTGCCTGTATCTTATCTCGGTATCCTTAAGTCCGTGCCATTTTTCCGGCAGCGGCCTTAAGGTTTTTGCAAGCATAACCCAGCTTTCGGCTTTCAGGCTCAACTCGCCCGTTCTTGTCCGGAACGGAGATCCCTTTACCCCGATAAAATCGGCTATATCCACGGAATCGTTGAAGACCTTATACATTTCCGCGCCAACGAAATCCGACCTTACATAAACCTGGAGCTTTCCCGACGCATCGGCAATATCGATGAACGAGGCTTTTCCCATTTCGCGTCTTGATACGATCCTTCCGGCCGACGTTAAAGAATCTTCGCAGGATTCGCCGGTTTTCAACGAACCGTATTTCTCATGAATTTCAGAGATTGCGCAACTCGTTTTGAACTGCGCGGGGTACGGATTAACGCCGCTTTCGCGCAGTATCGCAAGCTTGGCCCTTCTTGTCTCAATAATTTGTTCAAGTGGAGTATTAAGCTCGTTCATTTTTTCCTTAATATTTCATTAACTTTTTCTTGAAGAAGCTTCGGGTCAAAAGGTTTTTCAATATATGCCGCCACGTTGGACGCCATGCCGAAAAGGTCCTTCATCTGCCCTTTTGCGGTAAGTATTATGATGGGAACGTTTTTTGTCGGGTCGTTTTCAAGCATCTTGTTCTGTACCGTGTAGCCATCGGTCCCAGGCATCATGACGTCAAGGATGACTATGTCCGGGATCACTGGTATATTCAAAGGTTGCTGCGGCAAAATGCCGAGTTTTTCAAGCGCCTCGTTCCCGTTGTAAGCCTCGATAATCTCGTGGCCCTGTTTCTGGAAAATGAATGACAGTAGTTCAACAACGTTTTTCTCATCATCAACGACCATGATTTTTGCCATATTTGCACTCCTGTAAAAGAAAAAATGATGAAGCCGTTGGCCTCAAAAAAGCAAAAAGCAATTCAACAGGAAATAACACTATACCCCATCCTACGGGATAACCTGTAGAAGCTTAACTTTTCAAAATTATACTTGATTTTTCAATGTTTGTCAATAAAACTGAAATGGCAGAACTGATGAGGTAGAACTGATAAGGCAGAACTGGTAAGGCAGAACTGAAACGGCAGAACAGACCCCGATGTATTCGGGGTCATCGCGACCCGCCATCGCTGCAGTGGCGGGGAAGCGATCTCAGAGATTGCTTCGCTTCGCCCGCAATGACGAACCACGGGTCACTGAGATTATGTCCGGTTTATGTTCTTTTTCTGTACTTTCAAGTCCAAATACGCCGAAATAAACGGGTCAATTTGGCCGTCCATTACTATATCAACCTGCGGTATCTCTTTTCCGGTGCGGTGGTCCTTCACCAACTGGTAGGGCATGAAAACATACGATCTTATCTGGTTTCCCCACGCAATCGAACCCTTTTCGTCGTAATGCTTTTCGATCGCCTGGCGTTTCTTATCCTGTTCGGCCTCATAAAGCTTGGCTTTCAGCAGTTTCATCGCGGTGACCCGGTTTTTTGTCTGGGATCTTTCATTCTGGCAGGCGACGACTATTCCCGATGGGATGTGAGTGAGCCTCACGGCCGAGTCCGTTTTATTGACGTGCTGCCCGCCGGCGCCCGACGCCCTGTAAGTGTCGATGCGCAGGTCTTTATCATCAACTTTTATCTCAATATCATCATCAATTTCGGGAATGACGTCTACGGAAGAAAACGAAGTGTGGCGTCTTTTGTTCGAGTCGAACGGAGATATCCTGACGAGCCTGTGGACGCCGAGTTCTGACTGGAGTTTCCCGTAGGCGTATTCTCCCTTTACGATAAATGTTACGCTTTTGATGCCGGCTTCCTCGCCCGGGAGTATGTCGATTATCTCGGTGGAGAAACCGTTCTTCTCGGTCCACCTGAGATACATCCTTAGCAGCATTTCAGCCCAGTCGCAGGATTCTGTGCCTCCGGCCCCGGCGTGGATGGATACGATGGCATTATTCCTGTCGTGTTCGCCCGAAAGCTTGGTTTCCGTGTCAAGCAGGTCTATCTCGATTTTTATCTTTTCCGTCAATTTTGATATTTCTTCGTTGAGTTTTTCGTCTTTGTCTTGTTTTGACAGGGTCTCCAGCGTCACCAGGTCGCTTAATTCAGTATTCAACTTTTCCCACAACGCGACGGTTTTTTTCATGGAGTTAATTTTTGACATTGTTCCCCGGGCGGCATCCGTGTTGTTCCAGAAATCCGGCGCGGAGGCCTTTTTTTCCAGCGCGCCTATCTCGGCATTTTTCTTGTCTATCTCAAAGAGACCCCCTAAGATTCTGAAGTTTGATCTGCATTTCACCGAGCATTATTCCCTCCCGCACAGCAGTTGACAGATGACCGTCCAATGTTTTGTTTTAGTTGTCCCGCCGACTGTCAACCGTTAACGTTGCGTATGTTTCTCTTACCGCGCGCGTCTTATTTGTTCTTTATAGAATTTGGATATCATCTCGAAAAGCGCGTCAACGATACGGATATTGAATATCGTTCCTAATATCATCGTAAGACAGAACAGGATGCAAAGGTAAGCGAAGACGTCGCCCCATCTCGTGTAAAAAGTCGCGGTGCGCGACGGCCCGACGCTGGCGCATATGAAAGTACGAATAAAAGGCTCGGCCCTTGCGCTGATCCTGCCGCTCGGTTCAACTATGCCCGAAATGCCGGTGTTGCCGCTGACGACGACAGAGCGGCGGTTCTCGATCGCGCGGAACACGTTCATAGTAAAATGCAGTTCCGCAGCTGATGTTTTGAGAAACCACGCGTCGTTTGTCTGGTTGACCAGTATTTCGGCCCCCCTGGAAACGGATTTCCGGGTTATGCTTCCGAAAAAATTCTCGGAGCAGATCGTCGGCCCCCAGAGAACGGATTTCACGGAAAAAACAGTCGGTGAGCCGCCGCGGGTAAAATCTCCCAGAGTATTCAGTACTCCGAAGTAAGGCTCCAGAAGTTTCCTGAACGGTACGAATTCCCCGAACGGGATGAGGTGCGTTTTCTTGTGCCAGTTCAGTATTTCACCGGCGGGCCCGAAAAGAAATGACGCGTTGTAATAGTTCTGTCCGCCGTTATAGTATGGAGCTCCGACGATGTGGTAGGTTCCCGTCAGCTGGGCGAGCTGGCTTATCCATGAATAAAGCCGCGGGTCCGCGGGCAGGTACCCCGGCACGGCGGTTTCCGGCCAGATTATGATATCCGGTTTTTCCGCGGAAGATTCCGCCGCAAGCTTTGTGTAAGCGTCGGTAATCTCATTTTCGTAAGCGGCGTCCCATTTCTTGTATTGGTCGATATTCCCCTGCATGATAGCCACCCTGAAATACGGCGGCGGCATAAGGTAATTCCTGTCAAGGAGTATTTTGCCGAGTATCGCCGTGAGCGAAAGCCCGGCAACTATCATGAGGAACGGCAAGACGCGCCTTGTCTTCCATACTCTCCATAAAACGACATTCACGATAACTATGATAAAAGAAATTCCGAAGACTCCGGTGAATTCCGATACCTGTATAAGAGAAAGAAATTTCCACTGGGAGTATCCTGCAATCCCCATCGGGAAGCCGGAAAAAAGATACGTCCTGATGAACTCAAAAAAGATCCAGAGTGACGCCGCGAACAGCGAGAACCTGAAGACAGAATATGAGGTTTTAACCTTGTTTAACAAGTATGCCCACGCGGCGAAATACAGGGCCAGGTAGCAGCAAAGCGCGGCCAGGCACAGCAGTCCCTGCAGCCGCGACAGCGTGTTTGTCTGTACGACAACATAAATCCAGTAAAAGAGGCCCGCGTTAGCGATGAAACCTGACAAAAATCCGAATAAAAAGGATTTAAGCGGGTTCTCCCGCTGCACGACTATTAACAGCGGTATCAGCGATATCCACGCGAGTAAATACAGGTTGGAATCAGGGAATGACAGGAAGTACAGCGCGCCGCTCAGGATGGAAAGCAGGAATGACCTGTGTTTCTTCGCCCGGGCGTAAACAAGCGCGGGCATTTGTTTGAAAACAAAATTCTTCAACGCTCCCGGGATATTCTTAAAAAAGTTTTTAGGATTCAAAGCCGTTATCCACCTTCGATAGGCATATCATCAATATTCGCGGCTATTTTGCCCTTCGGGTGATCTCCCGTAGGGATGACGCCGCATTGATGATATATCTTCGGCGGATTTCGCCGAAGAAAAAAGATACTTCTGCTGTAAGAGCCGTGGAGCTCATTCCTGAATAGTTTTTTCCGGGTTTTTCAGGCCTTCGGTCAGCAGGATAGCGTGGGCGATCTCTTTCATCGTTCTTCGCATGTTCATCGCCTGCCGCTGTATGAACTGGAACGCTTCTTCCTCGGTCATGCCGCGTCCCTTCATCAGTATCCCTTTGGCTTTTTCGACCTGCTTGCGGGTTTCAAGGGCTTCCTGCGCGGCCTGCGTTTCTTCGAACAGCCGCGTATTCTCTATCGCGACGGCCGCCTGGTTCGCCACGGTCTGGAGGATATCCTTTTCATCGTCGGTGAAATGGTGAGGCACTACCGTGTAGATGTTAACCACGCCGATAGGTTTGTTCTTTATCAGCAGCGGGACCGCGAGCATTGAGCAAAGCCCTTCCTGCTTCGCTATTTCCGGATATCCGTACTGCGGTTCAACCTTAACATCGAGGATCGCGACCGGTTGAAGCGTTTCCACTGCTTTGCCCGATATCGACATACCTACCTTCAAGGGCGGTTTTTTAAGGTATTTCTCTGAAAGACTCTGCGTGGACACTATCTTCAATTCCTGTTTTTTACTGTCAAACAGCATCAGCGAACATATCTTGGAGTTCATCATCTGCGCGGTCATCGTGACAATTAGCTGAAGTATTTCCTGCAAGTACGAGCTTGACACTATCGTGCGGGACAATTGGGCTATAGTTTCAAGCTGTTTGGTCTTTGTGACGGCGAGCTGTTGAAGGCGCGTTTTTTCTATGACGGCCGCTATCTGATTGGAAACCGATGTCAGGAGTTTTGTGAGGCTTTCGCCGTAATTCCTGGGCTTGCGGTTCTGAAGGTTGATGACGCCGATAAGTTCATTCTTGAGCGTTATTGGTATGGAGAGAAAAGCCGCGTACCTGTCTTCGGGAAGGTTGGAGAAGAATTTAAACCTTGAATCCTTAAAAGCGTTTTTTGAAAGGACTACTGGTTTCTTATGCGAGGCGACCCAGCCCGTTATTCCCTCTCCGGAACCCAACCGCAGTTTGCCGACATGGTTGGGATGCGGCGGACACGCGCCGGAAAGTATCAGGCTCTGGGATGAGTGTTCGAGCAGGTAAATAAGACAGCTGTCGCATTTGAGACTCACGGCGAGCGATCTGGCTATCTGTGTCAGCAGGGAATCGAGATCGTTGGACTGCGTGACGATATCTACAATATGATGCAGCAGCGTTATCTCGATTTTTAAATCTTTGATGCCAGGTTGTTTTAGTTTTTTAGGCATTTTTTACTCTTTCAAGTGTCTTTAATTAGCGAGTAAGCCTGTAAGCGAGTGAGCAAGTAAGTAAGGAATCATTTCTGAAGTTGTTGCTTACTCGCTGTCTTTACGTACTCGCTTACTTGCCGTCATTTACTTGCCGCAGCATTTTTTGTATTTTTTCCCGCTTCCGCACGGGCAAGGGTCGTTCCTGCCGATCTTGTCGGGTGCGTGCGCCTCCTGCTGTTCCGGTTGTTTCAATATATTTTTTTGCCGTTGAACGCCCGAGAGCTGCGCAGGTTCCGGTTTTTCGGCGGAAACGGTGTTTACCGGCTGGGCCCTGCGCGCCGGCTGCGCGACAACCTGCACTTTGAAAAGATATTCCAGCGTTGCTTCGCGTATGCGCCTCATCATCTGTTCGAACATCGCGAACGATTCGCGCTGGTATTCTATTTTGGGGTCTTTCTGCCCGTAAGCCCTGAGGCCTATCCCTTTCTTTACCTGATCAAGGTCATAAAGATGTTCCTTCCACGCAGTGTCTATCATCTGGAGAAGAATCATCCGTTCAATATGATGAAGCAACGGAGTCGTAAGCTCGTTCTCGCGTTTTTGATATGCCGTCTCGGCTCTTTCCGTAACGACCGCTTCGAACTGTTCCGGCCGCATGGAAAGAAGTTTGTCATTAGGGATGTCCAGTTTCGCGTTGAAAGTCCTGGAAAGCCAGGCGTCCATGCTCGTCACATCCCATTGCTCGGCGTATAATTTTGCCGGCGCCCAAAGGCCCGTTTTTTCTTCGATGGACTCGGACATCATGTCTTTTATCGTCTGAGAAAGGTCTTCGCCTTCAAGTATCTCGTTGCGCAGGCGGTAGATGGCCTCGCGCTGCTTGTTCATGACGTTGTCATAATCCAGAAGCTGTTTCCTTATGTCAAAGTTCATCGCTTCCACTTTTGTCTGCGCGTTCTCTATGGCTTTCGATATCCACGGGTGCTGTATCTCTTCGCCTTCCTGCATGCCGAGCCTCTGCATCAGTCCCGAAATCCTTTCGGAGCCGAAAAGGCGCATGAGCTCATCGTCAAGCGAAAGATAAAATCTCGAAGAGCCCGGGTCGCCCTGCCTGCCCGAGCGGCCCCTGAGCTGATTATCTATCCTGCGGGCTTCGTGTCTTTCGGTGCCTAGTATGTGGAGCCCGCCCAGGCTTTTGATCTCTTCCTGTTCGCCCGGGTCCGGCGTCGAACCGCCCAGCACGATATCCGTTCCGCGTCCCGCCATATTAGTGGCTATCGTTATCGCGGACCTTTTTCCTGCCTGCGCGATTATCTGCGCTTCCATCTCGTGATATTTCGCGTTAAGAACCTGGTGCGGCACGCCTTTTCGCCTCAGCATCGCGGAGATCTTTTCGGATTTTTCTATGGAACGCGTGCCCACGAGGACCGGCTGCCGTTTTCTCCAAAGCGCGTCTATTTCGTTGGTTATGGCTTCGTATTTTTCCTTTTCCGTCCTGTATATCATGTCGGGATTATCCGCCCTTACCATCTTGCGGTGCGTCGGTATTTCTAAGACGTCCAGCTTGTAGATTTCCCAGAATTCGGAAGCCTCGGTAAGCGCCGTGCCGGTCATTCCCGCGAGTTTTTTGTACATGCGGAAGAAATTCTGGAAAGTTATTGTGGCGAGCGTCTGGTTTTCCTCGGCGATGCGCATGTTTTCTTTGGCTTCCACGGCCTGGTGCAATCCTTCCGACCAGCGTCTTCCGGGCATCAGACGGCCCGTGAACTCGTCTACTATTAAAACCTCGCCGTCCTTGACCACGTAGTCCACATCGCGGTGGTACAGGTTATGCGCCCTCAGCGCCTGGTTTATGTGGTGCACCCATTCGGATTGTATGTCGTCGTAGATATTCTTTATGCCCAGAAGTTTTTCGGATTTGGTAACTCCCTGTTCGGTAAGCACTATTGAATGATTTTTTTCGTCAACGAGATAATCGTAACCTTCGCTCAGGTTGATGCCTTTGTATTTCGCGTTAATCTCTTCGGATTCGGTTGTCTTGCGTCCCTTCAGGTGCGGGACGACGCGGTTGCAGACATAGTATTTGTCTGTGGATTCTTCGGCGGGCCCGGAAATAATGAGAGGGGTCCTGGCTTCGTCTATGAGGATGGAGTCGACCTCGTCGACTATCGCGTAGTTAAGAGGGCGCAAAACGCGCTCCTCTTTGGAAATGACCATGTTATCGCGCAGGTAGTCGAAACCTATCTCGTTATTCGTGACGTAGGTGACATCGCAGTTGTAGGCCTGTTGCCTTTCGGAATTAGGCATGTCGTGCTGCACAAAACCGACCGTCAGCCCGAGAAATTCATAAACGGGCCCCATCCAGCTACGGTCGCGTTTTGCGAGGTAATCGTTGACCGTTACGACGTGCACGCCTTTGCCCTCAAGAGCGTTGAGATACACCGACAGCGTCGCGACAAGCGTTTTGCCTTCGCCGGTCTTCATTTCGGCGATCCTGCCCTGGTGCAGCGTGAGTCCGCCCATCATCTGGACGTCAAAATGCCGCAGGCCTATCGCGCGCTTTGACGCTTCTCTAACGCACGCAAAAGCCTCCGGCAGGAGGTCGTTAAGCGTCTCACCCCCGGCAAGCCTTTCGCGGAATTCCGCGGTTTTCGCCTTGAGCTGCTCGTCGTTCAGGCCGGAGATATCCTGGTCAAACGAATTTATTTCCTCAACAATTGGAGCGAATTTCTTAAGCTCGCGCTCGTTGCTGGACCCGAATATCGCGCCCATCAGTGTTTTTATCATAAATTCCCGTTTTCCAATGACAAAAATATTTACTTATGAAGCCGTCATTATATAAAATTATTACTGTATTATCAAACAAAAAGCCCCAGACAGATAACCCGGGGCTGCTCAAATGTTCACTAGTTATTTATAGGCAGCAAGAAATAGTCATGTAGCATCTATCAATTGTGCAATGTGTGATGTTATATGTTTAATGAATTAGTTTTTTCTTTACGTGGTTTTCATTACACATTACACTTTAAACATTACACAGTGTTTTTCAGTACTTCTTATTCCACGTATCCGATTTATATTTTTCTTCAATTAGGGAGCGCATTGCCGCGGTTTCGGATTCGCCGAAATTGTAGTCGGTTATCCGGATATCAAGGCATTTTTCAAAGCTGTTCCTAGCGGCCGAAGAAAATACGCCGAAAAACTTCCCTGCGTCAATGTGCACCGAGCCCTGCTGGAGAAGCACCTCCCCTCTTCTCCGCTGACTTGAACCAAGTATTTTTCTTCCCTTTACGTGAAGATCATACGGAAAAAACGTCTGGACGCATAGAGGATTTCCCGACGGGGGTTTTTGTTTCAGTTCGGGATAAAATTCGGCCTGGAATCCCATCGAAATCAGAATATCTTTTATGCATGTGTGGAACTTATGGTAGGTTTCCTCCTGATTGTAAACGTGCGGCCAGTCGGCTTTTCCGGCGACGATAGAATAGGAGATGTCCTTGCCGTGAAATACCGCGAGCCCGCCGGTAGGCCTTCTGGTGATCTCCATCCCGCTGCCGGAAAACTCGGAATGTTTCTGGAAATAGCCCATGGTTATGCAGGGTTTTTCCCAGTTATATATCCTTATCACGGGGCCGTAATCCGGATTTTGCACGGCTG
Source organism: Elusimicrobiota bacterium (assembly GCA_043811535.1). Taxonomy (GTDB): domain Bacteria; phylum Elusimicrobiota; class Endomicrobiia; order Endomicrobiales; family JBDRNC01; genus JBDRNC01. Next base: position 184,419 of record JBDRNC010000017.1, read on the forward strand.
ACAGGAAAACGGATTCGTCAGCCGCCATGTTTTCCGGTCCGCTTGCCGGTTTTGAAATGATAAGCCGCCATGTTCTCATATATTCCTTATTTTTCCCCCTTTTCCAGAGGGGGATTCAAGGGGGATTTTTAAAATCTCCCCTATCCGCTTCCCCAGACTACACGGGGTCCAAAGACTTACTTTACGAAAGAGGGGTAGTTATTTGTAATCTTTTTCCTTTTTCAATAACCGCATCTTCGTTTTTATACCCCCGGGACCGGAGAAACCGCCTAAGATCCCGTCGCTTTTTATTACCCTGTGGCAAGGAACATATGGAGCGAACGGATTCCTGGCAAGCGCCTGAGCGACGGCCCTTGCGCCTTTCGGGCAGCCGATCCTTTTCGCTATCTCGCCGTAGCTTAGCGTGCTTCCCCTGGGGATCCTTGCGCATTCGCGCCAGACTTTCTGAAAAAACCTGGGATATTCGCGGAACTTCCGCATGACATGTTTTGGCAGGCCCCGTATACCTTTTTTGGGCATGCGACTGTGTTTCCCATGACTCATAACTTTAGTGTTAGAGTCCGGAGAAATATCCAAGTTTACCGAATAGGTTATACGGGGAAGACTAGCGGGCATTGTAAATGTTGAGGCATCCTTTTTCGTCCATATATGAGTTCATTTTATCTCTGGCCTTGTAATTTCTGTAATAGCTGAAAACGTCTTTCACGTATTTTTTGGTTTCGCGGTAAGGAGGTATATTTTTATATTTTTTGACAGCCGACGGCCCGGCATTATAGGCCGCGAGGGCCATTTCCATGTCACCGTCGAATTCGTCAAGCATGTAGCTGAGGTATCTTGTTCCGGCGCTTATGTTCTCGCTGGGAGAGAAAATATCTTTTACGCCCATCAACCTTGCCGTGTCCGGCATCAGTTGCATCAGCCCGCAGGCGCCTTTTGAAGAGACATCGCCCGGCTTGAAGTTTGATTCGGCTTTCATAACCGCTTTCACCAGCGAAGGGTCCACTTTATGCTTTTTCGCGGATTCGTGGATCATGTTGTCATAAGGAGTTGAAAGGGCGCTGCCGGGAGCGGATTTTATTCCCGGAGTTATCTTCATTGCTGTTATGAATTTTTCCGTTGCCGTGTCTTTTAGGGAATAAAGAATTATCCTTTGTATTTCGCTCTTCTCAAATTTTATCGAACCGGTCTTAAGCGCTATGCTGCAGCTTCCGTCCGGGAACTTGGAGATATCGCCTTTAAGGCTTTTCCCGTTGACAAGGATGACCTTTCCGGAAGCCGCGTTCAACGGCAAGGAAAAATATAAAATTAAAAATAAAAAATAGAAAATACGCATATTAATTATATAACAGATATACCGGCAATAGTCAAGAACAAAACCATTCCACCTGCGCAAGAAAGGGGGCAGTTCTTTTTATAAAAGAGCAGTCCCCTTCCTTTTACTAGAATTTTGAATAGTATTACTCGTCTATTTTACTTATTTTGTATTTTATTATGTTTAGCCACATCAATATTAGATGAAATCCTTTTTTTAACATCCGGATCGGCAGCCAAAGAGAATGCTCTTTTCCATAAAGAGTTAGCCATTTCATGGTTGCCCATCTTGAATTCCGTACATGCTAAACCATCCATAGCCTCTACATATTTACTATCTTCTTTTAATGTCAATGAATAATACTTTTTTGCATTTTTATAGTCTTTTAAAACAAAATATATGCTCCCCAAATTATACAGCGTTTCATTATTAGGGGCAATCTCAAGTGATTTTTCAAACCAATATTTTGCTTGAATATAATCTTCTGTTTCATAATATATTGAACCAAGTTGTTGATAGTTATGAATCGATGCGGCATCATATGCTATACCTTTAAGAAAATATCTTTTCGCGCCTTCAATGTCACCTCTTCTCTTTGCAAAAATGCCTTTCCAGTAATAATCGCCTATCATTTCATTGGATAATAACGGCACATGGGATAATAATGCGAAAAATATTGAAAATACTATGAAGATCGTCGCATTTCTGTAACATTTTTGTTTCAATTGCTTAATAAACCATACAAACGTATATGAAACAAATACAATTATTATTGGTATTGCTGGAAGCCTGTATTCAGATAACATAAAGAAAATCATTATTGTGGCTATATTTACAGCCAAGAACATCCTCAATAGGTTGCTTTTAGCATCATTGTGATAAATAATAAATATAAACATGAACAATGAAAATGGCGCAATAATAATATAATTCGGTAAATATGCAAGTATTTTCGAGTAGCTTTTAAATAAATGAAAAGGATAATTACTGGGTATTTCGTTTACGTTTATGAAAAGTAATAGTTTCTTTACAGTTATATTCATGGCATTAAAAGGATTGTTTACGATAAAAGATAATCCTTTATTAAACCAATAACTATTCATTTCCGAATATGTTATTTGCTTCCCGATTGATTTCTCTGCTTCTTTATAAAAATAATCCAACATGTATTCTGGATGACTTAAGCCGGAAGAAGCGCCAAACATGGCTGAATTCGATCCATTCGCCCGTATATTATTGCCTAAATAAAAATTAATTCCACTACTAACACTTGAAACATATGGTTGCTTAAAAACAATATAATTCCTTACTATTACAGGCGATAAAATAACTAATAATCCAAATAATAAATATGCGAATAACACAAACCATTTTCTTTGGTATAGTATAAACCAAATTAATACTAAGGGAACATACAGTAAAATATTGGGTCTAAATAAAGAAGATAATCCTAAAATAATTCCTATTAATACACTTAATGCGATTTTTGGGTTATCCATCAACTTAATTAATAGAAATATGGCAATTAAATTTAAAATATTAATCCAAACAAACGTTGAAAAAAGACCCTCGTAAAAGATAAAAACACTATAACAGCTGTATAATAATCCGGATATTATACCCGATGTTTGATTAAAAGTCTCTTTTGCTATCAAATAAACTATTACTGCTGATATTGACCCAACAACGAACTGAATAATAGGAATAACAAGATTTGACGGACCCATAATCCAGAATATTAAGGCCAATAAATATGGATATCCCGGATTAAGAAAAAACAGTTTTTGACCGATTAATTCCCCCGTATTTACTATATGCCAAGCCCATTCATAATATATTTTTGCGTCGGCAACAGGTGCAGTCAATAATGTATTATTTCTTATCTCGCATAGATAAACCAGTCTGATAACCATAGATATCGCAAATATAACTATCGGCCAAAAATAAATATTATTTATCAATGTATTCGCAGAATATCTATATTTATTGCTAATCATAGGTTAACCTAATTAATATTTATCATTTTAATTTGTTTAAACATGCATTCCTTAAAAACAGAATATTCCGTTACAGTATTCCTGTCAACGGAGATTTTATGTCGTATTTGTTCAGGCGATGGGCAAACGTTTCGCCGTTAACGAGATACCAGATACGAGACGACTAACAATAATATAATTTCATCGAAGTACCCGTCAGGGTATACTAGATACTGTTGTTAATGGATTGGTTCCGTAGCGAATGTGCTCAAGCCGTTATGCCTATGTTTTAACGGCTTTGATTCTTGTTTTAAGCATATCTTTTGGGACTACGCCGTCGCCTTCGGGGTTGATAACCGGCTCGCCGTTTACATAAATTCCCCTGCCTATTTTCGTATTTCCGAAGCCGGCATCAAAATCGCGCAGGACCACTTTTCCCGGGAATCCGGCGCAAACCTCTCTCGCATTCTGAACATCCGTGATGCATGTGGGGCAAATCGAGTTCCAGTAAACATCAATCGTTATTTTGCCCGGGATCGGTTTGTAGGCATAGGGTTCGGAATAGAACGACGGCTTTGGGGCGTCGGCCCATTTCTTGACCATGAGCACGGTCTCTCCGTTACGTTCAACTTCTTCGAAACCGAGTTTTTTGAAGAAAGCGAACGGCATGAACCAAAAATCATTGTCGAAAGCGATTACGGCGATTCCTTTCGTAGTTTTCTTCAGATCACGTTCCAGGGCTTCGATCATCGCGCGCCCGCGGCCGGCTCCGGTTTTCTTCTCATATACATCCTTGTAATGAACACATATGCACGGGATATAGTAAAGTTCTTTCCCTGCCGCGTACCAGGCCCATTCGATAGGGACAGCCTGTACGAATCCTGCGGGTTTGCCGCCGTCGACAGCGACTTTGATGACTGCGCCTTTGCTAAGCGCATTGCGGATCCAATCAACCCTTTTCGATTCTTCTTTGCTTATGTCGTCATGGGTACATTTCGCTACGTATCTGAGGTATTTTTCTGAAAAATCTACTACCTGCATACACTCCTCCGATCTGCCGCGCGTTATCAAACGGTTATGATTGCGTCTCCATGCGCTTCTTACGGCGCAGCTTATGGTAAGTGACAGCAAACCGGTGCGCTTCATCCCTGACATGCTGTAAAATATGAAGTACTCCCGAATCCCTTTCCAGTTTCAACGGAGCGCTGTGTCCCGGCGAAAATATCTCTTCATTCTGTTTCGCAAGCGAAACAACAGGAATCTTTGTTCTGAGCGAATCCAGCGCCTGCGCGGCGGCGTTGAGCTGTCCGGGTCCTCCGTCGATGAGAATCAGGTCGGGATATTGCTTTTGCTCCTCTTTTAGCCGTTTGTATCTGCGAAACACTATTTCCCTTATCATAGCGGTATCATCGATTCCGGTAATCGTCCTGATCTTGAACTTGCGGTAGCCGTTCTTGTCGGGCACTCCGTTCTGAAAACGCGACATTGAGCCGACGGGATCGGTGCCGGACGTGTTTGAGATGTCAAAACATTCAATTATTACCGGAAGTTTAGGAAGGTTCAGCTTTTCTTTCATTTCTTCAAGGACCGATGTAGTTTTCAATGACTCCGCTATGTCACCGGCATGAATCTCGCGGAAAGTGACTTTCTGTCCCATCGTTTCAAGCGCGTTAACGCTGTCGCGCAGTTCCGCGGCTTTTTCAAACTCGGAGTTCCTGCTGGCCACCTGCATCTCCTTTTTCCACAGCGATATCAGGTTCCTGTATTTTCCTTTCAGAAAAAGTTTCAGCTTTGAAATATTCGCGGCGTACTCTTTTGCAGTCACTTTGCCCGCGCACGGAGCGGGGCACCTTCCGGTGTGCAGGTAAAGGCATGATTTTATCTTGTGTTCCGCCGGCAGCGAGTTCTCCGAAAAATCAAGCTTGCACGGGCGCCACATGAAAATTCTTCGAAGCCATTTTACAAGCGAGCGCATCTGCGCCGTGTTCGGATACGGCCCGAAATATTCGCTCCCGTCGTTAAGTGTTTTCCTTGTCAATATGAGGCGCGGAAAATCCTCGCGCGTCAGTTTCAGTTGCGGATAGGATTTGTCGTCGCGCCACATCGAGTTGTAATAGGGCTTGTACTTGTGGATGAGCTGTCTTTCAAGTATGAGCGAGTCGCGCTCGGAGGCGCAGAGGATGTAATCGATATGGCGCAGGGACGATATTATCCCGGCGGTTTTCATATCGGGTGAATTCTTAAAATAGGAGGCGACTCTTTTTCTGAGGGCTTTTGCTTTTCCGATGTAGATTATTTTCGCTGCGGAGTCCCGCATTATGTAAACGCCGGGGGTGTTCGGAAGCCTGAGAAAATCTATTTTGTTATTCATCGGTTGATTGCCTAAATTTACAATGAACAGTGATCAATTGTCAGTGATCAGTTAAGGTAGATTTATGATAACTGCTCATTGCTAATTGTTAATTGTCAATTGTTAATCCAGGCTTCCGCTTCCGCGGAGTCCTGCGTTCTGCCGCCTGAGGTTATCATCTGGAACAGGAGTTTTAGCTCTTTTACTTTGATAAGCCAGCAGACTGCCAGAAAAGCGGCTATGCCGATGAATATGCTTGATGATACTTCGATCAACTGGCCTAACTTGGCGGAAATATGGCTTACTTCAATGCGAGCATGAACCGTGTGATAAACGAGCCAGCATACGGCCGCCATTACAAGAGCGGCAACTGTTATGCGCATAACCGAGTTCAATATCTCCGAGCCGCCGATATTACCGAGTTTCTTTCTGAGGAACCAGGTAAGCAGAAAGAAGTTCAGCATCGCCGCGAGAGATGTAGAGAGCGCCAGTCCGAAGTAGCTGATTTTAGACATAAGAATAAGGCCGAGCAGGATATTGACTGCCACGGTCAACAGCCCGATCTTTACCGGTGTTTTTGAATCATTGAGCGCGTAAAATATGGGCACCGTTATCTTGACCCCTGAAAAAGCAAACAGGCCGAGGCTGAAAAGGATGGCTGTTTTTGCCGTTGCCTGGGCGTCTGCAAGCGCGAATTTTCCGTACTGGAACAGCAGGCAGTTTATGGGCAGGCTCAAAACTACCATGCCGACGGTCGCGGGTATGGCGATTAAAAAAGCCAGCCGCAAAGCGAAAGAATAATTTTTGACGGCATCGCCGAACTCCCCTTTTGTAATATTGCGCGAAATAACCGGAAGCGTCGCCGTGGCGATAGCAACCGCGAATACGCCGAGGGGCAGCTGCATAAGCCTGTTGCCGTAATAGAGATAGGTTATCGCGGCTTTACCCAGGAGGCCGGCCATTATGGTATTTACCACGATGATATTAATCTGCGTTACGGACTGCGCGAAAACGGCAGGCGTCATTAATTTGATTATCTTTTTTACGCCGCGGTCTGTAATGTCCAGTATGGGTTTGTATATAAATCCTTTTTTCAATACGGCAGGCACCTGAATGAGGAACTGGGCAAGGCCGCCTACCAGGGCCCCTATGGCCCATCCCACAATCTGCTGCTCGGGCCGTTCGCCGAACAGAGGGCAAATGAAGATGCCTGTAATTATCATCACAACATTGAGGAGAGCCGGGGCGAATGCCGATACTGTAAAATCCTGGTGAGAATTCAATATGCCCATCAGCAAGGCGGCAAATGCCATGAACGCGATGAAAGGAAACACGGTGCGGGTCAGGCGCACGGTAAGATCAAATGCGTCGCCCGAAAGGTTCCATTGCAGAAGATGAACGATGTACGGAGAAAATATGATGCCGATTATGACGATCAGGGAAAGCACGATAAGCATCAGGTTAAACAGCAGGTTGGCAAGCCGCCAGGCGGATTCTTTGCCGTCTTTTGTAAGCTGTTCGGTGAATACCGGGATAAAGGCGGAGCTTAGAGCTCCTTCCGCGAGAAGGTCCCTCAGCAGGTTGGGAATGCGGTACGCTACCAGGAAGGCATCGGAAATAAATCCGGCGCCGAACAACCCGGCAAAAATCCCGTCACGGATATAACCGAGCACCCGGCTGGTCATCGTGGCAAAGCTGATTATTGAAACTGATTTAGCTATTTTTTGATGCGTGCTCATAAATTGATATACGAGGGATTAGCAATCAGTAAACAGTAATCAATGCAATGAAGTCGTTTGTTTTTATCTTTCCCTGTCTCCGGTTTGCTGTTTACGGTCTGCTGTCGTAATATATATTGACTCAAATCTCAAAAATTGCTATATTTATCAAACCTAAATTAACGGAGGACTCTAAATGGCAAAACTAAAAACAGGGCGCCACACGTCAGCAATGAAAGAATCGCGCAAGGCGCACAAGCGCGAAGCACGGAATAAATCAGTAAAGAGCACGCTCCACACGCTTATCAAAAAGATAGAGGATGCATCCGCTAAAAAGGAAGTATCCGCATTGAAAGACCTTTTAAGTCTGGTTTTTTCGGAGCTGGATAAAGCGGCGAAACGCAAAGTCATCCATTTAAACAAAGCATCGAACTTGAAAGCGCGTTTATCAAAGATTGCCGCCGCCGTTTCGGGACAACCCAAGAAGTAATTCCTCGAAAATCATATTTTCCGGCCGGCTTGAGCTTTTCAGTTCCAGGTCGGCGTTGAGCGCCAGTTTCAGATCTCCCGCCAGTTCGTCCTTAGAGAACCTTCTCAGATTGGAGAAAAATCTTCGGCTGAAGTACGGATGTATCCTGAGTTTCTGCGCTATCTCATCCTCTCTCATGCCTTTGTCTTCCAGAAGGCTCTTTGCCATAGTAAGTTTCCTGACGGTCGTGTATATGAATGACAGGATAATTACGGGCACCTCGCCTTCCTCAAGCAGTGTTTCCAGTATCTCAACGGCGTTCTTCAGGTTCTTCGATTCTACCGCTTCGCTCAATTCATAAAGATTCGCCTGTTTGGTATGTCCCGAAAGGATTTCAACATCCTGGAGAGTGATCTCTTTTTTGTCGCCCACAAAAAGAAAGAGTTTCTCGAGTTCATTGTTAATGTCCATCAGCGACAACCCCGATTCCCTCATCAGGTATTCCGCGGCCTGCGGCGATATCATTTTTTTCATCTCCGCGGCCTTCTTAATGATCCATGAAGGTATATCCCTTTCATAAAGCGTTTTGAATTCTATTATTGCGCCGTTCTTTTCGACAGCAGCGAAAAGCGGGGTTTTCCGAGTTTCTTTTTTGAGTTTTTCGAGCCATATCAGCACAAGGCACGACGATTCACCCGGTATTTTAAAGAGCTCTACAAGTTTTGTCGTTTCGGCCTGCCTTATTTTCTGCGCTTCCTTGACGATGATCAGCCGCTTTTCCGCTATGAAAGGCATTGTCTGGGCGGCGATAATAATATCATTGACCGATGAATCCGGGCCGTAAAAAATCTCTCTGTTCAGCGTATCAATGTTAAGCGATTTCTCGAGTTGTTTGACGGCATTTTCATGAAGGTAGGCATCTTCGCCGGCCAGGATATAGACAGGTTCGTATTTATTGTTCTGCCATTGAGATACGGCTTCTTTGATGTCAATATAAGGCATAAATTTTTTTAAAATACTAAACACTAAACTCTAAAAACTAAATAAACTCAAAACAGCAAAATGAAAACTCAAATAAAAGACGTTTATTTAGTATTTGTATTTGCGATTTTGAATTTGTTTAGTGTTTAGTATTTAGTTTTTAGTGTTTGCCTTCATTTGGGTACTTTCTTGTCAGACGCGCCGCTTATAGAACCGAATCCCTCCATGGTCCTTTTCACTATGTCAAGCGAAATGTTTTCCCAAAGGTCTTCCCTTACTTCCTCTTCGGGCTTTCCTTCGGGCAGCGATACATCGTAGAATATCTGGACCCCTTCCATGTTGGGTTCGGTCCAGAGTGTGACGTTATTTGTTTTGTCTATGAAGGAGACGCTCAGCAGTACCCAGAGCTTATACTGCTGAGTGACCATCTGGGCATCGTAAGTCAGCGGTTGCAGGATATATCTGTTGATCTCGCCGACCACTATCCCGTCCGCGTCCTGTTCATTGTTGACAATCATCAGGCGGCCGTCCCTTACAAATTCATTTATCACTTTCAGTGTCAGCTTCTCCTCAAGGCCGTACTGCGTGGTGTTGTTGGTGAAAGGCCTGACCGTGATCTTCTTTATGTGTTGCGGCAGGATCTGCGGCGCGGGTGTGTATGGCGAGGAACAGCCTGAAAAAACGGTAAGCAGGAAGCAGGAAGCAGTGAACAGAACGGACAACAGCAAAAGATTTTTCTTCATGAAACGCTCCTGAATATTTATTTAACTACTATATTGGCTATTTTTCCCGGGACGTAGATGAATTTGGCTACCTGCTTGTTCTCGATATGCGGTTTGAGCGCGGCATCTTTCATTATCAGCGTGTTAAGCTCGGCTTCATTGATGGCCGAAGGCACGGTAATCTTGCCGCGGAGTTTTCCGTTGATCTGCACGGGTATTTCAATCGTGTCGGTCTTAAGGTATTTCTGGTCGGCTTCGGGCCACTCGGCGGTTAAAATACTTTCTTTATTTCCGAGTTTTTGCCAGAGCTCTTCGCATAAGTGCGGCGTGAACGGCGCAAGAAGAAGCACGACGGTTTTGTACGCCTTTATAAGCGTCTCAGCTCCGCAGGAACCCAGTGACGCGTAAAGTTCGTTGACAAGCTCCATTGTAGATGAGATAGCCGTGTTCAACTGCTGTTCTTTCGCTATATCATCGGTAACTTTCTTAACAGTTAAATGCATTTTGTGAAGAAGCGCTTCCTCCTTGCCGGTTCCCTTCCCGGAATCCTGGGCAATCAATTCGTGCAGGCGCCAGACCCTGTTAGTGAAACGCCACGAGCCTTCCACTCCATCGGATGACCAGTCAAGTTGTTTTTCCGGCGGAGACGCGAACATAATGAACAGGCGCAGCGTGTCTGACCCGTAAGTAGAGGTTATTTCATCAGGCGTGACGATATTCCCTTTTGATTTTGACATCGCGCTCCCGCCGAGCGTGACCATGCCCTGGGTCAGAAGTTTTGTGAAAGGTTCTTCGCTTGAAACCAGACCAATGTCTTTCATGACCTTATGCCAGAAACGCGAATAGATAAGGTGCATGCACGCGTGTTCTATCCCGCCGACGTACTGGTCAACGGGCAGCCACGCGTCAGCCGCCTGTCTGTCAACGGGTTCATTGCTGTTTTTGGGGTCGCAGTATCGCGCGTAATACCAGGACGAATCCACGAACGTGTCCATCGTGTCGGTTTCTCTTTTTGCCTTGCCGCCGCATTTCGGGCATTTTACGGTTATGAATTCGGCGTTTTCGTCAAGCGGAGAACGCCCGACGCCCGTGAGCTTGACATCCTTAGGGAGCGTCACGGGAAGGTCCTTCTCCGGGACCGGTACGATCCCGCATTTATCGCAATGTATCATCGGGATAGGCGTTCCCCAGTAACGCTGCCTTGAAAGCAGCCACTCCTTCAGGCGGTAATTGACCGATTTCTTTCCGAGACCATTCTGCTGGAGCCACAGCGAAATTTTTTCCACGCATTCAGGGGAAGGCATGCCGTTGAACTGGCCGGAATTTACCATTGTCCCTTCGTTTTCATACGCGTGTTTGGATATATCGGAACCTTCGCCACGGATGACCTCGATTATAGGCACCTTGAACTTAGTTGCGAATTCCCAGTCGCGCTGGTCATGAGCCGGCACGGCCATAATGGCTCCCGTGCCGTATTCCATCAGAACGTAATCGGCGATGAATACGGGAATAGCCGCTTTATTGACGGGATTGACCGCGCGGATTCCTTCCAGCTTTACGCCTGTTTTGAGTTTTTCGGGATTCATCCGTTCGGCCGGTGTTTTCTTGGCGCTGGCGTGAATATATTCTTCAGTTTCTTTCCAGTTCCTGATTTTGGTTTTCAGCTCTTTTAAAAAGGCGTGTTCCGGAGACAATACCATGAAAGTCGCGCCGAAAAGAGTGTCGGGCCTTGTCGTGAAAATCCTGATCTTTTTTGAAAAACTTCCGTCTCCGGATTCAATAGTGAAATCGACTTCAGCGCCGTAAGACTTGCCTATCCAGTTCTTCTGCATCAGCAGGACTTCCTGCGGCCAGCCGTCCTTGATGAGTTCATGGCCCGCAAGCAGCCGCTCGGCGTAATCGGTGATCTTGAAGAACCACTGCTCCAGTTCGCGGTCTTCCACGCCGGAATCGCAGCGCCAGCACGTTCCCTGGTTGACCTGCTCGTTAGCCAGGACCGTCTGACATGAAGGGCACCAGTTCACGCGCGCCTTCTTCCTGAAAGCCAGTCCTTTTTCCCACATCTTGATGAAAAACCACTGGTTCCACTTGTAATATTCCGGGTCGCAGGTCGCGAATTCGCGGGACCAGTCGTATGAAATGCCGAGAGCTTTGAGTTGGACCGTCATATGTTCTATATTATCTCTCGTCCATTTCTCGGGGTGGATATTATTCTTTATCGCGGCGTTTTCGGAAGGAAGCCCAAAAGCATCCCAACCTATCGGATGCATGACCTGGAAGCCTTTCATCCTTTGGAAATTCGCGAACACATCGCCGAGCACGTAGTTCCTGACGTGTCCCATGTGCAGTTTGCCGGAAGGATACGGGAACATAACAAGGCAATAATACTTTTTTTTCGCCTTGTCGCGCTTGCCGGCGGCAAAAATTCCTGTATCTTCCCAGTATTTCCGCCACTTCGGTTCGATTTCCTGAAAATTATAAGTGCTCATAATATTAAATTGTTGAATTGCCAAATGGCTAAATTGCTGAAAGGCCTTTAACAATCAGCCATTTAACAATTTAGCAATGTTTTTACTTTATCTTCATCAGCGCTTCCTGCGCTATCATTCTCAACCTGTCATCCTTAATCGCTTCGAGAAGCGGAGGCACGGCTTTTCTTCCGAGATTTCCGAGCGCCTCGCAGGCGTATTTGCGCACGAGCTCATTCTCGTCCTTCATGGCTTTGGCGAGCGCGGGTATCGCCTTGTCATCGCCGATGCATCCGAGCGAAATGACCGCCTTCATCCTTGTGTGCGGGCTTTTATCTCCGAGCGCAGCGATGAGCGGCTGGACAGCCATCCTGTCCTTTAGATGCCCAAGCACTCCGGCCGCGGTGACACGTACCTCTTCGGATTGGTCGTTCAGCGCGTCTATCAGGGCGGGCACGGCTTTCCTGTCGCCGATCAGTCCGAGCGTCTGGGCGGCCTTCTGCCTGATGAAATGAAGCGGGTCCTTCAACGATTCAATAAGCTGCGGCAGCACATGTTTTTCCTTCAGCCTGCCCGCGATATCAATGCTGACAGCACGGACAAGCGCGTCAGAATCCCTGAAACCCGAAGTGAGAGCTTCCTTGACTTCCGGAATTCTGGGAGCAGGTGTTTCCGCCCCTTCTTTTGAATCGATGCTCTTCGGCTCGACCCTGATTATGCGTCTTAGAAATTTGAATGCCATATTTAGATATTCAGAGATCCCCGATTACGGCTTCGGGGATGACCGAGATGAAACCTACGGTCATTTCAGTTTCAGAAGTGCCTGTGCCGCGTGCGCCCTTACTTTTTCGTCCCTCAGCGCCATGAGCAAAGCCGGAACCGCAGGCCTGCCGATATTTCCAAGGGCCTCGCACGCGTACTTGCGCACAAGTTCATTTTCGTCTTTCAGGATGTTGAATAGAGACGCAATGGCCGAAGATTCACCGATCAGGCCGAGCGATATTGCGGATTTCATGCGCGCCATAGGGCTCGCGTCGGAGAGCGCCTGAATAAGCGCCGGAACGGCCATCTTGTCGTGCAGGTGTCCCAGCACTCCCGCGACCGTGACGCGGACTTCTTCGGATTCGTCGTTCAAAGCGTTTATGAGCGGTTGAACGGCCGCTTTGTCGCCGATGACGCCGAGCGCAATCGCCGCTTTTTCGCGGACATATTTTGAAGGGTCATTAAGCGCTTTAATCAGCGCGTCAACCGCGGATTTCTCATGAATTCTTCCGAGGACTTCCGCTGAAACGGACCGTATGAAGGGGTCCCCGTCGGTAAGTGAATCAATGAGCGCCGGAGTGGTTTTCTTGCTTAGCTCTTCATGGGCAGATTCGGGCGTGACGCGTCCGGAATTGATCCTGATCGTCGCGCCCTTGCTGAAAAAAAATTTCGGAAGCTTGATTTTCATAATATGATCCTTTGAAAGCCGCTATAGAATGGCTTTTACCGGCCTTCCTTCACGAGCCACAAAAAATGTTCCAGATTCCCTTCCGGCCCCCTCACGGAAGAATCCACTTCTCCTTTCAGCGACAGGTTAAGCGTTGAAGCGAAAGCTTTTATCTTTTCTATTGTTCTCAGCCGGATTTTTTCGTCCCTTACGACGCCTTTTTTAAGTTCCTTTGGCGTGGCTTCGAACTGCGGCTTTACCATCGCGAGTATTTCGGCGTTTCCCGAAGATGCTTCAACCGCGGCCGGGAGAATTTTTTCCAGCGAGATGAATGACACGTCTATTGTAACAAATTCGACGGGGTCTTTCAAGAATTCTTCTCTTATACCGCCGGGAAATTCACCGGGAAAATAGCGGAAATTCATCCTTTCGATGTTTATGACTCTCGGGTCCTTTTTCAATTTTTCATGGAGTTGATTGCGCCCTACGTCCACAGCGTAGACTTTTACGGCCCCGCGCTGCAACATGCAATCCGTGAAACCGCCGGTTGAGGCGCCGATATCCATGCAAATCTTTCCCGTGACATGGATTTTAAGCGTTTCAATGGCGGAGTCAAGCTTGAGCCCGCCGCGCGAAACGAAAGGATTTGTTTTCTTTAAGGTTATTTGAGATTGGCTGTCAACAGAAGTTCCCGGCTTTAGGAGTGTTTGCCCGCCTGCTTCAACCTGGCCGGCGATTATGATCGCCTGTGCTTTACTTCTCGTTTCAGCAAGGCCCTTTGAAACCAGCAGAAGGTCTAGACGGATTTTGTTTTTCACGATTATCAGAGTGAATTACAAATTACAGATTACATATTACAGATTTAAAGCCGTTAATTTGTAATTTGAAATATGTAATCTGTAATTGCTGTTATTATTTAATCCATTCTTTTATGCGGCCGGCTATCTTTTCAGGCGTGAAACCGCACAGCTCGCGCAGGATCTTCTGGCTTCCGTGCTCAATGAATTTGTCAGGGATAGCAATGTGAAGTAATTCGATGTTTTTTCCGGCGATCAGCCCGCTTACCGATGACCCGAGCCCTCCGACCGCGGAGTTTTCTTCAATGACTACGGCCTTCTTCGATTTACTTGCCAGATTCAGCACGACTTCGTCGTCCAGCGGTTTCAAGTATCTCATATTAACGACGGCGCAATGGATGCCTGAAGCCTGAAGGATTTTCGCGGCGTCCATGGCGGGATGGACGGTATTGCCTATCGCGAATATGGAAACGTCCTTCCCTTCCATTTTTATTTCGGCTTTTCCAAAAGGCAGTTTTTTAAGAGTTACGTCAAGATTCACTCCGACCCCGGACCCGCGCGGGTAGCGTATTGCCGTCGGGCCGTTATGCAGGAGGGCGGTCTTGAGCATGTGCTGGAGCTCATTTTCGTCGGCAGGGGCCATAATCGCCAGATTCGGCACGAAATTAAGGAAAGAAAGGTCAAACGCCCCTTGATGCGTCGCGCCGTCTTCGCCGACAATGCCCGCGCGGTCAACACAGATCACGACCGGGAGCTTCTGAAGGGCGATATCATGTATTATCTGATCCATGCCTCTCTGAAGAAACGTTGAATATATTGAGCAGACGGGTTTCATCCCTTCGGCGGCAAGACCGGCCGCGAAAGTAAGAGCGTGGCTTTCGGCTATGCCGACGTCAAAGAACCTTTCGGGGAATTCCTTGGCGAAAGAATCCATACCCGTTCCCGTAGACATCGCGGCCGTTATCGCCACTACTTTCGGATCGTCCGCCGCAAGTTTAACAAGAGTCTGTCCGAAGATTTGAGTGTAGCTCGGGATCTTCCCGGGCTGTTCCGTTTCGCCGGTAATGATATTGAACCTTCCGACTCCGTGGAAATCTATGGGATTGTCTTCCGCCGGCTGATAACCTTTCCCCTTTTTTGTGATTACGTGCAGGAGGATAGGCCCTTTCATCTGTCTGATGGCCGACAAGATCTCTATCATCTGGTGCAAGTCATGCCCGTCAACGGGCCCAATATACGCGAAACCCATTTCTTCGAAAAGCATTCCGGGGAATAGGAGCACTTTGAACCTTTTTGCGACGCGCAGCAGCGTTGAGCCCCAGAAATGAATGCGTTTAAAGAACGTTTCAACCGATTTCTCGAATTTTTTCAGCGTGCCGGCGGTAAGAAGTTTCGCGAGATACCCCGCGACAGCGCCTACCCTGTGCGAAATGAACATCTCGTTATCGTTGAGTATCACAAGCAGGTCTTTGCCCAGATGTCCGGCATTCTGCAACCCTTCAAACGCGAGCCCCCCGGTCATGGAGCCGTCTCCCAGTATAGCGATTACTTTATAATCCTCTTTTTTCAGGTCGCGCGCCGCGGCGATCCCGAGCGCCGCGGATATGGAAGTTGAAGAATGCCCTGCTCCGAAAGAATCATATTCCGATTCATCTCTTTTAGGGAACCCGCTTATCCCTTTATACGTGCGCAGAGTATGAAACTTGTCCCTGCGTCCGGTGATGATCTTGTGGGCGTACGACTGGTGCCCGACGTCCCAGACGATTTTGTCTTTCGGCGCCTCAAAAACATAGTGCAGCGCGATCGTAAGCTCAACCGTTCCCAGGCTCGGAGCCAGATGGCCGCCCGTCTGCGAGACGGTCCGGATTATTTCGCCCCTGATTTCTTCGGCGAGCTGGGTTAGCAGCTCCCTTTTGATTATCCTGAGGTCCTGCGGTTTGTTGATCTTTTCCAACACTGACATAAGACTCCTGTTACATCTTTAGTTTAAAGTTTAATGTTTAGAGAATAAAAACGCTTGAAATATTTTTTAACGTTAAACTTGAAACCTTAAACTATTTAGTACTGTCTTTTGATTATATAATCGGCAAGTTCCATGAGGATATCAGCGCGCCTCGCGCGCCTGCCGAAAATATTCAGCGCAGTCTTGGCCGCGTCAACAGTCCTTGCGGCTTTCTTTCTGGATCCTTCGATTCCGAAAAGGGCCGGGTAAGTAAGCTTGTTATTCTTTCTGTCGCTTCCGCGTTTGCCCAGCAGTTTCTTGTCGGCCGTGATGTCCAGCACATCGTCGGCGATCTGGAACGCCAGCCCTATGTTTTCTCCGTATTTTTCAAGAGCCTTTTGTTTTCTTTTGCCGGCGCCCGACAGGACCGCGCCGATAAGCAAACTTGCTCTTATCAGGGCGGCGGTTTTATTTCTGTGTATATAGTCCAGACCTTTTACAATAAGTTTCCTGTTTTTATTCCGCCAGTTGCCGGCTTCAACTGTGTCTTTCATCTGCCCGCCCACCATGCCGCGGTGTCCGGACGCTTTTGAAAGCATGCCCGAGGCCGCGACGACGCGCGACGGAGCGGTTTTTGCGCCGCAAAGGGTTATTAAATTGAAAGCTTCTGTCAGCAGAGCGTCGCCCGCGAGGATTGCGGTTGCTTCTCCGAATTTCTTGTGCGTCGTGGGTTTGCCGCGCCTCAGGTCATCGTCGTCCATCGCGGGCAGGTCGTCGTGCACGAGCGAATAGGTATGGATGAATTCTACGGCGCAGGCCGCCGGAAGTACGTCGGACTGTTTTCCGCCGCAAAGTTCGGCCCCGGCAATGACAAGAATCGGTCTCAGGCGCTTCCCGCCGGCGAATAGGGCGTAGCGCATCGCCCTTTCAATGAGCGAATTGCCTTTCGGAGCGAATCTCTTTAGCGCCCTGTTTACAACCGCCGCTTGTGATTTTAAATATTTATTAAGGTCCATATAGATAATTACAGATTAACTGCTCATACCATGGTTGTGAATATGTAATCTGTAATATGTAATTTGTAATTGATTAAAATAGTTCTTTTTTCCCGTTTCCTCCGTCATTTTCGGTATCGAACGGCTCGGACGCGAGCTTGCCGCCTTTTTTGACGAGGATTTCCACTTTTTTCTTGGATTCTTCAAGTTTTTCCTGGCAGAACCTGACTAGCTTGATGCCTTCTTCAAAAAGAATCAGCGATTTGTCCAGGTCAACGTCTTGCTCCATCTTTTGAACGATTTCTTCAAGTCGTTTAAGGGCGTCTTCGAATTTCATGGTTTCCTGTCTGGTGTTCTTTGTCATAAACCACTCCCGTCAGTTAATGTCTTCTATCTTTCCGGTAAATTCGCCTTTGGAAAGTTTTACTTTAACCCTGTCGCCGGATTTAAGTATTTTCGTGTCAGTTAAAATGAGGTTCTCGGGGTCTTTCCAGCAGATCGAATATCCGCGTGAAAGCGTACTCAGCGGCGACAGCAGATTCAGTTTCTCGGAAAGCAGCCTGTAATTGTTTTCGCGGAGTTCGATTATTCTCGCGCTGGAATCGTTCAGCCTTTCAAGCATGTCGTCGATATCCCTTTTGCGGTCTTCAAAAATTTCGTGTGGCCTTGTCAGCGCCCTGCTGTCCGCGAAATACTTTAGTTTTTCGATCGCGGCGGAAATTATGAAGTCCATCTTGCTGCGCAGCCGCCTGTCCAGATTTGATATTTTATCGGCGAGTTCGGATTTGTTCCTTACTACGAGTTCGGCCGCCGCCGAGGGCGTCGGCGCCCTGAGATCGGCGACAAAATCGGCTATCGTAAAATCAATTTCATGCCCGACGCAGGATATTATGGGTATGTCCGAAGACGCGATAGCCCTTGCCACAATTTCTTCGTTAAAGGCCCAGAGGTCCTCTATCGAGCCGCCTCCGCGGCCGACAAGCAGCACGTCAAGTTCTTGATGATTGGCGTTCAGGTATTCTATGGCCTGCGAAATCTCGAATTTCGCTGTTTCGCCCTGGACCTGGACCGGATAGAGCAGTATCTCTACGTTGGCGAATCTCCGGTTTATTACGGTCAATATATCCTTGATCGCGGCGCCCGTCGGGGATGTCACTATGCCTATCTTCTGCGGAAGTGCCGGTATGGGCCTTTTTCTTTTCTGCTCGAACAGCCCTTCATTCTCAAGTTTTTCTTTCAGCTGTTCAAACGCGAGCTGCAGGGCTCCCTTGCCGGCGGGCTCCATGTATGAGATAATGAGCTGGTATTTCCCCTGGTAAGTGGAGACCTTGCCGCGGGCCAGCACCTTCAACCCGTCTTCGATCTTGAATTTGAAAGAACGGTTTATTCCCTGGAATATCGCCGCGGGCAACTGCGAGCCGGCGTCCTTGAGAGACAGGTACATGTGCCCCGAGGCGGAGTGAAGCTTGAAGTTCGACACTTCCCCTTCAACCCAGACATCGGGATACGTGCCTTCAAGGATCGCTTTGATCTCTTTGCTTATTTCGCTTACGGAGTAGATTATTCTGCCGTCTGGATTCATATAAAAATTGAGTAATGTGAAATGTTAGATGTGTAATGAATACTACATGGAACACTTGGTTTCATTAAACATTACACATAAAACATCAAACATTGTTCTAATTCAGGCTGAACCTGCTTATCTTTAAAGCCTTCCCGTCATTTTCGTTTATTTCTACCACGCAGCCCTGCATCACCGCGGGCCCTTTTGACACAACGAAATGCTGAGGTATGCCGGTAAGATATTTCTTGATGATTATTTCCTTGTCCATTCCTATCACGCCGTCGGCCGGCCCGGTCATGCCGGAATCCGAGATATAGGCTGTCCCGCCCGGGAGTATACTTTCGTCTGCTGTCGGGATGTGCGTGTGAGTCCCTATAACCGCTGAGACGCGTCCGTCGAGATACCATCCCATCGTTTGTTTTTCAGAAGTTATTTCGGCGTGGAAATCGACAATGATATTCTTCGTTTCCTTGTTAATTATTTCAAGGAGCTCATTGGCGGACCTGAAGGGGTCGTCGATAATAGGCATGTAGACACGCCCCATAAGATTTACGACAGCGGCCTTTTTTCCGTTTTTAGCGGTGTAGATATTCCATCCGCGCCCGGGCACGTTCGGAGGGTAATTCGCGGGGCGCAGGACTTTCGGATTTTCTATGGCGGTGTCTATTTCTTTCCTGTCAAAAGTGTGGTTTCCTAGGGTCAGGACGTCTATCCCGAGCCCGAAAAGCTCGCCTGCAATAGAGCCGGTCAATCCTTTCCCTCCCGCGGAGTTCTCGGCGTTGGCGATAACGAAGTCCGGGTTCTCCCGGCTCACAAGGCCGGGAAGCGTTTTGGCGATTATTCCCCGTCCCGGTTCTCCGACAATATCAGCAATAAAAATTATCTTCATAATTTTTAGAACGAAGACAGAAGAATGAAGAAGGAAGCTGACAAAACTTTTTACTTCCGTCTTCCATCTTCCCTCTTCCGTCTATTTTGCCACATCCTGCGCCCTGACTTCGCGTATCACGGTTATCTTGATCTGGCCCGGGTATTCAAGTTCCTGCTCTACTTTTTTGGCTACATCCCGCGCCAAAAGCTGAGCTCCCTGGTCGTCCACGTCTTCAGGCTCAACGAGGATCCTTATTTCGCGGCCGGCCTGTATCGCGTAAGCGGATGTGACGCCCCTGAACGTCGTTGCCAGTTTTTCAAGTTTCTCAAGGCGTTTCAAGTAATGTTCGATGGATTCGCGTCTCGCCCCGGGACGCGCTGCCGAGATTGCGTCAGCGGCTGCAACTATGAATGCTTCGACGCTTTGCGGTTCCGCGATGCCTTCGTGATGCGAAAGGATCGCGTTTATCATTTTCGGGGATTCGCCGTATTTCTGCGCGACGTCCGCCGAGAGCTGGTGGTGAGTGCCTTCCACTTCGTGGTCCACGGCTTTGCCCACGTCGTGCATAAGCGCCGCTCTCTTGCAGAAGTTTATATCGGCCCTGAGCTCGCCTGCGATGGCGCCGGCGAGCCACGTTACTTCAAGCGTGTGCTGAAGCTGGTTCTGCCCGTACGAAGTGCGGTATTTCAATTTTCCGAGGAGTTTGAGTATTTCCGGGTGAAGTCCCGGTATGCCCGCTTCAATTGCCGCTTGCTCGCCTATTTCCTTCAGGGTGTTATCCATCTCTTTTTTGACTTTTTCCACGATTTCTTCGATGCGCGTCGGATGTATCCTTCCGTCGGTAATGAGCCGTTGCATCGATATCTTTGCGATCTCGCGCCTAACGCCGTCAAACGCGGATATCGTTATCGCTTCGGGCGTGTCGTCAATAATGACATCTACTCCGGTTGCCTGTTCGAAAGCGCGGATGTTCCTGCCTTCGCGCCCTATGACGCGCCCTTTCATTTCGTCGTTTACAATAGGAACCGTGGTTGTCGTGATGTCGGCGGTGTGCTCCGCAGCGACGCGTTGTATGGCGATGGATAATATTTCCTTGGATTTTTTATCCGCGGTTTCTCTCGCTTCCTGCTCGAGTCTTTTGATTATGATCGCGGCTTCCTTCCTGGCCTCATCCTCAAGCGTCTGAATGAGCACCTTCTTGGCCTCTTCAGCGGTCATTCCCGCTACGCGCTCGAGGATCTTTGTCTGTTCTTCGCGCGTTCTAAGCACTGCCCGCTTTTCGTCTTCAAGCGACTGGTCCTTGGCCTTCAGATTCCGTTCGGCCTGCTGCAGTTCCTTCTCTTTTTTGTCCAGGATATCAAGTTTTCTCTCGAGATTTTCCTCTTTTTGATTGAGCCGTCGTTCAAAGTTCTGCTGTTCCTGCCTGCGCTCGCGCGTTTCACGTTCGAATTCGCGGCGCTCCCGTTCCATTACTTCCTTGACCTCAAGAAGCCCTTCTTTCTTTTTATTCTCAGCGGAGGCTCTAGCTTCGTCTATAAGGCGCTGGGCAGTTCGTTCGGCTGACTTCATCTGCGTTTTCGCGTACATCATGCGCGCGAAATAGCCTAACACGATGCCCAGAAAGGAGACTGCGATAATAATCAGGTAGATGCTCATTTCTTTGATACTCCTTTCGTTTATTACATGCTCATTTCTTTTTCGTCTGGCCCGCGCGGATTACCCTTTTGTCGGTTATTATCAATCCTACGGGAGTGTCGCTTTCGGTTTTAGGAAGGCGTTTGATGACCTGGAAATCAAAACATGCGCCGACCCTTTTTTCTTTTCTGAATTTTTTAAGCCACTTGTCGTAATAACCCTTGCCGTATCCAAGCCTGTGCCCGCTTTCGTCAAAAGCGAGCCCCGGTACTATGACAATATCGATCTTTGACGCTTTGATGACAGGACATGCGCCTGATTTAGGCTCGCGGATACCGTAAGCGCACGCTTCAAGATCATTTTCAACGGAATTCAAAACGAACGCGCAGACTTCTCCGGACACAATATCCACTTTCGGAACCGCGACCTTCTTTCCGTCGCGCCATGCCTGAGATATCATCGGTTCAGTGAATATCTCCGAGCCGTGCGTCATGGAAAACATTATGACGCGCGCGTTTTCGTACAGCTTTGTAGCACACAGTTTTTCTGTGATCCTGGAACTCCTCATCATTCTGGCGCTCGGCGTCAGCGCGTTCCTCTGTTCCAGGAATTTCTTTCTAAGATCTCTTTTTGTTTCCGAGATCCGACAGTCTTTTCTTGATCTGGGCTTCAAAGCCCTCTTCTGTTGGCTCATAGAATTTTTTTGGGTTAGGCCAGTATTCCTGTGCTACAAAATGTCCTGGGAAGCTGTGCGGGTATTTATACCCGACACCGTGGCCGCGTTTTCCCTCTCCATCGAGATTTGCGTCTTTAAGATGATCAGGCACCTGGCGCGGAGCTGAGTTCCTGGCTTCATGCAGCGCTCTCTCTATCGCGAGATAAGCAGCGTTTGATTTAGGCGCCGCGGCTATGTAAGTCGCGGCCTGAGCGAGCGGTATTCTTGCTTCAGGCATGCCGACGAATTCCACGGCGTCAAGAGCCGCCGTTGCTACGACAAGCGCGTCCGGATCCGCGTTGCCCACGTCTTCCGACGCGCAGATGACTATTCTTCTGGCGATGAAGCGCGGGTCTTCTCCTGCCGCGAGCATCTTCGCCATCCAGTAAAGAGCCGCGTCGGGGTCAGAGCCGCGCATCGATTTTATGAACGCGGAAATGTGATCGTAATGCTCGTCGCCGGATTTATCGTAAAGCAATATCTTTTTCTGGAGGGATTCTTCGGCGACCTTAAAATCAAAATTAACGGCGCCGTCGGCGGACGGTTTCGTGGAAAGGACTCCT
Organism: Elusimicrobiota bacterium; assembly: GCA_043811535.1. GTDB lineage: Bacteria > Elusimicrobiota > Endomicrobiia > Endomicrobiales > JBDRNC01 > JBDRNC01. The sequence continues at coordinate 206,926 of JBDRNC010000017.1, forward strand.
ATCTCAATTGCGTTTAAAAGACGCCGCGCGTCCCCTCCCGAGTTTTTGATGAGATGTTCAGCCGCTTCTTTCTGAAGCTTGATCTTATGATTCCCGAAACCGTTTTCGGCGTTATTAAGCGCGTTTTCCAGTATCTGTCCGAGGTCTTTTTCCGATAACGGTTTGAATTCGAACAGTACTGATCTGGAAATAAGCGCAGAGTTTACGTAAAAATACGGGTTCTCGGTCGTGATACCTATGAGCGTGATTATCCCCTTTTCAACATCGGGGAGAAGAGCGTCCTGCTGGGTTTTGTTGAAGTGGTGTATTTCGTCAAGGAGAAGGGTTGTTTTCTGGGAAGAGATATTGAGCCTTGATTTTGCGGCTTCGACTATCTTGCGTATGTCGTTAACGCCTATAGTCACGGCATTGGTCTCTTCGAAATGCGACCGCGTTTTTCTTGCGATAATCCTGGCCAGCGCGCTCTTTCCGGTCCCGGGAGGGCCGTAAAAGATGACGGAACCGAGCCTGTCGGATTCTATCGCGCGCCTGAGCATCATCCCCTGCTCCAGTATGTGTGACTGGCCCGCGAAACCCTCAAGGGATTTCGGCGTCATCCTGAACGCCAGCGGTATATGTTCAATGTTTGATTTGGCGGTCTTTGAGAAAAAATCCGTCTGTTTCAAGTTCATATATTTAGAATATAGAGTTAATCCATCTCCGTCCCACACAGCGGGACTGCGGCGGATTTCGGTTTGATGTGGACGTCTTATTCAAATGCCCGATAAATCGGGCAGAACCTCAAAAAAATCCCTGCAATACCGAAACCGTAATGCTGAAAGCCCGGAAGGGTTTTCACCGCTAAGGTTTATCGACACTGCAGGGATAAAAAACAGAGAACGGGCCTGTAACTCAGGCCGTCAATACTTCATCCAGCACCCTGATAAAATCGTCCGCTTTCTTATCCAAAATGCCTGAAACGCTTTCTTTTGATTCTTTCAGGCGAAAAAGTTCATCAGCGATGTTCAAAGCCGCTAAAATCGCCAATTTCTGCGTGTCAACGATACCGGTGTCTCTCTGGACTTCCGCCAGCTTGTCTTCGACATGCTGAGCCAAAGAATAGACATGAAGCTCGTCGCCGGGAGCTACTTCGACTTCGTATATGTGTCCGAGGATATTTACGGGAACCTTGTTCATTGCTGGATTTGGGCTACGTTCAATTTCTTTAGCAGCTTCTCTATCCTCGCAGATACGGTCCTGCGTTCCTCTTTGAACGTTTCATTCTCTCTTAAAGTAACGTGCACTTTTTTTTGTTCGTTCTGAAGAAAAGCAAACTCTGCCTCCAACTTCTTGTTCTGCTCGCGGAGACGTAGTATCTGTTCTGCTGCTTGCCTTATCTTTCTTTCCAGAATATCTATCTTATCCACAACTTAATTTTATAACAAAAACAGGCGTATGTCAAGTGTTGAATTGCATGATTTTGTTATGATTTTTTCGTAAATGATAAGAAATGACTTGAAGTTAGAGTAAATCTTTAGGAAAGATGTTTCCGATCCCCAAAACGCATGCGGGATCCAGTGTTTTCTTCAGCTCTGCCATCTCAATGAGAGCTTTCCTGCCCAGCATTCTTTCAAGGTACGCGTGCTTGAGCTTGCCTATCCCGTGTTCCGCGGATATGGTCCCGCCAAGAGAAACCGCCTTGTCAACCAGCAGAAGATATATTTCCCGGCACTTCGCGTACTGTTTTTCATCGCACGGGAGTAAATTGGCGTGCAGGTGGCTTTCCCCTATGTGGCCGAATACAAGGTGCCTTATATCATGTTGTTCAAGGAGTTCGTAAATATGGCGTATCATCTGTTTTAAATTGGCGTCCGGAACGGCAAAATCAGTGCCGGTTTTCGGGAATTTGTTCGCCTTGACTATCTCATTGACCTTTTCCGGAAGCCGGTGCCTGAATTCCCTGAAGGATTCATTATCCTTGGGCGCGCTTGAAAACCAGACGTCTTCAAGCGGGGAGCCGTGCTTCTCCAGCAATGAGCTCCATTCCGTTATCACTGCGTCCTCGCCGCCGCCGTGTATCTCCTGTTCGAAAAATATCGCGGCTTTCGCTGAAGACGGTATGTGCGGGTAATCGGATTTCAGCAGGCGCAGAGCTTCTTCGTCAAAATATTCCAGCGAAAGCGGGCTAAGCGAACCTGATTTTCCGGCTCTTTTCGCGTTCGCCGCGAAATCCCAGGCGTTTTCCGGTTTCCCGAAAAACGCGACTCCGCCAAGCATCTTTTCGGCCTGCGGAATCAGGGATACTTCGATTTCCGTGATGACTCCGAGCGTTCCCTCGTGGCCGATGAAAAGGTCTATCAGGTCGGCGCCCGGATAATTGAAATATCCAGCGGCGTTTTTTATCACAGGCAGCCTGTAGGAAGGAAGCATTACGGTGTCGGGTTTGGCCGCCGGCAGGATTATCTTCCCGCTTTTATCAGCGAATATCTCTCCGCGTTTTATGTCCAGAATTTCCCCGCCGGAAAGGACTACCTTCAGCCGTTTAACGTATTTTCTGGTAGAACCGTACTTAAGCCCCCTGCTGCCCGACGCGTTCGTTGATACGTTTCCGCCTATCCATGAATTCTGTTCCGTGGGATCCGGCGGATACATCCATCCTTCTTTTTGGACGGTGTTTTTCAAATCCTTGATACTCAATCCGGGCTGGACGACGGCCGCGGCTTCGTTCGGGCCCGTTTTCTTAAGTTCAATGAAACGGTTGAGGTTTTCAAGCGACAGGACTGCGCCGCCGAAAGGTATGCGCCCGCCTGTCACGCCCGTGCCGGCTCCTGAAACTGTAACCGGCGTTTTTTTTGAAGATGCTTCTTTAAGAAAATCCGCAACGTCGCGCTCATCCCCGGGGATGGCCACCTGTTCGGCATGGCCGCCCAGAAGGCCGGATTCGTCTTCAAAATAGGACTGGATGATGTCGGGATCGGTTTTTATGATCATAATATATAGCAAGCTCGAAATCCGAAACACTCCCGCTACAGCGGGACTTCATAAAGAAAATATCGGAGGTCGGAAATCCGAAACAAAATGCAAACGACAAAGTTTAATTTAATTAAAGGCTTTTATATTTATATGTGAGTAATTTCCTTCGAGCTTCGAATTTCGATATTCGAGTTTGTCTTAAGGTTATCGAAGTGTTGCGCCGAGCTCGTTTTTAAGCGCGGCGACTATTTCATCCACCGATTTGTTTACTTCCGTGTCGGTGAGCGTGCGTTCGGAGTGGCGGAATGCCAAATGGAGGGTGTAACTTGTATTATCCTTGCCTATCTTTGCAGCGTCCCTGTAAACGTCGGTCAGTTCGAATTCGGAGAGAATAACGTTCTTCCTGGCAAAATCCGCGAGAAGGCCGGAAACCTTGTCAAAAGCGATATAATTTGAAGCCATGATCGAAAGGTCTCGCTTAACGGAAGGGAAACGAATCAGTGTCTTATACTGGCCTGTTTTCCTGTTCCAGACCTTGTTAAGGATTTCCAGGTCAAGTTCAGTATAGTAAACCGTGCTTTCTGTGAGTTCAGGGACGTCGGCCGAGAACAATACTCCGAAAAATCCAGCTTCCTTGCCGTTCACCCGTACCGAGCAGGATTTCCCCGGATGCATGAACGGAGGCAGTTTTCCTTCGGCGTGGCAAACGATATTGTTCCCCGAAAGCGCGTCCTGGACCGCTCCTTTCATGAAATAGAAGCCGGCGTCGGCGCTTTCTTTCTCTTTCTCAGCCCACCATTCGGGACGAATTTTTCCGGAGAAGAGCGCTCCGAGGTATCTTTTCTCGCCTTCCTGAAGAAAGACATTTCCGGTCTCGAAAAGTTTGACGTCATTGTTGCCGAGAAACTTGTTCAGGATGAAATTTTTCAGCATCCCGGGGAGCAGCGACGTCCTGAGCACCTCGTTCTCTTTAGAGATAGGGTTTGAAATCCTTTCAATGACCGGTAGTCCCAGGTTCAAAAGGCTTTTTTCCTCAAGAAAACTGTAGTTGAGTGTTTCTGAAAAACCCAGGGCGATGAGCCTTTCGGAAATCACCGCTTCCGCGCTCTTTTCTTCCCTCCCCTTATCGGGGTCAAGAGTTATAGGCGCTATAGTCGTAGGAATTTTGTCGTAACCGTTTATGCGGGCCACTTCCTCTATCAGGTCAACTTCCTGCGCGATATCAAGCCTCCATGACGGCGGCTCAACCTGGAAATCAGTTTCGGCACACTTTACCCCGTTAGAAGTAAGTCCCATTTTGGGACTGCCAATGTCCGAGGATATGGGACTTCTAACGGGGTTAATCTTCATTCCGAGTGATTCAAGAATCCTGCGTATCTCCGGATCAGGAATTTCCATCCCGAGCAATTGGGACACTTTATTGGGCCGCAGGACTATCTTTGCGGGTTTATATTCCGCCGCGATTTTGTCGGTCCTGTGAGCTGGTTTTCCGCCGGCAAGCTGGACGATGAGGTTCATCGCCCTCCAGGCGGCAAGCTCCGCGCCTTCCCATGATATCCCCCGTTCAAACCTGTATGAGGCGTCGGTGGAAAGCGCCAGCGCCTTGGACGTCCTGCGGATGCTTTTCGGGAGGAATACCGCGCTTTCAAGTATGATATTTTTCGTTTTCTGAGTGACGCCTGAGTTTTCGCCGCCCATCACGCCGGCTATCGCCTGCGCCTTTTCCGCGTCGGCGATGACAAGCATGGTTTCGGTAAGAGGGTATTCCTTTCCGTCCAGCGCGAGGATTTTTTCGCCTTTTTTCGCGGTTCGCACTACAACCTCGCCTTTCGCCATGACGCCGGTGTCAAAGGCGTGAAGCGGGTGGCCGAGTTCAATAAGCACGTAATTAGTAATGTCAACGATATTGTTTATCGGCCTGATGCCGCATCTTTCAAGTTTCTTGGCCAGCCAGTCCGGAGAGGGTTTAACTTCCACGCCGTTGATGAGATACCCGATGTAGCGGCTGCAGAGGTCCGGGTTTTCTATCGTTATTTTCAGCCCGCGGGGCAGTTCCGTCTTGTTGATTTCCGGCAGTTTCAGAGGTTTACCCAGTTTTGCGGCTATCTCGCGCGCTACGCCCCAGTGGCTCAGGCAGTCGGGCCTGTTGGTGGTTATCTCTATCTCTATGATAGAATCGCTGGCGTCGATTACCTGTTCAAGGGGTTTTCCCAGAGGCGTGTTTTCCGGCAGCACCATGATGCCCGCCGCCTCGCCACTCAGGCCCAGCTCTTTTTCGGAACAGATCATTCCTTCCGATTCGACGCCGCGTATTTTCGCTTTTTTTATCTGAAAACCGCCCTGAAGCTCCGATCCAATCACGGCGAGCGCCACAATCTGCCCTGCCGCGACGTTCGGGGCCCCGCAAACGACGGAGTAATTGTTTTTTCCGTCCGTGACCGAGCAGAGTGAAAGCTTGTCTGCGTTGGGATGCGCGTTCCTTTCAAGGACTTTCGCCGTAACGATGCCTTTCCAGCCGGCCCCGGACGAGACCACGTTCGCCTCCACCGCGTTGAACGTGAGCAAATCCGCTATCTCTTTAGGGGATTGCGTGAAATCGACGAATTCTTTGAGCCAGTTGTAAGATAATCTCATAAAAGTTGTGTAATGTTAAATGTGTGATGTGTAATGAATTTGGAAGTCGTAACGGACGTTTTCATTACACATTACACTTAAAACATCAAGCTATGTTATTCAGAACTGTTTCAAAAACTGCATGTTGCCTTCGTAAAACAGTCTTATATCTTCAATGCCGTATTTAAAGAGCGTCAGTCTTTCAACCCCGAGCCCGAAAGCGTACCCGGTGTATTTTTCCGTGTCGTATTTCACGGCTTTGAAAACATTGGGATGTACCATGCCGCAGCCGAGCATCTCAAGCCATCCTGTATGTTTGCAGACGCGGCATCCCTTGCCTCCGCATATCGTGCACTGGACGTCCATGTCGGCCGACGGTTCCGTGAAGGGATAATAAGACGGCCTGAACCTGACTTTGATTCCTGAACCGAAATAGCGGTGTATAAAAAGCATGAGCGTGCCTTTAAGGTCGGCGAAAGTAACGTTTTCGTCCACAAGCAGGCCTTCAACCTGGTGGAACATGGCCTCGTGGCAGGCGTCGGTGGCTTCGTTGCGGAAGATCCTGCCCGGTGAGAGGATCTTTAGCGGAGGTTTTTGTTTCTCCATGACGCGTATTTGCATTGGTGAGGTCTGGGTGCGCAGCAGGCGTTTCTTGTCCGCGAGATAGAAAGTGTCCTGCGAGTCCCTCGCGGGGTGGTCGGCGTGAATGTTGAGCGCTTCGAAATTATACCAGTCGGTCTCTATCTCGGGGCCCTCAGCGACCGTGAAACCCAGAGATTCGAATATCGCGCAGATCTCTTTGATGGTCCGGGTAGTGGGATGCACGTGCCCCGCCTCAAAAGGCAGAGGCGGCAAAGATACGTCTATTTTTTCGGTTAGCAGTTTGGACGAGAACAGGCTTTTTCTGAGACTGGATGTTTTTTCCTTCAGCAGGTTTTCAAGTTCTTCGCGGAGCAGGTTGGCCTTTTCGCCGGTGGATTTGCGTTCTTCAATGGCAAGGGCCGAAAGCCCGCGCAGTATCTCGGTAAGTTTCCCTTTTCTGCCCAGGAACGCGACCTTAAGCGCTTCGGCCTCTTCTATCGTCCCGGCTTTTTCAAGCTGGCCGGCGAATTCAGCGCGGATGGATTCAAGGTTTTTCAACATCTTTTATCCCTATTAGTTTATTCAGGTGTTCGCGCGCTTTCTTGTACTTGGTGTCTATCGCGAGAGCTTTTTCGTACATATCGCGGGCTTCTTCGGACATGTTCCTGTTCTCGTAGATGAGCCCGAGATTGTAATAGGTTTCCGGATTGCCCGGGTTCAATTCGAGGGCTTTCTTGAATTCCCCTATCGCTTCCTCGTACTTGCTGTTAAGGAAATAAAATTTGGCGAGCTCCAGAATTTCCGATTCCGCTCCGCTGGAACTTGTTTTTCTATGTTTAGCCATTTATTAAACTCTCCTATTCAACGCTTTTTAACTGTTTCAGGTCGGAATCTTTCCCGACAAGCACCAGTACGTCATTTTCCTTTATTTCGTCCTCTGCGGCCGGGTTGATGTTTATCTCGGTCTTTATATCGGTTTCCCCGTCATCCGTTATTATGGGCGTCGGGCGCTTGAGGGCGATGACGTTGACCTTGTATAACGCGCGGAGTTCCGATTCCTTGATAGTATTATTCCAGAACTTTTTCGGGGCAAGCAGTTCTATTATATTATATTCGGGCGAAAGCTCGATCTCCTCGAGTATGTTCGGGGATATCAGGCCTTCGGCGAGCTTCCTGGCCATTTCCCTTTCCGGATATATGACCTTGTCAACGCCGAGCTTCGCCAGTATCTGGGCGTGAAGCAAATTGATGCTCTTGGCGATGATGGTTTTGACCCCGAGCTCCCTCAGGAGGACCGCTATGAGTATGCTGCTTTCCATGCTTTCGCCGATGGCTATTATCGCCACGTCCATGTCTTTTATTCCCAGCGCGCGCAGTGTTTTTTCATCAGTCGCGTCAGCGACCACGGCCTGCGTTACGAGCGCGGAGATATCCTTGACCTTTTCCTCGTTATTATCGATCGCGAGAACCTGCGCGCCTTTGGCAGAAAGCTCGGTGGCGACGTGCGAACCGAACGTACCCATCCCAATGACGGCGAATTGTCTCTTTTTCATTTTTTTCACCTCTATTAATAGTCCACCTTCGCCCTGCACGGCGGGGCTACGGCGGATTTCAGCTTGCTGTGAACGTCTTATTCAAATGCGGGCTTGTGCCCGCAGAGCTTCAACCGATCAGTACCCGTTCTTCAGGGAACTTGTACGGGATATCTTCGTCTCTCTGAAGGAACGCTATGCCTATCGTGAGGGCGCCCAGTCTGCCTATCAGCATAGTTGAGAGTATAAGCGCCTTGCCCGCGGTTGAAAGCTTGGGAGTAATACCGGTGCTGAAACCGACCGTTCCGAGCGCCGAAGTTACCTCAAATACAACATCCAAGAACCTGAAATTCTCTATATAAAAAATCACGCCGGAAAAAACAAAAAGCGCAGTAAGCGCGAGAAACGAAATGGCCATGCATTTTTTGACTATTTCGCTGGATATCCTTGAACCCATCAGGTTCGTATCCTGCCGCCCGCGGACAACCGACCACGTTGCGGCGACAAGTATGGAGAAAGTCGTCGTCTTTATTCCGCCGCCCGTGCTCCCGGGGGATGCCCCGACGTACATGAGATAGATTATCAATAGGAGCGTTAGTTCCCTCATTGCCCCTATTGGCAGCGAATTGAATCCTGCGGTTCGCGGCGCCACGGCCTGGAAAAACGAGGACAGTATTTTTTCTCCGAAAGTCAGCCGTCCGAGCGTCTGGTAGTTCGAGTACTCCGCGATGAAAATAAGCAGAGCCGCGGCTAAGATGAGGATTGCGCTTGAAGAAAGGGCTATCCTGGAATGCGTGGAAAGCTTCCTGCCCCGGCCAATGCGCGAAAGTTCGTTAATGACGATATACCCTATACCGCCGGAGAATATCAGGACCATCACGGTTGTCAGCACCAAGTAATTATCCTTAAATCCCTCAAGGCTGTTGGACCAGAGTCCCAGCCCGCAGTTATTGAATGCCGAAATCGAGTGGAACATCCCGTAATAAAGCGCCTGCGGGAGACTCATCTTCGACAGGAAACAAAACGTCAAAATAACCGTCCCCACGGTCTCAAATATCAATGTGATGAGAAAGATCCTGAAAAGCAGGTACTTTATTCCTTCAAAGGACTCTATGTCTATGACTTCCTTGATTATCAGCTTGTCCTTCAGCGACACCTTCCCGAGAAAAGCGGCTATAATGGTTGCCAGCGTCATGTAGCCGAGTCCGCCGATGGACATCAGGATGAGCAGGACAATCTGGCCGAAAAGACTGTAGCTTGCGTTGATGTCCAGGACGCTTAAGCCAGTCACGCATACGGCGGACGTTGCCATGAATAACGAGTCTATGAACGCATACTCCTGCCCGCTTTTATGCGCGAACGGCGTGTAAAGGAGCAGCGCTCCTGACAGTGTTATCGCAAAAAAGAAAAATAACAGGAACTGTGACGGCTTTAAACTTTTAAACATCTTTTTATATTAGAATCTGTGTAATCGTTTTTACGCGTTTTTTGCTATATCCGTCAGTTGCTTGAACGCCGCGGTGTCTTTCACGGCGATTTCTGCGAGCATCTTGCGGTCTATGACCACGTTTGCCTTGCGCAGGCCCGCTATGAAACGGCTGTAGCTCAAGCCCATCTCGCGAGCGGCGGCGTTAAGCCTCATTATCCAGAGACTTCTGAAGGTGCCCTTTTTGTCCTTGCGGTCTCTGTACGCATAGCGCAGCGACTTCTCAAGCTGTTGGATGACCATTCTCCACCGGTTCTTCTTGGTGGCGTAGAAACCTTTCGCCATGCGGAAATATTTTTTCTTTTTTTGCCTCGTGTAAACTGCGTTTTTTACTCGCATTTTGAGCTCCTATTCCAGTATTTTTCCATACATCCTCTCCCCTTGAGGGAGAGGATTGAGGTGAGGGGTTTTCAGCTGTAGGGCATTATCCTTTTCAACAGCTTGCCGTCTTTGTCATTAAGGTATGTGGAATGTCTCAGGTTCCTGCCTCTGTTTGACGACATTCCGGTAAGAAGATGCCTCAGGCCGGCTTTTTTGTGCTTGACTTTTCCTCTTTTTGAAACGAAAAACCTTTTCTTCGCTCCGCTGTGGGACTTGATTTTAGGCATTATATATCCTCCTCTTATTTGAGCTCAGTGGCCTTATGGCCGACGTATCTTCTATATTTTAGCGAAATCCGCCGAAGCTCCGATACATAGGGGCGAAGGCGGATAATAAAACTCGCCGTTCAAGAAACTATAAAATAAACGGCGGGTTGGTATTCTGTTTCTCTATGTTTTCAGGAACCTACTTACCTGCTTTTTTGGGTATCAGCATCATTATCAGGCGGTTTCCAAACGTAGACGGCCTGCCTTCCATTTCACCGGCGTCATTGAGCGCTATCTTTATCCTCTCGGCCAGAGCCCATCCGAGGTCCTTGTGCCGGTTCTCTCTGCCCCTGAATACAACGCTTACCTGAACCTTGTTATTCTCAGAAAGGAATTCCTTGGCATGATTAAGTTTTATTTCAAGGTCGTGCGCGCCTATCCTGGGCGACACTCTTATTTCCTTAAGATGCCCGCCCTTCTGTTTCTTGCGCGCGTCCCTTGACCTTTTTTCCTGTTCATACCGGAACTTGGAATAGTCTATTATCTTGCATACCGGCGGGGTTGCCGTCGGAGAGATTTCGACAAGGTCAAAACCTTTCGACTGCGCGAGTTGCACGGCCTCGCTTGTGGGCTTTATGCCTAACTGTGTCCCGTCAACGTCAATGAGCCTTACCTGCGGAATACGGATCTGAAAATTGGATCGAAGTTTCTTATCGACGGCTTCCTCCCTTACCCCGATGAATCGGGGCATTGTTTAGATAATCCACCTTCGCCCCACACGACGGAGCTACGGCGGATTTCAGCTTGCTGAGAACGACTTATTCAAATGCCCGATAAATCGGGCAGAGCTTCAAATAAAACGGACGGCATAGAGCCGTCCCAATAATGATTGAAAAAACAATCGTTTTTACTAAAACCTTTTTCCTCGCTTATAGCGGGGTGAAGGTGAGCCGGGACGGCTTCTTTTAAATGCAATTGAAATATTTAAAGATTGAAAGATTCCAAGATTAAGGCAACTTAAATACAACAGAATAATATCAATTTATTGTTAAAATGTCAATACTTTTCAATTAACAGTTAACAATTAGCAATTACCAATTAACAGCTTTACAACTAGCAATAAATACTTAAAAGACGTTAATTGATAACTGATAATTGTTAATTGTTAATTGTAGGATACGCCGCTTCTTTGAGCAGTTCAGCGATGAAATCATCAGTTTTCTTGACGCCGAGGTCTTTATTTCCTCTCGCCCTTATCGCGACTGAATCAGATTCCTTTTCCTTGTCGCCTACAACCAATTGATAAGGCACCTTTTGCAGGCTGGCCTCGCGTATCTTGAGCCCGATTTTTTCGTTCCTGGCGTCAAGGCGCACGCGCAAGCCGGCGTCCTTCAGTTTCTTCACGACGCTCTCGGCGTATTCAAGCTGTTTCTCGGTGATATTCATAACGACTGCCTGTTCCGGAGCCAGCCAGACCGGAAAGGCGCCCGCGTAATGTTCAATAAGCACGCCGAAGAACCTTTCAAGCGAACCCATAAGCGCCCTGTGTATCATGTACGGGCGGGTCTTTTTGCCGGATTGGTCTATATAGGTCATGTCAAAACGGTCAGGAAGGTTAAAATCGAACTGTATTGTTGAACACTGCCACTCGCGGCCGATTGCGTCTTTTATCTTGATGTCTATCTTTGGGCCGTAAAAAACGCCGCCGCCCTCGTCAATAGTGCACTCAAGCCCTTCGGCTTTCACCGCTTCCTGCAGCGCCTTGGTGGCCTCTGCCCATTTCGTATCATCGCCGACGGCGTCAACTTTTGGTTTTGTGGCGATGTAGATATTGTATTCGCTGAATCCGAAGGCTTTAAGCATGTCAAGGCAGAACCGCAATACCCGCCTGATCTCGTCCGGCATCTGTTCCGGCGCGCAGATTAGGTGCGCGTCATCCTGGGTGAATCCCCTCACGCGCATGAGCCCGTGAAGAACGCCGCTTTTTTCGTAGCGGTAAACCGTTCCGAGTTCCGCCCAGCGTAAAGGCAGGTCCCTGTATGAATAAAGCGAGTTGTTGTAAATCATTATGTGGAACGGGCAGTTCATCGGCTTCGCGTAGTAATCCTGAAGGTCAATCTTCATCGGGGCATACATATTGTCTTTATAGAACCCGAGATGACCGCTGGTCTCCCAGAGGTTGCTTCTTCCGATATGCGGAGTGTTTACGAGTTCGTATCCGTTAGTGAGATGCTGGGCGCGCCAGAAATTCTCAATCTCAAGGCGGATTCGGGCGCCTTTCGGATGCCATATCACAAGGCCCGGCCCGACCTCTTCATTTATCGAGAAAAGGTCAAGTTCCTTCCCCAGTTTCCTGTGGTCGCGTTTTTTTGCTTCTTCAAGCTTGAGAAGGTGCGCTTCCAGCTCTTCCTTGGTAGGAAAAACAGTGCCGTATATGCGCTGGAGCTGTTCCCTTTTTTCGTCTCCGCGCCAGTACGCGCCCGCTATGGAAAGCAGTTTGAAATGTTTTATGCGGCTGGTATAGTCTATATGCGGGCCGCGGCAAAGGTCGGTGAAACTGCCGGACTCGTAAAAGGTTACCTTATCGTCGGGAATGGTCTCTATGAGTTCAATCTTGTATTTCTCGCCCTTGCTCCTGAAATACTCAAGCGCCTCGGGTTTGGATTTTGTGGAACAGACGAATTTGTGGTTGCCCTTGGCGATCTCCTTCATCTTTTCTTCAATTTTTGAAAGTTCGTCAGGGGTGAAGGGATTGGGCCTGTCGAAATCGTAATAGAAACCATCCTCTATCGACGGGCCGATGGCAACTTTGGTTTCCGGGAACAGCTCCACGACTGCCGCCGCCATAAGATGCGCGGTGGAGTGCCTTAGAGTGTCAATATCGAATCTGCTCTTTTTCTCTTCTTCCATAAGTGTGTGCTGAGATTTGAAAGGAGATAGTTGACCGCAGGTGAGATTTTACCGACAACTATTACCTAAATTTACGTCTTATACTGTATACGTTTCAAATAGCTACTCTCTACTTTCACCTGCTCTATCGCCTTTTTTGAAAGAAGGCGATAGGTGCGGGTCGGAATTGAACCGACGAATGATGGTTTTGCAGACCACCCCCTTAGCCACTTGGGTACCGCACCTTTGTGAAATTTGGTGCCCGATACAGGACTCGCCTGCCCGCCGCAGCTATGTTGACGATGCGGCGAATAGCCGCGTCTATCGGCAACATGTCCAGCGCAGGCGGGAACCTGTACCTGCCCGGAAGGGCAGGTCTTTGGGCAAACTGCTGTTCAAACCTGTCAAAATATCGCGTTTAGAGAAAGTAATGCCCGATACAGGACTCGAACCTGTGACCTCTTCCATGTCAAGGAAGCGCTCTAACCAAACTGGGCTAACCGGGCATTGACGTCGGATGAGCTTTACAATCTAATTCATCGACGGTAAAACTCAAATATATGTAAAAGAACTGACAATTTCTGAAAACTCCTGAACATCTAAAAAAGTGCGTGTTTTTGGGTTGATTACAGATAATTTACAGATGGAATTGCTTCAAATAGGGCCAAAAACAACATATCCTACATATATAGCGTTTATGGATTATACAAAATATCCGGCTAAAATTCAAATATTAGTTGGTTAAAGGTATTGTACAATAAAGTGTTGAAGTTTGGTTTGGTTTTCTTTTCTTTTTTGCTTCTTTTTTCTTTTAGAAGTTGACTCTCAAAAGAAAAGGGGCTATTCTCCTAGATGTTATCGCGAAATAACCAAGGAGGTAGCCCATGAGCAGTTTAGCACAGTTGTACTTAAATGACAAGGATTTATCCGTTCGATGGTCGAACATCACCGAAGATTTTACCGGTGAACTCAAGAAAGAGGCTCAAATAGCACTCAGGAAATTAATAACCACCAGCACGGAAATCCAGGTTCAGGATCTCATAGGTTCTGATAAATGGCAGCACAACTATCAAAGAACTGTGTATCGCCACGGGTATCGCTCACGTGGGTTGCTTACCAGCTTCGGATACCTTGCTAATATCAGGGTCCCACGAATAAGTTCAGGCAAGCTCAGCTTCAAGTGCTTTAAAGCATACAAGCAAAGGGCTTTCGATGTCGACGAACTAGTGCTTAAAATGTTCCTTGCCGGTGTATCAACAAGAAGGGTCAAGGAAGTCCTTGAACCATTGCTCGGATACAACTGTATCAGTGCTTCTTCTGTTTCTGAAATCACAAAGAGCTTAAATGCCCAGGTCGATAAATATCATGCAAGACGGCTTGTTGATGATTATATCTATCTTATCGCTGACGGCGTATATTTCAACGTCAAAAACCCTGTATGGAAAAAGAGGCGCTGCGTGCTAGTCGTTTACGGCATCAAAGCAAACGGTATACGCGAACTTATTGACTTTGAACTTGCCTCAAATGGCGAATCGCAAATAGCTTGGGAGCGTTTCCTTAACCGCCTCTATCACAGGGGCCTTGAAGGCAAGAATCTTAACCTTGTTGTTCGTGACGGCAACAAGGGGCTTAAAAATGCCTTAAACAACGTATTCCTTAATGTCCTTCAGCAACCTTGCTGGGCTCATAAACTGCGTAATGTAGCCAATAAAGTATCAAAGAAACTTCAACCGCTCTGTTTAAGTCAGGCACGCGATATTTATTTAGCTTCTGATCATAGAGCCGCCCTTAGAATTTTCAAATCCTGGGCTAAAACATGGCAACCTATTGCTCCGGAAGCTGTCGCCTGTTTAAATGAAGATATTTTTGATTTGCTCTCGTTTTTCAAAGAGCCTGAACACCTATGGCGTAAGCTTCGTACTTCCAACATCATTGAGCGTTGTTTCAGGGAAGTTCGCAGAAGAACAAGGCCCATGAGCTGCTTCCAAAATTCTGACAGTATTCAGCGTATTATTTACGCCATTTTCTTTAGACAAAACAATATTTGGGAGAATAAGCCGATTAAACTTCCACGCAATTCTTGACATTACCTTGGTTAAAAGGTGCAAAATGCGACTTTTAGCTGGGGCGGTACATGTCCGAAAACTAAGGGAAATAGGTATGTGCATTAGCATTCCCCTTATAATTTATTGTCCCTTATTAGTCGCCAATAATAACGCCCCAACTTTGTTAGTTTGCAGGATTTTGAATTTTTTGCGGCAAAATACATATGTTCCTCGCCAACTGGTTCGACAAGCCCGGCATACCTCATCTTTTGCAAATCTCTAAATATTGTTTCTTTCGCCATATCGCGCGGTTCAAGTTCTGCCTCATATTCTGGGCCTAAAGGTAACTCTTCGGCAGGAAGCGGAAAATAGTCGATTACTTTCTTTAGAATTTTGTGTTCAATACAAGGTTTCGCATTTCGCAAGACGATGAATTGTGATACATTTGACTTGAACATTGGTCTTTGCCCCCAAGCCCCCATTGCGTTATCAATATATGCATAAGCACTAGCAGCGGTTACTTCACCGAGTAAACCGGCAGCCCCACCATCTAATGCTTCGACAAGTAATGAGGTGAATACTCCTCCACCTCCTTCTTCTAACGATGCTTGATTATCCCTTGTGGCCGTGATTATTGAAACACCTTCAGAAAGGATTATTCTGTCATTTTTTAATTCTGGAACTTCACCAAAAGCACCGCTGTTGCAGCAATCCAGTGTAATGAAGATGTTCTTGACTTCTGAATCATTCGCTAAAGATAGAACCTCGCTCATCGAAATACCAACATCGTAGCTCACAGAGTCAGGTGTTACAAGATATCCACCAATGCCGTTTAGAAGACCATGTCCTGAATAGTGTAAAAACGCGATATCAGCTGGAGAGCCAAACAATTCTGAGATAGCTTTTCGAATAGCCGGTCTCGTTATTACCTGTGTTGGTGCAATCAAAGTTTTGCATTCAAAGTTCAATGTGCCATCATTGTGGTGAGAGAGTACCTTTGACATGCGCTTGGCATCATTCACGCAACCATTTAATGGTTTTGATGGATAATCATCAATACCAATAATAAGAGCCCTTTTCATTATCGAGCTCCACTAATTAATGCCTTCAAATTATCCCAAGTCCATTTATAGACCTTGTCCTCTGATTTAGCAGTGGTGGGTTTGATACAGCCTTTATCTGAGTAAGCAGCTAGAAGAAAGTACGGCGTTTCCTTTTCCTGAGCAATCTTCACTTCGGCAGCAACGCCGGTTGCCTCATGTGTGTGCTCACCACATAGAACAATTACCACATCAATATTATCCATCCGACGTTTAACTTTATCCTTCCAATCACCTGAAAGAGGTTCCTTTACCGAGGCATCGATGAAGTCAAACGGACTGTCAGACAGCCTGGCCTGCCCCGCAAGCATGATCTTTGTACCTCCATCATGATCAACGTCGAAACTGATGAAAACCCTCTTTTTTGTTGCCATTTTTACCTTCCTTCACGTATTTGATTTGCCGATTTCCTTGCTCATTTTGTAGGTAATAAGAAGTTATGTTTTTTGGTAGTCACCTTGGAAACTTACATTCATTCCAAAGTAACCAGGTATATATTTTTCTGTTGCTTTTAGTCCATCTTCGGTTAATTCAAGTTTTATTTGATACTCTTTGTCACCGATTGCGTGTTTAAAATATATTATATTGCTTTTTAATTCTGTTTCAAAGTCAAGTTCACCAATGTTTGGCCCACATTCTCTTGTTTTACCCCAGAGAGCGAATCCTTGAACTTTGACTTTATTGTCTCCAAGATAGTGAATATCTAATTCTGCATTGCTATATTCACCATCTCGTATATAGTGTCCTGATATATTTTCATTTAATTCAGTTGTAATTTTATCAAAAGTAACCGGCTGTTTCCATAGAGTATCAATTTTTTTATAAAGTTGTTTCCTGTATTCCTTTGCCTCACTCATTGTTATATTTTTGCTTTGCTTATTGGATGCATCGTATTGATTGTGATGATTTAAACAAAGATATGCTAAATTATCTTGCTCGTTGTTTGACGGATTGCGGTCGAGATGAGCAATTTGCCCGGCTTTCTGCTGAATGTCATGGTCGAGTCCAAAACATAGGCAACACCGCCTACGTGATGACAGCAGAATAATAGTTTCAGTAGTTACATTTAGCTTTTTTCTAGTCATTTTATTGTATAATTTAAGTAGTTACTTGCATAAAAACTAACTCCCAATATTACACACGATAAAGGAACACTTGTCATGAAAAATAACCTATCTTCCATAATTGATTTCCAAATACTATCTATTACTATATTCTACTAATGATAATACTATTTTACATAATTTGTGTTGCTTTGTTTAAATAGCATAGATATTTTTAAATATCATATTCCCCATAATTGGTATGACAAATAATAGCGTTTTCTTTGATAAAATACGGCGTCGAAATATATTAGAACATATTAGTAATATATGTATTCCTGATAGTATCTCTAGAATAATTGAAAGTCAAAGCGCAACAGAATTTGAAAAATACCTTGCTATTAATGTACTTAAAATTGAAATGTCGGTACGACCTAAATTCGCAAGAATAATTGAATTCATTTCTTCCGGTTGCAGTGGACTATCCGCTCTTTTGTTTAAATCAAATCTTCGTAATTACACCGTGAGTCAATTTCAGATAGGAATACTAACTTCTCTTCAATGGACAAGGTCAAAAATTAGTATTATAAACTATTTTAAAAGATTCGTACTCCTACTTAGCTCTAAAGGGAGTTGTAGGATTTTTAAAATTGGTGTCCATAAATTCCTGAAATCATATAAAGATCGCTCAAAAGATATATTTACCGAATTTGCAATATTTTACAATGGGATGAATACAAGTTCAGAACTTTTCGCACCTTATTATGAAGTACTAAATGAATTAATGAGAAAATACGACCTTCACTATGACATCGAAAGACTTTATAATCCTATTGCCGAGTTTACTTTACCGATGGGATTAAATATTACGAATAATAGAAGCTCTATTAAATCATGTATTGATGAGCGAATTAATTTAAGGCTAGATAAAATTAAATCATTAATTGCTCATGGCGACAATTTGTGTGCAGTACTGATATTATGCAGCGTAAGCAAACGAATGATAATATATTCTCATTCATATGGATCGAAAATTAAGCCTTGTCCCGTTATTGAGTCGGAGCGTGTTATTGGATCACTAGTAAAAATTCCTCTATATTCTGCTTACATTGAAAAATACAATTCTAATCCTAATGATGTATTTATAGATAAACCGATATCAATATCATGGAAAAACACGATTATCACTCCTAAGAATGCCGATAAAAGATATCGGGGAGATGTGACTCTTGAATATGCATTTGCAAATTCCATTAATACTATTGCCATTCAAATAGTTAATAAAGTAGGAGTAGACAATTTTATTAGCTATCTTAGAAAATGTGGAATAAAGTGTCCGCTTCCTTACAATCCATTGCTAGCATTGGGTCCAATAAAATTGACTGGTTATGAAGTTTTATCGACTTTATCTCCGATATTAAACAGTGGACATTTATCGGTTCCAATGAATAAGTATATTTCAGCCCCAATCAATAATGGTGAGCTATTAATCTCTAAGAGAACAGTGAATCTTATGAGCCAATTGTTAGGTTCTACTATACAATACGGTACGGGTAAATATCTAGCGTCCTATAAAAAAATAGTAACGGGCGGTAAAACGGGTACAAGTGACGGTAATAAGGATTTATGGTTTATAGGAATTCATAATTCGGACATCTATGGATTAGTCTGGTTGGGTTTTGCGGATGAACAACCTATTCGGAGTCTTGATAATTATCCTACATCCGCATCGCGTTATGCTGTTCCACTTTGGTCTAGTTTATTAGACTTATCCTTGAATGAATTAACGTAGAACTTAATTAATAGGGTCCCTGCAAAAACTAATAGAGCCCATATAGAATCCGCCAATAAATGATTAAAAATTGCTTTAGTGTCAATATAAGCACCAATTTCATTTGCTCTCATCCAATATCCGAACTGAACGACAGATACGGAAAATTGCGCCCCAGCGGATCCTAGAAAACTAAAAAATACTATTACTAAAATATGCAATAGGTATAGTTTTGACTTTTTCGTCTGATAAATTGGACTTATCAATTCTGGATTATAAAAATCAGGCCAGACTAATGAAAAAGCAGAAAAGAAACCAACTGCCAACCCATAGTATAATATTGGTTCAGGAAAACTTTCGAAATTCGCCCAAATACCAATAAGAAATCCCGTAAATAGTAGAATAGATATGCGGAATAAAAGACCCATATAAGATATTTCCGCATCAATACCATCGATCAATCGGCCAAAATAAAAGTAGTGTTTTGGCATAATTCGCTTCTGGATTTTTAAAAGCCACATAGTGGTCATGCTCATAACAAATATTGCCACATATTGTTCCATGTATCCTCACTTTGCTAGTATTATTTTATACTTCTAAATATAATTTATTTTAACTGATATTAACCACAATATGTGCCGACCATATGGGGAGTCATTATACCGTTGCCTATATCAATCTTGTATTACTCGTATGATTATATGGGTAATGCGTCTTCATCAAATCGTTGTATTCCACACTTTGTTAAAAACCTATTAATTGGCACCTTTAAAGAATCGCAATTCAGATTGTCTCTGTTCGATACTGGATAAGTAATATCTATTGAATCTTCTTTAAAGTAATATGAACGGTTTGCTTTGGTAGCCAATTCTATATTTGAGACAACTATCATTTTTTCGGCAACATTCTTTAGGGCCAAAACAACTTCAATCTTTTCTGAATAATTTATTTTCTTATATATAAGTTTTGCAATACTGCAAAAGTCTCCACAATATCCTAATACGAATTCCGGGCGAACTACTTCCGAAGTGTCTAAAGGAGAGAAAGCTGGAACACCGCAAACTACCATTCCATTTTTTAACAGTTTTATAAAACTTATAGGCCTATCTGAATCGCCCATATAGTAATAAAAGAAGTCCGCACTGTAGCCTTCGGGCAGTAAACGATAACTTTTTACCCCAGGAGCAAAAAAGTTAAGACCAATAACTTCATTTGATAACCACGTCGAAAATGCTTTATTATTATATGGTATCTCTATTTCGTTATTGGGTATGGTGCTAAAAATGAGCCATGGGGTAATGACTGTATCAGTTTCTTTTATACGAGGAACAATTACATTCTCAAATTGATTTGATTTGCTCTCCATTTTCATCTTTAAACTCCCTTTTGACAATTTCTCCCGTTTTAGCATCTACCGTAATAAAATCATAGGTTGCAATATGCGTTCCCATATCTTCAGCGACTCTAACAACATAAACAGGGTTTTCAACATTCTTGTTGAGATAGGGTTCTGGACCATCACACATGTATATAAGTTTTTTGACTCTACTTTTGAGATTAATAACATCCTGTAAGTTAGCAGCTGTGCTTATGGCATCACCTTTGGATATAATATCTTTAGTAACCAGTTTTGGCTTAATTCCAAGCGCTTCTAATTCCATTAAAGGTTTATTGAGAGCTTTTTTAATTAATTCGGGAGTATCAAGTGCAATCATGATAAGTTGGATGTCTCTTTTTGCTGATCCAATTTCCTTGTCTCTTAATTCAATTTTGGCGTCCATTCCTAATATATTTATGCTAAATTTCTTCAGATTGCGTCCAAATAATAACCCTATTATCAATAACAACGATAAGCATAAGATTATTACAAAAGCTTCCATTATGCAGAAATAAATAATTAGGAGTATGATCACCACTGTAACTATGATCTCTTTAATATTCATATTGTGACTTCACTTTCCACTATTTGGTACAATAATATATCTTATATAAATATTACCTCTTTTTATTGAATATTTCAACTCTTTTTAGCAGGCTGGCGTGGCAGCCATTTAAGCCGTTTCCGGCACCTGCTTTTCTCGTCTGCGGCATTTAAAACCCCTACTTGTTATCCCCCACCCACTCAATCCTGTAGGTGTAATCCTCCTCTGGATACTTAATATCTGCAATATAGAACTTGCAGACTATGTCATCCACGGTGTATCCACAACCGCAGAATTCCGAGGCTTCGGGCCTTTGTTGCATCCTTTTTGCTTCCTCCCTTTCTCCCCTTGAATTGAGAACCACTACTCGGGGCGCCTTTTTGAACTTATACTCCATTCCGAACCCCAATTGCATTATGAACTCTTCCATCGGATAGAATGACCTGTACGATGTAAACAGGCCTTCCGGCGTTTTTCTGTCGAACATGCGCTCAAATGACCATCCCCAGGAATAACTGAACTCGTCCGCATACCCGAAGGTCCTCACGGTGTCCAAGAGAAACGCTTGAGAGTTGCCATCCTTATCCGCCAGTTGCCAGTGAGCTTTAATGACAGGGATAGCTATACCCTTTATCATGAACGTGTTGCCGTTAACCACTTCCCCGAACCCGTGCTTGTGGTAGTTCTGGCTCATAGCCTTAATTTCAGGAATGCATACTTTCGGCGGCACCCCCTCTTCTGGCCCGAACCGGTGCATAATATACCTTGCGCTGGGACTCGTTCGAACCGCCGAAATCCTATAGACTACTACACCGTGCCCGGACTTTGATACGCTCACCTCTTTTGTTACTCTTCGAAAGCAGAAATCGGTTGATTTGAGTTTAAACCTGTCTATTACCATACGACCTCCTTGTGATGCTTGCGGCGCCATTTTGGCGCCGCAAGGTTTTCCCACTTGTTTTAGTCCCCTTCAAGCTCCCTAATCAGCTTTTCGACTTCCTCGGCGCTGACCATGTCGATATCTTCGGTCCCGAGTTTGCCCGTCACATATTCGAACACATCGGAATCGCTGTCTATGTGCTTCTTCTTGACTAGGACCTGTCTTAACCTGAACCACTGGTCTTTTGACGGCCTCCGGGGTACCGCGCTGTCTTCGACCTGATAGACTATGGGGGCTGGCGCGGTTTTGGCCTCAAGCTTCTGCCTGAGGATAGCCCAGCACCTGCCGATGTCATCGCAGTCGTGCATCTGCGCGGTTATCCCAACGCTTATCGGAAGCCCTCTTCTATCCAAGAACGTCCTCGTCACTGTCATCTGTACTATTTTCATATGCTTTCACCTCCCTTTTTTTGATTCCCGTTGTTCACGGACTGGGCATTCAGCCGCGCCATGGACACATATCTCATCGAAGTGCTGATGTTCCTGTGGCCAAGACGTGAAGCGATAACATGCGCTTCAAATCCTTGAAGTGCAAGGTTCGTTGCGTAGGTATCCCGGCAACAGTAAACCGTTATCCTTTTTCCCACCAAGCCGGAACGCTTGATCATTCTTTTGAATGTGCGGTCAAGCCAGTTTTTGTTGATAAGGAAACCTTTTGCGTTCTTGCCGGCCACAAGCTCATCAGGCAGGCCCGGTTTACCGAGCGCGGCTTTCAGCGCTTCCGAGATAGGTATCATTCTCTCGGTATGGGCTTTGGGTGTCCAACCGCCATCCTTTTTAATGTGTATGTACGGGTTTTTGCCTAGAACTACCCGTTTCCATGTAAGATGATAGAGCTCATTCGGGCGCATACCGCTGTTAACCAGTATCTCGATAACGCGCTTCAAAGGAGCGTTGCTTGCCGCCAACATCTTAGCTATCTCTTCGCTGGTCAGCGGCCTGGGCAGGGAGAAGCCTACCTGCGGCATTTCGCAGTTAGCGAACGGGTTTTCGCTGGCATACCGCCATCTCAGGAACTTCTGATATGCCGATTTGGCGGTCCTTACCATTGTGTTTACCCCGGAAGCGCTCAGCAGTTTTGTGCCGGACCGGTCGTTCTTGTTCTGCGTATTAAGCAGTGTTTCAACCCATTGGTCCGCTTTAACGGTTGAGATATCTGAAGGGCTAGCCGGGTTCAGAACGACTTCAAGGCTTTTAAACACCCGCTGGTACTTCAGAATCGTCATTTTCGCCTTCCTTACGTTGGCGAAGTACTGGAAGAGTTTTTTTTTAGCATCTTCCCAGCTGACCGCTGAGTTCGCCGCTACGCCCGGTCCTCCCTTTTTGAGTATTCCCATCTCCACAAGCGTGTTGACAAGGTTTTGCTGGAACCTGTCATCCTGAACCGCTTGTTCAATGGACGCCTTTATTAGCTTTGCTTTTATATGGTCCGGGCCAAGGTTGATATCTGTCCGCTTGCTGTTCTTGCAGACAGTTATTCTCCAGAACCCGTTTCTTTGGTACATGTATCCCATAAAGTCTCCTTTTTAAAAATAAAAAAAGCCCTGTCCTCAATTAAGAGAACAGGGCTTCTATATTTTCAAGTAGAGCCGGGTTTGCCGGCTTTTACATATATATCCGTTTCGAGTCTATCAGCTTCCTGACCTCGCGGATGTCATACCTAACCATCCTCGGCCCGATCTGGATCCTTGCTTTCACAAGATTTCCGTTGTGTTCGAGCCGTATCACATGCGAAACGCTGATGTTTCCCAGCATCGCGCACAGTGTTTTCCGGTCGATCAGCAGTTGTGAGTATGCTTTCTTAATCATAAAATCACCTCCTTCTTTTGGGATTTATATATAAAAAAAACGCCGGAAGGGCTGTAACCCTTCCGGCGGGATAAAAATAGAACTACTTTCCGGCTTTGGACCTGAAACTTGCCGCATTCAATCTGACAAGAGATACATAGCGCATTGAAGTGTTAATATTCCTATGCCCTAACCGCGCAGCGATACTGTGGGCTTCGTATCCCTGTAAAGCAAGGTTGGTCGCATATGTATCCCTGCAACAATACAATGTAATTATTTTCCCGGCTAAATCGGCTTGCTTCAACGCCCTCTTAAAACTTCGCTCAAGCAAATACTTGTCGAAAAAGAACCCGTACTCGTTCCTCCCGGCCACCAATTCGTCCGGATTCTTGGGTTTCCCTATCGTTTTTAAGAGATCCTTCGATATGGGTATCATTCGCTCAGTATGGGCTTTAGGAGCCCAGCTGCCGTCTTTCCTGATGTGTATGTATGGATTGGCGCCCAATACAACCCGTTTCCAGGTAAGGTTGTAGAGCTCGTTTGGCCTCATACCGCTTAGAATTAGTATTTTTATGGCACGTTTCAAAGGTCTGCTGCAGGCTTTCAGGAGCCTTGTGATCTCATCTTGCGTCAGTGGACGCGGAAGAGATAACTCAACCTTAGGCATTTCGCAGTTTGTAAATGGGTTTTTATCTATGTATCCCCACCTTGCGAACCTTTGAAATGCCGCTTTTGCTATGCTCAGGTTTTTGCTTACAGCTCCCGCGCTCAGTTTCCTGCCGCGAGCGCTTGTCTTGTTAAGCATTTGTTCCATCCACTTGTCAGCCAATTCAGCAGTTACTTCTGCCGGAGCGGGAACATTCAGCGTTTTCTCCAGGTTCTTAAGCACTGACTCATAATACTTGACAGTGGCCTTGGCCCGTTTAATGTTTCTTAAGTAGAGCAAAAGCCTTTTTGTCGCCTTATCCCAGCCCACATTTTCTGTTAAGAATAATGCGAGGCTTCCGTTCGCTATTATCCCCATTCTGGTCAGCGAGTCCACCAAGCTTTTCTTGAATAAATCATCACGCTGCGCGTTCTCGATTGATATTCTTAAGAACTTAGCGCGGTTCAAATCCTGACCTAGGTTAATGTCTCTTCTATCTTTTCCGGCACCTACGGTTACTCGCCAACATTTACCCTTCTTGTACATATATCCCATTTTACCCTCCTTAAAATGAAAAAAGGCCCTGCCATCGGTCTGTGAAACCGATGACAGGGCCTTTTATGAATTTATTGTTATTAATTCAAATGGAACTAAACGGGTTAATACAACGGGAACAATGGCATATCTACAGCGATAAACCCCAAATATCTAACTTCATTTGGTATATTGTTAGTCAATCCATTGACTTTGAATCCGCCAAAGCCGATAGCTAGAGGCATATTTGGCAAACCCCAAATAAATGTGATCCCTGGAGCAACGATATCCCTAACAGCGATCTTGTCAGAAGTGTTGTAAAGCTGAGAATTTACTGCTGCTCCAAAATCAAATACACTTCCGAGGATGCTAAAAGAACTTGTTCCCTTAATACCCCAGCTCACCTCAACGCCTACAGGTGCAACTATACCGGAATAGCTTAACTTATCCTTATCGCTTTCCGATCCGCCGCCAAACCCGAGATATGAAGATATGCTTACCCTCATCTCATCCTTTCGCTTGCTTTTGAAACTCCCGGCTGGCAGCGCGAACGATTTCAATATTGATTTCGCTTCATCTGCTTTTTTAACATCCGACAACTGAGCAAAGAATATAGCGAAGTTCTTAAAACTCTTATAACCACTTGATTCTATGTCAATTATTTTCTTGAAACTATCCAGACTCTCGATTGTCATTAGTGCGTATGTAGTACGAGTCGAGAAACTATCATTGCTTCCTTGTATTTTTTGAATATATTCCAGAGAGTCGTAAACACCCGTAAGCCTGCTTTTAAGTAATGCACAAAGCTTTGACATTTCAGCAGGTACAGCTATTTCTTTGTCGGAAATAGTTGTCGAAGTTGATGTTAAAGGTGCAATTTCATCGATACAATCTTTAATGTAAAGTTGCGCAATTTGCAGGCTTTCGTCGTCTTTCAATTCATCTATATTAACTGTTTTTACGCCATCCTTTAGTTTCGCGCATACTGCAATGAATTTCTCGGATATGCCCGAATTAATGCTTTTTATATCAATGTTATTCTGATATTGCTCTATTTCATTGAATTTCTTATCGGTAATAATTGACAATCCTTCTTCTTTAAGTTTATTCCTTGCAATCTCAGCGAATGACTGTAGGTCCTTTTCCACGCTTTGTTTCCACAGGTCGCCATTTAACATTAAAACCTTCAAATTCAGAGTTGTTAGTATTTTGGATGTGTTTGGAAAGTATCTCTTAACTAGAGTATTTCTGTTAATCTTATCTTCAAACAAGGCGATTAAATTATCATTCGCTTTTTCAATGAGAAAATCAGCAACACCCTTGATCCTTTCACTGACGGCATCTTCAGTTGAACAATATCCATTATTCACAAACACAGGAGAAATGCTGGAAACATTAAGCAACACAACTATACACAATGTGGTTCGTATTATAAGATTGGATTTTGATAAATGCATTATAGACTCCAATAATTACGGTTCTGGTATTCTTGGCGCGCTTGGCCCGCCAATTGCATGAAAATCACCACGCAATTCTTTCTTTAATATAAATACCATACCCAAAATAAAACCTAATATTGCGGCAATTCTGCTCCATTTCGTTGCATATATATTGGCATAATAAGAATTGTATCTTTTCAAGAATTTTAATATTTTTTCGTTAGATATTTTATTACTTGTATAGTTCTGACTTAATGTATAATATTTCTTTTTGATCGTATCCCTTAGATATATATGATCAATAAACATTTTATCCTTTTCCGATAATCCCTTTAATACCTTATCTTCAAATTGAGTAACTGGGATAGTTGATGGAATCTTTGTTGTTAGTATATAATCCGCGAGATAATTAGTTGCTAATCCCAATATAATACCCCCCAATAAACCAGATAAGGACCCCAATACCAACACTCGTATGATCTTCCCGAGAACACCGAAATACTTATTAAATAATATGAATGATATTACAGATATTGAACCGAAAATACTCCAGAAATATGGAGTTGTTATGTCAACGAAATGGGCCTTCATTATAAAAAACATTGAAATAATTATTATTAACCATGTAAATATTGAAATTGCTTTTAATACGCTTCTTTCAGCGGCATTATGTTCTGCCTCTCGCGCGCTATAAGGTAATGACATCCATTCAGCTGCTTCTATATTGTATCTTTCCTTTTCTTCTTGATAATCAATTATTCTTTTTGAATAACAAGATTGACAATAGTTTCTACCACTTGGGATTATTTCACCGCACGTTTTGCATTTATTAAATGAATTTGCCATATTTTGTCCTCCCGAAATATTATTGATATTTTAACAGTACCTTATTTTCATCTCCGGAGAACTGAGGGTTCTGGTTGCGGCCGTAGTTTCTGCGCGCAATGCTCGGTACATTTTCAGTCAGATATTCTTTCAACTCGCCAAGGGTAAGCGCTTTGTCCTTGTTCGTGTTAGCACTCCCCTGCAGGCCTTTTAGGAAATAATATGTGAATAATGAATGTTGCTTGTCGGGATACCATGACGCGACTTCCGAATCTCCAGCCGCGGTGAAAACATTGATGCCGCTTGACGCTTTTGGCCTTTCGACAGGAATGAGTGCGCTTGCTTTGGTAAGGAGCATTCCTTTCTCGGAGCCGCCACTAAAACAGGCATCTATAACGATGGTTACGTTCTTCGCTTTTATCTTTCCGATATTTTCGTAAAGCAACTCAAGCGGGTAGCCGTTCAGCTTGACATAGTTCGGGTGGCAGTCCGACGGCACCAGATACGCCTTCTTACTTTCGATGTCGGGCGCGCCGTGTCCGGAGTAATAAACGAAGACGTCGGATTTGCCTTCTTTCACGTAGTCGCTCAATTGCCCGCGCGGATTGCCTTCGGTACCGAAAACCCGCGTAATGTCCCCTTGTGTCGGGTTTTCTAGATATATTATGTTGTCCTTGCGGTAGCCGAGTGCATCAACAAGGTACTCTCTAACCGCCTGTATATCATTTATCGCGTATGTTACGGAAGGAACATCTGGATGTTTGTAATTCATTATTCCAAAAACAACAGCTATCCCATCAGGATTAGTTGTTCTAGTTTTAGGAACAGGAAATAAATCAGCGCCAAATGTCGGTATCTCTTGCGCCTGTATTTCCCTGGGTTTACTTGTTACTTCGACCACTTGTATTTTCGAATATACCTTATTTAAAGCAATATCCAGCGGCAACTCTTTATTAAATATTGCATGCGCATCCGTTAAGGAAATCTTAATCGGCAAAACATTAGCAGTACATTGCTTCTTGACTGTAAATGCAAATTTGATTTCAATCAATTTACCCGGCTCTAAATCTCCTATCGGCAATTTAACCGGTGATAAGAAATCTATACTGGGATCATTGCAAGATATTGTTACATAGGCATTCTTTGTTACGCCCTTGCCTTTGTTTGCTAAAACCGCCGATACATCTACTGACTCACCAGGTTCAACTATCCCATTCCCATTCCCTACTGACTGCTTTTCAGGCTTATTGGGATATAAAGTATCATCTATCCCGAATTTTACAATATTTATGTCAGGGGATTTAACCTTTTGCGTCTTAAATCTAATCCTGACATTATCTGGATTAAAACCGTTGGCTTCTTGTGTTTCTATTTCGACTATTACCTCACCATCAGGAAGATTGATAGTACTTGAAATAGGTATTTTCACGCTTTTTCTTCGACCTGCTTCGATGTCCCCAATATCAATACTATTTATAATAATATCCTTCATTTTTGGAATTAGCGCAGGGATTTCCTTCAATCCGAATGATGCGCCGGCGCCAGCGGAATTTGTTATATCAAAGCTAATATTTCCTTTTTCTTCGGCCGAAAGAATATTATCTCCGTCCTCATCTTCAAAAGTTAAATTAGTAATATTAAGAATTGGCGGTTTCGAAGGGACTATAAAAAATGAAAATGACTCGGAAACACCGCCTTCTGTATGTATAGAAATAGCAGTTCTTCCCGACTTCTGTCCACCTGGTATTCTCACCCGCAGACTCGTCTTGTCAGCGTTAATTACTTCCGCCCTAATATTGTCAAAGAAAACCGTGTTTTTCTCTTTTTCAAAATCAAAATTTGATCCCAATATCGTTATTATTGCACCTGGGTGTTCCTTTTCCGGTTTGATACTGGCAACAATAGGTGCGTCTATTACTGAAGTAACCTGAACTAATGTTGGAAATGGACCTTTATTGCTTGTCTTCGACAGAGATTGTGACCATAATTTTGCACGTTTGTACATTTTCCTTGATCCATAAATATCGGCGACTTCCGATTTATTTAATTTCCACACTGAATCAAATCTCCAGTTTATTGATATATTATGCCCATTACTATAATTAAATGCTTCAGCATTTGAAATATTTAAACCGTAATCCAGGTGAAATGATTGTATCCCGATTCCAAATCCGATTGTAAACTCGTTATTTCCGCCAAGTTGATATCCTGCTCTTGCCGTAACGAGTTGTGATATTATCTCCTCCAAACCAAATCTCATTTGTTGCTCTGAAATTGAATAATCACAACCTAACAACATTGAATTCCCTTTATTAAAAGGTTTCCTATATACGGTGCCTATAACGTAATCGGAAGGCAAAGGTTCTGCAACAGAATAATATTTTAAAGTTGAATTCGTAATATTTTTACCGAGCATACTAAATGTCATTTTATCATCAAGTGTTCTAAACATTAAACCCACATCCCAAATCAGCGCATTTGATGAATATTGTTCAACTAGATTACTTGATAGGTACTTTAAATTGCCGCCGGCAAAAAATGTTTCATTTAGATTTCTACCCCACCCGATTGATAATGCATAATCATTTTGCGCTTTAATCTTCACGGGGTCTTCGTTAAATTCAAGCACTTCAATATCCCCTGCGTTATACGTAATAAATGTTAAATTCAGATTAAGCGGGGCTATTAAAAGACCGTAATAGCTAAAAAAGGTATCTACAGGACCGGGTGCATACATAGTTGATAATTCCATATTACTAGCTGTATAGCCTAATCCTGCGGGATTATAGTAACAACTGAATGAATCATCCGTTATACCGGATAGCCCCCCTCCTAGCGCTGCCGCTCTTGCACCCCATGCTTGATCCAGGAATACCCCAACATTTTTACCGACTGCGAAACTATAACTATTTGACACTGAAAATAAGAGTATCAATGTAATCACTATATAGATTACGCTATTCAACTGCCGTTTTTCCATTTTTTTCCAGTCCTAGATACTATTATCTTATAACCACAACTTTCTTTACTTTTATCGTTGATCCAGCATGAAATACGATGAAATAGGTTCCGCTAGCCACGTAATTCCCGTTTTCATCGGTACCATTCCAATCAAGAGTGTACAAACCAGGTATTTTTGATTCGTTTAATATATTTCTAACTTTCCTTCCCAATATATCATGTAAAGTAATTTCTACATTGGTTGGGTTCATTATGTTATATTTAATTGTAGCTTTCTCGTTTTTACTAGGATAAAAAATAGGGTGGTAAATGGAGATATCGTTTGAGAAATTATCTATATCTAAAGACCAATAAAGACTTACATATTTTAGGCTACTGTCATAATATGAAATATGCGGATTATTATTTGTGTCAAGGGCAATTGAAGTATGCGATCCAACTCCAGTTTTGACGATTGTCTGTGTTTGCCATGTGGAACCGTTCCATTTTGCATAGTTAATATTATAGTCTTCGCTCGCATAATAAGATATATGCGGATAATTATTTGTGTCAAGAGCAATGGAAATAATCTCACGAGCATAAGCACCTGAGTTAACGGTCTGAATGCTCCAAGAAGTGCCAGCCCATTTTGCATATTTAAGGGCAGAGTTTATGCCATTATAATCATGATAGGATATATGCGGATTATTATTTGTGTCAAGGGCAATTGAAGTATACTTACCCGCATTACCACCTGAGTCAACAGTCTGAATGCTCCAAGAAGTATCAGTCCATTTTGCATATTTGAGGTCAGAGTTTGTGGCATAGGATATATGAGGATTATTATTTGTGTCAAGGGCAATTGAAGTATACTTACCCACATCACCATCTGAATCAACGGTCTGTGTGCTCCAAGAAGTACCAGTCCATTTTGCATATTTAAGATCGGCGTTCATGTAATCATAATACGAAATATGTGGGTAATTGTTTGCGTCAAGGGCGATGGAAGTATAGGCACCCACACCACCTGAGTCAACAGTCTGAGTGCTCCAAGAAGTGCCAGTCCATTTTGCATATTTAAGATCGGCGTTCATGTAATCATAATACGAAATATGTGGGTAATCGTTTGCGTCAAGGGCGATGGAAGTATACTTACCCACAATACCACCTGAGTCAACAGTCTGAGTGTTCCAAGAAGTGCCAGTCCATTTTGCATATTTTAGATTAAAGCCTGAGTAATCATAATATGAAATATGCGGGTATTCATTGGCATCCAATGCTAGTGAGCAATATTCTCCAGCATACTTAGTTGAATCAACTGTTTGTATCTGTGTTGTCCATGCCGCAAATGTCATTGATATCGAAACACTCAAGACAAGACATAGAGTAAGTAAATAATAAATAAGATTTATAATTACACTACTATGTGTTTTACTGTTCATTTTATGTTTCACTCCGAACATTGCGATATATTTTATACTGCTATTTTTCATTCTTTATAGGTAATTATTACACAGTAATTTATATACTTATCTTTTATTTTGTTAATTGTTTCACCAAAGTTATCTATTTCCTTACTTCCAATCTTTCCTAAATACTTAAAAGTATTATCTTCAGTGAAATCACACTTCAACCCACTAATTGGCTCTCTTACGGCAACCGCAATAGCTACCTCTGATCCAAATGGCGGAACGACTTTCACATTGAAATTCATTTTCTCATTTGGGATCATATTCTCTTGGTTTTGAACAATCTTATTATCCTTTTCCCAATAATTCGGAAAAAGCATTCTTACATCTCCAGCAACATCCATATGGAATATATAGACGTAACAATTAAAGTCAGATTTAAAACGAAAGATAATATTCTCGTTTTCTTTATAACCGATGCCTTCTGGTTTATCTTGCCATAATTTCATTCTTGCATTATTGTTACTTTTTTTACCAAATATATTAAATACCTGCTCAACTAACGGATTATTAGATTTTGCTGATTCCGCGATTTTACGCTGTTCTTCCAATTGCTCATTAATAATTCTTTCTATTTCGCCTTTAGGCACGCTTACCAATTCAAATACGGAATAATACGCTTTTTTGTTGCCATTCCTGTATACGATCTGCTGCTGTTCTATATACCTTTCTTTTGCTTTTATTTTTCTTGCATATGCCTCCGCTTCTTGTTCCTCTACGCGATTTGATATTATCAAAGGATTAATAATTTCCTTGCTTAATCCATACGACGTAATCAAATTACTTATTTTGATTTTTACATCATTTCCAATGTATTTAACAACATAATTTGTTGCGGTATTATGAGCATCTTCCCACGCATCCTTTTCCATTGCGTGACGTCCAGAAAGCCCTACAAAATACAATTTTCCATCCTTTTCTTCTGGTTCTTTGATAGTCCAATCGGGTCGTTTATCATATGAGGGTGTAGTACTTTCACCAATGATTTCATTAGAAACCTTTTTGGGCACGGATGCACAACCATTTAGAATCAGTAATATAGGTGCGAATAGCAGCAACAAGCCCTGCGAGAGTGATATTCTATTAAAATATTTCATGTTATCTTGTTTTTGCAAATCTAAATTTATCTACACTATTAGATTCTGATATTGTAGGGATCTGTTTATCTCCCAAATCTTGCCAAAGTTTCTCTTTTATATATTCATAAGCTTCGTTAACATCTACCCAACTGTCCTTATTCTTATCGGCATCCCCGTCTTTTATCCCGCGGCATAAGTAGTATGTGAAGTAGCCGTGTCCCGATTTGTCATACTCATATGAGGGTAATTTACCGCTTGTAGCGGAAAGAATCATACAGTTCGTCTGTTTGAATTTTGGTTCTATTGCTACGCCTCTTTGAGCAAGTAACTGAGGCGTTCTCCCCCCGCGGCCCGAAAAACATGAATCCAGTAATAATATTATCTTTGTTGCTCCGGTTTGTTGAAGCCAAGGCACTACTTCTTCATTCAGCGAAATCATGGTTGTTTTCCCTAAATCCATATCACCATCATGTGGTATAAGATATGGTTGTTGTGAAGTTGGATCTTCGGTATCAAATATACCATGTCCGGCATAGTAAAATATAATAGATTTTGGATTCTTTCCTCTAAGCCATGAATTTATAGTCGCTTTTATTCTTGTCCCAGTCGCCTCTGTGTCTTTAAGTACTTTAATATTATTCTTAGGTACCCCCATCGTACAGTTTATATACTCTTCCATCAGCTCTGCGTCCTTTCTTGCATATTTCAACTTATTTATTGAAGGATAATCGCTAATTCCAATAACAATAGCATATGCGCTATTATCTCCTCTTTTGTAAGTCTCGGGTACAGGTTCAAGACCAGGTAGCGCTTCCACCAATTCTACTTCCTTGGGAATCATTACTATTCTTTTCTCAATAACCTTTGACGGGGAATATCCTCTGCCTTCTTTTACCGATATGTTGATTTTCGCTTCCTTCCTTGGTATTTCATTTGGTAATGTTGTTTCAAAACTCACTTCTTTGGTTTCACTGGGTTTTATTTCTTCTATTTCTCTCATTTGCCCGACATAATTAATTAAATCATTGTCACCAGACAATCGGACCCTCACAAGTTGCGCAGAACCATGGCCTGTATTAGACACAAACACTTTTATACCTACGTTCTTTCCCCCTTCGAATTTATTATTATCTTTTTCGGGATAAAAGGATACCTCATATTCAAGTCTTGGAATCATTTGCACTACAGAATTATTTGTTTCATTATTAGATACTATTTCCTTTCCTGTATTTTTCGTAATTACATCCTTATAAACTAGATTTAAATCGGGGGTTATTCGATTTACATTCATTATATACTCAATCCCATTACCAACCCAATCATAAGCCTTAATTTCTATAATATTATCATCTAATTCAAGATTAATTTTCACATTGTCTCTTGCTTCCGTTTGGTAAGTGAATTCTCCATTATAAACTAATATGTTGTTCTTCATTATTCTTACTCTTTCAATCTCTATATTGTCATTAACAATGTAACTAAATCTTATATTATCTTCCTTCGTACTATATTTATCCCATGATTTATATTTTTCTAATCTGGGCGATTGTTGAACCATGCGTCCCCGAATGAGCATATGCTGATCATTCAAAGACGAATGCAATTTTAACGTAGGGGATTGAGTATCTTTGTCCATAAAATATTTTAAAATATATTTTTCGACAGGCATTTTAAGTTTATATGAGTCTTTCCATATGCCTACTTCATTTTCCTCTTCACCGTAGACAGTGGTTCTTTTAAACCTTTGGATATTACCATTATTTAGATTTAATACTTGAAAATTGTAAACTCCTTTATATCCATCACTCAAAAACCAATACCAGAGCGGCAAGGCAAGGGCAATCCAACCAATTGTCCATACTCTAAAATGTCCGGTTGCGTTCATAGAACGAGCTGATGTTGTTGATAGAGTATTTATTTTTACCTCAATTGCCCAATCGGCATCATTCGCATTGGACATTGAGTGAAACCAATTAGGCAATATATATTTATTTGGTTGATAATCCTTGAAATATGCTCGTACAGCATAAGATGGTTGTACCAATCCAAATACACAGATTATAGCTGCCATTACAATGCTAAATGCGTTTTTCATAATTTCCATCCATATAAATTCTTGTTGTCTTGCTTTTCAAGGTTAGGGGGATACTAAAATACCCCCTAACCTTGTTTTATAAATCATTTCTCCAATGTGAATCCCTTTTGTTTTGCGTCTTCAAATGCGTTCATAGCATTCTCATATTGTGTCTTTGCCTTTTCATCGCTTGCCGCATCACGTTGTTTCTTCAATTGTTCTATTGAGCCATTCATCAGATCCTTGAACTCTTCATCCATCGATACCTTGGGAACCGTGGTTTTTACATATGCTTTCCAATAACTCTCTTTTAACTTATTTTGCCACTTTTCGAGATACCAATCCGATGCTTTAACTCGTGATGCAAATGCTTTAGTTAATTGCTCTTCTCTATCCCGAGATACCTTTGTCGGATTTACTATATCGCTTGATAGACCATATGCTGTTGCTATTCTTTCTATTTTATCATTCACATATGTTCCCATGTATTTAGCAACATTCTTTATGGCCGTATTTTGCGCATCATCCCTTGCATCTTTCTCAGTTGCCACTCTTTCCGCTGACAGACCGATAAAAATGTATTTGTCACCTTCTGTTTCCGGTTCCTTTATTATCCACTCAGGCCGGTCTTTAGGCATGGAGAGAACCATATTCTCTTCCGGGACCGCTGCAGGACCGGTCGCTTTTGGAGTGCTTGCGCATCCTGAAATCATGTAACCAATAACTACTGCCATTGCTATAAACACATACTTTTTCATACCTTCCTCCTTTTATATTAGTTTTGCAAGTGTTCCAAAATCACCTCCTGATCATTAGAATAATGTCTTTGTTATCTCTACCCCATCATATGAAACCGTAATAACAACTATCTCATCACCGGTGAGCATTTCTCTAACTGAAATTGGGACTGAAAACTGTTTTTTCTTAACCGGCACGACTACTTCCATAAGTTTATCCAGACTATATCTGCTTTCGCCGCCAGTTTTAACCGGAACTAACGCTTCTATCGTTACCTTCACGTTTTCAGGGTACGGTTTCTTCTTTATAACTCCCGATACCATTTTCAGATAAGGTATCCTGTCGTTAGAAGGTTCGATTAATTCCACCTGCAAAGAGGTTTTGTCTAAAACTACAACTTTTGTTTCTATGTTGCCGGGTTTGGGTTGTACTCCGGTAGGTTTTGCAACTATCGTATTTATTCCTTCTCTTATATCTATTTCCTTTTGAAATATACAATTTGTGACCGGAATTGTTTCAAATTCAAGAGTTTCGAGCCACGGTTTCTTTACTTCTTTTTTGCTCTTCATCTCCCCCCTTACAACATCAAGCAGATTAACGACGGCTAGATCTATCTGTGTGATATCAAAATTCATAACTGTTCCCTTGACTAAAACGGGCGAAGAAGTAACTTTAAGCGATTTCGGCAAGACAAATATGATATCTTGCGCAAAAGTGAATGATGAAAATAAGGAAAATACAAACAACCAACAAATCAATTGAATTGTAATTCTTTTATATAATTTCATCTCTGGTCACCCCCTGTCCGCAGTACCTTTGATGTCTTTTGGGCCAGAGCATTTGACTCATATGATTCCTTAGCTTGCATTATTGACTGGGAAATAAAATCATCAGAAGTGTATGCGCGGGCATTTGCAGTATTTCGGCAAGGCAATAAATATATTGCTGAAACTATTACCAGCATAGCGATAGCCGCTATGCTGATGGGTTTAATGTGGTTAAGAAATATCCTGAAAAATGGCTCTTTTTGCTCAGCATATATCCTAATATTTTCAAGAATTTGAGTCCGTAACCCTATCGGCAGTTCTTTTTCCGATTGATTTTTCAAGCCGTTTATTACTCCATCCACTATTCGCGTGGCAGAGTAATACTTGGCACAATCTTTACATTCATCAAGATGTGCTTTCAGATCGGGAGGCAGTCCGCCCGATGGGGAGGCCTGAATACATTTTCTGAAATTGTTACATACTCTCATGTGCCCTCCATTCAGTTAGACACCATATTTTTGAACTGGTTGCACTGTTTTATAAATATGGCATTATTTTTTCTTTTAATTTCTCTTTTGCGCGAAAGACAAGGGATTTTGCGGTTCCAACGCTACACTTCAATATTTTTGATATTTCTTCATACGATAATTCCTTTATATGCAATGTAAGGGGTATCTGGTATTTCGGCGGGAGAAGATGCATCTCGATGTCTATGCGTTTTTGCATATCTTCATGAATTGCTTTTTGCTCGCCTGATGCTGTTTTATCTTCAATTTTATCTGCTATTGTTTGCTTATTATCATCGGCCTTGGCATCAATTGATATGGTCCTGTAAATACCCCTGCGTCTGTTGTATCTAACCTTGTTTTTCCAGCAGTTAACAGCAATCCTATACAACCAAGTATATATGTCAGATCTATTTTGGAATGAACGAAGTTTCCGATATGCCTTTATGAAAGTTTCCTGCGTTAAATCTTTGGCTTCTTCTATGTTGCCGGATAATGAACAAAGCATATTGAATATTTTCTTGTTATATTCTTTGATTATTTCTTCTATATTACCGTAGTCGTCTTGTTGATTCATTACGCCATAACCCCTATAAGAAAAAAACCACAATGGATAACATCCAAAGTGGTTTCATCATTGCTCCGGCCAATGAAGCAACATTCCATCTAACATCGTATTTTTGCCCCTTTTCTTTGCTTATTCTGGATTTTAAGATAAGGTTGGTGTCCCCGTGGAAGGTATATTAGTATTCTATATCTTTAAAAATATCTAATCAAGTTTAATGCGTCCTTATATGTTTTATTGTTCGCCTTGCTCTTAGGCATCGATTCCTATGAGTCTTATGCTCTCTTTTATGCCCTTAAACTCTATCTTGAAGGTATCCCCCCCCTGCTTTGTCCTAAGCTTTCTTATTTCCCTTTTTCCTGCTTAATCTTTCAGATTTTCTGATTAATAGTTTGGGTATAACAATCTCAGCCCTTTTATCGGGTTTAAAGAATTTCAGATAATCAGATTTCAAACAACTAAATTGCCAATCAAGAAAACTTTTTGTATTGATCCTCATAGTCTTCTGTTTTAATCTTCTATTTTTGTTGGGATTAGGCTTCAGATCAGGTTTTACCATGTCTTTAATATGGTTCCAAATATTTCTTTCAGAGCATGACGCAAAATGTGCGGCTTCCGCATAATCAAGTTTTTTGGGCATTACAGTGTGTAATGGGTTTCCGTAATCACAGGTGTCTTTGGCGAATTCATGGTTATAATTCATAAAGGTATTTATTGTTAAATGCCCCATAGCATTCGCTAGTTTTACGGATGACTTTCCTTTTTGAGCATTCCAAGTGGCGAATGCTCGCCTCATACCGTGGAACCCATCAGGAAAAAATTCTTTTAGGTGCCTACTAAATAAATCTTCTATCTGGTATACCTTATCCATTCTGAGAATATGTTCAGACTTTTCCTTAAGGGACTCTTTCCAATAACTATAGAAATAAGGCCTTAATTCTTTGTCGATATATTTAATTGCCACAAACCGTCTTTTGCTGAATTTACCAATTATTGAAATATAGTTATATTCATTGTTTATATCCCCGAATATGCGAACATCTGCGATCCGTAATCCTAATATCTCACGTTTCCTTAACCCAAGATAACACCCTAGTATCATAGCCATGGCAGCAGCTTTGGTTTTCTTGCGTCTCCAAAAATTAATAATAGCTTTTTTAATCCTTTCTTCTTCGGCAATATAAACCAATTTTGGAGATTTCTTAGCAATATTCCGGAAATAATTAAAGTTAATCCTTCTTATGCTATATTCCTGTTTGTCCATATAGTCATAGAAGCTGTTCAGCGCGGTTTTTATAGATTTGAATGTCTTATGGTTTATCCAGCTCTCTTTCAGGTTTTTTCCATAAATAAGTTCCTGTTCCGATACAATGGAAAGCAGATCGTCTTCAGTTAGTTCAAGTATATTCATACCTTGTGCTTCGGTGAAAATAACTATAGGGAATAGGGAATCAATATATCTTGTTACAGTGTTTGGTTTATTGCTTTTAAGTAGATTGTTTATCCAAGAAACTATGTGAAGAGTCGCGGTGTTAGCATATATCTTTTTCAGGAATAACTTGTACGAATCCGCATTCTTAATAAATAGTTCAGCCTCTTTTAGGACTTTTGAGTTCCCCGAAAGGTGTTTCGGTAAACCTTTCAACAGTTCCTTCTTCAGCGCTTCCTGGCCATGAAGGTATTCAATTGTCTCTCTATGGTTATCAAAGAATCTTACGAGCAGCTCCGCTTCCAGTTGCAGTAGTTTGCTTCTTTTATCATACTTTTGGTCCTTTATTTCGGGACGCAATATTTCTAGGCATTGGTGTATATGGTCGTAACTTTCTTTGCTGTCTACATTTAGTTCCGCATACTCTTTTAATGTTGTGTTTTTCACGATACGTTGATTAAGGATGAAGTACTTGCCAATCTCAATACCAGGTACCAGTTTAACAGTTGGTCTGAATCTTTTGGAAGATACAACAGCGTACATAGATGGGGTTAATCCGCGGCATACTATCTTGTGATATTTTCCGCACTCGTATAGTTGTTTCCAAGATAGTTTCTTGATAATATAATCATCAGGTATGCTGCATTTCTCTATTTTTCTGTTGCATTCAAGTATTTTGATGATTTGTGTTAAAAAGCCATTAATGTCTTGGTATGATTTGAAAAAATAATCGCCCAATAATTTAACTTTTCTTTGTTTTCCCTTCTTTAGTTGCGCGATCATGCTGTTTCTAAATGACCAAAACCAGTCAGGAAAATATGGCCTTAATCCATTATATCTTCCCCAAAATTCCAGGTCAGCCGGAAATGGAATATATGCTCTCTCATAAGGGATAAGTATCATGTTGTTAATAGGGTCAAAATGGGCTGATGTTAGCTCTAAGCAGCTCTTAAGTGGCAGTCCGAGCCATAATAATTCTACCAACAAACATATTACAGCTTCTTTTTCATCTTTCGGCTTCATTTTAAATCTAATATGCCATACAGTTTCATAGGCTAAATCAAAAGGTGTTTTTGAAACAAGTTCAAGATCTACATCAAGCTGCCTTTTTCTGGGCAAGGATAAGTTCAAATGCATGGCTTCGCTCTGCCCTATAGTATGCAACGCAAGTCTAAACAATAGATATCTGACCCTAGGTATGTCTATTTCATTGTTTGTTCTGATATCCATCCAAACCTGATGAAATAATTCACTGATACTATTTTTGAAATGCTTGAGGAATCGCTTCCGTTTATTGGAATAGTCCAAACTAGCATACTTATTAGGTTCCGGCATATTTGTCTTTGTTATGTCTACTTCCAAAAAATATTTTATTACTTTTTCGGCAAGCAGGTTTTCTGGATTCACGTCATCAGAACCGGCAGCCTCGTCATTATTAGGAGCCATATTGATTTTTGCGGGCTCATCTTCAAGCCTTAAAGCATTTAAAAGCTCTGCTCTTATTTTCCTTTTAAGAATATTTTCAACTTCCGATGAAAGAGGGCTTTGGTTTTTCATTTATAGACTCTCTAATAATGTTGTCGCGTCAGTCAACATCGTATTTATTGCTTCGGTGGAATGGTACTCTTCGACACATTTTCTCAAGTACCCATAGTTGATAAAAGAATTCGATCCAAAAATCTCGTATCCGCGTTGGCCATGTCCCATAATCGCTGCCCATACTTCATAAAATAGTCCCTGAACCCCATATTGTCTGTTAAATATTCTAGCCTCATCGGTATATTTCTCATCATAAAGATAATGTAGTGTCGTTGCCGAGTATTTTCTACAGTCATATGGTTCAGATCCCATGCAACGACTGGCAAATAATTCATTCAGTATTTTGGTTGCTTTTTTGTAGTCAGGAAATAATGGATTAGTAAAAAGCTTGTCTTCCCGATACCCGATACCCGCTTTTTTCATAAGCACCTTTATAAACTCAGCAAACCCGGAACTTAACGGGACAGGCCTTAGCTGCGCGGAATGATGCTGGTCGATTTTACCATAAACTATAAGCGTATTAGACCTAAACGATACTTGGAATCCATTAATGGGCTCAGATTCTTTTGGCCTTAAACATTGATCCAACTGTAACATGAACATCCCTAAACCTTGTATATGAACCGTTCGGTCATTGCCATCTGAAGTCTCGATTAATTTGACAAGATCATCAAAAACACCTCTTAATCCCAGGGTGTCTATTTTAAATATTTTTGGAAGTTCGTATTGTATACGTTGCCTCAATAGATGCATATGTTTATTTAGTTTTGACTTATACTCAATAAAATATTGCTTTGAGTCTGACATAAGCCGGTTTATTTCCTTGAAGTTCCCCTTCAACTTACTTGATTTTAGTATGTCCAGAGCATCGTCCAAAAGCTTCCCTTGAGTATTTAGTAGTCTTTCTGGAAGATTGATTGGTCTAAGATAATGCATTGAACTTTTCACTCCTGAAAATGACACTCCGGCGCAATGGCTTGCTTCAATAGGTGATAACATGCCGATTTCGACCAAATTAGCCTTGCCGGAGTATGATAATTCAGAAGCGGTTAGCTTGAAATCAGGATATTTTTTGTTGAAAGACCATAAAACGTTGTCGAAATACTTTTTCAGTATATCCCACCTAAAACTCGGACCT
Organism: Elusimicrobiota bacterium; assembly: GCA_043811535.1. Classification (GTDB taxonomy): domain Bacteria; phylum Elusimicrobiota; class Endomicrobiia; order Endomicrobiales; family JBDRNC01; genus JBDRNC01. The sequence continues at coordinate 247,863 of JBDRNC010000017.1, forward strand.
GTATCGTTTAAGTAAAGCTCATCTTCTTCCCGTATTCTGGCAGACGGGTCGACAAATAATCCAATTGGCTGCACTTTCTCTGAAGTCCTTTCAAGTTTTAGTCCGAATATTCTATATATATCTGCTCCTGTCAGATAGGATTCAATTATTGCAAGGCAGAGTATCCTTTTAATAGGTTTATTAAGGATTAATTCCCTATCATCAATTTTAATTCTTGCGGTATTAGTAATGTGCCCTATTAATGCGCATAACCTATCCCATCTTATATAGCGCGGGCTGTCGGTGGTAAATCTTAATCCTGTTAAACCTTCGCTTTGGTACCTGAAAAGGATATTTTCGGCCATAAGCTTTGTGCAATAGAGTGCCCATATATCAGTATTTTTCAGACCCATGCTATGTTCAAGTTCTCGGAAGAACTTGTTATCCAGGAATTGGACATCTTTGCAGTCTTCACTAAGGGCCGCTAATTCAAATGCTACCGAACTATTGCTATCTTGAATATCTGCTAGCTCAAAGGCATCGCGAATAAAAGATCTGTCATCATATGCCCATATTGTCCTAAACTTTAGTGCTGCGGTACGGAATTTGTAAAAATCAGAATATTTCCTGCTTATTGAAGATGGTATATTGCCACTCGCTTGTGAAACCTTGACTATCGTTTCCCATAACGTGATAGGGTGCAGTTCTTCCGTATCAATGTCCATGTACTCCAATTGCAGTAGTACGTCGCGCATGTTCTTAATTGGGACTGCCATGACGTCCATATTCAAAGGAAAGGTATCAAGCCACCTAGCTTTTCTCTTTCTGCTTTTCTTGGAATCTTCAATCGTTTCATCTTGTTCATCTTCGAGTTCGCTGGTATCTCCAGTAGCGCCACAGTATTCCCTTCTAAGGTCCTGGTATATTTTAAAATTAAAATATGCTGAGGCTACAACAAGGAATCTATTCGATATGGGAGTGTTTAGCGCGGTATTTAGATATAGATCATACGCTTGATTTGTATAAGATATAGTTGGATGAAGAATATCCTCAATATCCTCAACACATATATTTAGGAAATCTAGTAAAGCGACTCTGGCTTCGTGATTTAGAGCCTCCTTCAGACCTGTAGGACTGACATGGTATTCCAGTATCAATCTGTAAAATATCTCCCTATAGGCTGGTAGGATACCTTTGAGTCTAATTTTCGCAAATAAGCCACTATTCCGTGCGATTGGCAGGGGTAACAGGAGGATGTACCAAACCAAGATTTCTGCACTTTTTTGATCTGGGAAGTTAATAGGATATTTCTTCGAATCCAGTAGCTTAATTAATGATTGAGAGGTTGACTTAACTTTTGATTTTGCTGAAAAATAGGCAGAAGGGAACTTTCTACGTTTGAAAGCGGGTTTTGTGGCGATATTGAGGTAAAGATCAAGTAGTATAGTCTGGTTGGTAATCTCGCCTAAGAAAGTACAGAAGTTGGCTATAATATTTTTATAATTAGGCCGGTCAGGTTCAATTGTAGGCATTTATCCCCGGGTAAACAGGATGGTGTTGTATCAGGCGTGGGCTATAACTCAGCAGGTTTACCCGCTCTTATTATAGCATATTAATGGAAAGTATCGTAGGAATATATATTATTTAATTCAGACAGGATACAGAAAATACATAGAAAATACGTCGTATTTGCATTCCCATGTCAAGGAAGCGCTCTAACCAAACTGGGCTAACCGGGCGTTTTTACAATTAGCAATTAGCAATTATCAGTGATCAATTAACGTCTATTAAGTATTAATTGGTAATTGCTAATTGATAACTGGTAATTGAAGAATGATTTTATTAAATAAGGGCTGTTTTGTCAAGGAAAATGAGAGAGGACAGTATCTAGTATCTGGTAAAGACTAAGACAATCTGTCGTAAGCGGGTTTTATTTCAGGCCCATGCTGTCAATTTCGTCAAGAAGGTCCTTTGTATCAACTATATGGGCGGGCTGTGGATTTTCGGGGATGTTGGTTTCAAGCTCGGCCATGAGAGCCAGCAGCATCGCGTTATGGGGTTTCCAGTATTCCCCGGAGTTCCATGTATTCACCCACATCGGGTTGTTGTCTTCGCCGGGCGAAACGAAACCGTTCGGCAGGCCGCCGAGAACCGGGCCCTTGCCGAAATCCGATGCGTAGATATAGGGATTAGTCGTTCCTTTGCCGCTGACCATGCAAAAACCGAGAGGATTCTTCCCCAGCACCCACCCTATCTGGTCCGCGGCAATCCTCGCGAACACTGGATTATGCGTCAGCCGCGAATACCTTAAAGATATAAGTCCCATAGCCATTATGTCGCAGTTCAAGCCGTGGTCCTTTTGTATGATGGTCTTCGGAGAAGAAAAGAAATAGACTTTCATTTTGCCGTCCGCGCCGGGCTCGAGCGCCTGGGCGACAAGGCCGTACGGGTTCATTTCCGAGGTCCGTTTCAAGTACCCGTAAGCGAAGCAGTCCAGATGAAACATTATATCTTTCCGCAAAGGGTCATTTTCGGGCAGTTGTTCCGCCAGTTCCAGCAGGCCCATTTGTATTCCCATGGCATGGACGAACTTGTGTTGATGGTTGAAATTGTTTCTATCGGCGGTATTGAAGAATCTGCCGAATATCCTGTCGTCGCTCCTCTTGTAATCCAGGAACTGGAAAGGAAGGAGTTGCTCCGCGGTTTGCCTGGCGCGCTCAAGATAGGCCTTCTTATCCGTGGCTTCGTATAAGCGCATTGAGGCCCACAGGAACATGCCTATATTGGAGGACTGGTTTATATTCATTTCCGAGAGGTATCTCCAGGCGAGTTCCGCCGCGTCTAGGGATTCTTTTGCCAGTTTCGGATTAACATCTTTCAGGCATATGTATACCTCCGCCATGGCTGCCGCGTATGCGGTATTAATATCAGCGCCATGTCCCTTGGCAAGCGTGAAATCCGTAGTGTCATCTTCCGGCTGGAGGTCTGCGGGCCAGCCAGCTCTTCCTTTAACAAAATCGCCCTCCTGTAGAACGCCCGTGTAGACCCCGCCGGTCTCTTTGTCTATCATGCTGACGCAGAACTTTGCCGCGTAGGTTATTTCGTCGATAGGGTCGAAGCTGCCGTAAAGACGGCTTCCTTTCGTGAGATTATACCACCTGGCCATGGCCCACATCCATGTCGGCGTTGTGGTCATCCATTTTTCCATGTCAAATTCAGTGTCTATGTAGCCGCCCGGTACAGGATCGTAGCGTTTCTTCGTTTTGGGGCAGCGCGTTGACTGAATGTAATGGAACTGGGAGGCGCTCAGTTCTTTCAGCAAGATTCCGTTTTCTATTTTAAAAGGATAGGATTCAACATCCATCTTTTTTTCGCCGATAACGACTGAAGCGAGCAGCTTGTATTTTCCGGGAGTTTTGAATGAATCAAAACCCAGCACCCAGTGGGTTTTTCCCCACGCGCCTTTCACGCTTGCCGGCGCGTCCCCGGAGTATTGTTCCTTACCATCGGGGAGCGATATGAGCCGGTAATGGGCGGGAGTTTTCACGTTCCCGTAGAAATTCAACAGTTTAAGCACGGCGTTTTTACTGCTTGAAGGATCGAATCCTATCTGGTTCAGGGATAATTCAACGCGCGGGTCCGTGCCTTCAATCCTCAGCTCGTCAACTTCTATCCAGCCCGCGCCTCTGTTCTCTTTGCCGTAGCCTTTGCTAATCGCTATCTCAAGGTTGTATGGCGGGTCGGGCACGCGGTTTGTTCCGCCCCATCCGTAAACCAGCTCGCTGCTGTGGAATTGTTCCTTATGCCATTCCGATGTTTTCGTGCCAGACAAAAAACTGCGGTTGAAAGTGCCGCCGTCGGCGTCTTTTATGTGAAATTCAATTAGGTTGCCCGGTCCCCGTGCCCGCAGCCAGAAACTGATGAGGAAGCTTTTATCGAGGTCAATGGCAACTGGTTTTGAGATTATAACCCACTGGCCGTTTTCGGCAAAATCGTATTTGAACCGCAGGGCATTGTCGAATTTCCCCGCAACGGAAGACAGTTCAATCAATTCATTTTTTGACCGGTAGGTGGTCCAGCCGCCGCTTTTCTCAAAACCTTCTAGCAGGATATTGCCGGAATATCCTGAAGACGGCGCCCATCCCAATTTCGGGTCGCAAAATGCGGCTTTGCCATGAACCGGCGCGTAAAGGAAAACACAGAAAAGCGCGCTGAAGACGGTAGTTGATAAAGTGAATTTATTCATAACAGGTTGTCTTGGTTTGAAGCAGTTAACTAGTTGCCAGATACTAGACGACCAACAATAATCTACCTTAATCGAAGTACCCGACAGGATATACCAGATACTGTCGTTAGCTATGCGACTTTGAGGGATAGGCCGAGGGAGCGGATTATCTCTATGACAGTTGAGAATTTGGGATCGCCTTTGTGGGACAGCGCTTTATAAAGATGTTCGCGGTTCAAACCGGTCTCTTTTGAGAGTTTGCCAAAACCGCCTCGAACCTTTGCCGCGACGGCAAGAGCGGCAAGAAAGGCATTTTCATCGCTGTCTTTAAGGTATTCGTCAAAAGCAATTTCGATGTAACCTCTTAGTTCCTTAGGATGCTTTGTGTAATATTCAATCTCAACTTCATCAAGTGTTCTGAATTTTCTTTTGTTCATTATAATCCTCCCAATACTTAAGCGCCCAAAAAATATCATCTTGCTGACTGCCTTTATCTCCCCCGGTCAGTAACAGCACTATTGTATGCCCCTCTTCTTTGCAGTAAACACGGTATCCTTTTCCAAGATCATATCGTAATTCGATGATTCCGTAAAAACGTTTATGATCTCCCAGGTTGCCTTCCGCGACTCTTTTAAACCTTGCATAGATTCTTGCCCGAATTGAATTGTCAAGCGAATTGAGCCATTCTGTAAGCGGTTCTTTGCCGGATACTGTTTGGTATACGACTAATGTCTTTTTCATTCCCCCATCCCCTTGCGATATAATTGTAGTTTATAAACTACATATTGTCAAGACCGTATAATGCAAATAAAAAACCACCGCGCGCAAGCACAAGTGGTTTATGACGGATAATCAGCTTCCCACCAAGCTTCATAACAAAATTTTACAAAAAGTGGCAGGTAAACACAACCGCCGCATTACCATATCGGGTACTTCGATTAAAGTGCAATAAGGTTTGTCGCGCGTGCGCAAAATGCGCACGGGGGCGTGCGTATTGTTAAAATATATTGATATTTCAATGCGGAAATACGCACGCTTTTACGCACGCTTTGCG
>JBDRNC010000018.1:0-172454 GCA_043811535.1 Elusimicrobiota bacterium
ACATGATACTCCGTCTTATATACTGCGTGCGTGCTCTTTCTGAATCTCATTCGCAGATTATATCATTTTTACCAGGCCTGCCGTCTGGACTGGCCTATCCATCACCAGGCAGGAGCCTGGTGGTTTGACGGCTCACTAAACACTAAATAAATTTTAAATACAAAATCCAAAATCTCAATAAACATCGTTTATTTGTTTTTTTATATTCAATGTTTTATATTTATTTAGTATTTAGTGTTTAGAATTTAGTGTTTGTCCTTAATCAACCGGCAGTTTCACGAAAAATGAAGTGCCCCTTCCCTCTTCGCTTCTGACCGCCACGCTTCCTTTGTGCCTTTCTTCTACGACTCTTTTGACCACCGCAAGGCCGAGCCCCGTGCCGTGCGATTTTGTGGAGTAAAAAGGATCGAATACGCTGGCAAGTTCAGTCCTTCTGATGCCTTTCCCCGTGTCCCTTATCTCAAAATAAACGGCATTGCGCGTTTTTCCAGCAGTCTGGACTGTGCTTCTCCCGGTGGTTATGGTCAGAGTTCCCTCTTTTATCTCGGCCATGCTGTGTACCGCGTTATTGACGAGATTCCTGATTACCTGCTTCATCTCTTCTTCGTCAATACTTGCGTGCGAGATCTCGCCAAGTTCAAACACGGTTCTAATATGGGATGGCATTTGGTCCTCTTCTATGATGTTCCTGAGCAACTGGTTCAAATCCTGTCTGGACAGCACGGGCTGACGGGTCCTGGAGAAGTCAAGCATATCGTTAATTATCTTGTCGGTAGATTTTATCTCGGCCTCTATTATATCAAGCCTTTTCTGGAATTTGGGGTCTATACTGCCCGCTTTCAACAATTCCGTCTTGATGAGATACGCGGAATTTCTTATTGCCGACAACGGATTCCTTATTTCGTGACCCAGTATATTGGCCATCTGGCCGATGGCCGAAAGCCTTTCGGCCTTTTTTATGCCTTCCTGCAGGTTCTTGAGTTTCACGGTCATCGAGTTGAATATTGAGACAAGTTTTGACAACTCGTCTTTTGACACCTCCGGGACTTTGTAGTCAAGATTGCCGCTTGCCACCGTTTCTATGCCCGAGATAAGGTTTTTCACCGGTTTTGTCAGGTTAGCCGCCAGCGTGAAAGCCCCGAAAAACGCCAGCCCCGCACTTATTATTATCAGCAAGAGAGAACCGATCCAAAGCGCCCTGACCGGCGCGTAGGCCGTGCCTGCCGTTTCCGTGTATACTACAAGCCAACCCGGACCCGCCGTTGACGAATAAATGTTTATCCTGCCTTTTTCTTCAAAAACCGTGTCTTTCGCTCTTGCGGAATTATCCCTATAAAAATCCTGCCCCCCCTTACCCGATCCCTTCAACGAAGACAGCGTGTTACCGTACTCGTCAGACAATATTACTTCCTTTGAAGCGGCTCCGCCTTCCTGTTTCAAATATGTGTTGATTCTGTTGAGGATAACGTCAAGCCTGGCCCTGAAATACAGGTATTCGGCCGGATCCTTGACTTCCGGATAGACGATGTCGAAATACGGCTTGCCCGAAGCGTTCTGCAGGATACCGCCCAGTTCCACTCGCCCGGTTCTTGAGGCCTTGTCCACAAGTTTCCGGTCAAGCTCCGCCGCCTTGCCTTCTTCTTTAGACAATCCTGTTTCAATTTTCCGGTTCACGTCCAATAAATATATTCCCGTCAATATCTTGTTGCCCGAAAGCTTATTCATTATCAGCCGGCTTTTCTCAGCCGCGGCCATCCCGGGGCTGCGGTCAATATACCTGGCGATGCTGAGCTCTTCTTCCACTTCGGAAAGGTATTTATTGACGTCTCGGACGATGTTCTCCAGTTTATTGATATTGTTTCTGTTTATTACTCTTTTCAGGGTTGTACCCGTCGTGGTAAGTATGATTAAGCTGTAGATGACCAGAGGTATGATCGATGCGAGGAGGATGGCGATGAAGAATTTATGGAAAAGTTTCATATAAATTTCGTAGACGGCAGACCGTAGACTGCAAACCGCAGACCGCGATGTTTCACCAGTCTCCTGCCTATGGCCTACTGTGTCCTGACGCTAAACCGGTTTATCAGTGTATCTGACGGCTTGCGCAATGTCTTCAGATGATTAATGTTATAATGGAGGCCGCGGCTTTCCCTGCGGATTTTCGCCGAGCGCACGATGATTCCCGCAACCGTGGCTATGTTCCTCAGTTCTATCAGATCGCTTGTCACTGTAAAATCCCAGTAATATTCGCTTATCTCCCGCTGGAGCAATTCAATGCGTTTTATCGCTCTTTGCAGCCGCTTGTCGCTTCTCACGATCCCTACGTAATTCCACATAAACCGCCTTATCTCGTCCCAATTCTGGCTGACAACGACGGATTCATCGCTGTCGCGCGCGGTTCCCGCGTCCCATGCGGGGATCCGCTGCGGCGCCGGTTCCCTGAGCGCGGCTTCTTTCACCCTCCTGAACGCGCGTTCAGAAAAAACAAGCGCCTCAAGAAGCGAGTTTGACGCGAGCCTGTTCGCCCCGTGAAGGCCGGTGCAAGCCGTCTCACCCAAGGCAAAAAGCCTTTTCAGGGAAGTCTCGCCGAATTCATTCGTCAGAATGCCGCCGCAAAAATAATGCGCGGCAGGGACTACAGGTATGGGATTCGTCGCCATGTCTATACCGAATTCAAGTGTCTTCCTGTAAATATTAGGAAAACGCTTCTTAAGGAACTGCCTTGTTCTCCCCGTGATATCAAGATAAACAAAATCGTCGCCGCTTTTCTTGAGCTCGCTGTCTATTGCACGGGCAACAATATCCCGGGGCGCCAGCTCTTTTCTGGAATCATACATATGCATGAATTTCCGGCCGTTCTTGAGACGGAGAACCGCGCCTTCGCCGCGCAGGGCCTCCGAGATAAGGAATGATTTTGCCAGGGGATGATACAGGCATGTCGGGTGAAACTGCACGAATTCCATATTCGCGACTGTCGCTCCGGCACGGTAAGCCATCGCTATCCCGTCGCCGGTGGAAACATCGGGATTTGAAGTGTAGAGGTAAACCTTTCCGGCGCCGCCCGTGGATAGAACGACCGTGTCGGCCAGGAAAGTCGCGACCTTCCCGTTCTTCTTATTAAGGACATACGCGCCCCGGCAAGCGTCGTTTTCGCGCTGAAATTTTTTCTTTATCTTGCCGGTCGTTATAAGGTCTATCGCTATGTGATCTTCAAATATCCTGACGCCTTGCTTTTTCCCGGCTCTTTTTACGAGAATTTTCTCAATTTCATTTCCCGTTATGTCCCCCGCGTGGAGGATCCTTCTGCGGGAATGCCCCGCCTCCAGTCCTAATTCATAATCATTTTCAGGCGAATCGCTGCTGAGAGTAAAATTTACGCCGAGCTTAATCAACTCCCTTATCCTGTCCGGCCCCTCCCTGACGACCATCTCGACGATGCTCCTCTTGCAAAGCCCGGCCCCGGCAATAAGCGTGTCTTTTACGTGTTTTTCAAAAGAATCTTCCGGGCTCCAAACGGCCGCTATACCGCCCTGCGCGTAATTCGTGGCCGATTCGCTCAAACCGCGTTTCGTTACCACGGCAACCGAACCGATCTCGCTTGCTTTAAGGGCAAACGTGAGCCCGGCAATGCCGCTTCCGATAACTAAAAAATCAGTCTTTATCATAAATCAGTTATGGGTATTGTGTAATGTGTATTGTGTACTAAGTTAAACGTGAAAGGTAAGAGTTGGCGGAAAATACGAACCTCAAAAAAGAAAATAGTATATGTGACCGGAGAATTACCCGATACTCAATACACTATACACATTACGTTTTAATCAATTTTAAAAAACTGATTGACCGTGGAAAGCTTATCTTTTGCCTCGGAAATATTGCCCTGGTCGATCAGCGCGATGGCTTGTTCCAGTTTCTTTTTGTCTTCACTTACCGCTCCGCGGAAATTTGAGATGACATTTTGAACTCCCGCGGCGAGATCCTGCAATTCGTCGTGTTTCCTGAGTTTGAATTTCAAAGATAAATCGCCCTGCGCGAGCATTTTCAGTATTCCTTCAATTTTGTATACCGGCCCGATGAGGCGGTGAAACAGGATTATGCTCTCGATTCCGAAACCCAGCACAAGTATTATTATGACCCAGACAAAGCTTGTCTGATACGCGTGCGCAAGCGCCTTCCACTCGCCGGCCGTAAACTGTTCAAGACCGGCAGAGTTAACGATGGAACTCCACAAAACAAAATAAACAGCCATAGCGGTGAAAATTACTGCAAAAATCGTGATGAGAAGGTACTTGAATTGGATTTTAGGCTTGACAATAAACTGCGTGCGCATGTTAACCTCCCGAACACCTTAAGATTCTACTAAATAGTCTTTGTGAGGTTCGTCGCGGCGGACAAAAAAACGATTATTACGGCAACTCTAAAATCTATTTAACTACTATATTGTCAATTAGGCGGGTATTCCCTATCTTTGCGGCAACAGCTATTACAACCGGCAACTTTATTTTATCTTTTAACGGCTCAAGCGTTCCCGCGTCCCTGATTTCAATGTAATCTATTTTGACTTTCGGTATGCCTTTTAGCAGAGAACGCACGGACTGCTTTATTCCGCGGACGCTTCTTGTCTTCGAGTATTCTAACAAATCGCGTGCCTGTTGTAAAGATTTATATATTCTAATACTGTGCCGGCGTTCAGCGGGACTAAGGTACCGGTTCCTGCTTGACATCGCCAGGCCGTCCGCTTCTCTTACCGTAGACAGGCCCTTGACATCTACAGGGAAATCAAGGTCTTCAGCCATCTTTTTCACTATCCGAAACTGCTGAAAATCTTTCATGCCGAAATACGCCCTGACGGGCTGCGTGATATTGAAGAGTTTGGCAACAACCGTGGCAACGCCCCTGAAATGTCCGGGCCTTGAGACCCCGCACATTATCGACGAAAGCTTAACCAAGTCCACATACGCATAGTGGTTCGCGCGGTACATATCCCGGACGTCCGGATTGAACAGATAATCAACCCTTTCTTTTCCGCACAATTCCCTGTCCCTTGAAAAAATCCTCGGATAGCGCAAGTAATCCTCTTTGGGCCCGAACTGCTTCGGATTTACGAATATGGATACGATAACAATGTCATTTTCTCTTCTCGCGCAGCGTATCAGGGAAAGATGACCCTCGTGAAGAGCGCCCATGGTCGGCACGAAGCCAATGGATTTCCCCTTACGCCTTAAGCCGAGGGCTATAGACTGCATTTTTAGTGATGTGCGTATGATTTTCATAATGTTCATTCCAGATTACAAATTACAAATTTAAAGGCCTTGTTGTTAATATGTAATCTGTAATGTGTAATTTGTAATTCTTACTTGAAAGCTTTATTAAAAAAGTCCAGCAGTTTGATTTCGTACTTCCTACCCTCTCTACAGTACGCTTCTCCGTGGTCGGCGTTTTTAACAATCCACAATTCTTTAGGGTCCTTAGCTTCCGAAAAAAGATTCCGCCCCTCTGCCGGAAGCATCCGTTTATCGCTGTCTCCCTGAATGATTAGAACCGGCCTCGGTGATAATTGCGCTATATAGTTTTGGGGTGAATACTTATTAGGATTGAAACCTAACCTTAAGCGGACAAATCCGAGCGTGATATCCACGAGAGGGAATCTCGGAATACCGTAGAATAGTTTCGCGAAACGCACTACAATTTTATCAAAGGAACTGAAAGGGCTTTCCGCGGCTACGGCCATGATCTCCGGCCTTCCCGCCGCCGCTATAATGGCCGCGCTTGCGCCCATTGAGAAGCCGAACACGCCGATTTTCCTGCAAAAACTTGTTTTGTTTTTCTTAACAAAATCGACGGCTGAAGCCACATCCGCGGCTTCGTAGCGCCCCAATGTGGAAATATTACCCCCGCTTTGCCCGTGGTTCCTGAAATCGAAATAGAGCAGGTTGTATCCTCCGCGCGTATTCAGAAAAAACGTCGAGGAGAGTATGTCGGATTTGCCTGCTCCCCAGCCGTGGCATACGATGATCGTGGTATCGGAACGCTTTTCGGCCGGCACAAACCAACCCTTAAGATTGACTCCTCCGGATGCGGCGAATTCCACGGTTTCATATTTCAGTCCGTACTCGCGCGGCGTTGTTTCGTCCGCAAACCTTGGCACGTTAAGCACGAGGTTTGATGAAAACCAGCCCCAGATAAATACGATTAAGAAAAGAATGATTGTTATTGCAAGGTAAGTGTTTATCTTAAGATTTAATAGGGTGTGCATTGTTTATTAGTGGCTCGGGACTCGCATCTCAGTGCATCTTTTTTGTTCCGGGACTAAAGTCCCGGCTACTAATTGCTAATTGTTGCCTCATTTATACGTGTTTTCTTCCGCGGGAAATTTTCCCTGCTTTACTTCTCTTTTGTACTCCGAGGCGGCTTTCAGGACATGGCGCCGGAGATTTGCGTATTGTTTTACGAATTTCGGCCTCATCTCTGAATACAGCCCCAGCACATCGTCAATGACCAGCACCTGTCCGTCGCAATGTATACCCGCACCTATGCCAATAGTGGGAACAGATACTGAAGCCGTGATTCTCTTCGCGAGGATTCCGGGTATGCATTCCAGGACAATTGAGAATACTCCGGCTTTCTCCAGTTGTTTCGCGGCATTGACCAGTTTCCTGGCCGCCGGAGAACTGCGGCCCTGTACTTTGTAGCCGCCCATCTGATGAACCGCCTGGGGCGTAAGCCCGATATGCCCCATCACGGGTATCTTCGCGGCGATTATCGCCTTTATCTTATCAACGACTTCAACCCCGCCTTCTATCTTGACGGCCTCTGCGCCGCCAAGCTTGATTATCCTGCCGGCGTTCCTGACGGCGTCTTCGCGGCTCGTTTCATACGACATGAACGGCATATCCGCGATAAGCAGCGCGCGCGAATTCCCGTTTTTTACGGCCTTGCAGTAGAACACAACTTCATCAACGGTTACCTGAAGCGTGTCCCGGTATCCCCTCTTTACCATGCCGAGGGAATCTCCCACAAGCAGGACATCTATCCCGGCATCATTCAGTAATTTCGCCGTAGTATAATCGTAAGCGGTCAGCATTGCTATCTTCTCGCCCGCCCTTTTCATTTCCCTGAGTTTTACCGTCGTTATCTTGTCCATCATCCACCCCCCCCCCTGATTGAAATCAGGGGCTACATTCGAAGATGTAGACGGCACTTAAGTGCCGTCTCCTTACTTTATTATTCTAATTCTTTGGTTCGGGGATGTCAATCTGAGAAGTTTAAGCATCGCTGCCGCGGTTTTTCCGGTTTCCGGATGTTTCAAATACGGGGCAATCTCAACAAGCGGCTCCAAAACAAAAAGCCGTTTCCTCAACTCCCCGTGCGGGACAACCAGCTTCCGCGAAAACACCCGCTTTCTTCCGTAAAACAGTATATCTATGTCAATGCTTCTCGGCCCCCATTTGACCGTTTTTTTTCTTCCGAGTTTTTTCTCGATTTCCTTAAGCGCCGGAAGAAGTCTCCCCGGCGGCAGCGCCGTTCTGACCTTGGCGGCCGAATTAACAAAGTCCCTCTGCCTCGGACCCACCGGGGAAGTCAGGTAATACGAAGAATTCCCGAGTATTTTTGTGGCGCGCAATCTTGAAACCGACCGGAGAGCTTTTTTTATGTTCCCGATCCTGTTTCCCGCATTGGAACCGAAACCGAGATATACAATAGGCATATATTCCAAGGCAAAGATTTTTCTGTAACCTAAAACTTTATTTTTGCGATGCGCCGGAGGGCCTCGTTTATCCGGGGAACTTCAACGGTAAGCGCAAACCGCACGTAGCCCTCGCCCGAAGGACCCATGCCGTTGCCCGGCGTGCAGACAATACCGGCTTCGTCTAAAAGCTTGCCGACCGTACTGGCCGAAGTATATCCCTTCGGCACGCGCGCCCATACGTAGAAAGTCGCCTCGGGTTTCATGACGTTCCATCCGAGCTTTTGCAGCCCTTCCACCAGGACATCCCTGCGCTCGCGGTACAGCTTGCGCATCTTTTCAACGCAGTCCTGCGGGCCGGTAAGCGCCGCTATGCCCGCTTCCTGGACAGCCTGGAAAACGCCGGAGTCGTAATTATCCTTGACCGCGCCGAGCCCCTTGACTATTTCCGCGTTGCCGCAGACCCATCCGAGGCGCCAGCCGGTCATGTTATAGGTCTTTGAAAGAGAATGTATCTCCACGCCCACGTCAAACGCGCCGGGAATTTCGAGAAAGCTCATCGGCTTCTTCTCGTAATAAAGTTCCGAGTACGCCGCGTCGTGGCAGACTATTATATTGTGCTTCTTCGCGAAAGCTATTACTTCTTCGTAAAAACTCTTCGGGGCAGTCGCCGCTGTCGGGTTGTTCGGATAGTTTATGAAGATTATCTTTGCTTTCCCGGCAATCTTTTCAGGTATTGCCTTAAGGTCCGGAAGAAAACCGTTCTCTTCCCTGAGGGGCATGAAATACGGCTCTCCTGCGCTGAATATCGTACCGGTGTTATAAACGGGATATCCCGGTTCCGGAATGAGGACGATGTCGCCCGGGTTGATGAAAGCGAGATGGAAATGACCGATGCCTTCCTTTGAACCCATCAGCGACCATATCTGGTTATCGGGATTGAGCGCAACATTGAAGCGCGACTTGTACCACGCGGCCACAGCCTCCCTGAACTTCTTCAATCCCGCGCCGAAAGGATATTGGTGGTTTTCCGGCCTGGCAAGCGCCGCCTGGCCGGCCTTTATTATATGTTCCGGCGTCGGCTGGTCCGGGTCGCCCACCCCAAGCGCGATAATATCCGCGCCGCGGTCAATTGCCGCCTTCTTCTTCTTGTCTATCTCAACAAAAAGGTACGGCGGCAGTTTCCTGAGACTATTGCTGTACTTGATATCCATAATTTATACCTTTCTTAACGGCAAATACTAAATTCTAAACTCTAAATACTAAATAAACTCAAAACACAAAAACTCAAACGCTGCCCTTATATTTGAAATTTGAGCTTGTGATTTTAGATTTATTTAGTATTTAGTATTTTGTGTTTAGTGTTTGCATTACTATCTTGTTTAAACACAAACCATATGGCTATAATAATTGATACAGTGAAAACTAAAGCCACCAGATTTGTGGGCCAGCCCTCAAAAACACCCATTTCATAAGGATAGCCCACATAGCCGAAATCCGCGGCGGTTTTAGGAGTGAATACCAGCTCTATGAACGGCATTATTTTCGCCTGAATTCCGCCGCCGAATACCAGCAGGGCCCACAAGAGCCAGAAAAGCACCGTCATACCGAACAGGACAAGTACTATCATTCCTCCGATGTGCACAGGATCGTACCCCGGCTCGTTAACGTCTTCCTTATCGGAGAAATAATCCTTGAAGTTACTAAACAGCTTTGTAAGTTTTTCCTTCACGATATCCTCAGATTTTTATGGTAATTACAAATTACACATTACAGATTACACATTAACGACACAAGCATTCAGTCTGTAATTTGTAATCTGTAATTTATATGACTTTATTAACAAGTTCGCCTATTTTCTGCACTTTAACAGCGACTTTATCCCCGCGCTGCAACGGACCCACTCCGGGCGGGGTACCGGTAGCAATCACATCGCCGGGGAGTAGCGTCATTATTTCCGATATAAATGATATGATCTCTTCCGCCTTGAATATTAGATTCTCCGTGTTTGAACTCTGCCTCGGCTCGCCGTTCACGTACGATTCTATTTTCAGGTTGTTCGGGTTTATACCGCTTACTATGCACGGCCCTATCGGGCAGAATGTATCAAAGGATTTTGCCCTTGTCCACTGCCCGTCGGCGCTCTGCAGGTCCCTCGCGGTAACATCGTTGAGACATGTATACCCCAGAACGTAATCAAGCGCGCACTTGGCGGCCACATTTCTGCATTTTTTCTTTATCACTATGGCCAGTTCGGCTTCGTAATCCACTCGCCTGCTCGACGGCGGATAGAGTATGCAGTCTCCGGGCCCTACGACTGACGTTGGGGCCTTCAAAAATATCAGCGGCTGAAGCGGTAAAGGCATTCTTAGTTCTTTTGCGTGGTCGGTATAATTGAGACCGAGCGCCACTATCTTGCTCGGTTTTACCGGAGCCAGTAGACGCACGTTCTTCAAAGCGTATTTTTTTCCTGTTCTTTTGTAGGCGGAAAAAAAATCCGGGGTGATTTCGGATATCACGTTTCCCGAAAGAATGCCGTGCCTGACTTTCTTTTTTGCCTCAAAACGAACGTAGATCATAAAATACTTTAATTGTTAAATTGCTATATGGCTAAATTGCTAAAATCTTAAACCATTTAACCGTTGTAGCCATTTGACCATTTACTATTTTAAATTCAACACATCCTGCATGTCGTACAGCCCGGGCTTCTGCTTCGCGAGCCACTTCGCCGCTACCAAAGCGCCCGCGGCTAGCGCGTCGCGCGACTGCAGCCGGTGCGTAAGCTCTATTCTTTCGCCGGGCCCCACGAAATACACTGTATGCTCTCCGACTATGTCGCCCCCTCGGACCGCGAGAATTCCGATCTCTTCCTTCTTTCTCGCGCCTACGATGCCCTGCCTGCCGTATATGCCAACCTTTTCGAGATTCCTTTTAAGCGTGTCCGCGATAATCTTGGCAAGCCTGGCCGCCGTCCCTGAAGGAGCGTCCTTCTTCTGGTTATGGTGCAGTTCTACTATCTCAACGTCGTAATCCGGCACGGCGGAAGCCGCTTCCTTAACGAGGTTGAACAGGGCGTTCACGCCCACGGACATGTTCGGGGTAAAAACCACGGGTATCTTCAAGGATGCCTTTCTGACCTCCGCGATCTCAGCCTGCTTGAAACCCGTCGTCCCGATAACAATCGGCTTCCTGAGCTTTTCCGCGACGGCCAGATGGTCGAGAGTAGCCATCACGGCGGTAAAATCTATGATCACGTCCGCTTTCTTCGCGGCCGTGCCAAAATCTCCGGTGATCTCGCCCGCTTCCGTGCCAGCGAATACAAGCGGGCTTCCAATCGAAGGATGTCCGGACGACTCTACGGCCCCGGTTATGACAAACTGATCCCCTGTAGCGGCAAGCCTGAGTATAGCGTTACCCATCCTTCCGGCCGCCCCGCACACAGTGATCTTGATCTTGTTCATGATATAATCCCCTTATTAGCGTTTAGCGGGTAGCGTATAGTAAAAACACAAATCCGTTGTATACGCTAAACACTGTACGCTATACGCTATTTTAAAAGGCCGTAGGCCTTGAGTTCCTTTTCCAGCTTCTTCTTGTTCGCTTCTTCCATCGAGCACATCGGCAGGCGCAGGCTGTCTTCGCACACGCCGAGCATGCCCATCGCTGTCTTGACGGGAATGGGATTTGTCTCGATGAACATTGCCTTTACGAGTGATAACATCTTGTAATGAAGCTGCATTGCCTTCTTTACGTCGCCCTTCAGGTACGCGTTAACCATAGCGGCGACATCGCCGGGAATTATATTCGCGACGACGGAAACAACCCCCGCGCCTCCGATTGAAAGCACGGGAACGGTCAGCGAATCATCTCCGGAAAGCAGGTCTATGTCCGGGCACAACTGCCTGATTTGCGCCATCTGGTCAATCGATCCGGACGCCTCTTTGACGGCAATTATGTTCTTGCAATCAGATACAAGCTTCGCGATCGTCGCGGGCTCGATATTTACCGCGGTCCTGCTCTGTATATTGTAAAGCATCACGGGAATCTTAATGGATCCGGCAACAGCCTTGAAATGCAGGTACAGGCCTTTCTGCGTCGGCTTATTGTAATAGGGAGAGACCAGAAGCACGCCGTCGCAACCGGCCTTTTCGGCGGCCGTCGTAAGCATTATCGCTTCATCGGTACTGTTCGCTCCGGTGCCGCCTACGACTTTGACCCTCTTCTTCGCGGCCCTGACCGTAAACGCTATGACTTCTTCGTGCTCTTCGTAATTTAACGTGGCGGACTCGCCTGTCGTTCCGCACGGAACTATCCCCGAAGTCCCGTTCTTTACATGAAATTCCACAAGTTCGGCTATTTTGTCGTAATCTACCTTGTTATTCTTAAACGGCGTGATCAGCGCTACATATGAACCGGAAAACATAAAACCTCCCAAAATATTAGCCAATTACAAATTACATATTACAGATTAAAACTCTATGTCGTCAATTTGTAATGTGTAATTTGTAATCTGTAATTTACTTTACTTCCACTTCTCCCTTGAACGCCACCTCAGCGGGGCCTTCAAGGAATACATTTGAGACAGGGGATATGAAATCCCCTTTCTCGTTTATCGTGTACAAAACTTTAAGCGTGTACCCGCCTCTTGTAACGCAGTTCACGGGCGGCGAGACCATTCCTCTCAGTCCCGCGATTATCGCGCTGGCAGTGACACCGGTACCGCACGCCAGGGTCTCGTTCTCAACGCCTCTTTCGTAAGTCCGAACCAGAAGAGTGTGATTGTCCTTTTTTTCCACAAAGTTAACGTTCGTGCCGGCAGGCAGGAACTGCCTGTGCCGCCTGACCATCCTGCCTAAATTTGCAACATCGGCTTTTTCTATATCATTGACAAATATCACGGTGTGGGGCACGCCCGTATTAATGAACGAAACATCGAATTCCTTTTGCTCCACTCTCAGCGTGAAATCAAGCATCGCGTCCTTGGGCTCATAAAGCCCGAGCTTAATGTTCCTGCCTAATAGCTCCGCGCGCACAAGCCCCGCGTCCGTTTCAAAAACCACTTTTTTTGAAGCAACCCCGAGTATATTGGCAAATCTGGCCACGGAACGCCCGCCGTTGCCGCACATGGAAGCCGGCGAGCCGTCGGAGTTGAAATAACGCATCCTGAAATCGGCTTTTTTGCTTTTTTCAAGGAGTATCACCCCGTCCGCGCCTACGGAAAACTGCCTGTGGCAGAGTTTTTTCGCAAGCCGCGATATATCTTTCGGAGCGGCTTTTCTGCGATTGTCTATCATAATAAAATCATTGCCCGCAGCGGATATCTTAATGAATTTTAGAGTCTTTTCCATAATTTCCTATTTCATATTTCAAATTGAAGACGAGAAAGACGTCAATCTGCAATCTGAAATCTACTCACTTTTCTTTCACAACCAGGTCCTTATAACTCTCTCTGTCCCTGATAACCTTATACTTGTTCC
Organism: Elusimicrobiota bacterium; assembly: GCA_043811535.1. Lineage (GTDB taxonomy): Bacteria > Elusimicrobiota > Endomicrobiia > Endomicrobiales > JBDRNC01 > JBDRNC01. The sequence continues at coordinate 13,162 of JBDRNC010000018.1, forward strand.
TGTCAACAAGCACTTCGGCGGCTCTGCCCCGGGAGTTGTACTGCGACGACATCGCGAAACCGTACGCTCCGGCGCACTTTACCGCGAGATACCCGCCTTGTTCAACGCGCGGCAGCATCCTGTTCTTGCCCAGGAAATCTCCGCTTTCGCAGATCGGGCCGACTATGTCGACCTTAACCTTACTGCCGGAAGCTGACCTTACGGGAATTATTCCGTGGTACGCCTCATAAAGCGTCGGACGTATAAGGTCGTTCATGGCCGTATCAACTATCAGGAAATTCTTTCCGCCGGAGCTCTTCCGGTAAACGACCTTCGCGGCAAGAATAGCCGCATTCCCGGCAATATACCTGCCGGGTTCAAAAACCAGCGTACCGCTAAAATCCCTGAATACGGGAACAACAGCGTTCTTAAGTTCGCGCGGACTTGGAGGCGTTTCCTTATCATATGTGATGCCCAGCCCCCCGCCGAGATCTATATACTTAAGGTATATTCCCGCCGTGTTTAGCTTGTCTACGACACTCCTTATTCTGAGCGCGGCAAGCTCGAACGGCTTCACCTTCGTTATCTGCGAGCCTATGTGGCAATGTATCCCGACAATTTCAATATTTGGAAGTTCTGACGCGCGCTTATAGGCGCCGACAGCGTCCGCCAAAGGTATGCCGAACTTATTCCCGCTCTTGCCGGTGGTGATATAGCGGTGGGTGTCCGGATTAACGTTAGGATTGACACGGAACGCGACCGGCGCCTTCTTCCCAAGACGCCCGGCTATGCGGTTTATCTGTTCAAGCTCCTCAATAGACTCCATGTTCAACATCATAACGCCGGTCTTCAGGGCGTACGTGATCTCTTCAGTAGTCTTGCCTATGCCTGCGTACACGATCTTTTCGGGTTTGAACCCGGAGGCAAGCGAGCGGTAAAGCTCTCCCCCTGAAGTAATATCGACGCCGGCACCGGCACCGGACAACAGCTTCAATAACGCATGGCTGGAGTTCGCCTTCAGCGCATAGCAGACCAGATGCGGCACTCCGTTGAAAGCCGCGTTAAAACTCCTATAATTATTAAGCAATTGTGCCTTTGAATATATGTACAGGGGTGTGCCGTGCTTCCTGCACAAAGACTCAACCGGAACTCCATCAATAAACAACTTGTTGTTGCGATATGAGAGCATTTTAACTTTTCCCTTTCGGTTTGATTAGTTTTATGCTATAATTAGCTTAGTATAATTGTATTAGATTATAGGTTAAGCGTATTATAGGTATTTCTGAAGTTTGTATAGTCTAACAATTTCAAAGGTTTTTGTCAATTTAGCGGTCTGCGCCGGATTCTTTCAAATTTAATCTTTTCAAATGAAAAATACAGCCGTTTTGAAAAGAAAAAAAGTTTACAGATAACTTGACTTAAAAACATTTAATTTTGTATAATTTTTTAAACAATGAAAAAGATACTGCTTTCAGACCTTACGATAGGCATCCTTCTTACCCTTATTGTGCTTGGGGCATTCACGTTCCAGGCTGACCTTTTTGAATCCCTCGAGCAAAAAACCTACGACATGCGTGCTGTTCTAAGGCAGAGCTCTTCCCAGATAGAGGAGATCGCGATAGTAACAATAGACGATGACTCCATATCCAAGATCGGAAGGTGGCCCTGGCCGCGGTCCGTCATTGCGGACGGCATCGATGCGATAAAGCAGGCGGGCGCGAAAGCCATCGGCCTCAACATACTTTTCTCCGAACAGGAAAGAAACCCTGGGCTGGCGGAAATAAGAAATCTAAAAAAGCTCGCCTCAAAAGGGTCAGCGATGCTCAAGGCGCTGGACGAGTCCGAGAAACGCCTTGACAGCGACACGAGACTCATGACGTCTATCCGTGACGCGGAAAAAGTGGTCCTTCCCATGTTCTTCACGATAGGCCCGTCGCTCGGCGAAGAGGAACCCGTCCTGTTAGATCACACATTAATGAACATCGAGGAACCCGACGCTTTCATGGATGATATAGCGCGGTTCCCCGTGACGGAAGGCACGACACCGGTCATACCGCTTGAGGAATTCGCGCAGTTCTCCCCTGCCATAGGACACGCAAATCTCGTGACTGATCCCGACGGAGTTATACGCTCGGAAATACCGCTGATACAGTTCACCGGCGACCTGTACCCGTCCTTTGCCGTGCAGATAGTACGGGAATACCTTAACCTTCCCATAGATGATATAGCGTTCCGCGTCGGCAAAACCCTGAAGATCGGGCGCGCGGTCATACCGCTTGACACCTCCAACAAAATGCTTATAAGTTATGCCGGACCGGTGAGCGCGTTCAGGTACTATTCTTTCTACGACGTCATAAACAATAAGATAGACCAAAACGCCCTTAAGAATAAAGTCGTACTTGTCGGGCATTTCGCGACCGGTATCGCCGACCTGCACACAACGCCTCTCGGGAGCAATTTTCCCGGCATAGTCATAACAGCCAACATCATAGAGAACATTCTCCACGACAACCATATAATCCGCCCGGAATGGGCCCCAAAATTCGAATTCATTCTTCTGCTCGTAATCGGCCTTTTCGTTTCGTTCCTGCTCCCGAAACTGAAGGCGCTTCTCGGCTCCATAGTTTCCATCGTGCTTCTATTGGCAATAATTGCCTCGGGCACTTATTTCTTCGTCGAATCAGGATACTGGATAAAGATATTCTACTCCATCTTTCTACTCGGTATCGGATACATCATCATCACATCCAAGCGATTCCTCCTAACAGAGAAACGAAAAGAACTTGTCGAAGCAAGCGCGATAGAAACCAACAGGATGCTCGGCCTTTCGTTTCAGGGGCAGGGCATGCTTGACATGGCCTTTGATAAATTCAGGAAATGCCCGATAGACGACCAGATGAAAGAACTGCTTTACAACCTCGGCCTTGATTTTGAGAGAAAACGCCAGTTCAATAAGGCCGCCGCCGTGTATGAGCATGTCATGGCAGTTGACCCGAAATATAAGGGCATAGATGAAAGGATAAAACAGCTGAAGGCCGCGTCCGAAGGAGCCGTTTTCGGCGGGATCGGCGCGAAGAAAGGCGGGGCCGAAGGCACTGTAATCATAGAAGGATCCGCGGCCACCGCTCCGACGCTCGGCCGCTACACTATCGTCAAGGAACTCGGCCGCGGCGCGATGGGCACAGTATACCTCGGAAAAGATCCCAAGATTAACAGGCAGGTCGCCATAAAGACATTAAGATTTGACGATGAAGTGGATGAAGCGACGGCAAAATCGATTAAGGAAAGGTTCTTCCGCGAAGCAGAATCAGCCGGAAACCTGAACCATCCGAATATAATCAAGATATTTGACGCCGGCGAAGACAACGAGCTTTCATACATAGCGATGGAACTGCTTGACGGTGATGACCTGAAGAAATTCACCGACAAGGCCAATCTTCTCCCCCTTCCGACGCTGCTGGATTATATGATAAAGATAGCGGACGGACTGGATTACGCCCATCAGACCGGCGTTTACCACCGCGATATCAAGCCGGCTAATATCATGCTCCTTAAGGACGGCTCACTGAGAATAACCGACTTCGGCATAGCAAGGATCGCTTCATCTTCCAAAACCGCCACGGGAACGGTACTCGGCACGCCTAGCTACATGTCCCCCGAACAGCTTTCCGGCAAGAAAGTTGACGGAAGAAGCGACCTTTTCTCGTACGGCGTCATGCTGTATGAATTTCTGACCGGCGTAAAACCTTTTGAGGGCGAGAGCATCGCGCAATTGCTCTATAAAATAGGCAACGAAAAGCATCCAAACCCCAAAGAGATCAATCCGAATATAGCCGACTGCTTTATCGCTGTCATTGATAAGTGCCTTGAAAAAGATCCTGATAACCGCTACCAGCGCGGCGCGGAAATAGTAGCCGCCTTGAAAGAATGCCAGAAAACAATCGGCGCGTAAATTAGTGTTTGGTGATTAGATATTAACAATTAGACGGATTGGCTTTGACTATTCCCTAGTTCCTACTCACTATTTACTCAATTGATATGACCATAGAATACGGCGCAAAATCAGACGTCGGCCAGGTGCGAAAAAACAACGAAGATAACTATATCATCGACGAAAAAACAGGTCTTTATATCGTATGCGACGGGATGGGCGGGCACAGTTCCGGCGAGGTTGCGAGCAAACTTGCCATCGATGTCATAGCCAAGAACTTTTCCCAGTCCGTTCAGAAACAGCAGAACCCCGATTCAACACAGGTGATGTTCGGCGAGAGCAACCCGAAAATATCCGGCACCGCGAACAGGCTCGTTTCAAGCATAAGACTCGCGAACCAGGTTATTTTTGAGTCAAGCCGGAATTACCCGCAAAATCAGGGGATGGGCACGACCGTCGTGGCCGTGTCGGCGTTTGAAAACACGTTCATTATATCATGGGTAGGCGACAGCCGCGTATATCTAATAAGGAGCGGGCGCATACAGCAGATGTCAATAGACCACTCGCTCGTTCAGGAGCAGGTAAGCAAGGGTCTGATAACGGATTCTCAGGCGGAATCTTCCGACTATAAGAATATTCTCACGCGGGCGCTGGGGGCGGCCGAAATTGTTGAAGTTGACACTATTGAAGTGCCGGCGTCCGAAGACGATTACCTGCTCTTGTGCTCCGACGGATTGACAAGAATGCTTACAGACGAGCAGATGATGAATGTCTTTAAGAAATTTGAAAACCCCCAGAATATATGCGATAATTTGATCGCGCAGGCCAACCAGGCAGGCGGCCGGGACAACGTAACGGCCATCGTGGTGCACAAAAAATCCGGAAATATCTGGGACAAATTTATAAAAGTCGTAGGCAGCAAAACGAACTGATTTGAAATGCCGTCCCCACCCCGGCATTCCGGGAGCGCAGGGGACCAAATACTTACAAAAATCATTAATCTCGAGGGTAACCTATGCCGCCCAAAATTCTTTTAAAGTTTCATGCAGCAGTGATAAAAGAAATAGCAGTTGACAAAACGCCTCTGACTATCGGCAGAAAGCCGGAGAATGATATCGTGATTGACAACATGGCGGTCTCAAGCCACCATGCACGGATAATGATGCAGGGGTCCAACTACGTTGTTGAAGACCTCCAAAGCACGAACGGGACTTTCCTCAACGATAAGAAGATCATCAATTCCGCATTAAAGCATAACGATAATGTCCTGATAGGCCAGCATACCCTTACTTTTGTGTTCCCGGAAGTCGTCCAGCCTGAAGCGCCAAAACCGGCACCTGCTCCAAAACCCATGGATTCCGAAGCGACCGTTGTCATCAGCCCGCAGAGACAACAACAGGTCAGGGCTGAAGAAGCCGCGCCAGCTCCCGCTGCGGCTCCTGCTTCGGCAGCTCCAGCCGCTGAGGCGCCGCCTGCCCCTGCCAAGCAAAAAGAAGTTACAGGACAGCTAAGGGTTATCGAAGGAAAACTTGACCAGCCGGAATATCAGCTCACGGGTCTCCTGACCTATATCGGGAAATCAGATACCGCGGCGATAAAGATCAAGGGCATGTTCGCGCCTGACATAGCTGCGCTCATCAGCAAGCGCCCTAGCGGTTATCTTATCACGGCCGTTAAGGAAGGCTATGCAAAACTTAACAATACCACCGTTATGGGACAGGTGGAATTGAAAGACGGCGATATAATTGAATTAGGCGGCATAAAACTACTATTTCAAATGAAATAGTAGTTTATTGAAATATTTAAAGATTTGAAAGATTACCAAGATTAAATTCAAAATTAAAAAACCCCAATTACTCTTGGGGTTTTTCTTTTTGGTTTATATTTTAAAATCTTTACAATCTTTTCAATCTTGCAATCTTCAAAATTTTGCTACTAAAGAGTACCTGTACGTCTCCCCGAGGTCGCCGTACGGCACCCAGGCAAAATCCAGCCCGAATTCCTTCCAGCCTATCCCCGCCCCGCACGTAAGGCCGGACAATCCGCCAAGCTTTTCCTGTGAAACAGTTTTGTAGCCGGCCCGGACTGCCGCGTTCAGATCAGCTTTAAACGTCCTTTTAAATTCTGCCCCTCCCGAAATCATCATGTCGTTATCGCGCGGCATGTTAAAATCAAGCCCGGCAGTGAGCATCTGCACTTCTCCTACGGGAAGCTTGTAGCCGAATCCCGCCTTTATGTTCATCGGCAACGGGTCGCCTTCAGTGATAAACTTTATCTCTGTCCCAACGTTCTGGACCACAAGACCCGCGGTAAGTCTTTCCACGGGTGTTGCCCACAAAACACCCATGTCCCCAGCAAACGCGGAAGCCGAATTCTCGTCAATTCTCTGGCTTATGGCCTTTATATTCACTCCCGCCGACAGTTTTTCCATGACCGCGCGGCTGTAGTGAAGAATATAGGCGCTGTCGTTCGCGCCGAACTTGCCCTCCGGATTTTCCGTATCCGCGGAACGCTTTTCGATATCGTTCACTCCCAGATTGATTACCGCTATTCCAAAACTGCCAACGCCTTCCACCGGATACGCGAATCCCAGCATGTTATACGATATCCCCTGAAACCACGAACCGTACTGCGCCGTGAATTCTGTCTTTTCAAGATAGCTTGTGCCCGCCGGATTGTAAAACAGCGCATTCACGTCGTCCGCGATTCCGCCGAACGCTTCGCCCATCGCCGCCGGGCGCGCCCCCGCGTTGATCTTTAAAAACTGGGCGCCCGAAGTGCCCACGTCGTCCCTGCCCGCATAGACAGACGGAAGAAAGAAGACGGAAGACGGAAGCAAGAACAAGACAATAAATTTAGTAATTTTCTTCATTGAACCTCCAGCGTGATATATGTTTTCGTTAGTTGACTTCATTCTTCCATCTTCAATCTTCCGTCTATTTTATCACTGCCATCTTGAAGAATTTTTCGTTCTTTTTGTCGACGGCAAATCTCGCGACGTATACGCCCGATGCCACTTTCTTTCCTGCGTCGTTCTTGCCGTTCCACTCAGTGTAGAAGTGAGAACCGCCGGTCTTGACTCCGTCGTTTATTGTTCTGACAAGCTCGCCCGCGACATTATAAATCTTTATTTCCACTTCTCCGCTGACTGTCGTGGGCAGCCCGTAATGGATCTGCGTTCCCGTAATGTTTGCTGTCTGGTTTGAAGCGTTGACAAGATTAACGGATTTCGTGTCCAGATTGAATGGGTTCGGGAAATTGTAGACGAAGACCGGCCCGTCATACGAATCACCCTTAATCACGGGCGCATCTGACTGAAGAAGCACGAACGTTGACAGATGTTTCACCGTGATACTGACGACTTTTGTATCTTCGTCTATTTCCTTGTTCGTATTTTCCAACAGATATACGTTATTGTTTTCGTCGTAGTAGTATATGTTAAGCGTAGAGGGGTCAACGTCGGATGAATACTGGATGCTCAGCGTGGCATTGCCCTTCAAGGCGTGCGATATGCCGGCGGGGAGCATTATGTCGTAGAACGAGCTGAAAGGATCTACGTTGGCCGCCTGAGCGAGCTTCATCGCTCTGTATACCCTGTCGGGGTATGCGCCGGCTTCTTTTGGTATCGCGAAACACGGCCCGCCTTTTTTCGACGGCGCGCTCTTCAGATCTTCAAGACTTTCCGCCCTTGAGAACGTCACATAGACCACGACCGTAGAAGAATTGACGTCAAATGCGCCGGGCCCGAACAGTACATTTGACGAGTCCCCGTCCAGCGTGATCTTTCCGCCGCGAAGGTTTGAAACCTTCACTCTGTTCTTCGCGCCGATACCCGCGAGATACTGCAATGTCTCGTCTATCTCGAATTCAGATCCTGTTTTCGGGTTTACTGTCTTTGAATACCCGTGCAGCCTTATCGCGAAGAGTTTCTCGCCGGCCGGGGCAGTGTACGTACAGCTCATAGATTTTCTGTTAGGCGACATGTACAGGTTCGACAGAGCGCCGCCGCCCGTCGTGACCGTTAGAATTGACGATAATACATCATCAGCGGGGATTGATTTCCTCAAGGCACCTGTCAGGTCAAAAATGATAGCGAACGTGCTGACGGCGGTTTTCCTCGCGCGGCTGAATACTGCTGGAGCCGTCGGCCTGAAGGTAAGGTTGAAATCCGTCTTCGTATAGGTAGAATACGGCACTGTAAACCCTATCACGGACTGGTTGTCCTTGACGGCAACCATCAATTCTTCGTCCTCGCCCAGATACATCATGTTATATGAACTGAGCGGCTGGAAACCGCATATTTCATAGCCCGTGACCATTTTCTCGCCCGAAAGTTTGAGCGACCCGACAAGCATTTCGCTCAGGTCGTCCGTGGCCGCTAGTATTGATTTTATTTCGGATGTCGACGGGTACTGCGGTTTGCCGTCAACAAGTCCGTCTTTGGCAAGCGATCCGGAAATTTTGGCGCCGCGTTTCAGTTTTATCGTGCCCGCGTTAACTTCGGACTCGCCGATATTGAGGACTTTTGAGTAAGAAGCGTAACCGCCGGAAAGGACGAACAGCCTGTAATAACCCGGCGAAAGCGCCTCTATCAGGAATGAGCCGTCCAGTTCGGTATCAACTACTATATCGCCTATAGGGTTTGTCCTGGGCATCTGGTCTTCCGGCTGCAGATAAACCTTCGCCATCGGAAGATTCGTATCGTCCGGATTCTGGAGCAACCCGCCGTCTTCCGTAGTAATGGTGCCTTTAACCGACCCGTTGGCCTTCGTAAGAACGAAATCCACAGTTTTCGTTTCCGTCACCTTTATCATTGACTTGACTTTCTCTCCGTAATTCAAGCCGCCCGAACCGAAGAAGAAATATTCTCCGAATAGGCTCGTGTTGATCCTGGGGCAGGCGACGATATCGTAGTAAACAGTGTCCGGATCTAACCCCACTATGCTGTATTTCCCGTTAATATCGGTGAATCCCCTGAGTTCCGATGTCCACTCGCTCATCATCGCCGGAACTGCTATCACCGGTATATTGGCCAGGGGATTTCCGCTCTTGTCTCTCACTGTCCCTGTAATTGAGATGCCCTGCTTGATCTCTATGGTGCCCAAATCAACCGTCTGGCCGTTCTTTATCTTTATGCCCGTGATGGTCTTCGCAGCGTAATTCGTCTGGTTGCCGGAATTATCACCGCCTCCTTCCCCACCCATAATCGGGGCATAAAAGCCGTACGATGACTGCCCGAGCATTACATCATAGGACGCTTCCGGAAGGAATGACATCTCAAATGCGTTCTGGTTGGAACCGCCCATGGAATCGCCCCAGCCGCCCTCAACCCACGGGTTGGCGATCGCGTTCACCATGTAAGAATTGGGCAGAGTTGAGTTCTTGTTCTGCGGCGTAATGACCATGCCTGAATTGGCGTCCTTGAGTTTTAGGATTATCTTCCCGCCCTTTCCCAATTGGATATTGCGCCCGCTCAGGTCGGACGATTCCACCTTTATATTGATGGAACTGTTGGCAAACTGCCTTTGATAACCGCCTCCCCAGTCCTGCACGGCTACTATATAATCTCCGGGAGCCAGCCCTTTATAGCTGTATTCAGCGTAGTTGGCGTTGTTGAAAACCGCTTTCATGCTTCCCACATAGTTTGTCCATGCATTACTGCCCATGTAGTTGTCTATTTTGAACTTGGTCGCCTTGAATATATACATCCACATATCGCGCTGCAGAAATGTCCCGGCCGGCAACTTTACCTGCCCGCTTACCTTGTAACCCTTTGACACATCAAGATTTTCAGTCAGGCTGGAAGCCGTGACAATCACCCTTCTTTCAACCCACGCGGTTTCACTGCCGTTTTCGTAATTGCTGTCTAACTCAAGCGCGGGAATCCTTATTATATAGACTCCCGGAACGACCCCTGATATTGTGTATGAGCCGTTGCTGTTTATAACGCCGGATTTCCCATAATAATCCCCCGTGGTGCGGAGCCCTACCTTGGAATATTCTACGGCAAAAACTCTGAATGTCGTTGTAGTCTGCATACCGTCCCAGAAAGTATTGTAGCCCGAGTTTGTGAGAGCATTGACGGTATCCACCAACATCGAAAAATTGTTGATTCCCTGAGGCGGATTTGACACGCTCAATGAAACAGTCCCTGAAATGCTGTATGAATTCACGTCCAGGTTCAGGTTAACTGATTTCGTCTCGCCGTTCGTGACCATCACATTTTTGTATTTTTCCATTCCTGTCGGAGTATATACTGCTTTGATGCGGTACCCACCCGTGCCCAGTTTCGGCGTTGTCAGCACACCGTTACTAAAACTTCCGCCGTAAGAAGACGCATCCGCGGGCGACACTCCCATGTACCAGTCCGAACTCCAAAAATTGGTGCCTTCAAGATAGACCTTTACATTGGCGTAATCGTTTCCCGGAGCCGTTATATTCGCCTGTATGACTCCCGAGAATCTTTTCAGTTTCAGATTAAGAGTCCCGCTCCCTCCCGACACGGTGGCCGCGACGCCGTTCCAGCCGACGGCCCCTTCCAGCTCGAAGCCGTACATCCAGGTATTGACCCAGTACGTGCCGTTGTCGAGCCCTTTCATGGAGAAACCCGCCGAAGCCGAAGAAGCATTTTTGGAAACATTGGTGTTTGCCCACCCGTACGAGTAGGCGTCAGGTGACCACGCATTGATATAAAGCTGGTAAGGATCGGTCAGTCCGAGACCCGATTCTGTCGTATCGCCTACTACGGTTATGGTTCCGGTCAGCGTCCCGCCTTCCAAAAGATTTATCGGGTCCGCAAACTCGACTGAACTGGCTATAGTTTTCGCCGTAGTGCCCTTAGCATAGCCCGGCGCCCAGGCGGTCATGACGTAAGCGCCGGCGTCCAAACCGTAGACAGTATACGTGCTCATCGTCAGGCCGGGCTCTATCATGCACCATCCATAGCCGCTGCTCCCGCTGTGGCCTGAAGGCGCGGCCTGGACCGATACATAAATAGTATCCTGCGAGGCCACAGGGATGGTGACGTTGCCGTAGAGCGTCTTTTTCAGCTGGAAATACATGTCGCCAATGACTTTTGTCTGGCCCGCCGCCGCTACCACCGACGTTGATATTGAGGTGTACCCGTCAAGAGACGCGGAAATATCATAGGTCCCGGGGTCAACCTGCACTATGGTCCACCTTCCGCCGTCAGATGGATTATCAGTTGAATTTTCTATCAGGTATTTGGGATTCTCGTCTAAAGTGTACATGTCATTGTCCGAAGTTGACACATCCACGGCGAAATGCATGGAGCCCTGGTAATACTTTGTATAATCGGAGTCATGGATGCTTGCCCATACCCATTGCTCGGGCGCCATAACGTTCTGGTCGGAACTCAGTTCCCTGCGCGCGTTGAATTTCAGGTACGCGAGCGCCGCGAGTTGGACGTTGCTCTGCGCGCCCGGCTGCATGGTGACGCTTTGCGGCGAGTAACCGTACTTGTTGAAATTCACCAAATAGGTTCCGGCCACGAGACCGGACAACCTGTAATTACCCGTGGAATCTGACTGGGAATACGACGACATGGCGCCGTAAGCACTTATATAAACACCAGAAATCGGCGCGCCAGTGGTATCCGTAACGCGACCGAATATCTCCTGGCTGTCCAGCGTTATCGTCACGGAATCGTCGGTAATACCGTTGCCGCTGCCTAATTGTATGCGGACATAATAGGTCCCGGCAGGGGCCTTTTCATATCTGTACGTATACAATTCCGGGTCGTAATAATCAATGTATCCGTTCCATGACACTTGTCCCTGGTAAGGCATTCCCCAGCCCCAGTAGGTCCAGATGTTGCTACTACGGTCGGGCGAGGTTGATATATAAACCTGCCAGCCTGTGTAAGTGTCGGTCAGGTTGAAATCTATGAACGCCTGGTCGTTCGAGCCTATCGTGAGCGCTTTCATGTAGGCGTAATCGCCCTTGTGCGCCCTCGCGTTGGTTATGCCGCCGTTGATAACCGTGGGCCACGCGGTTTCCATCCGGTCAAACCCGCCCAAAGTGTATGTCACCTGTATGACGGAATACGGAGACGCGGAGGTCTTGTACTTGAATCCTATCCTGTCAGAGCCCGGATTAATAATAAGCGAAGTGACCTCGGCGCCCGCCGTGCTGTAAAAAACTGCGCTCGGGTCCAATTCGTATTCATTCCCTATATAAGAAGTCAGCCTGCCGAAGAAATAGACGGTTATAGGCGCGGTTGCGCTGGTAATATTCCAGTTGTAATCGCGAACCGTCAGGTATATAGGATTTGACGCGACGTCTTTCTGGACTGTTATTCCCGGGTCCTGGAATGTCACGCTGTCGGGCGGGCCGGCCGTTACCTCCACAAACATTGAAGCCATGTTTGAGGCCGGTGACCAGTTGCCCTGGTCGTCTTTGTACCATACCTTGAAATAATAGAATTTGCCGGCCATCAGCCACAACATTTCATAGGAATCAGTGGTGCTGGGCGCAAGCGTATCGGTTGAAAAAGCCATCGTGAATGGGCTTGAAATACTGAAATTGTTCGTAGCCGTTGAATACTGTATCGCATACTGTGAGCCGGCCGGAAGCGCCCCGGCCCAGCCGTCGTCGCCGGGCGTAGACCAGACGAGCTTCACCCCGCCCATACCGGCGCCCATCCCCGGAATGGAATAGGCGGTAAGATTCGTAACCTGGGCCGGAGCGGTGATATCGGCGTAGAAATCGTTAGAAGATCTATCGTATCTGAGCACGCGTATGTTATAGGTACCGACCCCGTCCATAGTCTTGCCCGCGACATAAATATACGTGCTGGTGCCTTCTGCGACCGCGAACGCGGTATCCATGCTGTAACCCGCGGTGTACTCCTTAGCCGCGAGCTTCTGCAAATTTGAGGAATACCTGACTGTCTCCCATTTCCCTATATTTCCGACCCCGGTCGCGTACACATCCCCGTTTTTAGCAACAATTACGCTGCGCGCCCGGTCGCTCTGCCCGCTTATGTCAAAAACGTTTGTGGACAACACTACGGTAAGCCCCGGATTGTATTTCATAAGCTGGTACCCGTCGTTATATGTGCCCGGGTCAACCCATCCTGCCGTGTATATATTGTCGCTTGTGTCAACCGCCACGCCGTATCCGGCGTCCTCAAGGATTGGATCTCCGTAATCCGCTCCAAGCAGAACGGACAGGTCGGAACTATACCGCAGAGTCAGCTTATTGAAAGAAGATTCGCCGTCAAAAGATTCGCCGGTTATGATTATTTCATTGCTGGATTTGACCGCTATGCCGCAGCCCTTAGTATTTTCACTGCCACCGTCGATCTGGTTGTAATCGAACGCGGTGGAAGAAATAAAGACAAGGTTTGAGTCGAATTTCGCGGTTAAAATATCGTAATTACCCAGACCTTGATCAGCTGAACCTGTCACTATTACATCGCCGGCATTATCGATGACCAGGCCGTAAAGCATATTCTCATACGGGTAGCTACCATCCATAAAAGTGGTTGAGGTTATCGCAACAAGATTCGAGTTGTATTTAACTATAAAATAATCCATGTACGAATCGCTTTGCTGCGAGCTGCCGCCGGCAAAGATATTCCCAGATTTATCCACCTTTACGGCATAAAAACAGTCCTTCCCGTCATCACCCAAATCATTATAGTAAGGATTTGAATAAGTAGCCGAAGCAAGCAGTATCCCGTCCTTGTCATACTTCAGTATGATAGATTCGTAGAATTCTCCGCCCGTCATGCTTGAGCCGCCGACCACATAGACATACGGCCCGCCTGCCGAGAACGTGTCAACCGCGACATCATACGCCCATTCGTCTCCGCCGGTGTCAAAATACGCCCCGTCCGTTGACGCGAAATTCCCGCCGGCGCCTGCGTAAGCGCGCAACGGCAAAAAAACCAGCGCCGCGAGCGCCCATAAGATAATTAATTTTTGTTTAAGCATAAATCCTCCCCCGATAGGGTCGGGGCCCGCCAACGTTTCAATGGCGGGCGTATTTTTTATTAATTAACAATTATCAATAAGCAATAAACAATTTAAGCCGTATATAATATCTGTGTAATCTTTGTTTCTAATCTGTGAAATCTGTGTAATCGTTTTTATAATCAGTGTAATCTTCGTTCTTAGAACTCCAGGTTAAATCCCATTAAATAATTCGACGAAATATAATTATATGAGTAAGATTTTTCGTATTTCATATTTGACTTTGAATCTATGTAGTTGTAAAGCATGCGGAGCTTAATGTTCCTGACTACGGGGTAGACCACGCCGATGCCGTAGATGTTCTCGTCAACATAGATCTTTTCAGCGGCGTAATTCCCGTCGGTATCCTGCACGAGGCGTTCCTTGTAAACCTGCCTGCCGGAACTTCCGCTTAAAGTGACTGCCCACGGTTTTGAACCCAGTATGAAATTCAGCGCTGGAGTTACGGCGGTATATGTATAGTCGTAATAATCCGCCGTATATTTTGTCTTCCTCGCGTCATAATGCGCCTGCGTTGAATCGTTAGCTGCCGACTGGTAATCAACCACCGGGATAAACACAACGCCCTGCATTATCCTGAAAGAAGACGTTACGTTCAGACCCATCGTTGTATAGGCGTCCTTCCTTTTGTCCGTTGAAAGACTGCTGTCGGACAACACGAGCGGCTGTTCCGGATAGTTCTTCGCGGTGCTGCCGTAAATTACGCCGGCTTTCAGAAAATTAAAATTCCCCCTCAGGTCAAGCAAGATCATCAGGTTGTCGCTGTTAAGAGTGTTCTTCCCCGCGAGTTCCCTGCCCAGGTCCGTTGTCTGCTGTGATTCCAGCGACTGGTAATTCGGGAACGCCAGAGAATACTGGTCTATCCCGAGACGCGCTGAATATTTTTTCTGGTAAGTGTACTCGCCTTCAACTCCGATATTCAGCTTGTTATAGTCAAACAGACCCTTGCCCCACATCTCATCCTTCGTTTCGCGCAGGAGCTCCATCCTGTAGCTGGTCCCGAGTTTCAATTTAAGCTCCGGCTTCAGCAAGTAAACGCCTTTGACAGAAACAAAATGGTTCTGCCCGTCCTGGAAAAGCGTCCCTCCGCCGGCAAGGTCGCTGACTTCCTTCGTCCCTCTGTAAGAGCCGAGATACGTGTTGACGAGCGTGAACTTGTCGCTGAATTTCACGGCGGGCACGAAAGTGAACGACATGTTGCCCGATAAAGAGCTCGGGTTGGTGTTGAAGAAATACTGCCCGCCTAGGATGCGGAAATCACCCATGGGAATCAGCTCCGCTGATTCAGATGGAAGAAGGAAGATGGAAGATGGAAGCAAAAGCAAGGCTAACAATAGATTTTTAATAATTTTCAATTTTTTCACAACATTTCCTCCAAAACAATATTTAATAAGGTTTTCTTCCGTCTTCATTCTTCAGTCTTCCGTCTATTTAATAAGGCCCGATTTTATCAGTATCTTCGGTTCCACGCAGAGGTCAATCTTGCGGCCGCCGAACTCGCTCGCGGTTATGACCTGCTCGTAATTCCACTTGAGAAGTTCCGCTTTATAATCCGCACCCGTCGTTATGTTGTTGAAATCTGATTTTGAAGCGGTTTGCCCCTCGTCGTTAATGATGTAATTGTCCCATTTTTCCCACGTGCCGTCGCCGTAATACACATTGATGCGCTGATTCATCACATTCGTCCCGCTGGGCCATTCCGTTCCGGTCCACATAACCTGCCCCGCGTAGGTGTACTTCAAATCAAGCGCCGATTGAATATTGGTTATGCCCGATTTCGGCTCCCACGATATTTTTTCGTTACTATTTATTTTGTACGTGTAGTTATTGAACAGCGGCTGGTAGAACACCCTGCCTGTGTCCACCGTTTCGAACGTATCCGTGTCGGCGTTATAGTAGCTTGTCACGTCGTCGTCGGTGGGAGTGTTATTGTTGACGTCTACCAGATGCCCTCCGGATGCCTGTTCTTCTATCTTGTCCAGCGTGTTGGATCGCCCGGTCTCGTAGGCGAGCAGGTAATACTCCGGCGCAGTGTCTATTTTGCCGTTCAAATCCCTCAACGCCACGCTGAGGTCCGAAGGCAGCGTCTGGTTGAACTGACCCTTATAATAAAAATAGTCAAACCGGCTCTCTCTTTCGTTCAAGACAACGAACTTGAACGTATCGGCCGCCGGCCTCATGATATATTCCTCTATCCTGACTCTTTGCCCGAACACGTCTATCATTGTCTTGCCTTCCTGGTACTCGGCAAGCTTCATCTCCTGCGCGGCGTTGGCCTGTACCTGGTCCTTGGACATATCCAGCCCGACTTCATACCGGACATCCTGCTGTATATTGCCCAGTTCGCTCTTCATAGAGCGGTCAAGCGGAGTATCCAGGTCCACGCCCAGTCTCTCGCCGGCTCCGACCGGTATTTCTTCGCCGGTGCCGTCTTCCCTGCGGACGCCGAGAAGCCCTTCAAAGACCTCTATGTCCGTCTTGCCGTTTTCGTCCACAGTGACCTCAAATTCGGTGCCGCGGACCGAACATATCGCAACGGGCGTGTGCACTTCGAATTTCGAACGCGCCGTGTTCTTTGAAACCCACGCCCTGATCCTTCCTACGATGACTTTTATCGTCGGAGTGTCCTTTTTCAGGTTCCTGAAATCAATTCTTGAGTTGGGAAGCACTGTTATATTGGAACCGTCGGACAATTCAACTTTCGCCCTTGAACGCGGCATGGTTTTGAGCGAGTCCTCCGTCCTGACGACCTCGCCGGCCTTAATCGTTTTCCATTCAATTTTCCTGGTTTCTTTCACTTCCGCCGTGCCGGAAACCATTGAAACTTTTGCCTCTCCGAAAGAAATATTATCCGCTGAATCGGCGGCGGCAACAGTCTTTGCGGGAACCTTCGCGGGCGAAGCGGGGCTTTTCGGCGCGCAAAAAGAAAACCGCGGCGCCAGCAGCGCCCCGGCCGCAAGACACGCAATAATCAGGATTTTTTTCATTTTTTTCTCCAAAATCAATGATTTCTTGTAGACCGGCACTTAAGTGCCGGTCTACCGCTCATTTTCATGAGTTAGCTACTATAAGTATATCCCCTTCCCCCCATGTTGTCAAACAACATCCATATATAATATTAGAGCATTTCCCTTTTTGTGACGAAGACCGTAACACATGTGATTTTAGTCACTGCTGCGCGTTCAAAAACTTGCCGAATTTTCCGCTGTAAACAGATATCATCCTGGTCTTTGACAGCGATTCAGCGCGTCTGATTTCGGCTTTCGCGGCAGCGACATTATTTTGCTGGAAATATATGTTCGCGAGAAAAAAATGCAGGAGCGCTTCGCCGGGAAGCTTTTCAAGCGCTATCTGGAACATTTTTTCCGCGGGTGTAAGGTCCTTATTGCCCAGATACAATACCCCCAGGTAAATGTAGGCGTCCGGCTTGGAAGGATCGAGTTTTACCGCCCGGGAAAACATATCCTCGGCTTCGCTTACTTTCTTGCCGGACTGGTAAAGACTCCCTAAATTGAGAAAATCGCCGTAGTTCTCTTCCGTGGAAATGACTCTTTTCAACATCGCTATGGCTATTTCCGTATCCCCGAGATTCCCCGCGCAAAGCGCGATTTGCCTGTATACTTTCGTTTCCGGTTTTATAGTCAACGTCTTTCTGAAATAATCCATGGCCTGGGAATTCAGGTTCTGCTTCAAATAAAGCTGGGCGAGAGCGTAATTAGCGCTGAAGGATTTCCGGTGAGTAGCCAGTATGCTCAGATATTCTCCGCGGGCAAGCTCTTGAAGATCGCTTTGCTCGTAAGCCGAGGCGAGCTTTAGCCGCGCGTCTTCCGCAAGCGGCGCCAGATCCACCGCCTCTTGATAGGATTCAATCGCCTGCGCGTATTGGCTGTCCAGAAGATACATGTCCCCTATCAGCATCCATATCGCATAGGCGCTCTTTTTCGGGGGACGATCTTCCAGCGCTTTCCTGTAAGACTCCACGGCGTTCTTCCTGTCTGCTTTTTGCACGTAAAGATCCGCGAGTTTCAGATATATCTCTATCCTTTCCCTCTTTTTTGCCGTTTTCGGCAGAACCTGAAGGAGGGATTCAATAGTGTCCGGGGCCTTTTCCGCTGCGGAGAAAACGATACCCGCGGAGAAGAATAAGATTGATATGAGAAAAGTGTGTCTTTTCATAATAAATATATATTATTAAACGGTTAAATGGCTATATGGCTAAAGGCTTTCAACCATTTAACAATTTTGCCATTTAGCTATTTAAAAAGGTATTCATCCGATGTCCGCTGTATCAGCGCCTGTTTCAGCTCCAGTATTTTCTGTCTCGCAGCTAATACCCCCGCTTCGATGCAGTCCTTTGAGCGGCTCAAATCCACCGCAGTGACATCCTTCACCTTCGGGATTATCGTGAAATCCGAAAGTTTGAGCCTTTCGTTGTCCAGCAGTCTTCCCTGTATGTAAATTGATTGAGTAAGCACCATGAACACGTTGGAAACGTCATACTTGCTGAAATCGGCGGACGCGACGACCGCAATGATGAAATCCGCCCCCAGAAGCCTGGCCACGTCCGTGGGTATGTTATCCGAAAGCCCGCCGTCTACAAGAAAACGCTGCCTGTAAGGGACTGGATCGAAGAGGCCCGGGACGGTGGAACTGGCTCTCGCGGCCAACGCTACATCCCCATCCCTCAATATTATGCGTTCGCCCGTCTTGAGATCGGTCGCTACGCACGCGAACGGTATCTTAAGGTCCTCAAACCTGACGCTGCCTATGTTCTTCTGAAGGTATTTCTCCATTTTTTCTGTGGAAAGAAGGCGCTTTGTTATGAGCAGTCTTATAATGCTGGGATCCGAAATATTGGTAAGGTCGTTCCATCCTATATTCTCGCCTATCTGTTCTATCTTATCCATCGGAACGCCTGCCGCGTAAAGAGACCCTACCAGGGCCCCGACACTGTTCCCTATTATCATGTCCACTGGAAGTTTTTCTTCATCGAGGACTTTCAGCACCCCTATGTGGGCAAGCCCCCTGGCGCCGCCGCCGCCGAGCACAAGCGCTATCCTCGGCCTGTGAGGAGGCGCAAGCTCGATAAACCGCTGCCACAGGTAATTTGTCAGGAAGGTTTCCTGGTCCAAGCAACGCGCGGGAGTGTAAATTGACATGGAGAGAATTATCAGGAGAGATGTTTTGAAGAAGTGTTTAGTTTTCATGAAATTCATGGTCAAATGGTTAAATGGCTATATGGCTAAATAATTAAATTGTCGAATTGCTAAATGGTAAACTTGCTAAACGACATTGGCTGTACAGCCATTTGGCAATTTAGCCGTTTAGCCATTAATTATTATTTGAGCGGTCCGCCGATTGACCATTCCAGGTCCGCGTGGCTTGAAAGCAGCTGCTGGGCTGAATCTATCCACTGGAGTTCGGCGTCCAGTTTTTTTTCAGATTCAAGCGATTCCGCCCGTTTTGAATTTTGAATGGATTCCCTGCTTTTCCAGAAGTTATAATCCAGCAGCGCCTGCCGCACGTCAAGATTGACCTGATCCTGTATGTCGGCCCTGCGTATCTTGCTTTCCTCTTCCTGGTGCCTCCGCTGCCTTGTCCTGGCCAGAGAGGCCCACCCGTCAAAAATTGGGAAATTCATGTTTATAGTCGCGTTCCAGTTCCTTTCTTCGAGAGGGAACGCGCCGCCGGCCCATTCATAGTTCGCTCCGAGGCTTATCGTCGCTTTGCGCTCTATCTGCGTAAGATTCACCTGAAGTGTGTTTATGGCTTCCTGGAACTGCGTCTGCCTGAGTTCAGGCCTGTGCTGAATGGCCCACGCGAGGCACTTGTTAAGGTCATATTCGCCTTCGGGGGCTTTCAGCGCGCCTTGCACGTCTATCAACGTCGTGAGTTCAAGGCCCATGATTTCAAGAAAATAGAGTTTCTTCTTTTCATATTCGTATTTCGCCCTGGCCAGTTCCGCGCGTGCTTTTTCCTGAGCCGATCCTTTAATGTTTTCGTAAATTCCTATTTTTTCCTTCGCCACAAGCAGGGAATAGAATGCTTTCCGCACTTCCCTGATCCTCTTGTTCCTGATAACTTCCGCCTGCGCCTGCGCCTGCGAAAGGTTTTTCTCAGCCAGTTCAAGGTTTGTTGAATACCTCCCGCCGGCGTAAAGATACTGCCAAAGCGAAAACCTGGTGGAATAATAATTATCGTTGCTTCCGGGCGGAAGGTACAGCGAGCCGAAAGTCGGCGCCAGCACCGTAGGAAAATCGCTCTGGAACTGCGACGCGCTGAAATTCAGGTCTATCTTCGGATAAATGAGCGCTTTTGACTCCTTTACCCTTTGCTCGGCGATATACACCTGCTCCTGCGCTATCATGATCTCCTGACTGATCTGCATCGCAGTCGTGATGCTCTCCTCAAGCGACAGCGTGCGCTCGACGGGCCCGGAAAAGACGGAAGACGGAAGAAGGAAGATGGAAATTAAAACGGCAAAAAACAATAATTTTTTCATTTTAGTATTTGTTTGAACGCCTTGATCTGTTTTTCCACGGAAGACGGTGACGTGCCGCCTTCTGAAGATTTCGCTTTCACTATATTTTCAGGATGCAGAAGCCGTCTGACATCCGGGTTGAACTTGGATGAGAATCCTGCAAGCTCAGACGGCCTTAGGTCCTCAAGCCTCTTGCCTGACTTCGCGCAGTGTTTGACTATGCCCGCGACTATTCCGTGCGCCTGCCTGAAAGGTATCCCCTTCTTCGTGAGATAATCCGCGAGTTCGGTCGCTTCCATATACCCGTGTTCCGTCGCCGTAAACATCCTTGTCTTGTTGATTTTTAAAGTTCCGACGAGCGGTGTCATGACCTCAAGACAGTCCTTAACCGTATCTATCGCGTCAAAAACAGGCGGCTTATCCTCCTGCATATCGCTGTTATACGTGAGCGGCAGGCCTTTCATAATAGTAAGCAGCGCCGCCAGCGAGCCGAACACCCTGCCTGTTTTTCCCCTTACAAGCTCAAGCACGTCCGGGTTCCTTTTTTGCGGCATTATCGAGGATCCCGTCGTAAACTCGTCGTGTATCCTCACGAACGCGAACTCCCAGCTCTGCCAGATGATAAGCTGTTCCGAAAGCCGTGAAAGGTGCATTGATATTATGCTCAGCGCGGACAGCGTTTCTATCATGAAGTCCCTGTCGCTGACGGCATCCATGGAATTTTCGGTGACCGAACAGAAACCGAGCAGCTTCGCGATATATTTTCTGTCTATCGGGAATGATGTCCCGGCAAGCGCGGCGCTTCCGAGAGGCATCACGTTTACCCTTTTAAGGCAATCCGAGAGCCGTTCGGCATCCCGCTGAAGCATCCAAGCGAAAGAGAGAAGCGCGTGGGCGAAAAGCACGGGCTGGGCCGGCTGCAGATGAGTGTAGCCGGGCATGACGGCGTCCTTATTGACTTCGGAAACAGTGACGAGCGCCCTCTGAAACTCCCTGACAAGGCCGTAAATGTTGATGATTTCATCCCTTACGTACAATCTGACATCAAGAGCTATCTGGTCATTCCTGCTCCGGGCGGTATGAAGCTTGCCGCCTACCGGGCCGATCCTTCTAATAAGTTCTGCTTCCACCGTGAAGTGGACATCGTCCCCGAGCCGGATCTTCTTCCCTCTCAGAATGTCCGACTTGATGGACTCGAGCCCTCTTATGATCTTCCTGCCTTCCGCCGCGGGAATGATCCGGCACTTGGCAAGCATCTTTGCGTGCGCGATCGAACCGATAATGTCGTACTCGACCAGCCGCATGTCAAAAGATACCGAAGCGACAAAATCCCTTATGCTTTTCATTTTTATCCCTTTATTTTGGATACCAGACTAAAGTCCGGCCTACTTTGTTCTGTTGCGAAGTTGAAACCCATCCTACAATAGGTTTTTAGTAATTGTATTTGGTAGACCGGCACTTAAGTGCCGGTCTACTGCTTACTCGCCCACTCGCCTACTTACTTTCTCGCTCTCTTTTTATCTAATATCGCCTTGACCTTTACCGGAAGGCCGAAAAGATTAATGAATCCCTCCGCGTCCTTCTGGTTGTAGATCTGCTCACTGCTGAACGTGGCAAGTTTTTCCCAGTAAAGCGAATAGGGGGATTTCCTTGACGCCACTATGATATTGCCTTTATAGAGTTTTAGTTTTACCGAGCCGGTCACCCTTTTCTGCGTTTCGTTCACGAAGGCGTCAAGCGCTTCTTTCTGCGGCGTGAACCAGAGGCCGTAATACGCGATTTCCGCGTATTTCTCGGCCACGAGCCGCTTGTAGTGGAGCGTTTCCCTGTCCAGCGTCAGCGATTCAAGTTCCGAGTGAGCGAAATGCAGCACCGTCCCGGCCGGCGTCTCGTAAACGCCCCTTGATTTCATCCCTACGAGCCGGTTCTCAACTACGTCCGCCCTGCCGATGCCGTTTGCGCCCGCTATTTTATTGAGTTTTTCAAAAAGCTCTACGGGCCCGGTCTTTTTTCCGTTCAACCCGACCGGAATCCCTTTTTTGAATTCAAGCGTGACATAAACCGGCCTGTTCGGCGCCTTTTGCGGGGAAACCGTCATCTGGAACATCGATTCGTCGTACTCGTTCTCAAGATTTTCCAGGACTCCGCCCTCGTAGGATATATGAAGCAGATTAGCGTCCGATGAATACGGCTTCGCTTTGGTGACCGGAACGGGTATTCCGTGCTCCTTGGCGTAATCTATCTCGTCTTCCCTTGACTTGAGTTCCCATTCCCGCCAGGGAGCGATGATTTTAAGCTCCGGCATCAGAGCTTTAAAAGTCAATTCAAACCTGACCTGGTCGTTCCCTTTCCCGGTGGCGCCGTGCGCGACCGCGTCCGCCTTCTCTTTCCTGGCGACCTCGACTATTTTCTGCGCGATGATGGGCCTTGCCAGCGACGTACCGAGCATGTACTTGCCTTCATAAATCGCGCCCGCCTTTATCGCCGGGAATATGTAATCCGTCACGAACTCTTCCCTGGCATCTATGACGTACGCCTTGTCAGCGCCGGTCCTGAGCGCCTTGGCTTTCAGGCCAGACAATTCCTTGCCCTGCCCGACGTCCACAGCGCAGGCAATTATCTCCGCGCCGTACTTTTCCTTGAGCCATTTGAGTATCACCGACGTGTCCAGCCCGCCGGAATAAGCCACTACGATCTTTTTTATTTCTGACATTTTAGCGCTTCCTCCAGTATGTTTACGGCCGTGTCAACATCCTCTTTGTCTATGATAAAAGGAGGCAGGAATCTCAGGACCGTGTCGTGCGTACAGTTTATGAGAAGCCCCTTCTGTTGACAGAATTTTACCACATCAGCGCCGTTGAAATCAAGCTCAACGCCGAGCATGAGGCCCTCGCCCCTAACTTCCTTTATGCACGCGAATTTTGTCTTCAGGGCTTCCAGCTTCCATTTAAAATACCTTCCCGTTTTCTTTACCTTCTGCAGGAGCTTGGGCGTGACAAGCCTCAGGTACTCGACGGCCGCGGCGCAAGCCACGGGGTTGCCGCCGAACGTCGTGCCGTGCTCTCCCGCTATCAGCGCGAGAGCTACGCTGTCTTTCGCCACGGTGGCGGCAAGCGGGAGCCCCCCTCCCAAACTTTTCGCCACGGTTATTATGTCGGGTGTTATCCCGGCCGACTCGTAGGCGAACATCTCGCCCGTTCTGCCGAGTCCGCACTGGATCTCGTCGCAGATAAGCAGGAGTTTTTTCTGGTCGCACAGCGTCCGGAGCGATTTCATGAACCCCGGAGTCGCGCAGTGTATTCCGCCTTCGCCCTGTATCGGCTCCAGCATCACGGCGACTGTCTTCTCCGTGACGGCTGACTTGACCGAATCTATGTCATTGAACTCGGCGTACTTGAATCCTTCCAGCCATGGTTCAAATCCCTTCTTCAGTTTTTCCTGGGATGTCGCGGATATCGTGGCTATGGTCCTGCCGTGGAAACAATTATTGAAGGTGATTATCTCATACCTTCCGCCGCTGGCGCTTCCCCACTTCCGCGCGAGTTTTATCGCGCACTCGCACGCTTCAGCGCCGGAATTTGACAGGAAAACCCTGCCGGCGAACGACTTTTTTACCAGTTCCTCCGCAAGTTTTACCTGCGGGGCCGCGTAATAGTAATTTGAAACGTGCATGTATTTCCCGCACTGTTTCCTTATCGCGGCCATTATCCTTGGATGGCAGTGCCCCATGTTGGCCACGCTTATCCCCGTGAAGAAATCAAGATGCCTTTCCCCGTCGTCATCCCACACGTACTTGCCCTTCGCCTTGTCCACTACCAGTTCGTGCCGTTTATACGTCTGAAAGACGTATTCCTTTTCCTTGCTTATTATATTCATCGTATTCTCCGCAATATTGTTCCCCCGATTGAAATCGGGGGCTACAAAGGTATTCTGCTATTCCCCGTAGACCGGCACTTAAGTGCCGGTCTGCTTCCGTCTCCCATCTTCCTTCTTCCGTCTATTTTTTAATTACTGTTCCTCGTAGACGCGAAAAGTCGGCGGTTCCGTGCGCTATCCAGACCTCTTTGACTCCGGACTTAACGGCTTTGACGCACGCCTTTATCTTTGGGACCATTCCGCCGCTGATTACTCCTTTTGAAATGAGCTTTCCCGCGGCCGATATTTTTATTTTAGGTATCATTTTCCCGTCCTTATCCAGCACGCCCTCGACATCCGTAAGCAATATGAGCTTGCCGGCTTTCAGCGCGCAAGCCACGCCCATCGCGGCCGAGTCGGCGTTGACGTTCAACGTGTGCCCTGTCCCGTCAAAACCGAGAGATGAAACTACGGGCAGAAATCTTTTTTTGAGCAGTTCATATATCAGCCCTACCCTCACGCTGACCGGTTCCCCGACAAATCCCAGGCTGGCAATTCTTTTGCATAGAATCATGCCGCCGTCCTTACCCGATAATCCGACGGCCTTCACCCCGTGCCTGTTGAGTTCCCCTACCAGCCCCTTATTGACCTTGCCGATTAGCACCATCTCCACAATTTCCAGCGCGGGCCCGTCTGTATATCTCAGCCCCTTGACGAATTTGCTCTTGATCCCGGCTTTTTCAAGCCATTTATTTATTTCCGGGCCTCCGCCGTGCACAAGGACGACAGCCGTCTTCCTTGAAAGGGCGACAAGGTTTTTCAGGAAAGCCTTCCTCACGCTTTCGTTCCCGCTTATGCTCCCCCCGAATTTAATAACCGTTATCTTATTCATTTTATGTCAGTAATTAGCTATTAGCCCGCCGCGGCGGGGCGATTAGTGTAATGCAATGCACCGGATAACTTCAACTAATTGCTAATGGCAAATAGCTAATTGCCGCCTTTTTTATACTTCGGACAGCTGTTCCTCAGTTCGCAGCCCTTGCACTTGGCCAGATTGGGAGTATAGTCCTTTCGGACTATCTTGTCCGCCACGCTCGCGATTGTTTTTCGGGCCGCGGCAAGCTGTTCCCCGCTCCGCGCGGAAACCAGCTTCTGTCCGTGGGCGAGAAAATACAGCGTCAGCATTTCCGGCTCAAATCCTAAACATTCCTTGCACGCCAGCGCGTAAACGCTCAACTGAAGGTCGGAATCTATCCTGTCCTTGTTCCATATCTCGTTATGCGTCTTGTAATCTATGACTTCGTAAGTTCCGTCGGGATGCCTGTCTATCCTGTCTATGATGCCCCTGACACTGTGCCTTCCCAGGTGAAAACTGAAATTCTTTTCCACAAAAAGTATCTCGGACTTCATGTCCCTCGCGGCGTTCCAGTAATTTTCCAGCATCCTGCAGCCCTTGTTGTAATAATCCAGCGCCTGCTGGGGTGTCGCGAAACCTTCATTCACCCAGAACTTGTCAAAACATTCCAGCAGGTCCTGGAGACCGTCGTACTTATTGGAGTGAAAGTCCTGAAGCGCGCGGTGCACACTATGGCCCAGAGAGATTGGCCCCGTCGGCTGGACGAACTTCCCGTCCTCGTAAAGCAGTTTGAACCTCATCGGGCACGTCAGATACGCGTATACCTTGGAATAACTTACTTCGGTGCCGCCGCCCCCGAACAGCCCAAACAATCCCGCCAATAAGTTCTTAATGCTCATTCTGCCCTATTCTGCCTTTCTATAAAACACGACAATCGTGTCGCCGTATTTTTCCTGCCTGAAAGCCATTAATTGAGCGGGCGCCTCGACCGGCTCCTTTATATGCCTTTGGCTTATTATCCACCCGTTATCATCCAGCACACCTGATTCAAACACAATCTTAAGCGTGATTCCCGTAAGGTTCAGCGGCTTTTTCTGGCTATCCTTGTAGGGAGGCCCCATGTACACTATTCCGAATTTCCCGTCAAGCCACCCGAGGCCTCTCGTTATATCGTGCTGCTCGACCTTCGCCCTGCCCGTCCAGCCGAGTTCCGCAAGATTCTGCTCTATGAGTTTCGCGCAGCGCCGGTCGCCGTCCACAAAAACCGCTTTTTTCGCGCCGCGCGACAGCGCCTCGATGCCTACAGCCCCTGTTCCGGCGTAAAGGTCAAGAAAAAGCAAGCCGGGAAGCTTCGCCGCCAGTATGTCGAAAATTGATTTTTTTATCCTTCCGAGCAACGGCCTGACCGAAAGGTCGTTCTTAAAGGTCTTTATGTAGCGGCCGCCCGCTTCCCCGCCTATGATGCGTATGCCTTCAGCCATTTAGCAATCCGTATCTCGTGACTCGTATCTAGTATCTCGTAAAAATTTAACCTTTAACGAGCCACGAACGACGAGATACGAGATACTGCCTCATTTTTCACCGATGACTTGTACGAAAATCTTTCTGTCTCTCGGACGGTTGTCAAGCTCTATGAATACTATCTGCTGCCAGGTGCCCAGAACGAGTTTTCCGCCGCTGAACGGGAACGTCTTGCTTGTGCCTAAAAGAGCCGACCTTAAGTGCGAATACCCGTTCGCGTCGCCCCAGGTCGCGTCATGGGCGTAGGTTTTATTCGAAGGCACAAGTTTCTCAAGCGTGTTTTTAAGGTCGCTGACAAGTGCCGGCTCGTATTCAAGCGTCGTGACGGCGCCAGTGGAACCTATGACCGAAACCGTCGCGATGCCATCCGATAACTTGCTTTCCCGGACAACCTTTTGGATATCCTGCGTGATGTCAATTATGTCTGTGTCGCCCGAAGTTGAAAGCCGTATTTCTTTAGCAAAAACCATTGATATATTATACTTATTATTGATAAAAAGTCAAAGTCATTTTCAGTTTTTCTGACTGCCCGAAAAGCGGAAATATTCATACCCGCGCCTTGCCGGCCTTCCCGCCGCAGTTTAACCGTTATAAAACTTCAGCTTCGACGACAATTGATCTTCTAGCCCTTTGCACGCCAGTCGCCCGAACTGCAACTGTAAAAATATTTCATTTCCGGGCTTGACAAGAAGCGAAAGTTATGCTAATAATAAGGTTGCGTAATTATTACATTCGTTGCATAATTTACTCATATTATATATCACATTCATTTTTAAAGGATATTTATGAAAAGAAAGAAGATTACAGTCCATTCAATCGCGAAAGAAATGGGTGTTTCTGTCGCCACAGTTTCCAGGGCATTGAACGATATGCCCCGCGTTGACAAGCGGCTTCAGCTGAAAATCAAGAATTTTGCCGAGAATATCGGCTATGACAGGTACCTGCGGTCCGCGTCTAGGAACATGAAATTCATCGTTATCATAATAGGCAGGGCCGGCGGGCACCTGATAGAGCAGATTGGGAACGGAATTGATGACAGGCTGAGAAAGACCGGCTACTATGAGTTGCGATACCTGATAGACGAAAGAGCGGAACTTGACAGCGAGGCAAAAAAAGAGCTGTTCCTTAAAAATATCATCTCCGAAAGAGGCGTTGCCGGCGTGATGAGCGTCTTTGTCAAACTTTCCGATGTTTCAATCAACAATCTCTATAAACACAACCTTCCGGTCGTTCTGCTAAACAATTACACGGATTTCGGCAAGTGTGTCACAATAAACAACTTCAAGGCAAGTTATAACGCGGCCAAGGCCTTTATTGATCTCGGACGGAAAACCATCGGATGCATAATGCCCCGCGAAGAAGTGGACCAGGTCTGGACCGACAGGATTGCCGGGTACAAAACCGCTTTAAGGGAGAACGGGCTTGAGTTCAACCCCAACCTTGTCATTCACGAAGACGACTGCGGTATGAAAGAGGCGGGCATGGCCACGAAACTCTTGCTGGACAAAAATCCCGGAATTGACGCCATTCTCTACGGAAGCGACATACAGGCGTACGGCGGCATGAAAATGGCTATTGAACTGGGCAGAAAGATACCCGAAGATATCGCCGTTATAGGTTTTGACGACATGCAGACAAATAAAATGGTCACGCCGTCCCTGGCATCCGTCAGCCAGCCGATGCTTGAAATGGGAAAGCTCGGCATTGAAATGCTTCTAAGAAGCATTGAGAACAAGGATTTTTCCCACGAAGAAATCATTTTAAACACCGAATTGAAACTCGCCAAAAGCATCCTCGCCAATTACGAGGAAGAAAAATGGAAATGAAAAATCTTCTTGTTTGCGCTCTATTAACGCTGTTTACTGCGGACCTGTCCGTAATTGCCGCTCAGAACATAAAGGTCACCGCCTCTTCTTCCGACAACGCGGAATTCATACCGGAAAAGACGGTTGACGACGACATAAATACCCGCTGGTCCAGCAAGTTTAAGGACAACCAGTGGATAATCATTGACCTTGGGGTCGAAAAAGAAATTGCCGGCTTGAAGATAGTTTGGGAAACAGCATCCGGGAAAGAATACAGGATATTAGGCTCAAACGACAAAATAAAATGGGAATTATTAAAAGAGCAAAAAGACGGGAAGGGTGGTATTGAAATATTGAGTTTCCCCCCCGTGAAAGCAAGTTACGTTAAATTGGAGCTGGTCAAGCGCGCAACCGAATGGGGGTTCTCTATCTGGGAATGCGCGTTTCTGACAAAACAGGATATTGAAAAGATACCCGCCGGCTATTTGAAAGCGGGGCGTATGCCGTCTACCGCGACTGTTTTGGAAGAACCTAAACAAACAATAAATGGTTGGGGGTGTGAACCGGTTTTCGAACTTCACGAGGATCAATATAGCAATTTCCTGAGTTTTGAAAAAGTAAGGGAAACCGTTTATAAAGATCTCGGCGTTACGATAATACGCTTGAATATTCAATGGATTTTTTACGATTCGGCCCGCAACGACGGTTCGTTAAACACAAAACCTATTGATTGGCTGATAAACAGATTCATTTTGGACGCGCGGAAATACGGAATAACACAATACTTCTATACTATCCCCTCTCCTCCGGAACCCTTTAAAACCTATTACACCTGGGTGGCATACGGCGGGCCGGACAAGACCCCGAACAGGTTAATGGAATCAAAAGAGGATAACTTCGTCAAATATATAGTAGATTTTTTAAAATACGTTGAGAGCAAGGGCGGCGGTTTGCCCGTCGGTCTCGCCATACAAAATGAATTAACTTCAAAATGCGAAGGTCCCGCGGCCGTATACAACAGGGAACAATACCAGCGAGTTGCCAAGAAACTCAGGAAAGCCCTGGACAAAAACATGCTCAACAAGGTGTTGATAATCGGGCCGGAGAGCGCGGACATAGATGACAATTGGTTAATTCTCGGAGGGATTGACTTACCCGACTTAAAAAATGACAAAGAATTGAATAAAGCAATCGGAGGAATCGCGCATCACACGTACGACCAATATGATTTTGGCACGAAAGACCCCGCTTTAATGAAAAGATACAATGACGCGGCTGTAAAGACGGGAAAAGACCTTTGGATGACAGAGTGGAGCGGCCCGATGGGCAGGGATTGGTTTGAAAAAGTCATTAATGGCTCGCGGCATTTAATCAGGGATCTTGTTTTAATTCAAAACAATTATTACAGCTGGTTTCTGGGCTGGCAGTATAATGACAAAATCGATCAGAACTATTATGCCCTGACTTATAGCAAGAATAATAATCCAAAAATAACCAAAATGGGCCGCGTTTTGCAGAAATTG
Source organism: Elusimicrobiota bacterium (assembly GCA_043811535.1). Taxonomy (GTDB): domain Bacteria; phylum Elusimicrobiota; class Endomicrobiia; order Endomicrobiales; family JBDRNC01; genus JBDRNC01. The sequence continues at coordinate 43,111 of JBDRNC010000018.1, forward strand.
TTCCACAGCGCCCCTCCCGGCTGCGTTGTGAAACATTTGACTACGGACGATCCCGATCTGAAAACCAATGACAGCTACTATATAGACATGGTCGCGTTTGAAAGCAAGGATTCCATGGTTGTGATGCTGGTGAATCACACCGCAAAAGACAAGGAAATGGAAGTAAAGGGGCTTAAAGGCAAGGGCGTGAGTGTATATCAGACGACGCAAACGGCGGACATGGCGTTGAAAGACATAAAAGCGGTTAAATCGGGGACAACAAATGTGTCGCTTCCGGCGTACAGCGTGACAATACTCGTGACCTCCGCGACATACACCACCGTTCCCCGCCGCGACGCCGCCTATTGGCCGTTTTCCGCGCAATCGCCATGGAACATGTCGATAGGTTCGGAAGCAATATACGAAAATATTGTCTCGGAAGGATTCAAGGTGACATCCGGCGCCAATATTAACTGTGAGAATTGGTCAATGCCCGTTTACGTCGCCAAGCCCACTGACCCTTTGAAGAAAATCCTTATGCCCAATTCCACACCTTCAAATCCCACGCTTGTTACCAAGATACCCGATGGCGCTCTTCCTGATAGACAGGCCGATGCCTCTTTCTTTGTGATCGAAGAGAACCATAGATACGTATATGAGCCTTGTAGAAGCATATTGGACGCCGACGGAAATTACCGTTGCGATGATCTTGTTACAAACGACCTGCAGGGCGATAATCTCTTTGACACATGGCACGGCAGTCGCGGGTACGGCGGTTCCGGGATAGCCGGTCTTATCCGGAAAGGCGAGTTGAAAAATGGAATCAGGCACTCTCTTGCTGTCGGGGTAAGACGGGAGGCGCTGAACAAGAATACGCTCAACGGGAAAGCCTATGTCTGGCCGGCTTCGGCAGCAGATGGCGGCTGGGAAACTACTTACGGCAATACCGGCAACATGCGCATGGGATCGCTCCTGGCAATCCCCCCTTCAGTGGATATCAAGACAATCGGCGTCGGAACTTCGGGTCCTGCATATGAAGTGGCAAAAGCTTTACAGGATTACGGAGCGTATATTGAGGATTGCATAAACGCGAATATGGCTTTCTACGTCGAGCCAGCAGCCGCATCCGAACTCGGAAACCTTAGGGAAAAAATGGGAATAATCATCCGGCACCTGCAGGTAATCACGAATAACAGTCCCGAAAGCGTAAACGGGGGCGGGACGCCCCGCCGGGAATCGGCTCCTTTGTTTACAAATCTACAATGAAGTATACGTATTAAATAATAGACGGAGGTAAGTGTCATGCTGTTGAAAACGCTTGCAGTGCTAATGCTATCCATTATATACATCAATAACGTTTCTTATGCGTCCGGAAATCTGCTGAAGAATCCCGGATTTGAGGTCAATTCCGGTCCCGAATCCAAAGCCGCTCAGAGCTGGACACCGGCGGGAGGCAACGTATTTCACATTTGGGACAATGAATACCACGGGGGTAATTTTTCCTTCAAGTTCTGGTGGGCCGGCAACGTTGTCCAGTCGCTTCCCGTAGTTCCTGGAAGCGAATACCGGTTTTCCGGATGGCTCTGCAATCCTTTAAGCGAACCTCTGCCGCCGAAAGGCACAAAATCGGCTTTTTTGAAAATGGAATTCATCTCGGCGGACAAAGGAATCATATGCGTCAAGGAAAGCGAGAGGTTCGACAGGGACAGGGAAGCCGGAAAGTGGTACCAGTTGAAAGTCAAGGGTTTCGCTCCTCCGAACACGGCCAGGATAAAAGTATCCTTTGAAATGAAAGGCGGCGATGGAGGCGGAGTCATTATCGGCGATGACATGTCGCTGGAAATACTGCGCACCGTCAAGCCGTCCTCTAAGCTTTATTCGATAAACCTGGAAGGCGACTGGCTTTTCCAAAAGGGAGATAAACCGGAATGGGCAAAAAGCATTCTCGCCAATTACGAGGAAGAAAAATGGAGGTAACATGTTTAGAAAAGTATTTGCAGTTGCAGGCATGCTTGTGTTGGTATCGGGTTTATGTGCAGCGGCACAGAATCTATTAAAGAACCCAGATTTTGAGGAAGTAACCTCGAGACAGGAGATCGATGATTGGAGCGCGATGGGCGGTGACGTATTCGAGACATGGGACAAGGAATTTCACAGCGCTTCTTATTCCGTTAAATTCTGGTGGCAAGGGCGCATAACGCAAAAAGTGGCTGCGACCCCGGGATCGGAATACGAATTATCCGCGTGGCTTTCAAGCCCTCTCAGCGAACCGCTTGAACAGAACGGGAATAAATTTGCTAAGATTAGAATTGATTTCCTGGATAAGGATCTCCAGGTTCTCGAAACGGCAAGAAGCTCCAAGTTTGACCATAAGATGGAAGCGGGCAGATGGTTCGAGGTAAAGCTCCGGGGAATCGCACCCCCAAATACCGCATATGCGGCCGCCATTTTTCAATTTTTTCCCGGCGAAGGGAAAGGCGTGGTACTCGTAGATGATTTAAGGCTAATCACCCTAAAAGAAGCAAAAATCAAGCAGCGCTGAAAGCTTCCGTAGAATCGGAATGGACATAAAGGGAGCGTGAGTTCTGCCGGCTTCTTCTTCCCAATAATCACATAAACTGGAGGCGTGATGTACAAGGAACAGTTTTTGGCCGTTTTACTGCTTTTGCTTTCGGCGAGTTATTCTTTCAGCTCCGATAATCTTCTGAAAAACCCCGGCTTGGAATTTAATGACGGGCAAGGGAGCAAGATAATAGACAGCTGGGAGTTAAAAGGCGGAGATAATCATGAGGTTTGGGAACAAGAGGTTCACAGCGGCGAGTATTCGGTTAAATTCTGGTGGGAAGGAACGCTTTCGCAGAAAATACCGGCATCGCCAGGCACCGAGTATTCCCTCTCCGCATGGCTTGTTAATTCAGAGACTGAGCCGCTTTCCGAGGATGGAAGCAAGTCGGCGGTAATAAAACTGGAATTCTTGACCGGGAATTCAGAGATAGTAGGGACCAAAACAAGCGAGCCGTTCAACGGCAGCAATCCCGAAGGGAAGTGGTTGAAATACGAGATAAAGGCCCCAGCTCCGCCTAACGCTGTTTCTGTCAGAGCCGTTTTTGAATTTCTTACAGGCAAGGGCGGCGGCGTTGTGTGCGCCGACGATCTGGAACTTTCGATTTCCGGCAAGCGCGATTCCAGCAACGTTGAATTCAGTAAAAGCCTGCAGGGCAAATGGCTTTTCAAGAAGGGCGATGATAATACCTGGTCAAAACCGGATTTCCAGGACAACGGGTGGTCCCCGATAGTGGCGCCGGGTCCATGGGAACAAGCTTATCCCGACTATGACGGTTTCGGCTGGTACAGGATACATTTCACCGTCCCACCCGAGATCAAAGGCGACGATCTTTTCCTGCTCTTTGGCAGGATAGACGACGCGGATGACACATTTTTCAACGGTCATCTAATAGGTTCAACCGGGCGCATGCCCCCGGAATTCCTAAGCGCGTGGAATCTGACGAGACAATACACAATCCCTTCCGAAAACATCAACTACGGCGGGGATAATGTCATTGCTGTCAGAGTTTATGACAACATGGGCGACGGCGGCATAATAAGAAGACCCTTGAAACTCTTCAATACGGCCGGGCTTACAGAATATATCAGGCAAAATGAACAGAATGACCTGAAACTCGGAGAACCCCTAACATCGGACGAGATAAAGAAAGCTAAAAGGAAATTAGCGGGTAATAAGGCCTCTCGCATGAAAATGCTCAAGCTACCCAACGGCGGCTGGACTTTCATGACGCCCGAAGGAAAACCGTTTTACGCGCGCGGCATTGAATACGAGCCGCTGTCTATATACGAAGAGTTCGACCTTGAAGGCATAAAACGCGATATTGACCTTATAAAAGACGCCGGATTCAACACTTTTACGGTATGGTGCATGGGTTTCCACGCCAACCAGGGCGCCGGCGGGCAACACCTGACTATAGACGAAATGGTGACACTTACCGAACTTGCCAGGGATAAAGGGCTTTACATACAGTTCTACCTTAACCTGGACAGGTTCACCCACCTGTTCCCGAAAGCCGTTCTGCCGAACGGCAAAGAGCATCATTTCGATATCGATTATTTCGATCCCGGATACCGCAAATTCATCAAGAATTTCGCAAAACGCCTCGCATACGCTTTGCTCCCCTACGATAATGTGACCACTATCGTGCCGTGGGAAGAGAAGTGGGCGATGAACGAAACCATAAGACAGGATGACGAGGATATTTACATTGAGTCCTTTTACGGCTCAAAAAGCGGCAAGGCGGCCTTCAAGAAATTCCTGACAGAAAGGCATTCAAATATCAAAAAACTCAACAAGGCGTGGGGCACTTCCTACAAAACGGTTGATGAGGCCATAAACGAATCCCTCCTGCAATACCAGGAAGGGGTCAGGGAAAATGACCGCCGCCAGTATGATATTCTTGAATTCGGCACGGTAATGCTAATTGATTACACCAAGGACTTCGTAAGCGCTTACAAATCAGTCGACCCGAAAATGCTTTTCCAGATCCGCAACTTTGACCTTTTCGGCCCCATCCGCACGGTGGACCCCCGTTATTCCTTCATTGATTCGTTCGGAATAAACCAGTATTCCCTTGGAAATCAGGGCTACGACATCACGCTCAGGGAAGAGATAGTAAAAATGAAGCTCATATCGGGTGTCGTAGGCAAAGCTGCTTACGTCAGCAATTACGGTTTCAGGCCACTGACCAGAGACGGCGGCACGCACGGGCTCGTCCCCGACGACAGGATAAAGGCCCAGATGGCGGCTGACTCGCTCGCGCTGTGGTGCTTCCTGCCGGAGTTTGCGGGCGCGAGCTACGCCCAGTACATCCACATGGGATGGGAGGGCCCGTGGGAGATTGTTGAAAAATTCACGTGGAAACCTCTTCCGATTTACTATTCATTCAAGGCAGTCAACGCCCTACTCGCGAAAAACCAGGAACGGATTGCCGTATCCGATTACGACGAGAAACCGCAGGTGTACGTTTTTCAGGGGCTTGACGCGTTCTACGAAATCTACCAGAGGACCTGGCTCGAGCACACTTCAATGAGCTGGGACCTGACCGACATGAATCTCAATTACGGCGTCATCTGCGATAACGACAAGTTCTCCCCCGCCGAAAGACCCGTCATCATGGCCAATTTCCACGTTTATGACAAAAAACTCGACGGAAAAACTGCGCAGAAACTGATCGACTACTGCGCGAAGGGCGGGACGCTCGTGATTGGCAACCATTTCGGCGTTTTTGACAGGTATTTACAGCTCAACGAAAGATTAAAATCCCGGCTGGATAAACTTCGAGGAATCAAAATTTCCGTGCTGAAGAAAGGGACGCTTAAAGTAACCGCCGCGAAGGAAAAATACGGCACTCCGGATTTTGAGGTCAAAAACACCTATTACGTCGAAGGCGACGCGGCCACGCTCGCTCCCGGCGCCGAGGTCCTGCTCTATATTAACGTTGCGGGTAAAAAATCACCCGGCCTCATAAAGAAAAAGTATAAAAAGGGCACGGTATATTACTTCCTGTACAACCCGTACCTGCAGGAGTTCTGGACCGACCCGAAAATCGAGAGCAGGACATCTCTCGCGTCGCTGCATTTCCTTTTCAGCGCCATGGGAATAAAACATGATTCCGAAAAACTCGGGAACAGGGGATTTGACCTGAAGGACGGCAGGATAAATGTCCGCGAAGAGGAAGTGCATCATTTAAACAACAAGGAGTTCGGGAAACTGGGAAAATACAAGGACGAATACGGCGAGGACGGCGAGAGATACAGCGGAGGCGTCATAACGGATTACTTCGTTTCATTCCACGGCCGCAAGCTCAACGAAAGGGGCTGGCAGCTGAATTCATCCGAAAATACGTCAATAGCCGCCTGCGTTGACGGAAACGAACTGGATTTCTTCACGACCGACCCGGTTTTGCTCAATATCTCCAAAGACACGCTCAAGACGGAACAAAACACGGAAAAGTACAAAATTTATCAGGCAAAATAAAAAATGGAGCTGATCGGATTTGAACCGACGGCCTCTTCCTTGCCGAGGAAGCGCTCTGCCAACTGAGCTACAGCCCCACTTAAAAACAGTGATTAGTTATTAGAGATTAGTGATTAAGAACGGCTAAATACGTCTAATAAGTTCACTGAGTATATAAAAATATTGACTGAAAGTCAATGTGAGGGTATACGGCTATTGAATGCCGGCTGCCCTTTTTTTGTCAGCTAAGCGACGTTGTTACACCCTTCACGAATTATACTATTTGACAAAATGCTATTCTTTTCATAGTATTATATTGAAGCATAATATCCTATAGGAGGACGCATGAACAAAGTACTCGCCGTTTTTATTGCCCTGGCATTATTTGCATCACTATCCGTGGCCGCTCCTGCCGCTAATTCCGGAGCCGGAAAACTCGGTATCGGGTCTTCGGGAACAACTATCCCGGGCATCGGACTGCGTTACTGGATCAGCGCCAAAAACGCATGGGATTTCAACCTTGGATTTCGTTCTGCCAAAGATTCATCTGATATGGGTTTTGGAGCCTCTTTTGTAAATGTCATGAAACAAACCTCGAACCTTAAGTACCTGTGGCTCGCCGGTCTGCAGTATATCGGCTGCTCAGCCAAAACCGCGGGAGTATCGTCAGATACCACGGATACAATTCTTGGCTTCGGACTCGGGGTTGAATACAATTTCACCGAATTGCCCGATCTTTCTTTTAACGCTTTCCTCACGGGCATAGGCATAGACATGGTTAACAGGCCTGCTACCGCCATCACTCCTTCATCATCCGAAACCGTTTTCGCGTCAGACCCCAAGCTGGGCTTTGCGATAAGATATTACGTGAAATGACGTTCTGTTATGATAAGAAAAAGGCAGGGCTTTCGCCCTGCCTTTTTTTCAACGTTCTCACCAGGCGTAGCCGATATTTACCCTCACGCCGCCCCACGTAAAACCGGATAATGCCAGCGTATCGTAGCCTATCGTCAGCGAACCCGAGAAATAGCTAAACCCCGTGACAATATCCAGAGCAAAGCCGCCGTCCCATATCCACCTGTGCCCGACGTTATAATTCACTACAACCGCCGTAACGCCCGTGCTTGCGTCCCCGAGCTTCGCGTTGATAGACACGATTTTTGCCTCAGGCCCCCAGAATACGCCTTTAAGGGCGTTTTCACGGAAAAATCTGTAGGCAATGCCAGCGCCGACAGCGTCTAGTTTCCAATTACTCAGGGTCCTGTTCCAGAATACGCCTTCAAGCGACAAAGATCTATCCCTGTCAACGGCCCACTCGTAGTTGATCGTGGAAGCTCCCCCGATCACGCCGAACGCGTCCATACGCACCAAATGACTTTCAGCCGAAAAACCAAGACATGGAACCATAACAACCGCCAATACAAAGAACAACAAACGCTTTACCATCATATCCCCCATTTACGCGTTTTAGCCCGATCACGCGCTTATTTTTTGGCGGCCGGGCACCGCCTTCCCTCACTCATCCGCCTGCGCTTAACATGTCATCGACAGACATAACTATTCGCTGTATCGACCCGCCGCGGCGGGCAGCTTCGGCGGATTACCCATTTATCCGCCAACCGGGGTTGGCGGTTTATATAAAGGTGGGCAAAATAAAAAACCAACCACTCCCCCCTTAAGAGATTGGTCTATACGTCTAGTCTATGCTTTTAGTCTATTAAAATATTTTCAGCTTGTCAAATTGAGACCATTAAAAAAAGACTTCAATGGTCTCGATTACACGGATTATTAACAAAGATTTCACAGATTACGAAAAGAGATTCCACAGATTATTAAAAAAGATTTCACAGATAAAAAACAAAGATTACACGGATATGAAATCTGTGCAATCATTTGAGAATCGGTGTAATCAGAGACCGCTGGGCCTTTCTCAGCGGTCTCAACCGAGAGCTTCCTTTATTTTCTTCAGGACCCTTTCCGCCGTTATCGGTTTCGTGATATAACTCTCGCATCCCAAATCGTTCGCCTTTTCTATATCGGCAAAGGAATTCTCTTCCGTGCACATTATTACGGGGATCTGGGAGGTCTTGGGAGAGGACTTTAACGCCGTCAATGCCTGCCAGCCGTCCATTTGAGGCATGTTGATGTCCATGATCACAAGGTCGGGACTGATATTGTCAATTTTCTGCAGGGCCTCTATGCCGTTGAAAGCGCTCTCGAATTTATAGCCATGGCCTTCCAGCACGTGCCTCATGAGCTCGCATACGGCGCGTTCGTCTTCCACCAGCAGTATCTTCTTTTTGCTTTTCATATGGTTCCTTGTCTTCACTTTAAACGTTAAACCTTAAACTTTGTCTGACAACGGAAGCGTGAATATGAACGAACTTCCCTTGTTCAGCTCGCTTTCCACCCTGATGGATCCTCCGTGGGACTCAACGGCCATCTTGCAGAACGTAAGGCCGAGGCCCGAGCCGGTCCTCAACTGCGATTTTCTGCGTTCAAGCTGGATGAATTTTTCGAATATCTTTTCCTTGTACTCATCCGGTATGCCCGCGCCGTTGTCCGAAACGCTTATTTCAACAAAGCCGCCGTCTTTTTTCGCCCTGACCTCTATTTTCCCGCCGGATGTCGTGTGATGGAGGGCGTTGGATATGAGGTTATTCAGCACACGCTCAATAATGTGCCTGTCCATTTCAACCCGCGGCAGTTCTTTCTCCGCGTCTACCGTAAGCGTTTTCGATTCATTGACCGCAAGATGGCCGAATTCGGCCGCGCGTTCCCGGAGTAGTTCCGCGACGTCCACTTCATCTTTCTTTAACTGCAGCTTGCTCTCCTCCATTTTCGCCACGTCAAGCAGGTTTTGTATCATCACGAGCATGTTCTCGCTTGATTTCTTGGCCAGCGATATTATCTTTTTCTGGCCGTCGTTGAACTCGCCCGTCATCCCCGTCTCAAGGTAGTCCAGGCTCCCCATCATACCGCTGAGCGGGCTCTTGAGGTCGTGTACTATCATCCTTATCAGGTCCTGCCGCATCTGTTCAAGCTCCTTCAGCGCGGATGCCATTGCTTCGAAATTCCTTGCCAGCTCTTCTATCTCATCGCCCGTCTTGACGTCAAGCTTGATGTCCAGCTTCCCTTCGCTTATCTGTTTCGCCCCCGACTGCAGTATCTCTATCGGGCCCAGTATCATTTTCCTGACAAACCTGAAACCAAGATAAAGGAACAGCACCGTCCACAAAAGCGTCCAGACAAAAGCGTTCTGGCTCATCCTGGTTACCGGCCTGTAGACCTCTTTTGACGGTATCTGCGTCACGACCGCCCAGCCGAGCCTGGGAAGCGCCTGGAACATTGAAACAACGGCTTCGCCCTTTTCATCGCGGTAGCTCTTCCATGTCTTTGAAGATATTGTTTTCCCGTCGAGAAAATCCCTGACTATAGGAAGGTTGCTGAAATTTGAATGCGCAAGCACGCGCTCTATGTCCCTGTGGGCTATAAGGTTCCCGCGCGCGTCAACCACAAAGGCGTGCCCGCTGTCGCTTATCTTGACCTCGGAAATCCACTGCCATAACTTGTCAAGCTCGAGCTTTGCTACGATAGCCCCTTTGCGCCCCGAGGCCGGAATTGAAATAAAAATGAACGGAAGCCGCTGCCCGGAATAATTTACTTCACTGATGTAATTCCTGCCCGCGGAGGCTTCAATGAACTCTTTTCTTTTGGACCTGTTTATCGGGCCCCTGGCGACGCCGTCGCGCCTGTATTTGAATATTTCCTGCCCCCTGGAATCCAGGTAAGCAATCTCTGAAAAAGAAGCGCCGCGCTCCAGGATAGCGCTTGCAACCTTTGCCTGTTCGCTTCTCGGGAATTCGGCGATATCCCTGTTGAACAGCAGCAAGTCCTGGTGCCTGGCCACCTGAAGGTCTACTTTCTCCGCCACCTTGCTGATTATCTCCCGCTGCTGCGAGAATATGGAGTTCTTTATCGCGTTCCTGCTTATAGACGTCAGCACGATATTAAGAAGCATCGCGGGCAGCACGATAGCCAGCACGAACAAAAGATTTATCTTGTAGTTCAGCGGAAGTTTCCTGAACCGCTCTGATAGTGATTTCAATCCGCCAGCGATCATTTTCTCATTTAATATTTTCACTTATACTTCCCCCTGATATCAATTCCGCTATTTAAACTCGAAATCCGAAGCTCTAAATCCGAAATAAACTCTAAAACACAAACCACAAAAAACAAAAAGCGCTCCTAGGGGTTCAGGAACGCTTCAGGGAATTTAACTGAGCCGCAAAACATAAGCCCATCCATTATTTTTTCTTTTTTTCCTGTTTCTCATGGATAGCGTACAGCTCGGGCAGGTGCATCCGGACGTTGTCCCACATTTCCTCATCGGAAACGACATTGACCCTGCCGCCCGCGAATTGCGCGTCTATCCACTCTTTTATTTTCGCTATGCCCGGATGCGATTTATCCACTTTCTTGTTTTTCGGCAATCTCAGCTCCGTGTTTATCCAGAACGCGATTCCCGCAAGGCCCGAGACATCGGTTATGCTGACCTCGGGCGGGCGGTTCAGTATGCCCTGCGTGTCAAACACGTTATATATCTCTTCGTCCTTAAGCAGGCCGTCGGCGTGGATGCCGGCCCTGGTCATATTGAAATGCAGCCCGACGAACGGCTGCATGAAAGGTATCTTGTACCCTATATTATCTTCAAAATACCTGGCGATCTCGGTTATGACAGAAAGGTCCATCCCGTCGCTCGTGCCGCGCAGCGATGTATATTCTATGCAAAGCGCCTCTATCGGCGTGTTGCCCGTGCGCTCGCCTATTCCCAGAAGCGTGCCGTTGACACCGCCGCACCCGTACAGCCACGCGAACGTAGCGTTGGTCAGACTTCTGTAAAAATCATTGTGGCCGTGCCATTCAAGCCATTCCGAAGGAACGCCGGCCAGCTGCGTCAGTCCGTACATTATGCCGTTCACGTTCCTCGGCAAAGCCGCCCCGGGATACGCAACGCCGAAACCGAGCGTGTCGCACGCCCTTATTTTAATGGGTATCTTTGTTTCCTGCGAAAGTTTCATCAATTCAAGCGCGAACGGGATCACAAAACCGTAGAAATCGGCGCGCGTGATGTCCTCAAAATGACATCTTGGAATTATCCCTTCGCTTAGCGCGTCTTTGACGATACCAAGGTATCCCTCAAGCGCCTGCTTGCGCGTTTTTTTCAGTTTCAGGAAAATATGGTAATCGGAGGCCGACGTCAGTATCCCCGTTTCCTTCAGCCCCATATCCTTCACGAGCTTGAAGTCCTCTTTTTTCGCCCTTATCCACGAGGTTATCTCAGGGAACTTGTGGCCTTTCTCCTGACACTTGCGCACGGAGGCCCTGTCTTTTTCCGAATACAGGAAAAACTCGCACTGCCTGATTATGCCTTTCGGTCCTCCGAGCCGGTGCATGAACTCGTACAGGTCCGCTATCTGCTCAACGGAAAAAGGCGCGAGCGCCTGCTGGCCGTCGCGGAAAGTGGTGTCCGTTATCCATATCTCTTCCGGCGGGTTCATCGGAACCACGCGGTTGTTGAACGGTATCTTTGGGACTTCCTTATACGGAAAGATATCGCGGTAGAGCTCCGGGTTTTTCGCGTCGTGGAGCTCGTATTTGTATTCTTCAGGTTCCAGCAGTTTTCTTTGCTTGTTGAATTTGAGCATTTAACCTCTTAACTTCCAGCAATTAGCGATTAGCCCGCCGCGGCGGGGCAATTAGTTTGCTGTTCCGATTATACTATTTTCGTTGCGGTAAATCAATAAATTATGAAGCTTTCGCGGATTTGATTTTATTATATTCTTAATCTTTTCTTCGGAATCCGCCAAACTACGCCGAAAAAACAATATGATTGTTTATTCTCTTAAAATTCAGCCCTTTTTGCTCTTTGGAATCCTTTAACTCAACAACTTCAACAACCTTATCTCCGGCCGGCAGGGTAATATTCGCGGGGCGCCTCGGCCCGATGAAGTTGAATACCGTCCTTGAGCCCTTTTCGTGAAAGAACAGGTCGCCCGGCGCGTCAGTCTTGATAGTCTGGTTCCTGTAGCGCACGAGCGGCGCCGTAAAAATCCCTTTCTCATCGTTTATGCCCTTTATCAGCGCCGAACTGATATTCCCGTCCTTGAAACCCACAACTGCCGAAGAATAGCCGGTCAGCATTATCTCAAAGACTTCCTCGCCGCCCTCCGAATTCCGAAACGATACGTTATACGCCTTGTTGTTCCTGTTCCGGCTGAAAACGTAGACATACTGCTTTCCGGCCTTGTCATTCCTGTGCTCGTACACCTCTATCTCGCCCCTGTTCTGTTTAGTCCCATGCATGCCGGCGCGGACATTGCCGTATCTCTCCATAGCGAAAAGCAGGAAATCCGCGTTCCTTTCCCATTTATCCAGGTCCCACGGATTGAAGCCCGCGTATATCACCTGCCCCTTCCCGAGCTTGTTTATATAAGCGCAGTTATGTTTCCGCCCGTCTATCTCCACTACGGCGACAGGCTCCGCGCCTTTCCCGTTTTCAAAACAGAACACGGGGTGCTCGCTGATCGCGGTGAACCCCGTTAGAGAGAACGAAGGCTTCGCTGATGCAGATGGAAGCTTTACATCACCATTTGACGGTATGGTTTCAAACCGCCGGTTAGAGTCAACGACCTTCTCTAACGGGGTGAATTCGTCGTTTCCGAAGGATATCAGGCAGGTACCTTCATCGCGGATGACCTTTGTCTTCACCGGGAACAGCCCGGCGGCGTCTTTCGCGTTATCCTGCCAGAGCTCGTTCATGCGCGGTATCGCGCCACTCCACAAGAGCGTCCCGCCGGCTTTGACGAACTCCGTAAGCTTTGAAAGCGTGTTTGAATCCATCCAGTCGCATCCCGCTATGCAGAGCATCTTGTATTTCTTAAGTTCCGCCGCGGGAACTTCCTGGATATAAACGGCATCGTTCTCTATCGTATTGTACGCCATCATGCGCTGAAAAGTATCCAGCCCGTCATATACGCTTTTCGGCTCGTCGGAAAGCCCCAGTTCAAGCCACTTGGATTTCGGCTGAAGCCAGCTTGCCGCCCTGCAGTAAGGGGAGTATATCGCCCACGCGACTTCCGCGTCCCTCTTGGAGGAGACCAAATCCGCCCCCTCGCGTTTCATGAACGCGCTCATCTGGTGCAAGGTGTGGAACTGGTCGCGGAAAGCGCCGTTTTCCGATACCGGCGAATGCTCCGGATACGGCGGCTTGTGCCACAGGTCCAGGTGGTCGTCCCAGCTATCCGTTGAAACGGCGGTATAAACGTTAAATCCCGCTGAGCCCAGAGCCATGTAGTACATCGTCTGGTAAAAACTCGGCTGGACGAACCTGTATAGCGGGTTGTATATCTTTGAGAAGCCCCAGTTCTCTTCCATGCAGACGCCGCGCGATAAACTGGCCACGATCCTGTACTTTCTCGCCGGTTCCTCGTTCTCGGCTATAGGTCCGGCCCAGTCGGTGTAGCCCCAGCACACAAGGTCCTTCAGCGCGTGCGGGTTGTTCCTCACGGCATAAATCTCGGCGTCCTGCTTGTCGCCGCAAAGGTTGAGGTTTATGAAAACCGGCAGGTCCTTTATCGCGCCGCCGAGCAGCTCCAGGTACTTGCGGATGACCCCGCTGAAAAGGAATGAAGAGTATTCGGCCCAGTCAAGGTACAGATGCAGGTGGTCAAGCGCCCCGGCCCTGAACTCCCTCGGCGCGTAAACATCCTCAAACAACTTCAAATTTGTCTTGTAAATCCCGTTCAGCTTCGCGATTGTCTTATATTTCCGCTTCAGGAACTCGCGGAAAAAATTTATCCCGCTGGGCGAATAGTCGTAATCCGTGACCTTCGCGGCGGCGTTGGTGTAGAAACCCTCGTTCAGTATCTGGAGCCCGACTATGGGGCCCTTCGGGTGCGTCTTTCCCTTTATCACGCGCGCGGAAACCGCGTCAAACCATTCGCTCAAACGCTCCAGATAACGCTCCCCGAGATACGCCGGCAGCGGGTTGCTCCATTTAAGCGCTTCCCCCCTGCTCGTGGTAAGCGGCTCAATCCCGTGGTCGGGAATGGCGCTGACGTAATCTGGCAGGCCGCCGAAGTTGGTCTCGGCATGGATGAGCGGACCCGGCTTTACGATAACCTTCATATTCTTTTCGTGTATCAATTTCAGGAAATACAGCACATCGGTATTGGGCCGCCTTATGCCGGTGAAATCAAACTCCCCGCGCCTGGTTGAATGATGGCGCCACGGGATATAGCAGGTCACCGTGTCAACGCCCATTTTCTTTATATTGTCCAGCTGGCCGGACCAGTCATTCCTGTCATCCCTGTAATACGGATAATCCGCGGTCACAAGGACCTGCGGCTTGCCGTCAATGTAAAACACCCCTTCACGCGTTTCAACGGATTTTTTCAATTTATTCCTCCTGAAAATGAAAATATCCAGCTAACAAATCAGCCGGATATTGTGTAAATTGTATCACAAAATAACCCGAAAATCAACGCGCATTTTCGGCGGATTTATGTTACCCGTAACCGTTTACCCGTTCCATCTACCGTAAAGGGCGCTTCGCAGCGCGGTGGAACCGGTTATTTGATGCGGCGAAGGGCTTTTCTGGCGCGTTCACTTGAAGCTCAAAGAAAAATTTATTAGGTTAATGCTGCCAAAGTCTAATAATAAAAAAAGCATAATTCGCAGCCACGTCGGATATTTTAGAACTGAAATCCGAGACTCAATCGGTGGGAACCCGAACTGCCTTCAACATAGAAAGGAAATGAGAATGAATAATGCGTATTGATCGAGAAATTGGAATACGCGAGATTGTAAACATAGGAAAGGCCGAGTGAGAATTCATTCTTGTTTGCGCCAATCCTGCCGGCAAGCGTGTAATCGTTGAACCACATTTCTCCGCCTAGATATACGTTATATACCTTGTTTCTCAAGCCCATGTCGCAGGATAAAAGAAGTTCTTCGGCCGGTTTGACCATCTTAAAGCTTCCCGCCGTACCAATCCTCATTTCCATGGGAACCTTATCGGTCGCTTGGTATCCGACATCGGGTTGATTTATGTCTTTTACCATCAAACCTGAATAAATGCTTTTGTTCCATTGTCTCAGAACGCCCAGATCGGCGGAAAAAGCCGTCCTGGATGTGCCGTTTGCGAACACGTCGTCATCAATGGTCCTCTCATCCAGAACGACCGAACGCCCGAGATACTTCATATTCAATCCGGCGTTCAGTATGTCGAATTTATATGCGTAAGATATCATCGCGATGTTCTCGGTATAGAGGTCCCGCGTATTAAAATGAGTCCACGTGGCGGCGATGGAACCGGCTTTCTTCAGAGGCATCGCGTATGAAGCGTAGCCCGTGTACATGTTCACGCCGTCCAGATCCAGGTAGGGTTTTGAATAGGTAAACATCACGGAACGTTTATTGATGTTTGCCATTCCGGCCGGGTTATACCAGACGGAATTTATGTCACCCGCGACAGCCGTGAAAGCGCCGCCCATGCCTATAGGACGGGCCAGCATGCCGGGGTCATTGAATGCTGCAGATAGCGGATAGTGTAAAGCAGGCAGCAAAACCGCCATTAACAAAATCAACTTTGTAGCTAAATGACTTGTATTTTTTTTCATTTTGTGTTTCCTATACGCTCTACGCCAAACGTTATACGTTATTTATTTCACTACAAGTATCGTTCCGCTTATAAGTTGGGTTTCGGTCTTTATCTGGTAGATATATACACCGCCTTCGACTATATCGCCGTTCTCGTCCTTGCCGTCCCATATGCTCAGGCCGTTCTCTAATGCCCTGACTTTGGCGCCCTTCACGTCATAGATGTTGATCTTGATATCACCGCTTACCCCGAACTGGGCGTAGTCATTCTTGCCCGGTGAACCCGCCGGCGTGATTATTTTTTCCTTGGGCCTGTAATCGTCAGCTGACAGAACTTTTGCCGAAAAAACCGCGTACCTCGAAAGATGCATGACCTGGACTGTTACTGTTTTCTTGTCTACGTCAACCTTGCCGCCGATAAACCTCCACTCGAGACCGTCCCACCAGAACATGCGCATCTTGCGTTCGTCCTTGCCTGACGAATCCTCAATACCGTTCCTGTCCAGGTCGGTGTAGAGCATCGTCAGAGTCACGGGCTTGAGGAAAGTCGTTTCCTTGGATCCCGCTGTGAAATCATAGACCGTGGAGGGATACTGGGTGTCGGCCGGCGGATTACCTGACTGGACGTCTGTCCTGTTTTTTTGCTCTATTGAAAGATTGACAGGCGAAGAGAGCGCCCCCGCGGGGATATCAATGCTGGTGTTTCCGTCTTCAGGATTGCCGTCGTCAACAGTTAGTTTCCCGGAAATGAAATTGTCCACAGTGGTTTTCTGCGATATGATAGTAGTGCCCGTCGAAGTTCCCGAGGCATACCCGGAAGAGCTTACTGCGGTCCAGAAATATTGAATTGTGCAACTCTGGGTTATCGTATCTTTCAAATCCATCGAATATATCGTGCATGAGGACTCCACTATCGCGGGAACCCATGCCGCGGAATTGACTGAATAGTTAAATGTGACAGTCTGCGTGCTGCTTTCCGGATCGGTCGAACTGATTTTGAACATCAGTTTCCCCCCTATCATACCTATCCTTTCCGGAGGTTTGACAAGTTCGGTGATAACAGGAGGTGTGGTGTCAGTATTTGACGGCGTCGAGGAATCATCATTTTGTCCATTTTCTATTTGCGATACCAGCTCCCATACGGCGCGCGGCCTCATATATTGGCTCGGGTTCGCTCCCCACTCCGGCGGTCTCGGGTTTTTACCGTCGCAGTGCCATGCTTCAGGGACATTAAACCAGTATGCGGTCTCTTCATTAACATATACGGTATAATACAGCCCGTACGCCGTTTTCAGCGCTTCATCTTTCAATCCATTGCGATACATGCTTGCCGCCAGAGAATATGTGTTTCCAACCCAAACTTCATCCGATTGCTGATAGCCAAGCTTTTCCCCGTTTTCCTTTATGCCGTTAAGCGCTCCCACATCCCCTATGCCGTCGCTGGTATAATCCGTGCATGGAACTACCAGCTTGTCGTAAATCTTGAGAAGATGCGCTTTCATGCGCTCTTTCGGCAATATATCCGCTAACCCCGTATATTCACAATACCTTTGCCCGTTTAACCCGTCTGCCATAATAGCCGTAGGGAAATCACCCGCGGTATCAGTTTTATAATACCCCCCTGCGCTGTACCATAATTGAGAGTTCAAATTGCTCTTCGCGTTTGTAAGCCACGTGCTTACTTCCGACAGGATCGGGTCACTTTCTACCTGGGCCATTTTTTCCAATGCCTCCAAAGCTCCGACCCACAATCCGCCGCAGAGTATCCCCGTGCCAAAAAACCTCCAGGTATCAAAAGTTGTATCTCCAAAAGCGCCTGCCTGGTTATTGATAATGTAATCACTGTCTGTGTCGAGCGTCTTGGCATATTCAAAAGTATCTTTTATCGCCGGCCAAACGTAATCAAGGAAGTCTTTATCCTGTGAAAAATAATAATATCTCCAGCATTGCTGAATGAATCTTGAGGGCAAATCCTTCCACAACAACCCATTCCATGGGTATCCAAAAGAAAATAACGGGTCAAATCCGGGATCTCCCAAATCGTGCGGCGTTTCATGCGCGGGATGCCCGCCCGGAACCGGCGAATATTCAATTGCGTCCGCGTAAACTTTCAGAGTGGTCTTCTCTATATCCGGCCAGAACAAAAGATACATAATTGAATTATAGTGCCTAACGTCAAGAGGCGATAAAGCCGTATATGCCTGGCATTCTATTTCCATATGCTTGTAGTCATTTTCGTGTAATCCCTCAAATTCCTGCACATGCCCGGATTTTAGGCCAGCTTCAAAAAATATCCCGCCGAACTGTGAATAATAAAGCTCGTTAAAAGCCGCTGTTTTTAGCCATTCCGGCAATTTCGTGCTTTCAACGTAGGGCTTCATCCACGCGTATACGCTGTCTTCCCATTCAAGATATTTCGTAAGCCCTTCTACCGCGATGTTAAACGAATTATCGCTGTTCGTGCTGAAATACATGGTATATTTTTTCCACCATTCGGTCCCGTCACCATCTACATTTTTGAACTTTGTAAGCGGAAAATCCCACGCCAAAACAATCGGAATATCAACATTCTGCCCGGGCTCAAGATAGACCCTTACAGCGATCGCGCCGGCAGAGTTCGAGCCGTCAAGCGCCGAATCCGAAAGAACACCGTCATCGGCAAAATTATCCCAGATATCCCCGCCATCGCCGGATTTATTCCAGCTTGTGACATATGAAACCGTGGAACCCGGAATGCCGTAGGCGGCGATACACCACTCTGAATTTTGAGTTTCCGGAGTGTTTGTGCCGTCAACCGCTTTCAAAACAATCCCCTTTATCGCGCCGGACGAGTTTAAAATAGATTGGAAACCCGTTCTGACATGATTGCTGTAAATGGCATTGGGAAAAGTAAACATAACGGATATTTCCGTGGGAGTTGCGGATTTATTATGCAATTTCCAATGCCACACGGCTATGGGGTAGCTTGATTCCTTGTAATTATCGGCAATTATCGGGGAAAAGAATTTTGATTCAACATCCGATGAAAATATAGAGTAAGTAGTCCAGCCGAAAGGTTGCAGCGCATAATAATCGCCGTCGCCTGTTGAAATCTGATTTGACCCTCCCGGCCCGCGGAATGCGGGCATCATATTTTCGTAGGTTGAAAGGCATTTAACCGTCGCGGGATTGGCGCCGACTTTTTCATATATATGGAACGCGGCCTCATACAGCCAATACTGGGACAGCCCCGGGTATTCCGGCACACCCCATGGTCCGAAAGCTCCGCTTATCGAATACATAAATGAATTTGCTCCAAATCCGCCTAATGCGATCCCCCTATTTACTGACTGAGAAGCCGGGCTGGGCGGCAAATCGCCTATGTCCCTGTGCCAGGCGCAAACCGGGATATCGAACAACGCGGAACAGCAATTTTCTGAAAAAAATAAAATCAATGATAAACATGCAATAAACCAGTATTTCATTTGAAATAACCCCTCAATTTACTTCCATAAATTCATAAATTGATAATATATTTTTCTCGGCGTTACTTTATCGAGGTTATTGTCCCCTTTCTCCACTTTTACAATGCCGTACCATTCTGCCGGCCAGGCCTCGGGAGGTTTTTCATGTTTCAAGGGGTTTCCGCTCTTCCACCATTCATCGGAATACGCCATAACGCAGCCGCCGATACAGATGTCTTTTTTCGCGGTAATCTTTGCCCATTCGGACAGGTCATACTTGGACTGAGAATCTTCGCCCTCAATATTGTCCTTGAAATCCCAGGCAGGAATGCCGTATTCCGCCACCCAAAACGGCTTTTTTGATATTTTCTTGTATTTGTCAATATTATCTTCGATAGGATATAATGTCGAACCCCAGCAATCCAACGCCCACATGGAATCATCGTCAATATTCATATTCACATCGCCGATAAAATCCACTCCCGCATTAGCGGTTGTTACGGGGTGGTAATGAGCCCCTTCGATTTCATATGCAATCTCGGCTAATTCTTCAAGCAGGGTGTACCAAAAGTATTTATCCTTGTTATACCACGCGTTCATTTCATTCCCGGGACACCACATCAAAACCGCCGGATGCTTGCAGTACTTTTTAACATATTCCCTAAACTCATTTTTCACCTTGTTCCTGTCGGTACCTTTGGAAAAATCCAGCAGGTTCTGATTTATCCTAAATCCCATGATTACATATACACCGTATTTGCGCGCCATATCCAGCAATAGTTCATCTTCCACGGTCGCCCAGGTTCTTATCGTATTGCAACCCATTTTTTTTAGCAAAGAAAGATCTCTCTTAAGAATTCTTTTATCGCCGGAGAAATTATAAGATTTGACTTCAAGGGTGTTCCAGTCTTCCCCAAACCCGATCGGAAGCGGGCTGTATCCAACACCCTTAACGAAGAATTCCCTGCCGTTTACTATTAACTTATTATTTTCTAATCTTATCGTGCCCTTGCTGACCGGTTTCTCCTTTTTGGCTATTTGGGAATTTGTTCTTATCCAAATTCCAATATCATCGATGAACAATTCCATTGAACCCTTAATGTATTTTAATCCAAATCCATTAATTTTAGACAAAGTCAGGCGCTTATCCCCATCTGTATTGCCTGAATCCCTGGAAACCTTCATTTTATCCACAGCTATGTTAACTTCATTCCATTTCCCATTATTCACCGGAATATCTTCAGACTCCCATAATTCATTATCTCTGTCTATGAGAAATATCCTGACCACTCCGCTTTCACTTGATTTTAAATTGATTTTTATCATACTTAGTCCGGAGTAATTATCGTCACCGATGTCTATTACAAAACCATCTTCATTCTTATTTTTACCGAATTCTGCCATAGCCGAGTAACTCCCTTTATATATATTGTCCCGCTCGCCGCATATATTCACATCCGCTTTATACTCCTCGCCGTATTTCAGGAATAAAAATCCTTTTTCAAAACCGATATCTTTAACCCTCTTGTCTTCCGGATGCGCCGGTGTCAAGGCCATTAATAATACGCATGCCAGAAGAATTAATTGTTGTGCTTTCATTTGAAGACCTCTATTTCATATATTGAATAACCGTATTTACTGGTTCTTTCTTCGCAAAATATCCTAATATAACTTACCGGGGTAGGAACAAACTTTATTATCTTTTCCTCTCCTTCCTTTCCGTCTTCAACTTCCGCTTTATTAATCCATTCAATCCCGTCATTCGAAGTCTGAATTTCATATTTTTTTGCAGAGGCATTTTCCCATTGTATTTTCACTCCTTTTACTGTAATTTGATCCCCAAGTTTAATGACGAGCCACGCGGAGTCGCTCCATTCCGATTCCCATCTTGTTTCTTTATTACCGTCAAAGGCGAATTCCGCGAGATTACTGTCCTTCTCTGAAGAAGCCCTAACTATTTGTTCTTCGACATTAAATAACACCTCGCGTATTGAATACCCGTATTCAGTAGCTCTTTTAATCCCGGTAATTTTAATATATTTCGCTTCAACGGGAGCAAAATCTATTCTCCTCTGTTCTCCCTTTCTGCCGTAACGGACACTCACTATTTTGCGCCAAATATTTCCGTCATTTGACGAACTTATCTCATAATCTATTGCCGAAGCTGTTTCCCATCTTATTAAAACATTGCCGATAAGTTCTTTTTTCGTGAATTCAAACTGTATCCAACCGGGATCGATCCACTCTGATTCCCATCTCGTCTCAATATTCGCGTCTATCGCGTTTCGGGCTGAATTATCGTCTTTTTCCGAAGACGCCTTGACAGAAGCTATTTCATTCTTCGGAATCGCAATTATCCTTTTACTTATCACCCCGTAAACATGGACACAGGAAAGGAACAATATGAAAAACAACATCGGAACAAAACGCTGCCTGATATCAATTATCTTCATGCATAGCTCCATTATTACCTAATTAGAAACTGCTTGCGCTGCTGATTCACGGACCATAAGAAGTACCGGCAGCCTCTTTTTTAATGCGCCTGCGTCTTTGTAATCGTTAATTAAGAACTCGGCTCCAAGCTTACCCATTTCTTTCAGAGGCTGCCGGATTGTTGTCAATTGCGGGGAGAATTTAGAAGATGCCGGGATATCGTCAAATCCTATAATGGAAATATCCCCGGGCACGGAAAGCCCATTTTGCTGTATCGCCTTGACGGCACCCATTGCCATAAGGTCATTACAAGCAAAAATCGCCGTAGGGCGGATTTTATTAGAAAGTAGTTTTACCGCGGCTTCAAAACCCGATTTTTCATCATAGTTGCCTTCCATGACCAGTTCCTTATGAAGAGGGATGTTGTTGTCTTGAAGCGCCATGCGGTAGCCGCTTTCGCGTTCAAAAGCGTCGGCACGGCCGGACGGACCCTTAATAATGGCGATCCTTTCATGGCCAAGGGTTATCAGATGTTTTGTTGCCGTATAAACGCCCTTCTCGTTCTCAACATCAATATAGCTTACATCCCTGTAATCATGATTGGCACCCAGTATTACAAAAAGTATATTTTCCTTTATCAGCCGGTCTATAATCGTATCTTCCTTATCCGGGGAAAGTATAAGGAAGCCCTGTACCATGCCGGCATGATACCATTTCCCGACATTGACATCATTGCGGTCGTACGGATTTACGTTATAAATGACAAGATCATAGTTTTTTGAAGCGACCGTTTCCTGGATGCCATGCAGTATTTCATTGAAATAACTTACTGTTAACAAATAATCGAAATTAAAATCCTTAATTACAAGGCCAAGTGCTCTGACCTTTGCGCGGCTGGGTAAATTACTTGCGAATATATTTCTATGATAATTAAGCTTCTTAATGGCAAGCATGACCTTTTGCCGGGTTTCCTCCTTTACAGCCGTGCCGTTGTTCACGACACGCGATACTGTCATTGGAGAAACATTTGCCAGCGACGCCACTGTTTTAATTGTTGCTTTTAGTTCGGCTTCCATTTTTTCACCTCTCTTCAAATGCAGGTATGTCAAATTTGGGCGGCTATTGTGTTTATGGTAACGTTACCATTTATTTGTCACTACAACTATAGCACGAGATTATATTCTTGTCAAGCCCCAAATGGTAACGTTACCATTTTAGTCTATTTGTTACCGTCGTAAAAATTGCAACATTTCCTAACAAAAATATTTATTTTCACCATTTGACAACAAAAAACCGCGGGGCATTTCCCGCGGTTTACAGAACAAGGATATGGTCCGGAATCTGTTCCACCTACCCTAAAGGACGCTTCGCAACGCGGTGGAATGAACGGTTATAATATTCTATTGCCGCCACCAAACCGGGTTTGGTGATGGCTAATGGCCGCGAATAGAACGGAATTCCTATTCGCGCACCCGCGAATAGCGCTAAAATCACATTGATTTATCAATAAATCTCTATTCGCGCTTTTATTCGCGGACTATTCGCTGTATAAAGCCGCGAATAGTTACCGCGAATAGAGCATTTTAGGGAAGCGTGTAATACCTGTATCTGCCTAAACCTACCGCTTTCAGTTTGGCGGTTTTTTCAAGCTCGTTTAGCAGGCGGTATGCCTGATCCTTGCTCAAACCGAACTCCAACTGGCAATCGCCGTTGTCTATTTTGCTTTTTTCGCGGCAAAAATCAACGCGCATTTTCGGCGGATTTATGTTACCCGTAACCGTTTACCCGAAAGAGGAATGCGGCCGTATATCAACATAAAAAGAGTGAAAAGGAACGCGAAAAACGATATTATCATCCCGGCAATGAAAGATAACGGAAAATATGTGAATTCAACTGTGCTTTTTCCCTGCGGCACATCTCCCGCTATAAAAGCGCTCTCATGGATTTTGCCCGCTATTGCTTTCCCGTTCACAACTAACTTCCAGCCCGGATAAGCTATTTCGGACAAAACGACGAGGCCCGGAGATTTGGATATAACTTCCACTTTCGCGTAACCGTTCCCGTATTCAAGCAAATGCACGCTGTTCTTCCCCTTTCCCGCAAATGTCACGGGATAGACCGCGGTACTCCTGGACAGCACTTTAATATTATTCCTGTTCAGTTCATTTTTTACATCGGAAATAGTTATGATCTTTGATATCGCGGCCAGGTCTATTATCCCGGAACCGGGCCCCTCAAGGAACAATCTTTCTTTTATCTTCCTGGACAGCCTGGTCTCGAGAACCTGATAGCTGTTTACTTCTCTGATGCCGAAAACAGTCCCGTATGAAGGAACGAGGTAATCTTTCATCAGCATAAAGTCATCTTCAGTTTTTAACCTTGCTTGCTCCCATTTGCTCAATAGTAAATCCGTATGATATATTCTTGTATTTGACTTGATAGTCCCGGCTAAGGATGGCATGTCTGACAAGAAAGCGGGCGTCATCCATGCTGATTTCGTGAAAAACGAAAACACGACCAGTTCCAGCAGAGATATAATGACTATAGCGACTTTTATTTTAACATTTTTTACCAAAAACACGCCCGAAGCAAAAAGAAGCGCCGCTAATCCGGCGGACAGCATCAACCAGTTGGCGGGAAATCTAAAGACGCGCAAAAAAGGAATAAATTTGTAAATGTAGATATTAGAACCCAAACTTAACATAAGGGTAACGGCGAAAAAAAGCATCAAATACCTTTCCAGGACACGGCCCCGTAACGCAGAATACACCGCAACGGCAAAGACGGTCAAACCCGTATAGTACGTGACAATCGCGGGATCCCCGGAAATAGAAGGGCTGAAATATACCCACAAGGGAATTACTAATTCTTTTAAAAGCTGAATCAACGGAATGGAGTAATGAACGGCAATTTCGCTGTTGACGAATATTCCGCGGATTGAATTAACCATTAATTCAATAAAAGGAATGATTTGGAATGCTCCGAGGCAAAAAGCTAAAAGCGAACCCAGCAAATACGCTTTGATGCCGTCTTTGCCCTGGAACAGTGAAACTATCATCACAGCAAACATCACAAGCAAAAAAAATGGAGGAAAGCCCGCGGTCCAGGCCAGGAATGTAGAAATCGCGAACCCGGCGGCTGATTTCCTGAGCTGGAAATATGCCACCGCGGGAAGATACGCCGCCGCGGCAAAATGATTTGGAATGGTAATGCGGGCGACAAAAAACCCGTTAAAAGCGAATACAAAGGCGGCCGCAAGCGCCGCGTATTTGTCCTTGAATATGAATTTTGCCAGCAGGAATCCGAATATGGCCGCGATCAGGGAGTGTACAAATGCCCACGTCCCGATGAAAAGGTGATAACTTTTTATCGGCAGAAGGAGCCACATCACCGGATAAGCAGCCAGCGTCGCGGGGTTGGCCAGAAACGGTTCCCCCATATTCTTGAACGTGTTCCATAAAGGCAGCTTATGCCCTTCGAACAGAGATGCCCGCAGAATGCGCCAGTCGGGATACGAAAGAGTGATAGTAGTGCCGTCAACAGGTATCAGCCCCTGGAAAACAACACGATGCCACACAAGCAGGAATGCTATCAGGAATAATATCCCGAAAACTGCGTGTTGAATAATTTTCTTTTTCATTTTATTATCGTTTCTATATGCAAAAACAGCTGTACCTTTCACAGAGAGACATGTTCCGCATGCATTAATACCGGAAAAATACGGCCTGTTTGGAAATTGTACCAGTAAAGTTGTATAAAATCAAGCGGAAGACATGCGAAGGAAACAACTGAAGGAATAACAAATTCGGGCGGTTATAGATATTTGCGGTTGCCATCCCGCCACATCGTAAGTGGCAGGGAGGCATTAGACGACAAGACGGAAGAGGGAAGACGGAAGATGGAAGTCGGAATCTTGAAATCTTTCAATCCACCTACGCCCAATGCAAACCGGGCTTCGGCGGATTTCAGCTTGCTGTCAACAACTTATTCATTTACGAGCTCGCGCCCGTAGAGCTTCAATCTTTAAATCTTGCAATATCTTTCCAAGTCACGAGTCACTGGGCACTTGTATTTATGAGGCTATTTCGGCCCCCTTATTTAGTATTGTGTCCCCGGAATTTCCTCATTGTTTTACCTCTTGGCATTCTTTTATCATGATATCAATATTTTTTAATCCGGGATTTAGTTTTTTGGCAATCGTAAACTCTTTTATTGCCTGGCCGTATTCCTGCATACTCATATATACAACGCCCAGGTAATAGCGGATCAAAGGATCGTTTTTGTCAATCTCTTTTGCGATATTTAATGTCTTTTCTGCTTCTTTATACATCCCTTGTTCGCAATAAATCATTCCCATATTTATGTGTAATATTTTGTTGCCTGGATTAACTTTGATTGCTTTCCTGTAAACATCAATACCTTTATTGAATTTCTTGTTATAGAAATACAGCCTTAGTTCCGACTTAGATATTTCCACAAAAAACATATCATCGGTATTGCTTTTTTCGGCCTCAAGATACATCTCCTCGGCCTCGCTGTATTTACCCAGCTGTAAATATAAGTTACCAAGCGCTAAATACGCGCCCGAAAACATGGGATTTACTTTTATCGCATTTTCATATTCTTTTATCGCATTGCCATAGTCCCCTTTATTCGCGTATGATTTTGCCAGATAATAATAACAGTGGTGCACGTCCAATTCCCGTACTTTTTGGTTACAAATCAGCCACAAACCGATAAACCCGGCTAATATAACCGCTATCAGTTTTTTATTCCGAATATTGACAATAATACTATTTATTCCGACGGCTGCAAATATAATTAGAAATGGCGTCATGACTATCCTGTATCTGGACGTGACAAAAAACAGCACCAAGAATGCCGCATAACCTAATATAATGCCGTATATAGCGAGGTATTTCTTATACTCTCTTAGACTGAATGCCATCCCGATAATTGCAATCGGCAGCATAAGGCCGAATGTAAATATGTCACTTCTTAGAATATAAGAGAACCTTTTGTCGAAATCATAATATGTGTTGTCGGGAGCCTCATAGTCATTTAGCAGGTATTTCACTTTGTCAACCGCTAATCCCAGGTAATGAAGCTTATTATTTGCAATATATCTAATTCCTTCTATAAACCAGTATTTTGAGCTTTCTGATGGTTTTAACATCCTCCCCAACCTTTTATTTGCTTCCATTTTCACGCTTTCATGCTCATCGGGACCGAATATGTACCTGTCCTCCACTATTTTAGGCATTACCCACAAACCCTTCGATTCTCCGTTATTCCCTATATAAAAATTCAATCCGGCGCTATCCGTCAGCAATACGAGATCCTTCCCAACGATATAGTTTCTGACTGTAAACGGGATGACGAATACTATTGTAGCCAGGCAGAATAAAGCCATTCTCGACAATTTATCGACCAGCATCATTTGGCTATTTCTTATCTGAATGATGATCGGCGCCAACAAGAGAAATATTCCCACATTAGGCCTGAGTATCATTGAAAATCCCATGAATATTCCGGACAATAAATAATTGTATTTATCGTCATGATTCACTAAAAAGTAAATCATCATTACATTGCTGAATATCAGTATTGTTTCGTTCAGTATATTGTGACTAAAATAAATAAGCGGGGCATAGAAAGCTGTTAATACGCCCGCAATTATACCTGTTCTTTTACTTTCAACTCCACACGCTATTTTATATACGAACACGCAAGTAAAAGCACTTACTATAATTTGTATTATTCTTACCGCATTTACATTAATCCCGAATAACGAATAGACAATTGCAAGAAATATCGAATATACGGGACTTAATGAAAATACCCTGTTATTGAAGGAATAATCACCATTTAGAAGCCTTAAAGCTGAATTATGGTAAAAGCTAAAATCAGCTATCAAATTTATATCCGCTGGATTCCTGTTCATTTCAAAGAAGTAAATAAATCTTACGGCAAATGCCAATGCGAATATGGCAAGCATTATGATATAATCGTTTTTCTTGTGCTTTTCTTCTGCTGATAATTCTCTGATCATATCCCCTTTCTCTTTACAAATTATTAATATTATAAGAATTCCTGCCGAAAGCATGCCGAAGGAAAAAAGTCAACCGTCTGCGTAAAGGTTTCAGATTCATGATGGCGGAAGACTCCTATGGACAATGAGATTTAAGGTTTGGATTTCCCTGACCGTACAGCGGCGGGTAGGTTTTATTAATGGCCGTATTGTATCTTATTGGAAAGTAAATATCAATGTTACGATAAAATACTAATTTACAAGGGGATTGTTTTCCCTTGCCTGCCATCCCGCCACATCGTAAGTGGCAGGGAGGCATTAGACGACAAGACGGAAGAGGGAAGACGGAAGCGAAAGAGACAGTTATGAGTGATGGGTGATGAGTTGTGAGTAGTTACTAATCACTAATAACCAATAACTAATCACTGCTTGGATAAACGATTAAACAAAGCGGCGGGCGAGTTCATTAATGCATGAGAATCGAGCCCCGATGAAGTCGGGGGTATATAAGATTCTGAGCGACCGTTAACACTTGCGAAGTGTTAGAGCGGTCAAGTGGGGACAGGGAGGCCTGCCCCTCCGGGCGAGTCTTTGGACCGAGCCGGCGAGCGAGGAAGCGGGCGGGGAGGCGACTATATGCCGCGAATAACTGCGGGATATATATTCCGCACCCCCGCGCGTATTGTCAAAATGCATTGATATTTCAATGGGTAAATACGCGCGCTTTTGCGCGTGGTTTATGCGCGGTTTTTACCCGCGCGTATTACCGCGCGCGACAACAAAGAAAAGGGGCCAAGGCTGGGGGACAGACCTTGACCCCGTACTAAATACTTTCCATGTTCCAAGTTTCAGGTTCCAAAATCGTTTAATGAATTCCCGGCCAAACTCATTCCCACATAAGCTCCGCCCGTGCGGGAATGACAGCTTTACCGTCGTTTTCATTTCACATTACACATTCAGCATTACACATCAAACTGTCATTTTATCCGTTTTTCAAGCGACTTAATCCTGGATTCAAGGTCTTTGTTCTGCGCCTGCAGCACTTCAAGCGCCTGCTGTTGCTGTTTTACGATTTCAAGGATGTAAACAGGAATCTTGTCATATTTGACTGTATTGGGTTTGCCGTCTTTGTCGTAAATAACAAGCTGCTTCAGTCCCAATGCGTCGAATTCTTCCGCGATATAACCTATGTCCTTTTGTTTCGTGCTGATGTAATTGAATGTCTTCGGTTCGATCTTTAAAATGTTCCCAAAGTTGTCTTTCAAAGGCTTGATGTTCTCTTTGAACCTCTTGGACGAAGAAGCAACATATAAGCGTCCCGAGCCGGTATCCATCGAAACGGTATTGTACGTTCCCGTGTTCATCAACGGAATTGCCACCTGCCCCGTCGTGCTGACAGTGACAAGCGTCGCCCACGAACCGCCGGCCATAATATCCATTCCCTTGCCGCTATTCCCCTCGCCGAGG
The DNA here is from genome assembly GCA_043811535.1 of Elusimicrobiota bacterium. Classification (GTDB taxonomy): domain Bacteria; phylum Elusimicrobiota; class Endomicrobiia; order Endomicrobiales; family JBDRNC01; genus JBDRNC01. The sequence continues at coordinate 72,152 of JBDRNC010000018.1, forward strand.
AGCATCCTGACTCGACCTTCATTCCCGCTGTTCCCCCTGCCGTATATTTCGATGGTCCCGTCCTGGGCAGAGTTGTCGCCAGCGATAATCTTCCAATATCCGTTTGTCACGTCCCTGGTGAGCTGATTCGCTGTCGAGCGCAATTCATAAGCGCTGTTCCTGTATAGTTTTGTGTCAATCGCTGTTGGTCCACCAGGACCAAAGCCAATACCTGCAATGCCGCCTCCGCCCATATCCCTGTCAAGACCCCAGCGTGGGTTGGCTTCCGCTTCCCACCATCCATATATCTGGTTACGGTCAACTGTTAGTGTTCCGGTGGCTGAATTATTATTCCCAACCCGCAACCCACCCGTGCCCAAAACAGTCATTGATCCGACAGTGATAAGCTGATCACTGACATATTCATTTCCTGTTATCGTTACGTTGGGAGCTGCCGCCGAGAAAGTTATTCTTGTGGTACCGGCAGCGTCTTTGATGTCGCTGCCAACGAGGGTAAGGTCGCCGCCCAGTTTCAGGTCGCCGGTCGTAAAGGTGTACGTGGAACTGTTCAGGCCGTCGTCCCAACCGAAAATAATATCGCCAGCCTGGTTGATGCGCAGCCTGTTTGCCCCGCCGGCAAATATATTCACACCGGGCCAGCTAGCCATGTAGGCATTCCTGCCGCTGTACGTGCCGTCGCTATACTCGTGCGTGCCGAAACCGTAGTGGTTGATGTACCTGCCGCTATAGGCGAATTGATCTCTTTGAGTCGCGTCTGTAATGCCGGTTGGAGCAAGAGCGTCCGCGGATGCCTGAGAAATAAGGATAGTGCCACCCATTACGGACAGCGTGCTTCCTACCTGGACAAAAGTTGTGAATACGCCCGTTGATGCCTTCACGCCGTAAGTGAATACCGCCGTGGCGGCTCGCACGCCAAAGGTAAGATCTATTGTGCCATCGTTGCCGGTGTCGGTGATGAAGTTGCTGGTTCCGAGATAGGTCGCGCGGGTCGCGTTGCTTGCAGTGGCACTCAACGCGCCGGTAACAGTCATATCCCCGTTGACAACAATTGCCGAGCCGTTATCCGACAGGTAACGCGTATTTTGATTTCCAAGGTACAAGTACCGCGCCAGCAGGAGGTCGCCAGTCGCGTATGTATAAGTTGACACGGTGGTCCCGTTACCAAAGCCGAAGAATATGTCGCCACCCTGATTGACGTGCAGCCTGTTTGCCCCGCCTGTGAACAGATTTACTCCGGAATATCCGGCGACATAGGAGTTTCTCCCGTTGTACGCTCCGTCATTAAACGCATGAAAGCCGAATCCGTAATGATTAATATATTTGCCGCCGTAGCTGAAATCATCGTTCAAGGTTGAGGTTATGGCGGGTGAAGCGTTATCCGCGTTTGACGCTTCGTTCATTAAGATGCTGCCGGTGGTTGTTATTGTCAGGAATGTGCTCCACTCTCCATTACGGCCGAAAATAATTCCTTCGTCGCCGCCGGTATTCTTTCCTACGAAAAACTTCATCTTTCCGTTTCCGCCTGTAGGCCCGTACAACTCAATGCTCGCGGCTGTATTCTGGCTGGTGCCGCCGGCCAAGCGCATATCAGAATTGTCCGCATCCCTGTTAACGTACGGTGTGTGGACCCAACTTGTGAAAGTTCCGGTCTGGGCGACTACCGCGTATGTAAGGTTCACAGAGGATGCGTTGACTGAATAAGTAGTGTACAATTCAGAAGAACGCAGATTATTCGTGAATACGCCGGTTGCTGCGTTTACGCCGTAGGTGAATACGCCTGTCGCGGCCTTTACTCCGTAGGTGATATCTATTGTGCCGTCGTTGCCGGTGTCGGTGATGAAGTTGCTGGTTCCAAGATAGGTCGCGCGGGAAGCCGTGGCGGTTAGTGAGCCGGTTATTGATACGTCCCCTGATAGGATCACGTTCGGCGAGCCGGCGTCAAGTGTCACCCTTGTGGTACCGTCGCTGCCTTTCAATTCGTTGGAGCCAAACTGGACAGGTCCGCCGTTCAGAGTAATTGATGTGCCATTGTCCGCGATATACCTGGTTGTCTGATTTCCGGGATAAAAGCCGACAATGGTCAGTTGAGCGGTTTGCGTTCCCCAATCTTTCGTAGAACTCTCATACCATCTGAAACCAGTATCGTTGGTGTTAGCCTGAAACCAGTTAGTGTCAAACCCGAACCACTTTGCTTTGCCGGCGTTGACGGCCAGGTCAATTACCGGCACGAGCTGTTGTTCCCTAATGGCAAGCGCGTGGCTGTCAATATAGATACCGCTTGCAGACACTATTGAATATCCGTTTACCCGGGTAAAAACGCCCGTCGAGGCGTTCACGCCGTAAGTGAACACACCCGTGGCGGCCGCGACGCCGTAAGTGATATTTAGTGTTCCATCGTCGTCTGTGTCTCTGATCTCATTGGTCGCGCCGAGATAAGTCGCGCGGGTTGTGTTGCTCACTGTGGCATCCAGCGTTCCGGTAACAGTCAGGTCCCCTTCGACGGTAACTTCGGGCGAGGCCGCAAGAGTTATCTTTGCGCCGCCGTCGCTGCCTAATATAGTATTGCCCACAATAGTAAGGTCGCCGCCTAATCTGAGGTCGCCGGTCGCGTAAGTATAAGTGGAGCTGTTGACGTTGGCATTGTCCCAGCCGAATACGATGTCTCCGCTTTCTTTTATTCTCAGGCGGTTAACGTTGTTGGAAAACAGGTTGATACCGTGAAGGCCCGCCGTGTAGGAGTTGACGCCTACGGTCACCCCGTCATTATAGTCGTGAAAACCAAAACCATAAGAATTCAAGTACCTTGTCGCTGTCGGATGAGGATAAGTAAAATACGAGATTCCCGAGCCGCCTTCGTTCAGCGCCAGACCAGCCTGAGAATCTATGGTAGTGACCCCTTGGCCTGTTCCCGCCTGGCCGATAAGGATGGCCGACGTTGTTGAGATCTTTACAAGCAAGTTCCATGGGTCCGAAGCCCTTAATATCTCCAGCCCTTTTCCGTTTGCGCCGAAAGGAAGCAGAAGTTTTATTCTTCCCTCGTTATCGGCCGCGCTTCCGCTGTAAAGTTCTATGCTCGCGTCAATAGCGCCATTGGGACCACCCACAATCTTTAATACACTGCTTGTGGAATCTCTTTCAATCTGCGTGGCGTTTGTTCTGAATATGCCCACGCCGCTCCTCCAGAGTTTGGTGTCCATCACGTCCGAGCCGCCCGGGCCGAACGCTATTCCTGCCTTTTCCCCGCCGCCGGCATTCTTTTCAATGCTCCATCTTGGATTGGCTTCGGATTCGCTCCACCCCTGGACAGAGGTGCTTGAAATCACTATTGAATTATGGTTCGCTCTGTTATCGCCTACCCTCAGGCCTTCCCTGCTAAGCACCGTGGCGGAACCCACCACTATCAACTGGTCGGTTATATATTCATTTCCCGTAATCTTTACGTTGGGGGTCGCCGCAGAGAAAGTTATCCTTGTAGTCGCGGCTGAATCCGCGATAAGATTTCCTCCTACTTTCAGGTTGCCCGCTAATGAAAGAGCGCCTGAATCGTCAAGTTCGGCAAGTAAACTTCCCCATGTTTTACCGGCATTATGGTACCATCTGAATCCTATATCATCGGTAAAAGCAAAATACCAGTTAGTATCACAGCCGATCCATTTAGCCCATTCCGCGTCTATCGCTAAATCTATCATCGGACGGGAAATTCCGCTTTCTGTCATGGCTATGCTTGCAATTCCGCCAACGTATATACCGCTGGCCATCCTTATGCTGTAGTCGCCGTCTCCATTGAACCGGGCGACACCCCCGGCCGTTATACCGCTGCTCGTTATTATACTGGGATAGTTGCCAGTCGCGGTGAAAACAGCCGTCGAGGCTCTTACGCCGTAAGTAAACACGCCCGTCGCGGCATTGACACCGTAGGTGACGTCTATCGTGCCGTCGTCGCCGGTATCGGTGATGAAGTTGGACGCCCCTAAATACGTGGCCCTTTCCACCGCATCGCCGCCGGTGGTGAGAGCCACGAAGCTGGCGCCGGTATAAAGTTTGAGTTGATTGGTGCCGGTGTCGTAAAATATCTGCCCGAGCTGCTTTTTGACGATGTAGGCCTCATCCGCAATGTTCGCGACGCGTATCGGCGTTGAAATGTAGAGGTCGTGGTCGCCGGTATCAACGTTAAAATTGCCGTGGAACACAAGGCTGTCGCTCAGATCGGAAGTGATGAACTGCGTTCCGCCGCGCGGATATATCTGGCCGCCTTCGTTAACCTTGAATATGGAATTCCTGACGCTGTCCTTTATTTCAAACCAGCAGAAAGAATTATTGTTCGCGTCAAGATCTATTAAGAAGTTGTCGTTGGATATTATATGGGAATCGGTGCCGGTGTCACCCGCAAACACTACATTGCTCGAGAACGCTATGCCCTTAAGCGTGTCGTCTTTCCACATGGACTGTTTAGAGGTTGAATCGCCGAAATAGAAAACTCCCGAGGTGCTTATTGTTATGAGAGATGGCCAGGTCCACCCTCCGCCGCCGTCAGGAGTTACACCTACTATATCAAAACCCTGAGACACCGAGCCCTGCGGGACAATCAACCTTAATTTGCTTTTTGCCCATGCAGCGTCCTCATTGGGCCCGTGCAATTCTATGCTGGGCGCGCTGGTGCTCGTAGTTCCGCCGATAAATCTTAGCGAGTCGTCCTCCACATTTCTGTCAAATATATAGGCGCTCGTCCGCATATGTTCGCCCGCCTCGCGCCAAATGGCCGTATCAAGCGCTGTTGCGCCGCCCTCGCCGAACCCGATACCGGCTTTCGTTGCGTCGCCACCGAAAGTGGGAGATATCTGCCATCTTGGGACGGTGTCGCCGCTCTGATACCCCGTAACGTCTCCTTTAATGTTGACGGCGCCGTTGCCTTTCACGGTGAAAGGATATGTCGTGTCGTCGCTGCCTGTTGAAACAAGTATCATATACTGGTCGTGCGCCGCGGTCGTTGAAGAAATGTGCAGCGCGCCCAGCGGCTCGCTTGCCATTATTCCAACCCTTCCGTCAGCTTTTACCACTAACAAATCCTGCCATCCCTGGCGGCGCCTGACCCTGAACTGCGGTATATCTGATTCGCCCGGAACAGTGCGACTGCTTATGACTATTTGGACACTGCCGAAATTGACATCGGACGATTGCTTTATGTCCCCGCCAAGTTCTATGAAAGCCCCGTCATTCCAATTCTCACCGCCTGAAATGTTTATCTTATCGTAGTTGTGGGTGGTGTGCATATCCCCGCTGTATAATATCAGGTTGTCCGCGGCGGCATTCCCGTTAACGTCCAGCGTGTAACCCGGATAACGGCCGATACCTATATACCCGCCGGCGCTTTCGACCATAACACTGCTGGTCAGCGATGACGCGGTATCCCATTTCGGTATCGTGCCAGGCGAGCCGGAGCCACTCAAACCGCTTGCAATGCCGGTCGTGATGGCAACCCAGTAATTGACCCCGTTGCAGAGGTAGAGGCGGTTAGTATTGCTGTCATAGTATACTGTCCCCAATATCGAATTGCTGGCGTCATCGGTGGGATTGATCGTGCCGAAGCGGACAGAGCCCTCCACGTACATGTTGGACCCGACGATCACGCTGTATTTCCCGGCGATACTGCCTATCCAAAGGTTCCTGGTAGCGTCGGAATGCGTGTAAAGCCTGCCGGTGCTGTAATTGTTGCCGACAGCGTCGCCCAAAACTATAGAAGCGCCGACAACCTGCAGGGGATGCGAGTCGTTGCCGAAAACCTCTATGCCATAATCCTCTTTCAAATAAGAGATATTCTGTTCTTTCGAGTTAAATAACAAAATGCCGGCCTTATCGTAAATAGCCAATGAAGCGCCGACAATAGTATAGGCATCGTATCCCAGGTCGTAGTGTATGTACTGATCCGATGACCTCCCGCCTATACCGAGTGTCACTCCCCTGCCTGATACGGAGCTTATCACAACCGAATCAGTGTCAACGCCGGCATTCGCCCCGTTCGGCGTCAGATGCACCTCTTTCCCAGCGGCCGCAAGCAGGTACAGGTCGTGCGCGACATTATCGCCCGAAAATATACCGAGCTCACCATAGACCTCTCCTATCCTCAACCGCCCGTCAGCCACGTTGCTCACGGAAACGTTAAGTCCGTATTGGTTTCCTTGTAGCAACTGGTAGTTGCCGCTCGCGGCATACTGGTCAGTTAACCTGAACGTGCCTGTGCTTATGTCAAGTTCCGCGTATGGTTCATGCGTCGCGATACCGACTTTTCCTGACGCCATCACTATCAGCGCCGGAGGATTTGTGAGATAGTTGCCGGCTTTTATCTTGAATTTTGAAGTAGTCGCAGGATCCGCGGTGGCTTGTGATAATATGAGCTGTGCGCCGCCGTAGGCGATATCAACAATCTCTGCAGTCTGGTCTAACCCGGATAACTGCAGGTATGCGCCGCTTCCCGTGGCCGTACCGCCCATAAGCGTTAGCCACTTGTCTGTAGTAGTGCCTGCCCTCTTTATGTCCTCACCGTCCATAAGCAGTGAACCGGTGATTTTTACGCTTCCACCGACTTCCAATTTCTCGATAGGTGACCCGACGCTGATACCGACTGACCCGGTGGGAAACAGCACCTTGGTAACCGTTTCCGCGCTGCGATAAATTTGTAACGCGGCGTTCCATCCGGTCCACGCGTCATTCGCGGTAACTATCTCAAACCTGTGGTCTGACCCGGATTTCTCGCCTTTTATCGCCCATATTCTGTTGTTAGCGTCCGCGCCCTGGACATGAAGTATTATGTGATCGGTATTGGTAGATATGTTCAGCGCGCCGTACGCAAAGCCCGTGCCGATGGCGACCGCGTAAACGCCCTGGTCGGAGATGGGCTGGCGAAGCACAGTTCTCCATCTGCCTCCCTCGGCAGTCGCTTGTTCCCATCCGCCCGCGTTCCCCGCGCTCATCGCGTAGGTCGCGCTGGCCGCTAACATCGCGTAGGGCACGGTATTCAACTGCTCGCGCGGCGACATTACGTTGCCGTCTACGGTGACTTCAAGGTAAGGCGTTTCCCCTTTCCACTGCACGTTCTGCAGGTCCGGATACGCGCCCGCGCCGCCGGTCAACACATAATTAAAAAGACCGCTGGAAACGCTGACCGTCTGGTCGCCGGAATCCCAAATGGTGTTTCCGGCTTCGTCCCCGAGCGCGTCCCACAACTTGAACCGCATGGTCAGATCGCCGTTAACGGGCAGGTTGTTTACTTTAAGTCGCCCCTGGTAATTGATGCGCGCGGGCACGTCGGCAAAAACTACAGAGAGTAAGCAAGTAAGCGAGAAAGCGAGTACGAACAGGAAGGCCGAAAGTTGGAAAAACCATTTTAAGGCGAAAGACGGGGGTTTGAATTTCAATGGATTCATTTTAGTTACCTCTCCGAATATTAACGGTTTAACCGTTTAACAGTTTAACCGTTTAACAGATTGAATTTTAGCAAGTTTAAGTTAATGAAAATTCTATTTCTTATATTTATGCCCCGGATATTTTGAATCTTTCAAATACTTAATCAGGTTATTTACCATACAACTCAATTTTCTGCACGTATCGGAGATGCCCGTATAAATATCATTATCGATATATCTCTGATCGCTCGCAATCATTAGCTGCGCCCTTACTTCAGCGCAAGATCCTTTTGCTATGTACACATATTGAATGAATTCCGTGTTACTGCCTCTCTCAAAACCTTCCGCTATATTCGATAAAACGGATACCGATGCCCGTCTAATTTGATCTTTTAGAGAAAAATCTTTTCTAAAAGCCTCGTTACCCGTTATTTGGCAGATATGGTTCACCAGTTTTCTTGCCTCTTGAGAAACAATAAGTCCTTCGAAATCCACAACTCTTGGCCTGTTATCTTTTTGTATGCCCCCATCAATTAAACTTTAAAAACGTTTAACCCTAAACCGCCTTCACCGACTTTTTCCTTCAGTTGAAGCAATGATATTATTTTTTCTTCGAGGATTTTTAAATCCATCGGCTTGGCGAGATAGTCGTCCGCGCCGCATGAAATAATCTTCTGTTTATTCTCGGCGGAATCATATCCCGTGACGGCAAGAATTTTTATGTTAGAGAAATATTTGCTGCTTCTTATCTGTTTGCACACATCGAAACCGTTTATTCCGGGAAGCATGAGGTCAAGCACGATAAGGTCCGGCAGAAATTCGTTGAGTATCCGGCCGGCGGTAAAACCGTCGTAAACGATCTTGACTTCAAAATCCGGAAAATGCGTTTTTATCAGTTCCGAAACGAAATTGCCGACTTCAGGCTCGTCATCTATGACAAGTATCTTCTTTTTCCCTACGGTCGAATCCAGCTCTCTCTTGATATCTTCCATTGTCAGTCCCTGTTGGCTTAGAAACTGAATTTTGGATATCGCCTGCAGTGTGAAATCTCTTTCATAGAGACGGTGGCCGCCCGGGGTTTCTCCGGAAACGTTCAGAAGCCCCATATCCGTGTAATACCTTACTGTGGAAGGCAGAACCCCGGCTTCACGGGCAATCTCAGAAATTTTTAAAAGATTTTTGTGTTTTCTTGCCATTTTTCAGCTCCCAATTTGCTCTATTTTTGAATTGCACGAAATTACAAATGTGCTCAATTTTACAGACAAAAACAAAAAACCCACAAGAATTATGAATTGAACATCATACTTCCTGTTTATACTCAATTAATAGCATATAATTGCGGTATTGTCAATGATTATTTTGTTTTATTAGATTGTTGGAATAGGCGGGCAAAACAATGCAAAAGCCAACGAAATGCCATAGAACCAGAGAAAATAGTCCTAGAAAAGGAAAAATGGCAGGTTGAGCACCATAAGTGTTTCTATTAAACTGCCATTTGCGAAATCCCGAGTAGCGTAAGCGCATCGGGACTGAGCACCTTGAACTCCAAAAGCGTTGTCCTGAATTGCATTACGTGAAATCCCGCTTCAGCGGGATAAAGCGTTTCTACTGAATTGCCTTATGTGACGTCCCGAGTAGTCCGCCACGGCGGACGAATCGGGAGGCGAGATATATACAATGAGCAGTTAACAGTTACCATTTAGCATTAAACAATCAAAATCATTGATAACTGATAATTGTTCATTGGTAAATGAAAAATGGCAGGGGCGAGATTTGCGGAACACAATGAGTGTTTCTACTCAATTGCCCCTTGCGACGTCCACCGAAGCCATGGCGTAGGTGGAGACAAGCCAAAAACAGTAATTTCAACAAACCAGGGAAATTTCTCCGAGAAAAGAAAAAATGGCAGGGGCGAGATTTGAACTCGCGACCAACGGCTTATGAGTCCGCTGCTCTACCGAACTGAGCTACCCTGCCATTTACCAGTCACCAATTATCATTTATCAATTATCGTATTTTTCATTGCTAATTGTTAACTGATCACTGGCAACTGTTAAATTGCATCTTTAAGAACTGTCCTTAATATGCTGCGCCTGCTTATTATACCGACTAATTTTCCGTTCTCGATTATCGGAACGCGCCGGATCAGTTTTTCCCCCATCACAAGGCTGATCTTGTCAATATCCGCGTCGGGCGGAAAACTCGTTATCTTCGTGCTCATAGCTTCCCGCACTTTAGTTGTTTTCACATTCCCGCTGAAAATGAAAGTCAAAATGTCTTTTTCGGAAATAATGCCGACAACCCTGCGTTCCTTGTCGCATACCGGCATGCCGCTAATCTTATTCGTAAGCAGGATCTGTATCGCTTCTTCAAGGTAAGAATCGGGGTCGATCGTTATTATCTGCGTCGTCATGATATCTCTGGCTTTTAGCATAATGTTACCTCTCCTTTACTTCATGCTCCAGGTTTCAAGTTTCTTGTTTCACGATCCAAACAACCTGAAACAAGGAACCTGAAACTTAAAACTTTTTTATATACGCAATTCAATTAATTCAAACTTTTTTGACGGTAATTCAAGCAAGCCGACCGTACTTTTCCCTGAAACCCAACCTCCGCACTCGCCGGGATTGATTATAGCGGTCTTTCCTATATGCATGACCGCGGGCTTGTGCGTGTGGCCGTGTATAATTATATCAAATTTTTGGCTTTCCGCAAGCGCGTCTATCTGCCATGGCTCGTGCATCATAAGCACCGCCAGTTCTTCCATGCGAGCTTCATAAAATACTTCATGCACCTCGCCGATCTCTTTGACGATGCTTCTCCACATATATTTTTCGCCGTCATTGTTCCCAAACACGAAAACCACGCGCGCTTTAAGTTTTTTGTATTCCTGCAGGTTAAAAGGCGAGATTATATCCCCGGCGTGGAAGACAAGGTCCACATTCGCGCCGTTGAAGTATTCCACGGCTTTCCTGACCTGGGGAAGATTGTCGTGAGTATCGGAAATAAGGCCTATTAGCATAATTAATCATATGGCTAAACGGCTAAATTGCTAAATGGTTTAAAGTCGTTAGCCATGTAACCGTTCGACCATTTACCATTTGCTTTTATACAGCCACTACGTCTTTTATCTCCGGTATCTCTTTTTTCAGCACGCGGGCAACGCCCTGCTGGAGCGTCATCGTGGCCATAGGGCAGCATCCGCACGCGCCCTGCAGTTTTACTTTCACAATTCCGTCAGAGGTGACGTCCACCAATTGAATGTCTCCGCCGTCCGCCTGCAGGTTCGGCCTGATCTTTTCCAGCACTTTTTCCACTTGCGCTTTGTCCATAATTTTCCCCTGAACAATTCCTTCTGCCATCTTCGGTCTTCCGTCTGTTTTTACTATTCCCCTAAGATTTCCCTTACTTTATCGAGCAGTTTGTCGGAATCAAAAGGCTTGTCAAAAAATACTTTCACCTGCTGGAACTTTTCAAACAGCGAGCGCGTGGCAGGCAGAGCCGAAGCCACGATGACCGGTATGTTTTTCGTATCGTTCTGCTGGGCAAGGTATAGCATCAGGGAGTATCCGTCGAGTCCGGGCATCAGCACGTCGAGTATGAGCAGGTCCGGTTTTTCTTTCTTGACCGCTGCCGGCACCTGTCCGCCATGCTGCACGCTTATGACATTGTACCCGCCCATATCGAGAGTAACATTCAGAAAATCGATTATCTCCTGGTCGTCGTCAGCGATAAGTATTTTTTTAGCCATTTCGCTCCTCTAGTTTCTGTCTTAGGTCCGGCGGCATCCTTACCGGTTTCATCGCGCGATTGACCAGCGGATGCCTGGTATAACCCGCCGCCAGCAGCTTTCCGCCGCATAATATTTCGTAATCGAATTTTACGCTTGCCGCGCCTATTTCTCCGAGCACGGTCTTAACGGTCACGATATCGTCGTATTTCGCGGGCGAGCTGTATTTGCACAGGCATTCCATTACCGGGAAAAAACAGCCTTTTTCCTCAAGGTCCTTATACTTGATACCCGCGTCCCTGAGCCATTCCGTCCTTCCGCGTTCAAAGTAGACCAGATAATTTGAATAGTAAACCATTCCCATCTGGTCAGTGTCGGCGTAGGGTACCCGGATTTCTATCTGATTTATATTCAAGCACCGTACCCCTATATCAATTGTTATTACCGCTGGCTAGTTCGTTTAACCGTTTGAAGGTTTAAGAGTTTAACGTTAAACGCTTAAACATTAAACCTTAAACTATTATTTATTATTTGTACTGTTTTTTCATCTCGTCGAGAGACATGCCTTTATAGTCGCCTGCATGCCCGTTCGTGCCGAAATCAAGCATCTTCTTTTCTATGAGCGCGGCCAGCTGTTCGCGGGCCGGGCCGAGGTAATCCCGGGGATCAAACTTTTCCGGGCTGGTGGCGAAAACTTCGCGTATGGCCGCGGTCACGACAAGCCGTCCGTCGGTATCGACGTTAATCTTTGAAACGCCCATCTTGATGGCTTTCTTAAGGTGTTCCATAGGGACGCCCGTGGCGCCCGGCATTTTACCGCCGTATTTATTGACCTTATCTATGAGTTCCTGTGGCACCGAAGACGCGCCGTGCAGAACGAGAGGGATATTAACCAACCCGCGCACTTTTTCAAGCACGTCGAACGCAAGTTCCTTGCTGCCTTTGAACTTGTACGCGCCGTGCGAAGTTCCGATGGCTATCGCGAGAGCGTCGAGTTTCGTGGCATCCACAAATTTCTTCGCTTCATCGGGATCCGTAACGTGTATGGAACCCGAACCTACGCCGTCCTCAATACCGCCGAGGCGCCCGATCTCGCCTTCAACTGTCACGCCGTACTGGTGGGCGTATTCAACCACCGAGCGCGTAACCTTGACATTGTAATCGTAGTCCGACGGCGTTTTGCCGTCTTCCATGAGCGAGCCGTCTATCATCACGGACGAAAATCCGAGTTCGATGGCTTTCTTGCAGGAATCAAGCGAATTGCCGTGGTCAAGATGCATCGCGACGGGTATATCCGGGTTTTCTACGACCGCGGCTTTCATAAGATATCCTAAATATGTGAAATTGGAATATTTCAGCGCGCCGCGGCTTGCCTGGATTATCACCGGCGATTTCGTTTTCTGGGCGGCGGACATGATCGCCTGTATCTGCTCCATATTATTGACGTTGTAGGCTCCTACTCCGTAACCTTTTTTCCTTGCTTCTTCAAGAATTTGTTTCATCGGCACTAATGGCATGTAATTCCTCCCGGATTGTTTATTTTTTGGACGCTTTTTTGGGTTTCTTGTTCTCTCCTGCGGATTTTGCGCGGGGTTCGGCGTAATATTTTATATCCCGGAATTTCCGGTACCTGTCTTCTTCCACTTTTTCCGGCGTGAGCTTATTCAACTCCGCGAGATTCCTTAAAATCGATTCTTTTACGCTCTCCGCCGTCTTTTTCGGGTCGCGATGAGCGCCGCCCAGCGGTTCGGGTATTATTTCATCCACAATACCGAGCTGTTTCAGGTCAACCGCCGTTATCTTGAGCGCGGTTGCCGCCTGCGCCGCCTTTGTCGCGTCCCTGAAAAGTATCGCGGCGCAGCCTTCGGGGGATATCACCGAGTAGTACGCGTTCTCAAGCATCAGTATCCTGTTTGAAACGCCTATGCCCAGCGCCCCGCCCGAGCCGCCTTCGCCGATCGTCACGCTTATAACCGGTATCTTAAGACCTGCCATCTCCCTGAGGTTCCTGGCGATGGCTTCCGCCTGCCCGCGTTCTTCGGCGGCAATGCCCGGATAAGCTCCGGGGGTATCTATGAAAGTTATGACCGGCCTGCCGAATTTTTCCGCGAGCTTCATCACTCTCAGCGCCTTGCGGTAGCCTTCCGGGTTGGCCGAGCCGAAATTCCTGTCCATGTTCTCCTGCAGGGTACGTCCTTTCTGCTGGCCTATCACCGCAACCGGCTCGCCGTCAAGGAAAGCCATCCCGCATACCATTGCCCTGTCGTCGGCAAATGCCCTGTCGCCGTGCAGTTCTATAAAATCGTCAAATATCATTGCGATATAATCCAAAGTGTAGGGGCGCTTCGGGTGGCGGGCAAGCTGGACTCTCTGCCATTCCGTCAGGGAGCCGTATATGTCGTGCTTCAGTTTTTTCGCTTTTTCATCAAGGTCCCTGAGCTCGGCCGAAATATCCGAGCCGGAAGTCTTCGCGGATTCTTTGAGCGCGGTTATCCTGCGGTCCATCTCTGCTATGGGTTTTTCGAATTCAAGCATTCTTACATCATCGTGCATATGACTCCTGTAAAACCAAATGGCTAATTGTTAAATGGTTTTAAGCTTGTCAGCCATTTAGCCGTTTAGCCATATAGCCATTTATCTTTAAAACCTTCCCGAATAGCTGATTTTAACGATTCTCTCCGGTTTGCGGTAAGTGATTATATTCGTGGTCGGGTCGGTTTTTTCCTCGTATGCTCCGATGTCTCTTCCCGCGACATCAATATAAAGGCTTTCCGTGACGAACATCCTTATGCCCGCGTTCACAAAACTGTCAGGTATATAATTTACCCTGTCCCACTCGGCCAGAAAAGCGGCTTTGTCCTCAACCGTATAAACGATGCTCGTGAAACCAAATACCGTATTTTTCTTGAAATCGTTCATGTTGCATCCGACATTTATCTCAAGCCCGGGTGTAAGCATTTCACGTCCGAACACTATAAAAATGCCTTTCTCTTTCTGCGTGAATTCACTCGCCGTCTTATCAAAATAATTCCCCTGACCGTCGTAGCCGATAGCTATCGCCGGAAGGACCATGCCTCCTTCGAAAGGCCTGAGCTTGACGAGCAGGCCCGGGGGGCCCACGACAGCGTTTTCAGTGCCGATGACCCTGCTCACTTCCCAGCCGAATCCAAGGTTGACTATTTTGAAAACTCCGAATTCCAGCCGCGTCAGGACGCCGCCTTCCGAAAAAAGGCGGAAGTCCAGCGTATAATTGCCGTAACCGATCATCCCCGTCATTGGGGTATCAATGACCCGCGAATTCTCTGACATGCCTGCTTCCGCAGAGATGGAAGAAGGAAGAATGAAGATGGAAGCAACTGCAAAAACGAAAAAAGATAAAAATATTAAAGATGCTATTTTACTCCGCGCATTTATACTCGGTGATTTTACCATAGTGTGTAATAACCTCTCAAGATGTTCTTCCGTCTTCCATCTTCCGTCTTCCTACTTTTTTTTCTTCGGGGTTGTTTTCTTGGGCATCTTGCTCTTTTCTACCGCTTCTATCCTGTCCAGCGCGTTTTTCACGGCTGACAGTACGCCGCGGTCGGTGTCCTGCTGAGCCTTTTTCAGGGCCGCGACGGCTTGCGGCCCGCCGATGTTTCCGAGAGTGTCGGCGGCCGTCATTTTTATCAAAGCTTCGCTGCTGCTCATGGCTTTAAGCGCCACGGCGAGTCCTTCCTTTGAATTTATCCTGGACAGAGCGTTCGCGGCGTAAACGCTGACTTTCAGGCTCTTGGATTTTAGTTCTTCCTGGAATATAATCAGACTGTCTTTGTCCTGAAGTTGCCCGCCTATCATAATGGCATCGGCTTTAACGTCCGGGTCGCTGTCTGTCATCGCCTCGCGGATAGCCGCAAAAGAAGCTTTATCTTCGATCTTTCCGAGAGCGCTCAGGCATGAACGGCGCATGTTCGTGCCCGGATCCTTAAGCCCTTCCAAAAGGGCGGGTACCGCGTCCGGCGATCTCATGGAGCCCAGCGCGTTGGCGGCGGCAAAACGCGTGCCATCGTCTTTGTCCTTTAGCGCCTTGACGAGGGCCGGAACGGCCGCGACGTCTCCTATATAATTCAGCGCCAGCGCGCAACTCTGCCTGACATTAGCGTTCGCGTCGTTCTGAAGGACGTTGGAAAGGGCGGGAGTTGATTCCGGAGAGCGGAGAAGGCCAAGCGATTCGGCGGCTGATGACCGCACAAATGCGTCCTTATCCTTAAGGGCGTCGATAAGAGGCTTAACGGCCGAAGGATTCTGCAGATTCCCGAGATTGGCGGCAGCCCTGCGTCTCACGGAAACATCTTTATCGTTCAGTTTAGCGATATTATCGGCAAGCGGATCAACCACTGGAGCCGGCGCTGTCTCGGCGAACAAACAAGAACCTGCCATACCTAACACAATGACCGCTGCTAAAAGAACCTTTGACATTTTACCTCCCGAACACCATAAGATTTTACTTATTAGCCTTTAGTGAGGTCCGCCGTGGCGGACAAGAACACCATAAGATTTTACTAAATAGCCCTTTGTGAGGCCCCGCCGTAGGCGGGACAAGAACACCATAAGATTTTACTTATTAGCCTTTAGTGAGGTCCGCCGTGGCGGACAAAAGCTCCAAAAGCGTTGTCCTGAATTGCATTACGTGACCCCCCCCCCGCCGTGGCGGGCGGGACATCAAAACTAAGATAAAAATCAATGAAATGTCAGGTACATTCTATCTTTTTTTGCCATATCTTGTCAAACCATGCGCAGTCCCGCGGACACAGCGCCTTTCAATTTGAAATCTGTAATTGTCGTCAAGATACAAGTTCCAATGCTTCCGAACCAAGGATCTTATCAACTTCATGAAAAAACTTTTCTTCGGCCTTGGCGTACATATCGGTATCCACAATGTACTCGCCCTGGCCGTGCACCAATACCTCAAGAATAACCGGCGACGTCCCGGGATGTTCCGTTATGACCTTTTTAATTTTGTCCAGAAGCCCGTCCTCCAGCCCGGCCGAAGACAGCTTTATCTTCACTTTTCCGGAGAAGACCGGGAGTTTCTGTTTCGCCTCTTCAAACGTCATTATCTGCTCCGCAAGTATCTCCGCCTGGCCGTCGGAACCGGAAAACCTTCCCTTGACGACAACCAGACTGTTCGGGACAATATATTTCGAAAGACCGCCGCCGTAATTGCGCGGCAGAACCACTATTTCTATCTCGCCGTGAAGATCTTCCAGTTTGAATCTCGCGTATTGCTCCTTTTTCTGCTTGGTGACTAGTTTTTTCGCGCTGGTTATCATGCCTGCCACTCTTATTATGGGGCCCTGCCCCTGGCCCTGCGGCGGCGGCGGCAGACGGTCAAGCCTGTACTGGGAAAGCCTCATCAGATCGTGCCTGTGCTGGGCAAGCGGGTGCCCCGAAAGATAAAACCCGAGGACTTCCCGCTCGTTCGCGAGCGTTGTATGCTCGGACCAAGGCTCAAATTTGACTTTTCTGTCCAGGTCCCGCGCCATGTCGGATGCCCCGAAAAGCAGTCCCTGCCCGGCAGAAAGGTCTTGTTTCCGGCTGTTGGCCCAATCAAGCGACATGTCAAGCTTGGTAACGAGTTCGGCCCGCGTGTAGGTGTGGCTTTCGCCGAAACAGTCGAACGCGCCGGCTTTTATAAGGGATTCCAGGACTTTCCTGTTCGCGGTGCGGACATCCACCCTGCTCAGAAAATCTTCCCACGATTTGAACTCGCCATTTTCTTTCCGCGCCGCGATTATCCCCTCTATCGCCGCGTCTCCGACATTTTTCACGGCGAGCAGTCCGAATTTTATTCCGTCGCCTTCAATAGCAAAACGCACGTCCGAGCTCTGGATGTCGGGAGAAAATATCTTGATTCCGACGCTCTCACATTCCTGTATATAGGTTACCGATTTGCTTTCTTCTTCCTCCTTGCCTATCGCGGAACGCCCTATCTCGGAATTCAAAAGCGCGGTCATGTACTCTATCGGGTAGTTCGCCTTGCAGTACGCGGTCTGGAACGCGACGATGCCGTACGCCGCGGCATGCGATTTATTGAACCCGTACCCGGCGAACTGGGCCATCTGCTCGAACACTTTCACGGCCGTAGCCCTGTCTACGTTATTCTTATGCGCTCCCTGCAGGAATATATCGCGGTACTTTTCCATCTCCTCGGGGATTTTCTTGCTCATAGCCCTTCTCAAGGTGTCGGCCTGTCCGGCCGTGAACCCGGCCATGTCTACGGCGATGCGCATGACCTGTTCCTGATACACAATGACTCCGTAGGTGTCCTTGAGAATCGGTTCCAGCAGGGGGTGCTCGTACTTTACCTTGACCCGCTGATGCTTGCGGGCGACGAAATCATCTATCATTCCGGAACCCATCGGGCCCGGGCGGTAAAGGGATATCAGCGCGATTATGTCTTCTATATCGGTGGGTTTGAGCTTGCGCAAGAGGTCGCGCATGCCGCGGGATTCCAGCTGAAAGATGCCGAGCGTGCGCGCCTCGTGAAACAGCTTGAATGTCTTTTTATCGTCCAGAGGGATATCGCTGAGTGAAAAATCCTTGTTCCCTCTTTTTTTTATCATCTCGACCGTGTCATCAAGCACCGTAAGCGTCCGAAGGCCCAGGAAATCCACCTTCAGCAGCCCCAGTTTCGACAACTGGTCGCCGTCGTACTGCGTGGTGATGATATCGCGCGAACCCTTGGACAGCGGAGAGAACTTCGTTATTTCGTCCTTGGCTATGACCATGCCCGCGGCGTGGACCCCCGTATGGCGCTTTAATCCTTCCAGTTTACGCGATACGTCGATAAGCTTCGCGATCTTTTCGTCGGTCCTTGCCAGGCTCTTAAGCTCGCTGATGGACTGCATGGCGCTGTAAATGTTGCTTCCGAACGGTATAAGTTTGGCTATCCTGTCGGCGTCGGATACCGCGAAACCCAATGCCCTGGCGACGTCCCTTATCACAAGGCGCGCCTGCATGGAACCGAAGGTTATTATCTGCGCGCAGTTGTTCTGGCCGTACTTGTTGCGGACGTATTCTATGACGCGGTCGCGGCCGGTGTCGGCAAAATCTATATCCAGGTCAGGCATTGTGTGGCGTTCCGGGTTAAGGAACCTTTCGAACAGCAGACCGTATTTGAGCGGGCAGATGTCCGTAATGCCGAGAACGTATGCCACGATGGAACCCGCGCCCGAGCCGCGCCCGGGACCCACCGGTATTCCGCCGGACTTCGCGTATTTTATGAAATCCCAGACGATGAGAAAGTACGGCGCGAATCCCATTTTATTTATTATTGAAAGCTCGTGTTCCAGGCGGCCGGTGTGTTCGGCCGACGGGACGGCGTAGCGTTTTTTTAGTCCTTCCCCGCATAATTCATCCAGGTATTTTTCGGCGGTTTTTCCGGCTGGCACCGGATAATCCGGAAGATAAAGCTTGTCGAATTTTATTTCAAGCGAGCATTTCTCCGCGATCTCAACGGTATTCTTCACGGCTTCCGGCGAGTGAGAGAAAAGTTGTATCATTTCCTGCGGCGGGCGGTAGTAGAACAGGTCGGAAGAGAATTTAAGGCGATCGGGCTCGTCAAGCGTCTTGCCCGTGCCTATGCATAGAAGCACGTCGTGGTTGAAAGCGTCCTCTTTTTTCAGGAAATGGCAGTCATTGGTGGCTACAATGGGTATATCGGTTTTTTTCGCGAGTTCCAGCTGGAGCGGAATGACTTTTTTCTGTTCTTCAAGCCCGTTATCCATCAATTCAATGTAAAACATCCCGGGTTCGAAGATGTTGCGGTACTCGTACGCTATCCTTTCGGCGTCCTTTATCTTTCCCTGCAGGAGCGCCGCCGCCACTTCGCCCGCAAGACATCCGGACATCGCCACAAGGCCCTTGGAATACTGTCTGAGGACTTCCTTATCCACGCGCGGCTTATAATAGAATCCTTCCAGGAAACCGATGCTGACCAGTTTCATCAGGTTCTGATAGCCCTGCATGTCGCGCGCCAGCAGGGTCAGGTGATAATAATTCTCTCCGGAAACCTTATCGGTCGCGCGCTCAAGGCGCGAACCGGGCGCGACATAGACCTCGCATCCGATTATCGGTTTTATGCCGGCAACGCGGCACGCCATATAGAATTCAATCGCGCCGTACATATTGCCGTGGTCGGTAATCGCCAGGGCAGGCATCTTGAACTGGTTCGCGACCGTCTGTATCAGCTCGCCGGGCTTCCCGCGGTCATCCAGAATGCGGCAAGCGCCGTCCAGCAGCGAATATTCCGTATGATTGTGTAGATGGACGAATTGTGAATGTGGCATAGTAATTGTGTAATGTGTTATGTTGAATGTGTAATGAAGTGTGTCTGATGCGATGAATTCCGTTTCATCACACTTTACACATTAAACATTACACAAATATCGCGTTGTTACTGTCATTGGAATGTTATCTGGTTCCAGACGGACGGATTCCTGAAAAATTCCTTATTGCCGAACCAGACGGATTGGGATTCCCGCACTTCGCCGTTATCCCCGTCGTCTATCGCAAAGTTAAAACCGTATTTTTTGCCGGGTTGCGGCTTAAACCGGCCGAAATTGGAAAACGGTATCGCCGCTTCAACGGCATAACCGCCGCTTTTCTTTTTCACGGCAACACTGCCTTCGGCAAGCTTCCTTAACGTCGCGTTCCAGATGTAAGGTTTTTTGCCGAGTCCGTTCCCGGGGTTAATGATGAGCTGATAATCGCTCGTTGTAAAGTTTACGCGCCGCGGGCTGTCCTCAGGATTAGCGCCGAAAACCAGTTCCAGGGCGTCGCCGTTCCACAACTCGCCTTCTTTTAAACTATTTTTCAGCGGAACATCGTCTTTTATGTCGCAGAATATGTACAGCGCGCTGTCGTCCCATCCGAGATAAATATCCGCGCTGAGATCCGCGTTGCTCTTCACTTCGCCTTCCACTGCACCGGCCTTTGTTATACGTACAACCGGAGACCGGGCCCATTCCCCCGCATTTCCGTCGATATCGACCGGCGACGTCAGCTTCGCCGCCGCAACGGGTTTCTTGTCCCAGAAAGGATTCAGTTTTTTCAATCCTTCCAGATAACTCTTCTGGCGGCCCTGTATCTTTTTAGGCGCGCTGAGAAGGCCTTTCGCTGAAGTAAGGAAGTAATCGTCTTTGATGACATCGCGGAAGGCTTCGGCGATATCCGGCTGGCCGTCTATCCTCCAGTCGGTTTCCTTGTTGATGTTGAACCAGACAGCGGCCTTTATCGCGGGGTATTTCTCTTTAAGGCACTTGCCCATGTCGCGTATCCAGGCTATCTTGTCGCCGCCGACGTTTCCGCACCCGAACTCTCCTATCATTATAGGCTTTCCGGGAATATTTTCCACAACGTCGGAATAAACGCCCGCGAACAGCGTGTCAAACGAATTCCACCCGTAATTAAAACCAGGCTGTCTGCCGAAGTTGTATCCGTCTACGGCTATCCAGTCCACGTATTCGTCGCCGGGATACGCCTTGACTATTGTATTATCCGGGGTGGGCGGATAGGAAATGTTGTTCGGGCTCCAGAGCCAGATGACGTTTTTTGCGCCTTCCTTTTCAAAAACATCGTGAATGTAGCGGTACGCCCTGACGTATTTCTCCGGCCCGTTTTTGGGAACAGACCACGGATACCAGTCGCCGTTGAACTCGTGGCCCCACCGCAGCATGTAAGGTTTTCCCCACGCTTTTGAGTCGCGGGCCCATTTCGTTATATACGCGTCCCGTTTTCCCGCGAGAATGTCGTCAAGCGGAACCGCCGTGTGGTCATCCATGCTCCACGCTTCCCACGTGATGTGCGGGATGTAGCCGGCGCTGTAAAGATTCTCGCAGTCTTTTGCGGGAAAATCGCGGCGCCAGTCCAGAAATCTCATCACCTGAGAGAATTTCTTGCCGAGCTTTTCTTCTGTCCTGCGCAGCGCGTTAAGATTTTCGGGATACGTCGCACCGAAAATCCCTATATAGCAGCCGTCGTCGCGGCTGTCAGAATTCACCACGGGATATGTCTTAAATAGTCCTTCGGAACTCTCTTCTGAACTTACGAACGATATATTGTCAACTTCAAACCAGCCCTTCTCGCCTTCGGCCATTGAACCGGTCTGGAACTGCAGCTTGTTGACCGCATTGAGATTGAACGGCTTGTTCTTTCCCCATCCTTCCTGCTCAAACGCGGAAAAAGGTATTTTATATTCTTTCCATTCGGCGGGCGTCGTCGTGATTAGATACTCGTGGTAATCGTAGTCCTCGACATCGGCGACTCCCACGTGCAGTTTGAGTTTCGCTCCGCTGCCCCTGAGCCAGAATTTCATCGTTTTGTATTGTGAAAGGTCGAGCGGCTCGCTGAACTCGGCCTTCGCTATAGCGTACCTGAACCGGAAGGCAGGCCCCAGTTTATAGTCAAGCCTCAATGCCCCGCTGCTCCCGCCCTGCCCCTTAACGCCTGAAATTTCGCAGGTTGAATTGCCCTGATTTGCGGCGTCGCTTTCTTCCGCCCATTCATTCCCGAGCCGGTCGTAAGTATTTTTTTCAAAGTCGGCGTAAAGGAACTTGTCTCCGGTTATCGTTTTTGAAAACCCCGTCTCTTTCGTTAAGGAAATGTCGTCTATCTCAACGAATCCCTCTTCTCCGTCAACACCCGAACAGGCCTTTATCTCCAGTTTATATGCCAGCGCGGTGTTTAACTTGGCCTGTTTTCCCCATCCGCCCTGCTTAAAAGCCGAAAAGGGCACGTAATATTCCTTCCACTCGAGAGGCGTTTTATTGATCGTATAAACGTGAAAATCGTAGTCCTGCACCGACTTGGCGCAGATTGCGATATTCATCTTTTTTCCGCTGCCCTTTACCCAGAACCTTATGCCCGTATATTCCGACCAGTTCCTTATCCCGGGATAGACAAGCGTAGCCATCGAATACCTGTATTCATAACGGGTGCCAAGCTCGTAATCAAACCTTAGCGCGCCCCTGCTCTTATTCCTGCCTTGTATTATTTCAATGAAAGCATATGAATCGCCGCCGTTGGGGGTATCGTCTTCCGGCTTCCACTCCCCGCCGAAGGTATCCATCAGATTCAAGTCGTCAAAATTGTCGATTATCGCGGTATCCTGGCAATAACCCGCGACTGGAAGCAGCAAAAACATCAACCCGGCGATAATAATTTTTTTCATAACGCACCTTTTAAGAATTATTCTTTTAACAGGGATTTCCCGGCAAGCAGAGCGTCAATCTCTTTCGCGAGTATTTTCTCTATATCCGGATCATAGCCGACGTGGACGCTCTGTATAACGCCTTTCTTGTCCACGAGCACTAGCGTCGGATACGCGGTCACCCCGTATTTGTTTCCCGCGCCGCCGTCCGCGTCCAGCGCGACCGGGAACGAAAATTTCTGCTCGTCGATGAAACCCTGCACCGTCTTGCGGTCTTCCATGGAGTTTACAGCCACAAAAACGAAATTCTTGTTCTTGTACGCGTCGTTTATCTTCTGAAGCGCCGGCAGCTCTATCCTGCACGGAGGGCACCATGTCGCGAAAAAATCCAGAAGCACAACTTTGCCTTTCATCTTGGAAAACGAATAATTGGTTCCCTGTTTCAGCCCCTCAAGTTTGAAATCCTGCGCCTTAGTCCCTGTAAGCTCTGATTTTTTATCGCTCATGGCCCCTTTTGAGGCTTCCTTGAGTAGATCGTCGACTTCCTGAGCGCCGTCGGGGGGCGTGAAATTGAATATTTCTTCTTTTATCGGTTTATTCACTATGATATTTTTGTGCAGTTCCTCGTATTTGACATCCATCTCGGGCAGGCCGGGTACCACCTTGCTTTGCGCCTTCATCATTTCCGTCATATCCATGTAAAACTTCGTTATCAGATTTGTTTTCACGTCTATCCAGAGCTCCACGTTCACTTTATCCTGCACGAGCACTATATGATAGTTCTTTTTACCGTCTATTTTTTCTTCGCCCGCAAGCTTCGTTTCCTTGACGTCTTCCAATATCACCGCGAGCGGCTCATCGGCAAAAAGCTTCACAAAGCTGGCCGGCCCGGTGCTCTGAGAACCGACCAGGCTGTCTTTTGCCAGCTCTTCAAAATCCCGCGGCGCTTTCTTCGTGACGTACTTATTCAGCACGGGCATATATATCCACAGTTTATCTCCGTTTGCAACAAACGTTATCCCGGCTATGCCTGTTTTCGCTATAGAGGAAACTTTGTTCGGCCTTTGCAGGGCGAACTGCGTATCAACGGAAAGTTTCTGCTGCATGCCTTTTGCGTTAATGTTTATTGACACTTCGGTCGAGTCCTGGTAGGTTTTCAGTTTCTTGTAGGTTTCCGCGGTCTTCGCGATGATATCCCGGGCGCTTAACTTCGCGGCTGACACATCGCAATAAAAAGTGAGCAGCAAAACGGCAGCGCATAAAGCAAAAACCAGATTATTTTTCATTTTACCTCTTTTTTGGCGGAATACTCTTGAGATGTTTGATGCAGGTTTCAGGAAAGCCCGGCTCTTTTGAGAATTTCGGGGATATATTCTTCCATCCCTATCGCCATTATGTGAACGCCGTCGGCGAAGGTCTTGAGCCCTTGAATTATTTCGGCGCAGATATTAATGCCTTCTTCAAGCTGGTTGCCGGATCTTTCAATCCTTTTAACGGTTTCTTCCGGTATATTGACGCCGGGCAGCGCCATCATGGCGGTTATGAAATCTACGGACTTCAAAAGGATGACTCCGGGAAGTATTTTTACGGGAAACTGCTTTGCCCTGTCGGCGAAATCTTTGTATTTCCGGATATCAAAAATGGGCTGCGTCTGAAAGAACTGCGCGCCCGCGCGCTGTTTCTTATCAAGCATGACAAGCTGAAGTTCCGACGGTTCCGCAGACGGATTCGTTACGGCTCCGAGACAAAACCTTGGGCTGCCGCTGAGTTTTTTTCCGGCAAGGTCTACTCCCGACTCAAGGGTTCGGGCCGTTGTCAGAAGCTGTACCGGGTCCAGGTCAAACACGCATTTCGCGTCCTTGTTCTCACCGATCTTCGGATGGTCTCCGCTTAAAACGAGGACATTCTCCACTCCGAGCACGTACGCGCTCAGCAGGTCGGACTGCAGGGCTATCCTGTTTCGGTCCCTGCATGTCATCTGAAGAATAGGCTCGTAGCCCTTCTCCTTCAATAGCCTGCAAACCGCCAGAGAACCGAGGCGCATTGAGGCGCGCTGGTTGTCAGTGATGTTTATCCCGTCAACGAGAGGCCCTATGATATCCGCTTTTCTGAGGAGTTTTTCGGTATTGATTCCCTTCGGCGGGTACAGTTCGGCCGTGACTATGAATTTCTTGGATTTGAGTTTTTCGCAGAATTTGCTCAATGTATTAAAACCTCGTACCGAGTATCGTGTATCGGGTATTGCGTAACATTACCGGCCTATTGTCTTGGCTCTGTTCACCTTGGACGGTTTGGCGTACTTCCGGGGCGGCGTGTATTCCCCTGAAATGCTTTTTTCGGCGCCGCGTTCCTTCAATTTGTTGTATATGAGCACCCACGCGCAGTCCTTGTCGGTATCTACTTCGCACTTTCCGTCAACCATACCCCCGCACGGACCGTTAACAAGGCTCTTTGAGCACCGCGTCACGGGGCAGATCCCGGCGGTCCTGTCCACTATGCATTCCCCGCAAACCGAGCAGAATTCGTTGTAAACGCCTATGCGCTCAACCGTGCCCACAAAGACAGGATTCAGCCCGGGAAGAAGAGGCTTGTTCACGACTTTCTCGACAGCCTGCATCCCGGCTCCGCATGTAAGAAAAAGGACCGCGTCGGATTCATCCGCTTCCGCGGATTTCGACAGGTCTTTCTTGGCTATCCTTATGTCGCACGGGGTATCGAGTATCTTATAACCCGTTACCTTTTTCCCGTTTTTCTCAAGTTCTTTCGCGGTTTTCTTCACGGCCTCTTCGTCGCCCGTCTGGCATTTTGTGGCGCATGCCGCGCAGCCGACGATGAAAACCTTGTGGTAGGGTTTCAGTTTTTCCAGTATTTCCTCAAGCGGTTTAGATTCGGTTATTATCATATAAATTCAGAAATTGGCAATTGGCGATTAGCAATTAGTTAACTGCTTCCTACTTCTTTCCGTCTTCCTTCTGCTTTGGAATTTTCGAGGCTGCTTTTTCCCAGCCTTCATCGAGTATCATCCGGACGACTCTGACGGCTTCAAGCTTGATATTTTCAACATTCTCTTTCTGGGATTTATCAAACTTAGACAACACAAAATCAGCGGGATCGATCCATGGAGGGACGGGGCCGATGCCCATTCTAAGGCGCGGAAAAACGGAAGTGCTGATGTTCTCTATTATGGATGCCAGCCCGTTATGTCCGCCGTCTGATCCTGACTTGCGCAGTCTTATTTTTTCAAACGGGAGAGAGAAATCGTCGCTGATAACAAGCATCTCTTCCGGAGCTATCCCGTAATAATCCAGAACAGCCCTTACCGCGGAACCGGAATTATTCATGTAGGTCTGCGGTTTGACCAGAAGCCTGACACCGGAAGAACCAGGCGCTGAAACCAGCGATTTGAACTTCTTTTCAAGCTTCCATCCGGATTTCCATATGTCGGCGAGCATCTCTACGGCCTGAAACCCGAGATTGTGCCGGGTTTTTTCATATCCCTTGCCCGGATTTCCAAGACCGACTATCAGTTTAATGGACATAACATATATGGCTAAATGGCTGCCTGGTTAAATGGCTAACAGCAAGGCACTGTAAAGAGCAGTTTAGCCATTTGGCAATTGAACCATTTGACCATTTAATATAGCCATTGAGCCATTATTTTTTCGGTTCAGCTTTCTTCGGCTCTGCGGCTTTCTCGCCGGGTTTTGCCGCTTCAGGCTTCTTCGCGGCGCCTTTTTCATCAACTGCGGCCGCTTCTTCGCCTTCCTCATCCTTCTTGCCTTTCTTGATGACTTCCGGTTCAGCCGAACCGACCGCTGCCACGACTTCGGTGCCGGGCGCGGGTTCCTCAAGAATGGTAGGGGCGACTATATTGACTACGAACGAGTCAGGATCGGTGAGAATCTCCACACCCTGCATGGCGGAAATGTCCCTTACATGCAGCGCCTGATTGATCTCAAGTTTGGAAACATCAATGTTGATAGACTTGGGAATATCGGTGGGCAGACACTTGACCCTGACTTCGCGCTGAATGTGTTCAAGGATGCCTCCTCCGAGCTTAACGCCGGGAGCCTCGCCGATTATGTGCAAGGATACGCTGACTTCGATCTTGTCTTTAAGCGATATCATCAGGAAATCGATATGTATCGGTTTCTGCGTGATTATATCGCGCTGGATCTCCTTCACGATCACGGTCTTGCTCTCGCTTCCAATCTTTAAATTCACGAGAATGTTGGCGCCGGCTTCCGATGATATGATCTTTTCGAATTTTTTCGCGTCGATCACGATAACCTTGACCTCTTCCTTCGCTCCGTAAAGGACCGCCGGGATCTTGCCTCCGGTCCTCAGGTCCCTGAGTTTGTTCTTAGGCGACATTTCGCGACTTTCGGCTTCAATGACTACCTGCTGCATACCTTTCTCCTTTGTTGCTTTTATTTTTTTCCGTTTTGTTTCCGCAAACACTAAATCCAAAATACTAAAAACTAAATAAATCTTAATTCACAAATCCAAAACAACTGCTTTTATGTTTTCGGCTTTGAACTCTGAGTTTATTTAGAGTTTAGTGTTTAGAATTTAGTATTTTTAAACAGCTAACTGACCAAATAAACACTGTTGCAGGATATTTAACCCCTAGACAAATAGGGCGCTTACAGATTGATCGTTGTGTATCCTCATTATCGCTTCGCCCAGCAGTTTTGAGATCGTCAGCACTGTTATCTTGTCCACCTTTTTTACGTCCATCGCGATAGAATCCGTTATTATAAGCTCTTCAATGCAGGATTCCTGTATCTTTTTCAAGGCCTCGCCCGAAAGCACACCGTGTGAAATAGCCGCGGCAACCATCTTGGCGCCGCTTTTCTTGAGCGCTTCGGCCACTTTCACAAGCGTCCCCGCGGTATCCACTATGTCGTCGTAAATAATCGCTGTTTTCCCGGAAACTTCGCCTATTATGTTCATGATAGCGGCTTCGTTCGGCTTCGGGCGGCGTTTATCTATAATGGCCAGGTCCGCGTCCAGGCGTTTCGCGAACGCGCGGGCGCGTTCCACGCCGCCGGCATCGGGAGAAACGACCACCATATCCTGCAGATTCTTGTTCTTCAGATATTCAAGAAAGACCGGCGTCGCGTACAGGTGATCCACCGGTATGTCAAAAAATCCCTGCAGCTGGCCCGCGTGCAGGTCCATCGTAAGAAGCCTGTCAACTCCGGACGCCACTATCAAATTAGCCACAAGTTTGGATGTTATCGGGACGCGCGGCTCGGACTTTCTGTCCTGCCTGCCGTAGCCGTAATAGGGCATTACCGCGGTAATTCGCGCAGCCGACGAGCGTCTCATCGCGTCTATCATTATGAGCATTTCCATCAGGTTTTCGCTGACGGGGGTGCATGTCGGTTGAATCACGTAACAATCCACGCCGCGCACGTTTTCTTCCAGCCTTACCTGGATTTCGCCGTCGCTGAAACGGTTAACCTGGGCTTTCCCCATAGGAACGTCTATGTGCTTTACGATCTTTTCAGCAAGTTCCTTATTGGCATTCCCCGTAAAAATCTTAATGTCCATGTTAAACCCCTTATTTATTACATATTATAAATTACAGATTACAAATTGTCACGCAAGTGTCATCCCCGAATGCCTCTATCGGGGATCCATTCTTACTAAAAGCATAGATCCCCGCTTACAACCGCGGGGATGACCTTGTGATACGGAGTTATTTTTTGCGCCTTATTTTGTTTATTTGTCTGGCTCTCGCTATCGCCAGCGACTTGCCGGGAATATTATCGGTAATCGTGGAACCCGCGCCGATTATCACGTCGGCCCCCACCCTTACGGGCGCCACAAGATTCACATTGGAACCGACAAAAGACCTGTCGCCTATATATGTCTTGTTTTTTCTGGTACCGTCGTAGTTACAGGTTATCGTCCCCGCGCCTATATTGACTTCTTCGCCAAGGAACGAATCGCCTATGTATGACAGGTGGCTTACCTTCGCGCCGAAACCTATCACCGAGTTCTTTATTTCGCAGAAATTTCCGACCCTTGCCCCGGTTTTGACCTTTGTGCCGGGACGCAGGTGCGCGAACGGGCCAATCTTGGCCTTGTCCGATATCAGCGAATCGTATATGTATGAGCTCCTGATTTCCACGCCGTCGCCTATACGCGAATCGCTGATGAAGGCCGCCGGGCCGATTGAACAGTTTCTGCCTATCACGGATTCCCCTTCAATAAACGTGCCCGGATATATCACGGTATCGGTCCCGATCCTGGCTTTCAGGGACACGTAAGTGTTGTCCGGATCTACGATAGTGACGCCCTTTATCATCCATTCGATCAGTATCCTTTTTCTGACAACGGATTCGGCATAAGCAAGTTCCGAGCGGTTGTTTATGCCGATCGTTTCCTCGAATACGGCCTTCGCGACCGCTTCAACCTTTTCGCCCATATCGAAAAGGATCTTGACCGCGTCGGTCAGGTAATATTCTTTCTTGACGTTGTCAGGCGATATCTTTCCCAAAATTTTCCAAACAAGCGGGCTTGAAAAACAGTAGACTCCGCTGTTTATTTCTTTGATTTTCTTTTCTGCGGGCGCCGCGTCTTTCTCTTCGACTATAGCCCTGAAACCGCCGGCGTTGGAACGCACGATCCTGCCGTAGCCGAAAGGTTCTTTCGCCATGGAAGACAGAACCGTTACGGAATTGCCGCGCGCGCGGTGGATATTCACAAGCTCCTTAAGCGTGGAGGATTTTATAAGCGGGGCGTCGCCGCAAACAACCAGCACGTCGCCCTTGAACCTGACGAGCGCCTTTTCCGCCCGGTGAAGCGCGTGCCCCGAACCGAGCTGTTTGTTCTGTTCGGCAAAAATGATACTGTCCTTGGCGAGTTCCGCCCTGACCCGTTTCGATTCATGGCCGACTATCATTACGGTTTTTTCCGGCCTGATGCCGGCTGTCGAAGCCATGACCCATTTAATAAGGGTCGTTCCCGAAAGCCTGTGCAGGACTTTCGGCAGGTCCGATTTCATCCGGGTGCCTTCACCCGCCGCTAAGATGACAATTGCAAGTTTTTTCATAAATTTTTAAAGGTGCTCCGTACTTAAATAAAGTACGTCAGATTCTTTATTCTGAAGGTGCTCCGTCCCGCGCTTCGCTGGGACGTCGTGCTTTTTAACTTGCGTCAAAAAGCACTCCGGGGCCAGGATTCGAACCTGAACAAAAGGATCCAAATTCCTTTGTGCTACCATTACACCACCCCGGAATTATACTGCGAAATATAGGAAGGTTTTTGCCCGGACACCCGAGATTGGGATGAAGAATCTCATTTTTTGCCGGCTATTCGATCCTTCGCTTCACTCAGGATGAGTTCGTTGTCCGCCATCGCTACAGTGGCGGACATCGGATTCATTTCGCTTCTGTTCCCTGGATGACTTTCTCGTACTCTTTCAAAACAATCTGTTCAAGTTCGTGTCGAAACTCGTTGGTAATCGGATGAGCGATGTCCTTGAAGGTCCCGTCGTTCATCTTCCTCGAAGGCATGCACACCATCAATCCTTTCTCGCCTTTCACAATGCGCAGGTTATGGATAACGAACACATTATCGAACGTGATGGCGGCGTAAGCCTTTAGCTTCTCTTCACCTTTCGGGAAAATTCGCACTTCTGTGATGTTCATCTCTCCTCCATCGGGGAACAATTAGCCGCTCAGCTCAGGAGACCGATTTTACCAACCAGACATCCCAGGAAAACTTGCTCAGTTTCTGCCTTATTCTTTCCCCTTCAGTAACCGAAGACATCGGAGCAAAGACCGTAGAACCGGAACCAGACATAAGGCACCGGCACCCCATCAGCTCCAAAGTGTCTTTGATTTCCCGTATTGCCCTATGACAGGGCAATACTGCCTCTTCCAGCCTGTTGAATATGTGCTTTCCCCATTTTTCCGGTGAAGAGCCGCCTGCCAATAACTGCTTAATTTTATGAATTTTTTGTTTGTTTGTCAATGGAAATTTAAGTTTCTTATACACCGAAGCCGTGGAGACCGGAAACCCGGGATTTACAAGCAGAAACCAGTCCGTTTTGGACCTTTTTATTGTTTTTATCCTGTCTCCTATGCCCTTAGCCTCCGCCAAACCGCCGTACAGGAAAAATGGGACATCCGCTCCGAGCCCCGCGGCCAGCCTGACCAGCTCTTTTTCCGAAACCTTCCTTTTCCATAGTTTCAAAAGGCCTTTTAGCGCGGCGGCCGCGTCAGACGACCCGCCCCCGAGCCCGGCTCCCATCGGGATCCTCTTTTTCAACCGGATCTCAACACCTGCAGCGACGCCGAGTCTTGTTTTCAGCAGTTCCGCGGCCCTGTATACAAGGTTTCTCTTGTCCGAACGCAGTTCCGGAATATTGCATTTCACCGTAATCCCTTCCTTTCTGCGCGAGAATCCAAGTTCGTCGTAAAGCGAAACCGTGCGGAATATGGTCTCTATGTTGTGGTAGCCGTCCGGGCGCCGGCCGGCTACTTCCAGGAACAGATTAATTTTTGCCGGGGCCAGCATCTTCACCCCGTTAGAGACGGGCCGCTTTTTAGCGGCCCCGTGAAAAATAATTTTGTCTTTACGAATCATAATTAAATACTGAATATCCCAATATTATCTAAATGACTCTTTATGCGTCTCTAACGGGGTGAATCCGTCTTATTCTCCTGAGGGTTAATTTCAAAGATACCGTTGTCCAGTTCTTCGTTAAGGATATATTGCCGGAATTTCATTTTTGCGGATGATTTTTCCGCCCTGATAAAGATGTCCATTTCAGCGGGCAGGTAGATCCCCTCTACTCTTGAGTACTTGCCGAATTTAACAACCGCGCTTTTATCGCTGTATTCTGAAACAAAACCGTTGCTGCTGTCGATGACCAGCGTTCTCCCGCCTAAAGAATAGATTATCCTTTTGTTTTTCTTTTCCGAAACCGTCTGGTCCGAATCGAACGATTCCAGCAGGTCAGCGTTGAAATATCCGCTTATCTTGTCAAAAAGCGGCATCGCGCGGGCGTCGATGTCTTTGCTGAGAGCTTCGGGGAATATTTTTACTACGTCTTTCCGTATTATGACCATTTTCGGGGCAAAAAAACTTCCAAGCACGTCTATGCGCCACTCCCCGGGACGCAGATACGTAAAAGTCCCTAAAGAATGGATATTGTTGGAGGATATCACGCCGGCGAGCGAGAAATTGAACCTGAGTGTCCTTACCTGGAGCAGGTTGCCGACGGCGCGCTTGAGCAGTTTGCGCTGGATGGTTTTCGGCATAACCAGCGATTCCATCTTTTTGAGCTTTTCGGAGAGTTTTTTGTTCTTTGGATCATTGAAGTAGGCGCTCTGATAGGCATCCCACGCCTCGGCGTTCTTGTCGAGCTTGACAAGCGCGTCTCCGTAATGTTCAAAGATAATCGGGTCGTTATTGTTCTCGGAAGCAGTTTTGAGCAGTTTTTCAGCCCCCGCGTAATCGCCTTTTTTGTAATAAACCCACCCGAGCGAATCCTGAAACGCGGAATTGGTCGTGTCCAGCGCCAGCGCTCTCTTTATCAGGCCTTCAGCCTTGTCCAGCTCCTTGTCCCTGTCGGCCAGCGAATAACCGAGGTAATTCAGCGCCGTAGCGAAATCCGGTTTCAGTTCGACGGCTTTTTCCAGCCGCGGGACCGCTTTGTCAAATTTTCCCGTAAGATCGTATATAATGCCCAGCTGGAAATGCGCCTCAGCGATGTCGGGCTTGAGTTCCACGGCCCTGGCAATATTCTTTTCCGCGTCCTTGTATTGCCTGGTGTCCATGTAATTCAACCCGAGCAGGAAATACCCGTATGTATTGTTAGGGTCGATTTCAAGGGATTTTTTAAGGCATCTGACGGAGTTCTTGTAGTCCTTTCTTACGGAATAAAGATAACCCAGTTTTGAGAAAATAATCGCGTTCTCGGTTTCCCGGGAAAAAAGCTCGAAATACTTTATCGCGGAATCCGTGTCCTTTTTCTCTTCCGAAACTACCCCGAGCCAGTAATTTATGGTATTATCCTTAGGATTCAGATCTCTCGCTTTCAGGAACATTTCAACGGAAGAATCGAATTTTTTCAGCTCGTAATAGAGCCCGGCAAGATGCACAGCGACCGCGGAATTTTTGGGGTCAAGCGTCATGAATTTGTCATATTGCTCAACGGCCTCGTCGAATTTTCTCTGCTTTTCATAATTTTCAGCCAGAGCCAGGCGCGCGAAGAGATTTTCGGGCGCCAGCGCCACCGCTTTTCCGAACGAAACCTGCGCATTTTCGATCTGCCCCAGTTTTTGCTGCGTTACGCCCATCTGCTGCCAGCCGTCCGCGTAGCCGGGCTGCCGCTTTATGTAGTCATCCCAGTATTCAAGTGATTTTTCCGGGTCATTTTCCG
The DNA here is from genome assembly GCA_043811535.1 of Elusimicrobiota bacterium. Taxonomy (GTDB): domain Bacteria; phylum Elusimicrobiota; class Endomicrobiia; order Endomicrobiales; family JBDRNC01; genus JBDRNC01. The sequence continues at coordinate 104,878 of JBDRNC010000018.1, forward strand.
TGTGATAGAACGCAAGGTACAGCAGGGCCGTTTCGTTGCCGGGGTCAAGCTTAAGGACTTTTTCCAGCGATTCTTTGGCCGCGGCGGCTTTTCCGGTCATGACATAGAAACTTCCGAGAAAAAGCTGGGCGGAAACATCTTCGCCCTCCAGCTCCTTCAGTTTATCGGCGGCGGCAAAAGAGTCTTCGGCTTTCCCCATCTGCCAGTAAAGCAGGGCAAGATCGCGGTAGACCACTGCGGCATTATTGTCAATATCAATAACATGCTTGTATTCGGCCAGGGCCGATTCAAAATCCCCGCCGCGCTGCGCCACAAGAGCCCTCGCGTACGACTGATACGCGTCCAATGGAACCGCAAACGCGGATTGGACGCAGATAAAGGCGCAGATTAGCGCGGGCAGCATAAAGTTAAGCGCCCTATTCACCCCGTTAGAGACAGGCCGCACTCGTGCGGCCGCGATATCTCCGGCTCTTTTGGCAGTGTTTGCGCTCTTATCATTCATCATAATTTGTGATTTCCCTTATAACTCTGTGTCTCTACCGGGGTCACCCCGTTAGAGACAGGCCGCACTCGGGCGGCCGCTACATCTCCGGCTCTTTTGGCAGTGTTTGCGCTCTTATCATTCATCATAATGTGTGATTTCCCTTATGCTTCTGTGTCTCTAACGGGGTCAAGGATTTTCTCCATAAGTATGGCGTCTTCGTCGACATAATAATTCTTTCTGATTCCGTTATTCCTGAATCCTATTTTTTCATAGAGCGCCAGCGCGGACAGGTTACTGCGTCTCACCTCAAGCAGGATCTTAGTTATCCCCTGGCCGCGCATTATCGGCATGATGTGGTCAATGATCCTGCCGGCTATGCCCTGTCTCCTGAAATCCGGATGAACCGCGAGATTCACGAGATGCGCTTCGTCAGCAACCCACCAGTACCCGCCGTAGCCCACAATGTTGTTATCGTTTTTCGCGATAAAAAACTTTGAGATCGAAAGACAGATCTCGCGCTCGAACATCCCCCTTATCCATGGCTGTTTGAACGATCTGTTCTCTATATCAACGACATCGTCCAGGTGTTCTATTTTCAGTTTCTCGAAATGAAGTTCCATGCTTTTAAAACAGTTAAATGTTTTAAGTTAAATGTTAAATGTAGACAACAAAGAAAAAAACTGCTTCATAATACGGTTTATGGTTAAATGTTTGAAAGTTGCAGGTTAAGAAAATAATCTACAATGCCGTTAACTTTTAACATTAAACATTCAACATTTAACAAGTTGTACTGCCGTTTTAATCGCTTCTACCATCTGGCCCGGGTCGGCGCAATTCTTTCCCGCTATGTCAAAACCCGTGCCGTGGCCGGGAGAAGTCCTCACGAACGGCAGACCCGCGGTAATGTTTACGACTTTTTCCGGAGCAACGCACTTCAGCCCTATCATCACCTGGTCGTGGTACATCATGACAGCCAGGTCGAATTCCTTCTTAATAAGTTTCACCCACAGGCTGTCAGCCGGCATAGGCCCTTCTACATTGCAGCCTTTCGTTTTCAACAGCCTCACCGCCGGAACTATGACGCCGTTCTCTTCCTTTCCCAGCATCCCGCCTTCCCCTGCATGCGGGTTCAGCGAACTCACCGCGACGCGCGGCTCGGCAATCCTGTATTTTAATCTGACAAACTCCGCGGACAACAGCACGGTCTCGGAAATATTTTCAACGCTGAGATTTTTCCCTGTTTCCGAAAGCGGCATATGCCTGGTCACCATTGCCGCGCGCAGGCGCCCGGCGATCATCATCATAACAAACTTGCTTGTTCCTGTAAGCGAAGCAAGCAGTTCGGTGTGTCCCGGGTAAGGCACGCCCGCCAGCATGAAAGCGGCTTTTGATACCGGCGCCGTAACCAGCGCGTCCGCGTATCCGGATCTTACAAGGTCCACGGCGCGAAGAATGTATTCGTACGCTGCGCGGCCCGATGTGGCGGAGTTCCTGCCGGCAATAACTTTGGAGGAATCAACGCCTATATCTATAAAGTTCTTTTTCGCAAGTATCTTGGGTATTCCGGCCGGAAAGAATACCTTGCTGCCGATCACAACAGGACGGCAAATCTTGCTGATTGAGGGATTTGACAGGGCTTTGGCGGTTATTTCCGGGCCGATGCCCGCAGGATCGCCTATGGTAATGGCAATTGTAGGAAGGGACATATTTATTACAAATTACAAATTACAAATTCCAGATTCATGACTCTAAGCCGTTAATTTGTAATCTGTAATCTGAAATCTATAATTAGTCTTTATTCCGTTATCGGGCTCATCTTGATAGCAGCTTTCGCTCTCAGAGATTTGACCCATTCGTCGTATTTTGCCTGCTGGTTCTTCTTGAGGAGTATTCCCTTCAGATCGTTTGCGACTTCTTCATACGGGACTTTGCGGGCGGCTTTCTTTTCGTCTACCTTAATGATGTGCCAGCCGAAATCAGTCAGCACCGGTTCGGAAAACTTTCCCACATTGAGATCATACACGACCTTAACGAATTCCTTGGGATATCTTTCGTCATCCTTAGTAATGAAACCGAGCTGCCCGCCCATTTCCTTCGAATAAGCGTCATCGGAACTGGATTTGACCAGATCATCAAACTCCGCCCCTTTTTTCAGGTCCGCGTAAACACTCTTTGCTTTTTTCTGCGCGGCAGTTTTTTCCTGCATTGACGCTTCCTTTGTCACGGACACAAGTATATGCCTGACTTTGACAAGTTCGGACGACATCTGTTTCATGATCTTGGCAAGTTGATCTACCGACTCTTCCTCTTTTTTCTCAAGCCCGAGTTCCTTTCCTTCCATTTTTTCCGTGATATGCTTATACAATGCCTTGGTCTGCTCTTCCGTGGGCATCGGGACAGCGTCGGCGACTTCCTGCCTTGCGAGCTTCATCGCCATCATTTCCTCTTCCACTTTCTTTTCGAACTGCGTCTGTGTCATATTCTCTTTCTTGAGCTCCGCCTGGAATTCCGCCTCGGTCCTGTAGCCCGATTTAAACTGCTTTATATAATCCTCTATCTCGCGTTTTGAGACCCGGATCTTTCTCTTAGCCGCTTCCTGTTTTAGAAGCTTATTGTCCACCATCATTTCCAGCAGGTTCTGCTTGAGTTCAATAAGCTTCTCCAACGTCTGTTCGGCCACGGGGGTCGCCTTTTTCCATTGATCAACAACCGGAGCTATCGTATTTCTAAACTCCGATTCCAGTATCGGCTCTCCATTGACGATCGCCTGTGTTTTATCTATTACTTTAGCGAAAACCAGTGACGTGATGAGCAAGATAGGGACAATAACAAGACCTCTGAATTTAAGCATTACCTTTCTCCTTTTAACACCTTATTACAGATTACACATTACAAATTAACAGCACAAAATATGTAATCTGTAATCGTAAATTTGTAATTATTTCTCCTGCGCCTGGCCGTTCATGAACTGCATCGGCATCTGCGCGGGTTCCGGCTGTATCTTGGAAATCAATTCGTATTTCACGTTTACGTTGAATTTCTTCTTCGCGCTATCTATCCAGTTGTCGAATTTAGTTTTTTCAAGTATCTTCCTGATATCCGCCTTGGATTGCTCGACTGTGAGCGCGGAAAGCGGCTTTTCCGTAAGTTTCTGGACGATGTGGTACCCGTACTGCGTCTTCACCACTTCCGAAAGCTTGCCCGGCTTGAGAGCGAAAACCGCCTTCTCGAAATCCGGAACAAGTTCACCCTTGCGGAACGGGCCTATCTTGCCTCCGCTCATCGCGGACCCGGAGTCGGTCGATATCTCCTCGGCCATCTTTCCGAAATCCGCGCCGGCTTTCAATCTCGCCAGCGCTTTTTCGGCCTCTTCCTGAGAAGAGAGCAGTATGTGCCTCGCGGTCACTTCCACGGGTTTGAGAAAATCTTTTTTATTCTCTTCGTAATATCCGTTTATCTCGGCTTCCGTGGGCGTCAGCTCTTTGTCGTAAAGGTCGCGGATGAACATTTCCATCAGCATGCCTTCTTCGTATTCCCTGGCTCTCTTTGCCTGGTCGAGCTTGAACTTTGCCAGCATCTTCTTATATTCGTCTTTCCTGGCTATACCGGCCTTGTGCGCGGCCTCAAGCACAATTTTTTCGCGAACCATAAGGTCTAGGAACTGTTTCTTGCCGGCGTCGGTGCTGAGGAAACTCCTGTACGCGGGAGGCGAATCATTGAGCCTTTCCTGGAAGGATTTTACTGTGATCTTGGCCTTGCCGGCTTTGGCTATAACGTTGTCTCCCGAACACCCCGCAAGCAAAAACGCGGTTCCAACTAAAAAATAAACAGCTTTTTTCATTGAATTTCTCCTTTATAACGACGATTACACAGATTTTGAACTACGATTCCACGGATTTTAACGACTATTACACTGATTTCCAACAAAGATTACACTGATTATTAATGCAGGTTTTAGGATAATCCATGCGGTCAGTATTTTGGGATTATAACATATTCTTTGAATTTTAACAAGAATCTTTTTAAATATTCAAAGGCATTTTGCGCCGGTTTTTCCTTTTTAAGCCTTACCCCCTGCTGCTCGCCGCGTATGAATTCCAGCGTTTCGCTGAAATCCCTTGCCAATGCCGCTATTTTTTCGGCCGTAAAACCTATCCTGTCCGAAAAGTACACTTCAAAATGGTCCTGCTTCTCGGATATACCCTTGATCTTCAATTTTTCCGCGATAACCCGGAGCTCCGCTATCCTGAAAAGGTTCTCGGCGGGGTCCGGGATTCTGCCGAACCTGTCCTCAAGTTCGTCCCTGACCGCATCAAATTCCGGCGCGGACGCGACGGCGGCGAGTTTTCTGTAAAAGATGATGCGCAGCTCTTCGGATTCCATGTATTCCGGCGGGAACAGGGCGGGCACGGAGAAATCCATCGTGGCCTTGAACTCTTCCTCCGGCTCCGGCCTCTCGCCCTTAATGCCCTTGCTGGCCTCCTCTATGAGCCTGCTGTAAAGCTCGAATCCGATCTCCCTGACAAATCCGTGCTGCTCCCTGCCGAGTATGTTGCCCGCGCCGCGTATCTCAAGGTCGCGCAGTGAAAGCCTGAATCCCGAGCCGAGCTCTCCGAATTCCTGAAGCGATTCCAGCCGCTTTTCGGCGTCCGATTTCAGCAGCGATTTGGTGTAAAACAGGTAGCAGTAGGCCTTCTGTTTTTCGCGGCCGATGCGCCCCCTAAGCTGGTACAACTGCGCCAGCCCGAAGTTCTCGGCCTCTTCCACCACCATCGTGTTTGCCGAAGGTATATCCAGCCCGGATTCTATTATGGTTGAGGCGACCAGCACGTCAATCTTCCTGTGCATGAAATCCCACATGGCTTTTTCTATCTGCGCGGCCGGGAGCTGGCCGTGGACTATGCCGAACTTTACATCGGGCATGAGCTTTTTCAGGTACGCGACGCGCGAAAGTATGGTCTCAACGCGGTTGTAAACATAGAAGACCTGCCCGCCGCGCGATATCTCCGCCTGTATGATTTTCTTCACTACGCGCTCGTCGTAAAGGCCAAGGTGCGTTTCTATGGGCAGGCGTCCCGCGGGCGGCGTCTCAATGACTGAAAGGTCCCTTAGGTTGGCCAGCGCGAACGCGAGCGTGCGCGGGATGGGCGTCGCGGACAGCAGGAGGACCTCTATGTTTTTCTTCAGCGCCTTTATCTTTTCTTTTTCTTTCACGCCGAACCGGTGCTCCTCGTCGATAATAAGCAGGCCGAGGTCCTTAAACGATATATCTTTCTGGATGAGCCTGTGCGTACCGATGACAATGTCCACCAACCCGTTTTTAATATCAGCTACTGTCTTTTTCTGTTCTTTCTTGCTCTGAAATCGGCTCATCATGGCGACATTCACCGGAAACGGGGCAAGCCGGTTCACGAACGTGTTATAGTGCTGTTCCGCCAGCACCGTGGTCGGCACGAGCACCGCCACCTGCTTCTCGGCTACGGCCACTTTAAACGCCGCGCGTATCGCAACCTCGGTCTTTCCGTATCCCACGTCTCCGCAGATCAGCCGTTCCATCGGCTGGGCCCTGCGCAGATCGGCCTTGACTTCCTCTATCGCTCTCAGCTGGTCCTCGGTCTCGGAATACGGGAAGGAATCCGCGAGCTCTTTCTCCCACGCCGTTTCCTCCGCGTAAGGCGTGCCGGTAACCTTGCTGCGCTCGGCGTAAAGCCTTAAAAGTTCCGCGGCCATTTTCTCGGCGCCTTCCTTGGCGCGTTTTTTCAGGCGTTCCCACGCCGCGGTGTCAAGCGAGTGCAGGCGCGGCCTGCATCCTTCTATGCCGATGTATTTCTGTACGACGCGGAAATCGTCCACGGGAACGTAGAGTTTGTCGCCGCCCCTGTACTCAACGCAGATATATTCCGCCTCCTGGTCGCCCCTGACTATTTTCTTGAGACCCAGGTACTTCCCTACGCCGTATTTTTCGTGCACGACGTAATCGTTCGGCGTGATCTCCCACAGGCCCTCAAGGCGCCTTCCGGCCTTGAATTTCGGGAAACTGACCGGCCTGCGCCTGTAAAGTATCTCCTGGCCGCTGAAAACCGCAAGTTTCCGCGAAGGCGAGTAAAAACTTTCCGCAAGCGGGCCGATATGCATTTCCGGAAGCTCGTCACGCCACTTGTTATCGTTCAATATCTCTTCAAGGCGGTCCTTCTCGCCCTGATGGGCGCAAAACACCATAAGGCTGTAATTCTGTTCCCTGAATTTTTTCAGGTCGGAGATAAACGCGGGGAAATTACCGGCCCACCTGCCCAGCGGCCTGAATCCCGCGTCAACCGGACCGGCTCCAAGCGCGCTGTTAACAAGGATTTCCCTCCCTCCCGCCGCCGAAGCAGTTTCATCGGACGGCTGAGCGTCAAAATATACCTGCGCGCCCGCGGGAAGATAATCCGCAAGCGCCGTCTCGGCCCGGGCCTTGGCCCCGTTAGAAGCAGGTCCCGCTAAAACACCATCACTACCGGCGCCCGAAGCCGTGGAACTTCTAACGGGGTGAACCGGCAACACGCGGATTTCTTTCAGCATTTTATCGGAACGCTGCGTCGCGACGTCAAAACTGCGGATGGTTTCCACGGTATTGACGTCAAAGACTATCCTGACCGGGCTGTCCATGTCCGGCGTCCAGATGTCCAGGATTTCGCCGCGCCTGCTGAAATGGCCCCTGTCTTCCACAAAATCCTCGCGCTGGTACCCGTTGTCCGAGAGAGCGGACAGGGTTTTTTCGTAATCGCTGGTTTTTCCCAAGGAAAATACCATTGTATTTTTCTTCAAACTGTCCGGCGAAACGGTTTTCAGCGCGAAAGATTCCGGCGTGGCAAGTACCACGCATGGAAAAGCCCCCGCGCTGAGGCGGTCCAGCGTATTTATGGATTCAAAAGGGTCGTATTGAAGGTATTTATAGATAGATACGGACGGAAAGAACTTACCGAGCGCCAGCAGGTTATCGTGCCACGCCTGAATATCGTCTTCCGCGGCGACGGCGACAATGACCTTCGCTTCCGCGAGCTTTTCAAGGATGAAGTAGGCCTTGCCCGAACCTGATAAACCGGTGTAGTATTTTATCATAGTAAAGAGATTACAGATTACATATTACATATTACAAATTACATATTTAACGACTGATATTCTTTCAATTTGAAATATGCAATTTGGAATTTGTAATTATTATCTATCGCGCGAGTGATCCGGCGCGAAACATCGAAGCTATTTTCAGCGCGAGCAGCATTATCACCATCCCGGGCAGGCCCCAGGCAGGTATTATCACCGTTCCGCCGATAAGCGCCGCAAGCCACCCGCCCATCAGGTCGGCCGCGTAAATCTTTCCCGCCTCTGCGTGTTCGCCGGTTTTTTTAATTTCCCCTTCGGCGGGAGCCAGCGCCGGGAACTGAAACCCCAGGAGCGCCCCCGACCCCGCCGACAGCAGAAATAGTAAATGCCATGGGATTTTCACAAAACTCAGCAGGCAAAACCAGATAATTATCCAAATCACGAACAATATGTCTATGATTCTAATAATCTTTTTTGGTGAATTGGTAATTGCTAATTGATAATTGTTAATTGCGGCGTACGCCGCAATACCAGTTCCCGCCATGAAACACGCGCTCAACAGGCCTATCCAGTAATAGACCGCGCCGTTGAGCACCTGCATACCCCAGATGCTTACCATCTGCATTCCCATCGCCGCCGCGCCGGAAGTGAATGCCGTGCCGGAGTACCCGCGACGGGTGAAAAGCAGAATCATCGTCAAAATGACGGCTATCCATATGTATTTAGACAACGCGGAATAGAGATTGGCCCGCCCCGAAGAAAAAATACTTTGACGGTAGATAAGCGACTTGAAGAGCCCGCGCGGAGAAAAATCCCTGTTTACGGGCTGTTTCCCGAAAAATCCGCCCTCGTGTTTCTTCATTTCATTCAGAAACCATTTTTCTTTCGCCGGGTCCAGCTTATACTTTATGTATTTGGCGGATACAAATAATTTTTCAATTTTTAAATCCTTAAATCTTTCAACCGCCGTTGCCGTTCTGGGCGCCGGCGAATTCCCGCAAATAAAAATATTTCTTTCCCCCGGAATGACCCTGACATGTTTGAACGAGCCGTTGAGACCCGATAATACCGCGGCGTTCATCCCGCCGAGGTACCTGTCGACGTAATTCATCGAGCCGGGCAGACTGATAACGAATATCCCGCCCGGGGCAAGGCGCCGGTTCACCGAATCAAAGAACTCTAACGTGTAGTACCTGTTTACGGAAAGCGCAGCCGGATAGGGCGCGTCTACGAAAACGGCGTCATAGCTCTTGCCGGACCCCTCAATATATTTTCTGCCGTCTTCGTAAAATACATTAACCCCTCCCCCTTTCTCCGAAAAGGGGCGCGGCCCCCACGGGGCTTTACTCCCCTCTTTCCCAAAGAGGGGAGTAGCGGAATTGCGCGAAACGAAGTCTATCAGCCACGGGTTTATCTCCACGTAATCCAGCGATTGTATTCCGTATGCCTGTATAGTCGTGATATACCTTCCCGTTCCGCCTATTAAAAGGACGCTCTCCGGTTTGGCATGAAAAAGCAGAGGCAGAAAAACGTTGTTTTCCGCGGCCTCTTTATTCGGCGCGTTGAAAGTTTCGATCGGATTGCCGTCGGAAAAGAAGAACTTCTCGCCGCCGCGCGATACCGCCGCCAGCCGGCCGTACTGCGTGTTCTGCGCCTCAACCACCTTGTATCCCGCGAATAACCTTGACAGGCTGGTAGTCTCAATTTTATTGCTGAATAACAGCACCGGAATGAAAGCCGCGGCGAAAACCGCAAGCATTATTTTCTGTTTTTTTTCTTCAATGATGGGTATGACTGCCAAGGAAGATATCTGGAGTATAGCGGTAGCAACAAAGACCGAATTGGCGTTCAGAAGCAGCGAAAGCGTGTAAACAACTCCGCCCGCGAAGAAGCCGAGCGTTTCCCATAGGTAAATCCTGCCCGATTTAAGGAGCCCTTCGCGTTCCTTGAGCCAGCCCATGCCTAAACTGAACTGCGCGCCTATCAACGCTCCCGCCGGGATGAATATGGACGCCGAAACCCATAGGAGAAACAGCAAAGGCAATTCAATGCCGGCTAAGAAACCGAAAATATTCCTTATTTCCCTTATAAAAAACATCGAAAGCATCAAATACGGGCCTGCCGCCAGAAACGTTAAGGCAAGAATCCCTCTGCATTCTTCCGTCCCGCGACAGGGGACGTCGGTATTATTATGCTTAAAGTGCTCCGCCCCGCGACAGGGGACGTCGGTATCAGAATTACGCTTAAGGTGCTCCGCCCCGCGGTTTTTCACAAATTTCGCGGTAAGAATGCTCCCGGCGGCGACGCCCAGCATCCACAGCGAAATCACGAGCCCGATGGACAGTTCGTTGCCGTGAAAAACGACCTGGATCTCCCGCAGCAGGAACGTCTGCGCGCAAACCGCGATAAACCCGGAAAGGAAAAAGACTGAATTAAACATTTAGGAGTATTATACTAAATAAATTGAGGTGTGACGGATTGTGACTGACGGCTGGCAGCAGCTAAATATCTTTATGCCATAACAGCATCGTTTCGCGCCCGACTTTCGGATGGCCCCAGTATCCAAGGGTATTGATTTGCGCTAATTTACAGCCTTGTTTTTTATAAAATCTGCAGGCCGCCACGTTATTCGTCTGCGTTTCTATCCTGAGTTGTTTGAGTTTTTCCTTTCTTAGCCAAGATATCACTTTTCCAAACAGAGCTCTGCCTATCCCGGAGCGCCGGTATTCGGGAGCAATACGCAAATCCCATAACACGGCTATGTCATTCCTGTCCGCCAGCATATGGACCTTGGGCGTCTTGCAGGCAATTGCCGCCGCGCCCGCGTACTTGTTATCCTTAACGGCAAAGAACAACCGCCAGTTTCTTGTATTGAAACGCTTCATCCACGTACGCGGGCCGCCGAATGAATCGTAATTCTTCTTTCCGCGGCTTGTTCTTGATTCAAACAGCCTTATCCCGCCGAGGCCGGAGTCAACCAGCCGGCATTTCAGCTCTGATTTAATATCAAACGCGATCGGAATCTTTGAATAATCGCGGATATTCTTTCTAGTGACCTTCTCAACCAATATTTTCATGTATTGTCCGTCACTTGCCGCTATTCACTGCCGCTTTGTCTATCTTCGCTTTCAATTCGTCCAGGATAATCCGCGGCTCATTGTTTTCCCCGGCCGTAAACGGGTCGGACAGCAGGTCCGATTCCAGTTCCGACATCAGCGCGAGCATCATGGCGTTATGCGGCTTCCAGTACTCCTCCGAACACCATTCCGTCAGCCATACCGGTTTATTCCCGTCCTTCGGCGAAACGAATCCGTTTGGGATGCCTCCGAGCACCGGCCCTTTGCCGATATCCGCCATCATCACATGCGGGTTTGTCGTGCCTTTCCCGCTGACCATGCAGAAGCCCGAAGGATTCGCGCCCAGCACCCAGCCAATCTGGTCCGCCGCGATCCTGGCGAATTCGGGGTTGCCGGTAAACCGGGCGTAGCGCAGAGCTATCAATCCGTATGACATGGTATCGCAGTTGAACCCGTGGTCCGTCATCGGGCATCTCGGAGACGCGAAATAATAAAGCTTCATGTCCGTTTGCGCGCCTTCAGGCGGCTCAAGCGCCTGCGCCGCCTTGCCGAAAGGATTGAGTTCCGCCGCCTGCCTGATAAATCCGTGTGCAAAATAATCCATGGCGAAACGTATCCTTGTTCTAAGCGCATCGTCATCTTTCAGCGCTTCCGCCAGTTCCATCAGGCCGAGATAGACGCCTATGGAATGGACGAATTTATACTGGTAAGTGAAATCGGATTTATCGGGTTTCCAGAAGAACATCCCGAAAATCTGTTCCTGGCTGCGTTTGTAATCAAGGAATTGCGTCGGAAGTATTTTTTCCGCTGCCGCTTTGGCGGTTTCCAGATACTTCGCGTCTCCCGTAACTCCGTAAAGCCGCGTGCTCGCCCACAGGTACATGCCCAGATACTGGATGCCGTCAAGGTTCTGGCGGCCGAGGTACTCCCACGCCTTCACGGCGGCGTCAAGCGATTCTTTCGCCAGTTCCGGGTCCTTTTTTTCCAACGCCCTGTAAACCTCGGCCATGGTCACCGCATACGCCCCCTCAACTTCGGGGGCGTATATATCCATTAAGTAACAATCATCGGTGTCCTGCTCCGGGGTGATATCTTCTAACCAGCAGTCCTTGCGCTTGCTTTTTACGGCAAAATAGACATGTCCGCTCGCGGGATTCTGCATGTCAATACAGAAACGCGCGGCGTATTTTATCTCGTCAATAGGGTCAAAACCCTTGGCTGGAATTTCGCCTGACAGCAGGTTCTGCCAGCGCGCCATGGCCCATACCCAGGTCGGCGTGGTGCTCATCCACCTTTCAATATCCAGTTCCGTGTCGTAATACCCGCCGGGCACGGGGTTGGAATGCTTGGGCTTCTTGGGATAGCGCGTGAATTTTATGTAGTGGAACTGCGATTTGCTCAATTCCCCCGCGATAACGTTCTTTTTAATCTCGAACGGATACGATTCCGCTTCCATCGGCTTGTCTCCCGAAGGCAAAACGGCCTTTAAAACATAGCGCCCGGGCTGTTCAAGTTTGTCAAACGAGACGATCCAGTATTGCCCCGGCCACAGTTCGGAGTTTTTAAATTTCCGCGCTTTTCCGGATTCAATCACCTTGCGTCCGGGCAATGAGAGGATGCTGTACTCCATCGGCGCGTCAACTTCCGCTTCGCTGTTATTCAGCTGGATGACCGCCCGCTTGTTCATCCCGGGGTCAAAACCTATCTGGTTCATCAGTATCTGAATATGGGAATTGGCGCCTATCTGCTCCAAACCGGCAAGTTCTATCCATCCATTGCCGCCGTGGCGCGTGTTGTAGGAATTTGCGACGGCTATATCCAACTTGAAAGGAGGTTCGGGCGTCTTGTTGGAGCCGCCGTAGTTATAGACCAGTTCTTTCATGTCAATTGTCTCTTTGCGCCACCCGGATGTTTTCGCGCCCGAATGGAATGCCCGCATGAAGACCCCGCCGTCAGCGTCGCCGAATTTAAGGTCAAACTTATTCGGCATCCCCTTGCCGCGTATCCAGAAGCTGATTCTTCCCGCTTTGGAGATATCAACGGCGGCCGGCTTCACGAACCATACCCACGCGCCGTTCGGAGCGTCAACAGGCAGTTCGTATTCCACGCGCAAAGCGTCCCCGTGAGGGCTTGGCACGACTGACAGGGAGGCCTTGCTCCGGTCATCCGCCGATCCGCTGCTCCAGCCACTCAAGCTCTCAAACGCTTTAACAGGGACGGTAGTCAGCTCGCTGGTAGGCCCCCAGCCTTGTTTTGTATCGCAGAATTTCCCACCGCCGTACGCCGTGACAGCCAATCCCGCGGCCAGCGCAAACATCAACTGAATGAATTTGATTTTCATAGTTCTCCTTCTCAGTTCGCAAGCCGTACCCCGCTTACTGTTAACTGTTTTTATTTGCAAGATAATGGGGATGGTTCTAATGAACCTCCGCCCAGTCCGCCGCGGCGGAGGCGGTATCAGACGTACCCCTCTTTTTCAAAGAGGGGTTAGGGGAGATTTTATTACCGGCAAAATCCCCCTGTTTCCCCCTTTGCAAAGGGGGACTATCAGTGACCGCCCAGCAAGCTGGGCGGAATAGTCAAGTTTAATTAAACAGAACCGTCCCCTATGACCGCCGCTTTTTTTACTGCCAATTCCCGGATTTGAAGTAATCCCACAATTCATCGTTCGCGTATTCCGGGTCCGGAAGGCCAACATCGTTCCTAAACAACCCGAATGAAGACTCGTGATAAGCATGGTAGGTGAAACTTAAGCCGTATTTCTTGGACAGCTCCACCATATCGCGCACCCAGTTGATGCCGCCCCTGCCATTTTCAAAACAAGGTCTGTGAGCCCCGAATTCCCCCATATACAGCGGAACATTGTTGTCTATCCCCCATTGAACGCAGGTTTTCATCCTGTGCTCAAGATAGTCCTTGTTCCTGCGCATCAGTTTCCCGGACGGGCTGCTTTCCGTGCCTATTCTTAAGGAACAACGCGCCCCGGCAGGGACGCCGGCTCCCTTCATCCACCCGCTGATGGAATAATAGTATCCGTTTTTCATTTCAAAACGCAAGTCGTCGTTATAACACATCGCGTCGCCGGCGCCTCCTGTTATCTTAAGCGAAGCGTTGTCGCTGTGCCCGTCGGTTTTGGTTAACTCTACCGCGGCGGTATTTAGCCCGCTCCATATAGTCCAGAAAGTTTTTGAATTGACGCCGCTTTCCCTTACTGTCCTGATGAATTTTCCGTCAGGCCCGTATTCATTAACGGTGATATCGTCAAAATAGACCGCGCCGGTGTTATTGATAGTTTGCAGCGCGGGCTTGCCGGCCAGCAAATAAGGATCCGTGACATGATACTTTTCCCCTTCATAATACGTCCATGCTGAATTCCCTTCAGGCACCGCAGGATTCTCGGACACTATGCCGTATTGAATACCGGCTATATCCCTGTCCGGCGCAATTATCCTGTCAGGATCGGGATATTTTCCGCCTTCCTTGCCGCCCGTCCCCGCCCAGGAACATAACTGGTGCGTGTATTCCAGCGGATGATAAAAATGGAAAGTGTATAATATACCGGGGTCGTTCACCAGGAAGAATTTATTGGTAAACCACATCCTCCAATCCCCGCCTTTTACCATCATAAGCTGTTCCACGATTATAAGGTGGTTCTTGTCCGCGGTACGTATGGTCGAAACGAGTTCTCCGGCCAGCGTCTTCCATTGGTCGATGGATTTTGAGACATACGGCTCATTGACAAGTTCCAACCCCGCGATGACAGGCTCGTTTTTGTATCTTTCCGCTATCGCTTTCCACAGCGCTTTTAAACGTTTCTGGTTTTCAGGCACATCCCAAAGCGCCATGCCCTCGCCGGCGGATTGATACCCGCCCTGCGGAATGGTCATGCTCAGAATAAGATATATACCGTTTTTCTTCGCCCAAGCGACGTTTTTGTCCAGCCAGTCCCACGCGCTTTGCCTGTAAGCGTACGGCTTGCCGTCATCTTCAAACAACTGGTAGTCCATGCAGAACCTGACGACGTTCATGCGCATTTCCCGCAGGCGCCGGAAGTCTGTTTCCGAGTGATGATTTGCATCCGGGACCGGGCCGTCTTCCCACACTTTATTTCCGAAATTAAAGCCGCGAAGTATAATGGTTTTGTCGCTTTTCCCGACAACCAGATTCCTCCCGCTCCTGCGGATGAAATCCTTCGGGTCCGGTTGGACGCACAGGCCTTGAACGGCGGAAAACAGAAGAAAAATAAGGACGGCATAGATAGGCTTTTTCACAAGTTTCTGGTTGGTGTTTTCCGTTATCGTTTCAAGACGACCAACATTAATGCAATTAAATCGAAGTGCCCGTCAGGGTATACTATTCACCAATCCCTAGTCATTAGTCCCTGCCATTACTATCTGTACAGCAGTTCCAACGCCTTATAGACCAGCATCGCGGGCCAGAAAAGGGCTTGACGATACCAAGCAACCCCATCCAGAACGATGACGCGTGCTGGATGTAATAAACCGCCGCGCCGAGAAATCCCATACCGTAAAAAGGCATTGAATGCTTCACGTTGAACTCCTTAGCGTTAGAATAAACTGCCGTATGTGAAATCCGCCGTGGCGGAAACTCACCTCTCTATTAATTAGGAGTACCCGCCAGGATATAACCGCTCCTTTGAAACCGTGATCCCACCCCGTAGGTTGGATACTCTTGGTTCAGTTATTTTGAATGCGGAACATCCGCCGAAGGCAACTCGACCGTGAAGACCGCTCCCTTGTCGTACTCACTCCGCGCGTGGATCATGCCTCCGTGCTGGCGGACGATCTTGTAAGACAGACTCAAACCGAGACCCGTGCCCTCGGCATAAGTGGTAAAGAAAGGTTCGAACAACCGGTCAATCTCGCCCTTCTTGATGCCCGGCCCGTTATCCGATATCTCTATAATGACAGTTTTTCTCTTGTACGAGGTGCTTATCCTGATCTCTTTCGCCCTGTTCTCGCGCTGCGACACAAGAGCGTGGCGCGCGTTCTCTAGTATGTTTATTAAAACCTGCTCAAGCGACTGGGCGTTTCCCGAAACAGCCGGCATATCTGGCCCGAGATCCTTTCTGACGCTTATATTATCGAAGACAAGCTGTTCTCCGGTAAGCGAAAGGGCCGATTCCACAACGTCGTTGACGTTCAGCAACAACCGCTCGGGCGCTTCGCCCAATCTGACGTAATCCATTATATTCTTAATTATGCGCGAGGTCTTTTCTGAAGCCGAGACAATATTTTCCCACAGTTTCTGCCGTTCCGCTTCGTCATGTTCCTTTCGCAGTTCGCCCGAGTATCCAAGGAGGACGCACAAGGGGTTCCTTATCTCGTGCAGGACCGCGGCAAGCATTTCGCCGAGTGCGGATAAGCGTTCCATGTGCGCGACCTGTTTTTCCGCGGCCCGCCGTTCCGCGTCAGAGTAATATAGGAATATGAATGAAATGATGAAAAAGAACGGGATACGCAGAAGGAGCACGGTATTATTCAAAGAAATCTCGCCGCCCCTCAGCGACACCAGAGCGCCGTATACGACTACGACCACTATCGTCATCACGAACGCGTGCCCGATGCTGTTCCTTCCGCCGGCCATGAAGATCATTAAAAAATAAACCAGATAAAGGTCCGAATCGATGCCATGGCTGAAATAGATAAGTAAGGATATCAGGACTAAGTCCAGCATGAAAAGCGATATGCGGAACCAGCGCAGAGAGAAATAGCGCCGGTCAATGAAGATGAAAGCCACATTCGACAGCGCGTATAGCGAAAAAATAAGTATCAACGGTTTCAAACTGTACACCTTATTGGCGTCAAAGCCATACATAACAAGAAAAGCGCAAACGATGATAACCAGGAAACGGAGGGTTATCAGCACACTCTTATCATTCAGCGCAAATGCCTTTTTAGTCAATGGACTATTCATAGTTTTTTGGCGTTTAGCGTACGGCGTATCACCTTAAGAGGTCGTCTTCTGTTTCCCGCTTCCTGCTCCCTGCTTCCTTCTTCCGTCTACTTTGCTCTGTCCGGATAGGGCAGCGAAGCCTTTCCATGCATCAGTTCAGCCTGTGAATTTACCTCCGTCATGGCGGAAGCGAGCGCCTTATATATGTTGTCGTGTATGTCATATATACCGTAATTCGAGTTTTCCCCGTCGAACGACCTTCCCTGCGGCGATTCATCGGCGTACATAAACCAGTGATAGCCCACCGCGTAAGGGAAATCCATCAGCTGCGCGACGTATTTGCGAAAACCGTCCGCCCTGTCTTCCTGGCTCTGAACTGTCACATCGGCCCCGTGCGTGTTCCTGTCGCCGCTGGCGTTTTCCATCGCCCTGTACGAGAACTCGGTCACCATAACCGGCTTCTTTCCCAGAAAATACATGTTATCAAATACTTCTTTCCTGAGGATTTTGTCTTTCGCGTAATAGTTGAGCGATATTACGTCGCAGTATTTCCCGCAGGCCTCAATGACTCTTTTCGGAGCGTTGTTTGCGAAACGCGAACCGAGTATCAGGTGGTCCGTGTCATATTTGCGTATCGCTGAAGTCATCACGGCGAAATATCTTTCCGCCACCCTTCCCGCGAACTCTTCCCTGTCTTCGTCAGTACGCCCTCCGCGTTTCGTGAGCGGGCCGTACAGGCCGAACTCTTCAAAACTCTCAAAATTTGTTCCCCAGACGCCGTTAAACTCGCCGATATCGCGGTATCTTTCCTTAAAGAAAGCGGCCAATACCTTGCTGCCTGGAGTGACGGAGGGCAGGTTTGAATAAACGTCAAGCAGGGTTGTCACGTGGCCGGTGTACCAGCCGACATCGCCGTACCACGGCAGTTCGTTATCCAGAAAATATCCGATTAGGTATTTGGCTCCGCTCATGCGCCTGCAGTACTTTTTGATTACCTGTTCCGCGTTCAATTCAAAATCCGGCGCAAACACATCCGCGAGCCTGTGCGAACTGGAAACATTTACGTAGATGAACAGGGTAAACGGAAGGTCGTACGCGAATGAATGGTCGTTTGACCAGCAGCCCAGGGTATTGAAGTTAAGCTTCTTGAGCCGTTTCACGGCCGAGGCGCCCCACTTCCTCAAATTCTTGAATTTTCCGGCAACGGAGTAGCGCTCGGATCCTTCTTTTGCGGTGCCGTCTTCCGGTACCACGGCGTCCACGCCTTTTGAAAGGAAAAGCCCTCCGTCCGGATGGACAAGCCAGTAAATGTCCCCCTCTTTTCTGATCTTGAAGAAGCTGTTGCCGGTCTTGTAGGTAGGCTGCACGCTGACATCCTTATACGGTTTGTCCATGAATTCCGTCTCCCAAATGGAGTTACCCCATTGCGTGGCCCTTTCAATGCAATTTATCATGACGTATTTGACCTTGTAGGCCTTTTTAAAATTTATTTTCCTGTAATTGCCTTCCAATTCCCCGGTGACCTCCGCGGCTGTCTGCCATTTCTCGTTATCCGTTGAAACCAGTATCTGATAGCTGTACGCGGCGGCGGTTTCCCAGTGAATGCCCACGGCCCTTATGCCGGTGATCCCGGCGAACTCATATTTTATCCATTGGTTGTCCGCGAAATCAGAACCCCACCTCGTTTTCATGTCGCCGTCGCAGGCCATCATGGGCTGGTAATCGCTCTCCCCGGAAGAAGCCGTGACTGACGATATTTTATTATTGAGCTGGGCCGATACAGGAATATTTAACGCGGCAAGAAGGGACAATGCAGCCAGAATGGTATTTATGGATAATCTCATATGGTTATTATATCAAAAAAGAAATACCGCGGGCGCGTAGCCGCTTTACGGGGGTAGGTCGTTCTCCGTCTTCCAACTTCCATCTTCCGTCTGCTGTAATTATTTGTACAGCAGTATAAGCGATTTATAGACTATCATCGCGGGCCAGAAAAGCGCCTTTATACAACCAAGCACGCCCATCCAGAAAGTGACGGCCCCTTTGATGTAAAACACCGCCGCTCCGATGACTCCCATGACGTAAATACTGGATCTGATAATCATACCAACCTCCTTGAGCACAATAAGTGTTTCTACTAAATTGCCTTATGCGAAATCCCCGTCAGGGGATAATTGTCCGCCGCGAACCCAAGAGGACACTTAATTAAACATCCAATTGCATGCCGATATTCTATCAAATAACACTTCGGAAGTGTTAGAGCGGTTATGGTGACCAATACAACTTCGTAGGTTGTATCGGTTTAAGCGCGAACAACTGCGGGATATATATCCCGCACCCCCGCGGATATGTCATATTTATATTGAAAATACAATGCGAATATATCCCGCATTTTATCCCGCATTTATCCCGCACTTCAGGGCCGCGGATATCTGCGGGATAAATCTATTCTGGTAAAGCCTGACGCCGTTTCTCAATTTTTAGAACTTTTTTGAAAGAGTGAATCCTGCAGGACTGGTTTGCGCTCCAAGTGATAATTTTATTCTGCCTGTATCTCTGTTATATAACTCTATCGCTCTGTTCTGCGCATCCTGCGCTGCTATACCTGAGGTATGGCTGTTGATTGCATTTATTACACCAAGAACCATAAATCCTATACCTTCCGCCTGCCTTGTCGCAATACCATTACTATCAGTTATGTCCCTGCTGCTTAAATACCTGTTATATCCTGCAATCACAAACACACAACTGAAAATTCCATCACTTATGGATGAAATTCTTCTTTCGCTGCACATCTTTAACTGCTCAACAGCCGCTGGAGACTTCTCTTTGCAGAGCTCATTAAAATTCTTTAGCGTAAGCAGCCTGCCGTCCACATTCACAAGATTTTTCCTGAATCCTTGCCTTAATACAAAATAGGCAGGATTCCCTTCCGCGAACGCGATACCCGCTAAACACGATGCGACTAAAAACAATACAACGGCTCTTTTCATCATTGATGCCTCCTGGATTTCACTTCATTCCTACCTAAGGAACTACAGCCCTTTTTTGAAACGCGGGAAACGGGGTCAACTTGACAACTTAAGCGACTTCTCCTTCCCTTTTACGACTAAATGTATCTTTTGTCGATTTATGCGCCATCACAACGATTTTATTCTATAATTTTGGGTTGTTTTTTGCAAGAATATAAAGGGGACGGTTCTATTTTTTCTGAAAGAAAAATAGAACCGTCCCCTTTTTTATTGTTTGTTCAATGCGACGCGCTGCCTGGGCAAAGCGTCGGGATAATTATTTTGTATAAACCCGATAAGTTTTTCCCTGACCTCGCACCGCAGGTCCCACGCGGAAGAGGAATCATCCGCGCTCATCAAAGCCCTCAATTCAACGGAATGCGAGTCTGTGTTCGTCACCTGCAGCCCCCACGCCTTGCTGTTCCACAGTTTAGATCCTTTGAGTATCTTATGCAGTTCTTCCCTGACAGCCGAAATGGGCACGGTATAGTCAAGATATATGAATACGGTGCCCAGTATCTCCGAGGTATCCCTGGTCCAGTTCTGGAAAGGTTTTTCGATAAAATAGGAGATGGGTAGGACCATGCGCCGCAAGTCCCAAATTTTGACCACTACATAGGTCAGTGTTATGTCTTCTATCTTTCCCCACTCGTTTTCTACGATAACCACATCATCGATTCGTATGGGCTGAGCGATTGCCAGCTGCACTCCGGCGAAAAGGTTTCCCAGTATCTTCTGGCCGGCAAAACCCACCGCGATGCCTATGATGCCCGCGGAAGCGAGTATGCCCGCGCCCAGGCTGCGCACCTTGTCGAATGTCATGAGTATGATACCCAAAGACAGCACCGAAACGACAAAGATGACTATTCTGTTAAAAACCTCGAACTGGGTGAATATCTTTCTCGCCTTCAAATTATCCTTATCATCCAATTTATATTTCCGGGTGATGAAAACTTTCAGTACGTTAGGCGCCTGAATAACAAGCCAGGCAAAAGATACGATCCAGCAGATGCTGATAAAACGGCTGATGGCTCCGCTCAGGGAAGGCGCAAACTCCAGGGCCGGCAGTACGAAATTCACCGCAAGAAGACACAGGATGAGCCGGGCCGGTTTCTTGGAATATTTTACCATTGCGTCGTCCAGGACGTTGTCGCTTTTTTTTGTGAGTTTTTTAAATACGGCATATAGGACGTAATGTAAAACCAGCCCCAGAACGACGGATCCGGCCAGGAAGGCCGCCGGCCGCCATAACGCTTCCAGGCTTTTCAACAGATAATCCATAATTAATCTCCGGTTAAAATAGTTTCCGAAATTCCTCTGAGTTCTCAGAGACATTGCCAAGTATTACAGGAGTAATTCTATATCTTTGGGTTGGTATTTGCAAGGAAAATGAATGCGAAGGGGACGGCTCTGTTTTTCTTTTAGAAAAAAATAGAACCGTCCCCTTTTTCTCTTTTTTCTAGACACTGGCCACCGGTTTTTGCACAAGCACTTTATTCTTCCACTTGCCGCTGCGGTAATACCAGTAATTGAGCGCCAGGCTGATAATAGTGCTGAGCACTATCGCTATCCAGATGCCGTGCTCCCTCAAAGAAGTGTACTTGATAAGGAGTACCGCTATGGGATATCTTATTATTACCAGCCCCAGCAGCGTGAATAAGAACATGTAAAGCGTGTCGCCCGCGCCGCGCACAACGCCCTGCAGAGCGAACATGACGGCTATGAAAAAGTAGCTGATGCTGACTATGCGGATGTAACCCACCGTTATCGCTATGACCTGCGGTTCATTGGTGAATATGGACGCGATCCTGGCCGGGAAGGAGTAAATCACTATGAAGAAACCCGTCGAAAGCGCGAGCGACATCAATATCGAGAGTTTGAGTATCTTTTTCACGCGGTCAAACTCCCTCGCGCCCAGGTTCTGCGCCGCCATTGAGGAAACGCTCATCCCTATCGCCATGGCCGGCAGGAAAGACAACTGGTCCAACTGCATGCCTATCCCGTACGCTGCCGTTGTGCTTGAACCGAACGAGTTGACCAGCGAGACCACGAATATCTCGCTCATGGCCACAAGAACCATCTGCAAGGACATGGGTATGCCGATGACAAAAATCTTTTTTATGATGTACCAATCAACCGCGTAGTCCCACGAGTGCACGTTGAGCAGAACGTGCGTCCTCAGCACGAAAAAATATGCCAGCACGACCATCACCGCGTTGGAAATAATCGGAGCGAGCGCCGCGCCCTCTATGCCGAAGCCCGGCATCGGGCCGTATCCTTTGATAAGCAAAGGCACCAGCACAATATTAAGGACGGTGGCGACTATCAGTAGATACAGGGGCGTCTTAGCGTCGCCTAGCCCGCGCAATATGCCGCTGAACCAGAAAAATATGAAAGTGAACGTTACGCCGATAAACATCGTCCTGAGGTATATGCGCGCGTCCGGGACTATATCGGCCGGAGTTTTCATTATATGAAGGAAGAGCGGCGTAAACATAAAACCGAGCGCCGAAATGAACACGCACATGACAACGCTGGACATGAAGGAGTTGCTCAGGACTTTCGCAAGGAAGGCCATGTTTTTGGAGCCGAATGCCTGCCCGACAAGGATGTTTGTGGCCATTGTAAGGCCTATAATGGCTGAAACGAAGAAAAAGATTATCGGCATTGTGGACGAGACGGCGGCAAACGCCTGGTGGCCCAGCAAACGCCCGACCCAGATGGCGTTGATGAGGCCCAAGGCCGCCTGCAGGAGGTTGGCGAGAAGCATCGGTATGGAAAAAGCGATAAGTTGTTCTAAAACGCTGCCTTTTGTAAAGTCTCTCACGTTTATTCCTAATAAGCAAAAACGTTACAGCGTATTCGGCTGTAACGGATAATTAAATTATATCTAATTAGACGCTATAAAGCAAAAAAGGGGACGGTTCTATTTATTCTGAAAGAAAAATAGAACCGTCCCCTTTTCCTCACACCTTTACAAGGCGGTGAATTAACGCTATAATTCCTTTAAAGGCAGTGATTAGTGGTAAGTTATAAGGACTAAAAAATGAAAATAACCATGATTAGAAACATTCTGCTTGCCATTCTCTTTTCTCTCGTTCTCTGCTCTCCCGTTTCCGCGGCGCAGGACGCGAGGTACTGGGAGAAGCTTGATTCGGGCGATATCCAGTGCCTCCTGTGCCCGCGCGAGTGCGTCATACCCGAAGGCGAGACCGGTTACTGCACGACGCGCAAGAATGAAGACGGCGTCCTGAAATCCCTTGTTTACGCTCAGTTGGTTTCAATGAACGTTGACCCCATAGAAAAGAAACCGCTTTTCCATTTCCTTCCCGGCACCGATATCCTGTCCGTAGCGACCGCGGGATGCAACCTCAGGTGCAGTTTCTGCCAGAACTGGAACATCTCACAGGTAAAACCGGATGAAGTTGAGTCAGTCAACGTTTCCCCCATGGAACTTGTAAAGATCGCGAAGAGGAGGAAATGCCCGTCCATCGCCTATACCTACAACGAACCCACGGTTTTCGCCGAATATGTCTTTGACTCAGCGGCGCTCGCAAGGAAACAGGGCGTCAAGACGGCGATGGTCACGTGCGGCTATACGAACCCCAAACCGCTGAAGGAGCTTTGTTCGGTCATTGACGCCGCAAGCGTTGACCTGAAAGGTTTTTCGGACACGGTTTACCGCAAAGTCGCGGGAGCGAAGCTCCAGCCGTTCCTTGATTCATTGAAAATCTACAAAGAAAACGGCGTCTGGCTGGAAGTCGGCTATCTTGTGATACCCACGCTCAACGACAGCAACGAGGAATTGAAGGCGTTCGCTGACTGGATTTATAAAAACCTCGGGCCCGACGTTCCGATGCACTTCCTGAGGTTTTTTCCCCAGCACAAAATGACCAATCTTCCGCCGACACCGCTGGAAACGATGGAGAAG
The DNA here is from genome assembly GCA_043811535.1 of Elusimicrobiota bacterium. GTDB lineage: Bacteria > Elusimicrobiota > Endomicrobiia > Endomicrobiales > JBDRNC01 > JBDRNC01. Next base: position 128,380 of record JBDRNC010000018.1, read on the forward strand.
GCGTATAACATAGCCAGGAAGGCCGGCATGAGGTACGTCTATCTCGGCAACGTGGCGGGCCACAATTCGGAAAATACATACTGCCACAAGTGCGGCAAGATGATAATTGAGCGCAAAGGATATATCATACAGCAGATAAACATGAAAGACGGCAAGTGCGGCTTCTGCGGCCAAAAGATACCGGGGATATGGAAGTAGATTGAAGACGGAAGACAGAAGAATGAAGCAAACCCAAAAACATGGAACAATAAATGAAAATACATTCTTTATTTAATAAGTACTTCCATCTTCCTTCTTCCATCTTCCGTCTCGTCCTGGCTTCCATCTTCCTTCTTCCATCTTCCGTCTTGCCTGCCGTCAGGCAGGCAGCAGTGGCGGGGCAGTTCTATCCCGATAATCCCAATGAGCTTTCGGCCATGGTTCAGAATTATCTTGACCAGGTGCCCGCGATAGCGCTTGACGGCGAGCCGGTCGCGGTCATGGTTCCGCACGCGGGATATATTTTCTCGGCAAAAACCGCGGCATACGCTTTCAAACTGATAGAGCAGACCGGCGCGGAAAACGTGATACTCATCGGCAACAGCCACCGTTTTTATCTAAGCAAAGGCGCTGTTGTTTCCGAAGGCAAATTCAAGACGCCGCTCGGAGAAGTGGAAATAAACAGCGAACTCGCCAGGAAAATCCTGGCAAACACTGCGCTGCTGGAAGAAAACGCGCAGGCGCACGCGCCGGAACACTCGCTTGAAGTTGAACTCCCGTTTTTGCAGAAAACACTTAAGAAATTCAGGATAGTGCCCATACTTTTAAGCGAAATGCCGGTTTCAAGGTGCGAAGCGATAGGAAAGGCAATTGGAAAGGCGGTCGCGGAACTCGGGATTAGCAAAAAAACCATCATAGTGGCCTCAAGCGACATGTCCCACTATCCCCGTTACAAAGACGCGAAAATCTCGGATAACAGGATACTGGAATCCGTTAAGAAATTTGACCCCGCGGTATTGGCGGCGACTGACGCGGCGATAAAAAGAGATAATATTTCCGAACTTCAATGCACGCTCTGCGGGCTTGAATCAGTCTGCGCGGCGATGTACGCGGCCAGGTATCTCGGCGCGACTTCGGTAAAAGTGCTTAACTACACGAACTCCGGCGACGCTTCCGGCGATACGTCAAGAGTGGTCGGATACGGCTCCGTAGTGTTCTATAGACCCGGAAAGATTATAAAAACAGCCGTAAAAGAGGTAAAGGCCATGGATGAATTCAAGGTAAGCGAGAAAGGGCAGAAAGCCCTGCTGAAGATCGCCAGGGAATCCATTGAAAGCTATCTGAAAACCAAAAAACTTCCGTCTTTTGACGTTACCGACAAGGAGCTTCTCGCGCCGGGCGCGGTTTTCGTAACACTTACCGAAAAAGGCGGCTTGCGCGGATGCATAGGCACTACCGTAGCCCAATCGCCGCTTTACCAGGCAGTGAGCCAGCTGGCTGTCGCGGCCGCTGTGGAGGACACGCGCTTTCCGGAAGTAACGGCCGGCGAGCTGAAAGATATACACATCGAAATATCGGTGCTTTCACCGCTGACTAGAATTAAGAACGCTGATGAAATACTCCCCAACAAGCACGGCGTTGTAGTCAGAAAAGGTTTCAGAAGCGGGCTGTTCCTACCCCAGGTCTGGGAACATTTCAACAAAAAAGAAGATTTCATGGACGAGCTCTGCTGGCAAAAGGCGGGCCTTGACCGCAATGCCTGGAAAACCAGTGAAGTAGAGTTATATATATTCACGGTATTCGCGTTTGAAGAAAGCAAATGACCGTAGGTCCCATCTCGGTCATCCCCGAAGGTCTTAATCGGGGATCCACTTAATAGTAACGTGGATTCCCGCTTTCGCGGGAATGACAGATTCATTCACATATGATAAATGGTTTCTTATTAGGTTTATCCAACAATCTCTTCTGTTTCCTGAACTGCGCCGTGGTATTCATCCCCTACGCGCTGGCATCCAAAAACAAATCTTACATCTCGATAACCCTCTTCATGGCGGGGCGGCTGATAGCCTACGTATTTTTCGGTTTTGCCGCCGGTTACACGAGCTTATACTTTGACGGGCGCATTGACCCGCTCTATTACCATTTTTTCACTCTCCTGATGTCGCTTTGGCTCATCGCGTTCGCGCTGGGAAAATTGAATCTCAAGCTTTCCGCGTGCGCGTGGATGGGCAGCAGATTTTCGGGAAAGACCTTCCCGCTTTTTCTGGGAATCCTGATGGGTCTGAACATCTGCCCGCCGTTCATGCTGGGGCTGAGCGAAACACTGCAGATGAGCAGCGTGCTGAAGCCGGTCGTTTTCTTTCTGGGGTTTTATCTGGGCTCCAGCCTGTGGCTTCTTGTTTTTCTTTTCACAGGGAAGCTCGCGCAGCTCAAATTCATCAGTTTGTCTGCCAAGATAATCTCACTTCTCGTAGGACTCTACTACTTCGGAATATCCGTTTCAAAATTGGCATACTTTATCTTATAACAACGATTACACCGATTTTTAACAAAGATTACACGGATAATTAATCTGTGGAATCAGTTGTAAATCTGTGTAATCGTCTTAATTAATCTGCGTAATCGCTGTTTGTTATCTGTGTAATCGTAGTATAAAAGAAGAAGGACCCGGGTGACGCCCAACCCTTTCCGGCCCAACGGAAAGGTACCCGAGCCCTTCAAAATAAATTACAGATTCCAGATTACAAATTTAACGTCTTTAAGTCTTCAATATGTAATCTGTAATTTCCAATTTGTAATTGTTTCTATCCTATCGCTTCGCAGCTGCACTCGCCGGTGCGAATCCTGACGCACTCGGGCAGGTCAAGGATAAATATCTTGCCGTCGCCTACCTCTCCCGTCCTGGCGCCCTTTATGATGGCGTCAACAGTCGGCTTGACGAAGTTGTCGTTTACCGCTATCTCAATCCTCGTCTTTTTCAGGAGATTTCCGGTCTCTTTTACTCCGCGATAGATCTCGGTAATGCCTTTTTGCCTGCCATGCCCCAGGACTTGGCTGACGGTTATGAGGTTGACCTCCGCTTGGTACAATTCCTTCTTAACTGCATCCAATCTGTCCGGCTGGATTACTGCGATAATTAGTTTCATATTGAGCTCCTTGAACACCTAAAGTGTTGTTCTGAATTGCCTTACGTGAAATACCCGTCAGGATATTGAACGTTTTATTTGTGCGAAACCCCTCTTCACTTCGTTTCGGGGGCGTTCCAGTCCCGCCAACGGCGGGAATAGACTCCTTACATATTTCATCCCCCCTTGTGGGGGAGGATTAAGGTGGGGGGTATCGAACATTTTCACCCTCACCCTGCCCCTCGGCACCCCCATCTACGGAAATCCCAGTGGGGAAGCACACTGTGCTTCCCCCTATCATCAAGGGAGAGGGTATAATTAATTTTACTCTAATATCGTATACGCGCCCTCGTGGTGTTCCGCAAGGTCAAGGCCCATATTCTCCTCTTTTTCTTTAACACGCATTCCGAGCGTAAGGTCAACGGCCTTGAAGATGACCGCCGTTCCGGCAACCGTGTAAAGAATCGTGGCGCCGGATGCAAGTATTTGCGTGAACAACTGCTTGGCGTTGCCGAAGAACAGACCGTCGGCTCCAGCTGAATTCACCGCTACACTCGCGAATAATCCCGTGGCCAGCGCCCCGAACAATCCGCCAACCCCGTGAACACCGAACGCGTCAAGCGCGTCGTCGTAACCAAGTTTCGGCTTGACAACCGCGACCATGAAGAAGCATAACGCGCTAACGAGAAGCCCGATTATCATTGCCGGCACAATGCTCACAAAGCCGCAGGCGGGCGTTATCGCTACAAGTCCCGCGACAGCGCCCGTAGCCACCCCTAGGGTAGTCGGCTTCCCGCTGAATATCCACTCAAGCAGGGCCCATGACAAGCCCGCCGCGGCTGTCGCCGTGTTGGTCGTGACAAAAGCGTTAACCGCCAGGCCGTTGGCTCCAAGCGCGCTTCCAGCGTTGAATCCGAACCATCCGAACCACAGGAGCCCGGCTCCCATGACGGTAAATGGAATATTATGCGGCGCCATAGGAGCGTTTTCATACCCCTTTCTTCTTCCTATCATAAGCGCCGTTACAAGCGCCGCGAAACCGGCGTTGATGTGAACGACTGTGCCGCCCGCGAAATCAAGCGCGCCCATACCCCTCAGCCACCCGCCGACGCCCCATACCCAGTGTGCTACCGGGTCATAGACGAACGTAGCCCATAACAAACTAAATAGCAGGAAAGAAGAGAACTTCATCCTTTCCGCGAACGCTCCTATGATAAGCGCGGGCGTAATGACCGCGAACATCATTTGGAATATCATAAACAGTTGGTGCGGTATCGTGGCGGCATAGGCGGGATACGGCTCCATGCCTACCCCGTTCAGCGCGAACCATTTAAGCGAGCCGATGAACCCGTTTCCCGGCGAAAAAGCCAGGCTGTAGCCGAACAGGATCCATTGCAAGCTGATGACGCACAGCATTATCGCGCATTGCATCAGCACGCCCAAGACGTTTTTTCTCCTTACGAGCCCGCCGTAGAAGAGCGCCAGCCCCGGCAGCGTCATCAAAAGGACCAGCGCAGTGGAGATAAGCATCCACGCCGTGTCACCGGTATCTACCTTTATCAATGTGTTCATCTTATCCTCCACAATTTATCCGTGCAATTCCGAAGTAGTAATCTGTGTAATCTCGTTAATAATCCGTGTAATCGTTGTCTGGAATCTGTGTAATCTTTGTTTTAAGCCGCGTAATCGTCTCAAATAAAAAAGCCCGCTTTCCCTTTCACAGGGTTAAAGCAGGCATCTTTACCTGAATTGCTATGAGGAACTACCGTGTCCCTCTATTAATTATCTTCGAAATCGCTTTTCGAATCAGTGTAATCGTCTTTGAAATAGAAAAAGCCCTCAAATCAACCTTTGACCTGAGGACTTCCTTGTCCTATATGTATATTATACTCAAAAAATAATTTCTGTCAAGTGGGCATGCAAATAAGGATTTGAAAGCTCGTATTTCACGACGAAAAACCACATCCGGCCGATCCTGACGGACAGGTCACGGCCTGAAACAAACGATATTCTGCGACACTATATCGGCCATGACCTGGAGCTCGCCCTCTTTCAGGTCGTACACTTTCACGATCCCCCCGTGCTTGGTCTCCCCGCCCATAATTCCGGAAAGAATATCGTCATACTTATCCAGAAATTTATCATTGAAGAAGGCCTTATCCCTTGACGCGAATATCGCCACGTAAAAGATGTTCGTTTCAACCAGATCCTGAAAAAAGTGCGTTCCGAACGACAGTTCGGGACTGACGTGACCGCCGGAGTATTCAAGCTCGACCAGAACAGAAATATTGTTTATCTCCGCGAAACTCACAGGAACACCCAGGGAAGGCGTCGATGTCCCCCACCTTCCGGGCCCGACAAGCAGCGCCGGCAGTTTATCCCTGTCGTCTATGCGCTTGTTCAGGTTCCCGACCAGCCTCGCTACCTCATATTTTTCCGGTATTGTAAGCTTGTCATACTTAGCGGGGTCAACGTATATTATCCTCTTTATATACTGGGCAATGTTGCCTCCCATGAAATTGCCGTGAGACTGAAAAAGAATGTTCTCTTTTTTTACGTTTAAGGGTATTTCTACTTTTTTTCCATATCCGATCGTCTGCAAAGGCCTGCATTGAAGCAGGTTTAGTTTGAAATCATCTTTTTCCGTGAAATTCAGCGTGAATTCTATGTCAACCGGATACTGGTAAGTATTCTCAAGAGTTTTCATCAGCCTTTGCATAATATCCTTGAACGGGGTTTCCGTGAAGAGTTTATTGAAACTGATGATCCAGGATTCCCGGCCTTTCATTCCGAGTTCCTTCATCTTATTCGTGGTTTCGCGGTCTTCCGCGCCTATGAATTTCATCTCAACGCCGGGTTTCTGCGCCATGAGTTCGGAAATCGGCATTTCCTGCAGTTCATTCGCCTCAATATTCAGAAGGTCTATCTTATGCTGGGAAAATTCCCTGTCATCCTCTTTGCCGGCGTTCGGCCTTAGCAGAGGATCGTCCAGCGCCGCAATCCTGGGATAATCGTCCTCCACGCGGTTTACGGCTCTTGTCCCGAGGCCGAAAACGAGCCGCAGCATCCCGGCCTTCGGGTCCATGTTCTCTTTCCATGTAAAAGTGTTGTGGGATATTCCTACGCCCGCGGCGTCAGGAAAGAAATAACTGCCGCGGTTCGAGCCTGAAACCCTTTGTATGAGCAGAGCCATTTGCTCATCCTGCTGGTCAAGGCCGCGCTGCAGCCTGTAAGTCAGCGCGTCTTCGCTCATAGTGCTTGAAAATATTTTTTTGACGACTTCTTCTATCTTTCTGTATCTTTCTTCGGGGCTCCCCTGGTTTACCACGAAAATACTCTCGTATTTCCCGGCGAAAGCGTTCCCGAAACTGTCTTCCAGCAGACTGCTGGAACGGATGATTATCGGCGACTGTCCGAAATACTCTATCATCTCCCACAGCTGCTCCTTTAATTCATCAGGAAGCTTGCCGGTCATCATCCTCTGTTTCAGCTCGTCCGCCACCCTGAAATATCCTTCTTTCGTCCGCTGCTCCATCCGGAGCTTCCAAAGCCCGTTCTGAACCAGATATTTATAGAAAACATCCGAACCTATATAGAATGAATCATGCGGTTCAAGATAATCGCCCCAGTTGACAGATTTTTCCTTCTGGAGTATTTTCCTTGAGAGGAGCATGCCCACGGCTTTCCCGCCGATATACCCCGTGCCGATAAGCCGCGATTTGATGTTTAACAGGTCATCAATGGAAAAATTGCTTCTCGCGAGGGCAAGCATCCTTTTTTCGCGCCCGATCATTATCTTGCACAACAGGTTTATCATCTCAAATTTCTTGTCAAGCGAAGTTGAGCTCAGCAATTCCTCCGCCTTGATGAAAAGGCGGTCCCAGTAGTCAAGGTTCCGCTCGGCGTTTTCCAGGCCTTTTTTAGAGATATACGAGAATAGTTTAGCAGTTTCCACTGAATTCGTGAGCGGCGTGAAGCTATCGCCCTCCTTCATGTGGGGCAGGAACATCGTCGGAGAATAGCGGTTCCATACCTTTAAAGGATGTATGTAATATTTCCCTTCAAAATCATAGAGGTCTATAAGCAGCTGGGTTGTCTCTCTGATGCGCGCGATGGTCTTGTAGGAGTGGTTGTTGCGGAGTATCGCAAAATACGTGATGGTGTCTAATTCAAACAGGTAGGGACATGTAACCATGAAAAAGTTGCCTATCATGGAATCGCTGGCCCACGCCACGAGCAGGTCGGTAAGGCAGTCAAAGACGTAATAAACGCCCGCGCCTTTTTCCCTTATTATTTCATGGACCTGGGTTGAAAAGGATTCAAAGCCGTTATTCGCGTCAAGCGTGCAGACCGTGACTCCGTCTCCGGCTTCCAGGAGCTGTTCGTGCGCGGCAAAGCGCATGTACACGACCTTCTTCTTCTCCTGAAGCGCCTTTTTGACAAGTGGCCTTACAAAAACCTTATAATCTTTTATGTCGTCCAGCTGCCAGACGATGTTATCCCCGTCCCTTAGATAATTCAGGACATTATCCAGCCCTGAGAGCCCGGTGCTTGGCCAAACTGATGGTTTCATCCGTTATCCCCTTGATTTACATTTATCATCTGTGTAATCGCTTCTCCAATCAGTGTAATCGTCTTTGAAATAGAAAAAGCCCTCAAATCAAAAATGATCCGAGGACTTCATTGTCCTGTCTGTTATCGTTCCTGCTATATTATATGGATATTTTAGCAGTTAATACATATTTGTCAAGCGCACCATCACTTGCTCCGCAGGATATCAGAGACTTTTTTAAGAACGTCAACCTGCCTGTCTATGACGGGAACAGCGTCGTTTTTATAAGCGGGGATATTCTCTTCGAATGTTTTCTTGTTCTTGCTGACATAAAAGACGCCGAGCCCCAGTTTTCCGGTTTCAGTGGCCCGCTTGAAGGCCTCCTGCCTGTTTTCCGGGTTGTATCCTTCTTCAAGATAATAGGTGTTTTCCTTGAACCACTGGTACGTGTTGACCTTATTGAACGTAACGCACGGCTGAAAGATATCCACAAGCGCGAAACCCTTGTGGTTGACGGCTTTTTTGATGAGTTCTTTGGTTTGGGGCGCGTCGCCGCAATAGGCTCTCGCGACGAATGAAGCGTCAAGCGATATCGCCACGGCAAGCGGGTTGAACGGCTGGGATATCACGCCGTCCACCTGGACAGGCGTCTTGAATCCCGGGCTGCTGGTAGGGGAGGCCTGGCCCTTGGTCAGCCCGTAAACCATATTATCGTGCACTATCACGGTTATGTCCGGGTTCCTTCTTATCGCGTGTATGAAATGGTTGCCGCCTTCGCCGTACATGTCGCCGTCCCCGCTCTCGGCAATGACCGTCAACTGCGGATTGACGGCCTTAATAGCCGTCGCGGGCGGGATTGACCTTCCATGAAGCCCGTTGAAATAGTGGACGTTCATGTACTGCGGGGCCTTGGCCGCCTGGCCGATGCCCGAAACAAGCACCAGTTTCTGCGTGTCAATATTCAGCTCATCCAGCGCCTCTTTCATTAGCTTGAGGATCGGGAAGTTGCCGCAGCCCGGGCACCAGGCATTGTCTACATTGTTATAATCGAATTTATTTGTCATAGGGTCAAGGGTCCATGGTCAAGGGTCCAGAAGCGACCTTTGACAACTTATCCACGATTTCTTCCGCCGAGAACGGCGAACCGTCATATTTCAGTATTTTATTCTTTATTTCAATACCCGTGTGCAGTTTCAGCAGTTTGCCGAATTGTGAAGTAGCGTTATTTTCCACAATAACCAGTTTTTTTGCTTTCTTCAGATAATCCGAAGTTTCCGGGTGCACCGGATAAACCTGGCTGAAGTGCAGATGTGCGACGGACGCGTCGCCAAGTTTCTCCAGCGCTTCTTTTATGACGCCGAAAGTCGAGCCCCATCCCACAACGAGCGTCTTGTAATCCGGCTTTCCCGCTAATACCGGAGGTTCCGCGTCTTTTGCCAGGTATTCCAGCTTTTTCAGGCGCTTTTCAACCATTGCCTTGCGGACTCCGGCATCTTCTGTAATGCGCCCGCTTTCATCGTGCTCGTCGGAATCCGCGCAGACAAAACCCTCGCCGCGCCCGGGTATTCCTCTGGGCGATATGCCGTCCGCAGTGATTCTATATCTTTTGTAGTCTTTTGCCGTTTCTGTTGTAAATCTTTCAACCTTTAAATCTTTAAATCTTTCAATTGTCGTATTGTAGTAGATATCCATAAGATATTGGTCCACAAGGATTATCACCGGGACCTGATATTTGTCGGCGAGGTTGAAAGACTTCTGCGCCAGATAAAAGGCTTCTTCTATCGTCCCGGGCGCGAAAACCGCCCGCGGAAATTCGCCGTGTCCCGAGTAGAGGACGAATTCAAGGTCGCCCTGCTCGGTTCTCGTGGGAAGGCCCGTGGCGGGCGCCGGTCTCTGGCCGACAATTATTACCGCCGGGCTCTCTATCGCCCCGGCTAAACTCAGGCCTTCTACCATCAGCGCGAAACCTCCGCCCGCGGTGGAAACAAGCGCCCTCGCTCCGGCATACCACGCGCCCAGCGACATATTTATCGCCGCCACCTCGTCTTCAGCCTGCTCCGCGACTATGCCGAACTCGGAGGCATGCTGCGAAAGATAAGTAAGCACGCTTGTCGAAGGGGTCATCGGGTACGCCGAGATGAAATTACACCCCCCTGCTATTGCGCCGAGCGAAACCGCTTCCGACCCGGTTATCAGCATTTCACCGGCGGCAGAAGGCGTTTTCCTTATGTCTATTGATATTTTTTCCTTGTCCGCCGTTTCCCTGCCGATTTCATATCCCTTGGCGGCCGCGCCGATGTTATTTTTGACGACTTCTTCCCCTTTTTTTCCGAAGAGTTTTTCCAAATAGCCGTTTACCGCGTCCTCGCCGGCGCCCAGCAGGCCGAGAACAATGCCGGCCGCGACCGTGTTGGCGTATATGGGTTTTCCGAAACCCAGGGCGATTTTCTCAAAGGGCACGTCAATGATCTTCTTATCCGTGCCGAGTTTTTCTTTGTCCCCGATTATGATTGTCTGCGGAGAGACGCGTTTTTCGAGGTGAGGTATCGCGTCTTTGTCCAAGGGGATGAGTATGTCTATCCTGTCGATATACGACATCACCCTGCCGGAAGCGACGCGTATCTGCGTAGAGTTGCTGCCGCCGCGCACGCGGGACATGTATTCTTTACTGGCGAAAACGTTATATCCCGACAACTTCAGAATGCCCGTCAGAAGTTTTTCAACCGTCTGAACACCCTGTCCGGCCTCGCCGCAGATAACGATAGATAGATCGTCTTTAATTAACATAATATTAGGGGCCAGGGTCCAGTATATAAATCCCCCTTTTCTTCCCCCTTTTTCAAAGGGGGATTGAGGAGGATTTTAAATCCTTGCCCCTTGATCCTGCAGTTCAGTAGTTAGTTTCTTTTATCTCAAAATACGCCCTGGGGTGCGAACACACCGGGCATTTCTCGGGGGCTTCCGGCCCTTCGTGGACGTGCCCGCAGTTGCGGCATTTCCATCTGACTTTCTGCTCTTTCTTGAAAACAAGGCCCTTGTTTATGTTTTCAAGAAGCTTGCGGTATCTTGCTTCATGCTGGACTTCAACGCCCGCGATCATCCTGTAAGCCACGGCAACCTCTTTGAATCCTTCTTTCTCCGCGACGTCCGCCGCGCCGGGATAAAGCTTGACGTGTTCTTCGTTCTCGCCTTCGGCGGATGCTTTCAGATTCTCAGCCGTCGTTCCGATAACGCCCGCGGGGTACATTGCGGTAATCTCCACTGCCCCGCCTTCGAGAAATTTGAAGAATACCTTCGCGTGTTCTTTTTCATTCTCGGCAGTTTCAAGGAATAAAGCCGATATCTGCTCATATCCTTCCTTTTTTGCCGCCCCCGCGAAATACGTGTAACGCGTCCTTGCCTGCGATTCTCCTGCGAATGATGCCAGAAGATTCTTTTCCGTCTGTGTGCCTTTTAGACTTTTCATGTAAATTACTCCTTTCAATTATATTGCCAAATGGTTATATGGATAAATGGCTGTAGACTTTTAACCATTTAGCAATTTAGCCGTTTAGCCATTATTTATTAACTCTTCCATAAGCCGTGCAGATTGCAATACTCGCGAGCGCTAACGGTTGCGGCGGTGACGCAGAACTCGGCTTCCGGTTTGTCGCCCGGCTTCAAGTACTGGATATACGATTTGCCGTCAGCTATCAGTTCAATCCACTGGATGTAATGTTTCTCTTCCATAGGATGGGCAACGCCGCCTATTTTTACCTTGTAGCCGTTTGATGTTTTTTCTACAACAGGCACGTGTTTTTCCTTTGCCGCGTCGACAGTGTTCTCAACCTGCAGATTCATCGGCTGCCCGCAGCAAACCAGGTCCCCTCCGCCCACGAAATTGACCTGGACGATGTTTCCGCATACGCTGCACTTGTAAACTTCCCCGCGTTTTTTCACTGCCATGTAAACCTCCTGTTTGCCCGGCACTTAAGTGCCGGCTACAATTAATGAATTAAGACTTGCTATTCAGGGACTTAAGTCCCTTCATTTTCAGCAAGTCTTTCATTTAAGTTTATTAATATATTCAAACGCCGATATCGCGGCTTTGGCGCCTTCGCCTGACGCGACTATTATCTGTTTCGCGGGAACGCTTGTCGCGTCGCCCGCGGCAAAGATGCCCGGAATGTTAGTTTCAGTTTTACAGTTGACCCATATCTCGTTATGCTCGTTCTTTTCAACACCCTTTACGAAATCCGTTGCCGGCACCGAGCCTATTTCAACGAATATCCCTTCGACGTTCAATAGCTCTTCTTTGCCGCCGTGATTTATCCCGATACCGTTTACAAACTTTTCTCCCGATATCATGGTAACCGTCGTATCATGATAAGCCGTGACTATAGGGCTGGATAACGCTTTTTCAACCATTACCTGGTCAGCGGTGAATCCCGGGGCATTATCTATGATATAGACCTTCTTGGCTATGTTTACCAGCTGGAGCGCGGCGTCCAATGCAGAGTTGCCTCCGCCTATGACCGCGACATCCATATCGGCGAACATCGGCGCGTCGCAGGTTGCGCAGTACGCAAGCCCCTTGTTCCGCAGGCGGTTTTCTCCGTCAACCCCGAGCCGTCTCGGTATCTTGCCGGACGCTATTATCGCGGTTTTCGCGCTGTATTCGCCCTTGTTCGTGACTACTTTGACTGTATCTCCGTTTTTTTCAAGCGAGACAACTTCTTCCCCTTCCTTCGCGGTGATATTGTACTGTTTCAGATGATCCCTGAATTGTTTTACCAGTTCAGCGCCGGTAACAAGCCGGAAACCGGTATAATTCTCTACGTTCAGCGTCCAGTTTGTCTGGCCGCCGACTTCTTTCGTGATAACGATGAAGTTGATTTTCTTGCGCGCGGCGTAAATGCTGGCGGTTATGCCCGCCGGCCCGCCCCCAACAATAATTAAATCGTACATAATGACACCAATTGAAAGATTACAAGATTTAAAGATTACAAGATTATTATTAAAATACCGTTAGCCTTCAATCTTTGTAATCTTTCCAATCTTTTAATCATGTAATCGTAGTTATATTCCCAATTCTTTAATCAACTCTTCCCCGCCACTACTGCTTTGGCGGGCCCGCCAACGTCTCAGTGGCGGGCTTATCATATCTTTATAATCCCAATTCTTTATTCAACTCTTCCTTATCAAATCCTACTATTATCTTTCCTTCGATGTCTATGACCGGAACGCCAAACTGCCCGGATTTATCCTTCATTTCCTTCAGCGCGTCCTTATCCTGCCCGACGTCAAAATTCTCGTACTGGACGTTCTTTTCCTTGAAATACTCTTTCAGCATCATGCAGTAAGGGCATGTTGACGTCGAATAGACCTTGATTGATTTAGACATAATAACTCCTTGAGCACCTTAAGTGTTGTTCTGAATTGCCTTATGCGAAATCCGCCGTGGCGGATTAACCTCCGGTTAAATGTAATCGTCTTATTTAGCTCTTTATCGCGCCCTTAAGCAGCGCGAGTTTTGCCAGGTGCCCCTGCTCCTGCTCTATTAACTTATCGACTGCCGCGTGTCCTTCTTCCGAAACCAGCTTTTTCATCTCCTGGAACAGAAGGATTGAATCCTTTTCAAAACCTATAGCCATTCCAACCGCCTGCAGGTCGCTTTTTGCCAGAGAGGCCGCTTCTTTACCCTTATTCTTACCTGTAAAAACGTGTTCTTTCGAAAGTGATTTCATGTAGGCATCGTAATCCTCGCTGTACGCCTCAGGCGACTCATATTTTTCAACGGAAGAAAGCATCGCTTTGAAAACCTTCTCGTGTTTTGACTCCTCGTCCGCGAGAAATTCAAAGATTTCCTTCGCTTCCTTGCTTTTGGACTTTTTGGCCACGTCCAGATAATATTCCCTGCCGTTCTGCTCTATCTGGATGCCTAACTGAATAATCTCTCCTGCGGAAAATAATGACATTTCAGCATCCTTTCGCAGATTATACAGATTTGAACTACCGGATTGTCGCAGACAAAACATATCCGCGTTAATCTGTCTTGCTATCTGCGCTTATTTTAATATTTTAGCGAATTCTTTTCCGAATTCGCGGCATTTATTCAAATCGTCTTCGCTCGGCATGAATTGAACGCCTATTGACGGAAGAGGCATTTCAACTCCCGATTTCTTCACAACCTCTTCGATGGCTTTCACGGCGCCTCCGGCCCAGCCGAAAGAGCCGAATGCCGCGCCCATCCTTCCCTTCGGCTTCAATCCCTCAAAGAAGTGCAGGAATCCGGCTATAGCGGGAAGCATGTTGTTGTCGTGCGTGGAAGAGCCGAAAACATATCCCCTGGCGTAATACATGTCGTCAATGATCTGCGTGATATCCGTCTGCGTGACGTCGTACAGCTTGACGTCTATTCCGGAATCCGAAATGCCCTCGGCTATCTTTTTAGCCATTTTTTCCGTGGCGCCCCACATTGTCTCGTAAACTATCACCGCTCCGCCTCGCGGCTCGCCCTTTGACCAGTTGACGTAGGCATTCACTATCTTCATCGGGTCCTTGCGCCATATAATGCCGTGGCTGGGGGCAATGACCTTTATGGGCAGTTTCATCGCCATGACGTCGTTAAGTTTTTTCTGTATTATCGCGTTCAGGGGCCAGAGTATATTTGAATAATACTTGGAGGCCTCCTGCATCAGACCGCACTGGTCAACTTCATCGTCAAACCTTTCGCTTGAGGCGTAATGCTGGCCGAAAGCGTCGTTCGGAAGGAGCACAGCGTCTTCAACAAGATACGTAAACATGCTGTCCGGCCAGTGAATCATAGGGGCTTCCACAAAAGCGAGTGTTTTGTTGCCGAGACTGAGTTTATCCCCGGTCTTAACTACCTGAAAATCCAGGTTGCCGTAATACATTCTTTGGAGGCCTTCCTTGCACTTGGCTGTCCCGTAAACCCTGGCTTTCGGGCAGAGTTTCATTATCGCCGGAATCCCGCCTGAGTGGTCGGTCTCCACGTGATTCGCTATGACGTAATCTATTTTTGACGGATCAATAACCTGTTTTATATTTTCTATCATTTCTCCCGAGAACGCCCCTAAAACGGTATCTACAAGCGCCGTCTTTTCGCCTGTAATCAGATAGCAGTTGTAGGTTGAGCCGCGCTTTGTATTATAGGTGTGCCCGTGGAATGACCGAACGTTCCAGTCAACCGCGCCCACCCAGTACGCATTTTCCACAATTTTGATTGCCGACATAAATAGCTCCTTAATGCAGCGGAGGACTTAAGTCCCCCCTTTAGCTGATTTCCTGGCTAATATATTTGTAAATATCTTTCCGGCACTTAAGTGCCGGCTACATATCCGCCGTTATTATGCGCCTGCGGGCGCTGCTGAGCCAATTCCTGTTGCCGGAGGCGTGAATACCCTCACAGCGAGTTCGCGGTCAAGCAGGAAAAGACCTCCTCCCGTATCCTTGCCCAGAAGTTTCAATTTCTGCAGCGCTTCATCGAACGAGGATTCTTCTTCCACCTGCTCGTTCACAAACCACTGCAGGAAAGTATTTGTGGCGTGGTCTTTTTCGGTAACCGCAAGGTTGACCAGGTCATTTATCAGAGATGTTACTACTTGCTCGTGTTTAAGCGACCTTGCGAACACGTCTTCCGGATTTTTCCAGTCATGCGGCGGCGCTTCTATATCCTGCATCAGCGCTTTTCCGCCTTTCTGAAGTATATAGCTGTAGAATTTCATCGCGTGAATCATCTCTTCCTGGACCTGCACGCGCATCCAGCTAGCGAATCCTTTAAGGTTGGCGGATTCAAAATATGACGACATTTCAAGGTAAAGATACGCCGAGTAAAGCTCCCTGTTCATCTGCCTGTTCAACGCCTTTCCCATATTATCTGAAATCCTTGAATTCATATGCCGACTCCTAGTGCTTAGCGATTAGAGAATGGTGCTTAGGAAATGACGGAATATGCTTCAACTATTCCCTTGTCCCTATTCCCTGTTCTCTATTCCCTCTATTTATAACAGATGTTTCAATATATGTTTTGCTTTTTCCAGGTGTTCCTTTTCTTCATCCCTGATACCCTTCAAAATTAACAGGAAGTTCTTGTCTTCGCACAGTTCTAACATCTCGGTATAACGCATGTAGGCGGCCGCTTCGTTCTCAATATGTTTTTCCAAAACCTTGTGTATGGAACGCTCGGTTTCCAGCGGCGCGAAATTCCACTGCGCCTTTCCCCCCAGTTCTATTATCTTCGATGCGATGCGGTCGGCATGCATTAGTTCTTCGGCGCTAAACCCTGAAAACACGGAACCCAGCCTGTCCCCGCCTGCGATTTTCGATCTGAACAACTCCGCTTCCCTCAGATATAGAAAAGTATCGTTATATTCCTTTTCAAAAGCCGAATAAAGCAAAGATAACAGCTTCTCTTTTTTTTCACTCATCGGTTTTCTCGAATAAATCCTTTCCCACGCCGCAAACCGGGCAGACCCAATCCGCAGGCAGGCTTTCAAAAGACGTATTCGGCGGAATTTTGGCGTCCGGATCGCCCTTAGCCGGGTCATAGATGTAGCCGCAAACGGTGCATTTGTACTTTTGCATGGAACACCTCCTGTGTTTTCCTAAACTGCCTTATGTGACATCCCCGAAGCGACAACATTAATTTAATTCATGGAGCAGAGCGGGATTTTGAGCTCCTTTCTACCAAGTCTTCCTCCCCCCTTGTGGGGGAGGATTAAGGTGGGGGGGCACCCCCATCCCGGCCTTCCCCCATAAAGAGGGAAGGAGAATGTTCACTTCTTATGAAGGCAGTCCTTGCATATTCCCTTGAAATATCCGTGTATTTCCCTTACGAGATTGCCTTGTATGTTATTCAGTTTGCAGTTCGGGCATTCAATGTCAATGTCAGTTATTCCCCCGCACTTTTCGCAGAAAAAATGATGGTGGCTTCCTTTAATAAAATCAAACCTTGCCTCTTTACCGGTGATGCTTATGGCTGTTATTACGCTTTTCCCGGCAAGCTTATTAAGCGTGTTATAAACGGTGTTCTTTGATATGGTTGGCATCTGTTTGACCATTCTGCGGTAGATACCGTCGGCGGTAAGGTGCTCCCTGTTATTCTCAAGGAATTTCAGGATTGCCAGCCGCTGATGCGTGGGTTTAATGCCTTTGGATAGTAATAAGTCCTTGATTGTAATCATTACTAATTGGTATTGTATGCAATTATGCGGGGGTTGTCAAGAGGGCGCGGATAATATTTCTTAGGGTTTCGCGAAAAATATTTTCCAGCCGGATTTCCTGCACTTCGTATTAATAAGAAGGGAGTTCGCGACCACCGATACGGAACTGAAGGCCATCGCGAGTCCTGCAATCATGGGATTCAGCAGGAAACCGGTGAAAGGATATAAAACCCCGGCGGCAACCGGTATGCCAATGACATTATAGAAGAACGCCCAGAACAAATTTTGCCTTATCGTCTTCATCGCGCAAACACTCAAATCTATCGTAGCCGCGACATCCATCACCTTATCCTTGATAAGCACTATGTCCGCGGATTCTATCGCGACATCCGTCCCGGACCCGAGCGCTATGCCGACATCGGCGGATGCGAGCGCAAGCGCGTCATTTACGCCGTCGCCCACCATTATGACTCCCCTGCTTTCAGATTTAAGACGTTCTATGACTTCGGCTTTCTGCGCAGGCAGGACTTCCGAAATTACATTTTCGATCCCGAGTTCTCTTGAAACCGCGTCCGCGGTCTTTTTGTTATCGCCCGTGATCATATACACTTTCTTCCCCATCTCTTTGAGCCTGGCGACCGCCCGTGCCGCGTCTGGTTTCAGCGTATCGGCTACGGCGAAGAACGCGCATATCCGGCCGTTAACCGCCATCCATAAAACTGTTTTGCCTTCGGAATACAACTTGCCGGCCTGCTCCTCAAGAGCGTTATCGCTCTTGGCCCCGGTCTCGTCCAGAAAATCTTTCTTCCCGACAATTACAGTTGAACCGCCGACTTTCGCGACAACGCCTTTCCCTTCTTTTGCGTTAAAATCAAAAACCGCTCGCGCAACGACGCCCTTCGCCCGGGCGTATTCTATCACCGCGCGGGAAAGCGGGTGTTCCGATCTCGACTCTACCGAAGCCGCGTCGCAGAGCGCTTCGGCTTCGGTAAGCCCTGACGCGGAAAAAGCCACAACCTTCGGCTCCCCTTTCGTAAGCGTCCCGGTTTTGTCAAAAACGACTATATCCGTTTTCTCCGCCTTCTGCATGGCCTCGGCATTTTTGATAAGCACGCCGTTCTGCGCCGCTAATCCCGTCGAAACCATAACCGCCGTAGGCGTCGCAAGCCCCATCGCGCACGGGCAGGAAATTATCAGAACCGAAATAAACGCCGTAAGCGCGAAAATGAATGTGTGGCCTGTCAATATCCACACGAGCAGTGTCAGAGTCGCCGCGGCAAAGACCAGCGGGACAAAAATCGCGGAAAACGTATCAGCCAGCCTTTGGACCGGCGCCTTTGAACCTTGCGCGTGCTCAACAAGCTGTATAATCTGGGCAAGCATCGTCTCCTTGCCGACTTTTGTCGCCTTGAAATTGAAGGACCCTGACTTATTAATCGTGCCGGCAATCACCTTGTCCCCCGGTTTCTTTTCCACGGGCATGCTCTCGCCCGTAACCATGGATTCATCAATGGAAGAAAATCCGCTTTCCAAGATGCCGTCAACGGGTATCTTCTCGCCGGGCTTTACGACCACGATGTTGCCGGCCGCGACTTCGTCCGCGTTGACTTCCTGTTCAATGCCGTTCTGGATTATAACCGCTTTTTGGGGTTTAAGGTCCAGCAGTCGCCGAATCGCCGATGATGTCCTGCTTTTTGCCTGCGCTTCCATCCATTTGCCGAAAAGTATGAAAGCGATAAGCACGCCTGCGACTTCATAATAAAGGTTATTGCTGGTGTATCCGGGGATATTGATGAAAATAGCGATCGTTACGGCTAAACTGTATAGGTAGGCGGCTCCTGTTCCGACAGCCACAAGCGTGTCCATATTTGACGATTTCGTCCTTACAAGAGCCGCTATTCCCCTCCTGTAGAACTGCGAGCCCGCGATTATTATCGGCGTTGTCAGAAGCAACTGTACCAGTGACAGGATTTTATGTGATGCGTGCATCCTGGGTAATAATACGGGGAGCCCGAAATGGTGGGCCATTGATATGTATAACAGCGGAGCGGCAAGAACAGCCGAGAAAAGAAGTCTTGCGCCGAGCTCACGCGTCTCTTTTTCAATGATTTTCTGTGCCGCGTCTTTTTCCCCTTCTTTTATTTCCACGGGCGTGTACCCGGCGTGAATTATGGCTTCCTCAATCTTTTTAGGAGTGATCACGGTGTGGTCATAGATGATTTTCGCCGTTTCGTCGGCTTTGAGCACTTTCGCGGTAATGCCGTCCAGCGCTTCAATAGCGCCTTTAACCGTATGGATGCAATGCGCGTTATCCATGCCTATGACTTTCAGGTTCAGGACGGACAACCCGGAAGCCTTGGCGGCCGGCTCTCTCACGACATCGTATCCCGTATCTTCTATTATTTTTTCTATCTCTTCTTTGGTAATCAGGGAGGGGTCGTATTCCACATACGCCTTGCCGGAAGCGTAGTTCACGGACGCGTTTACGATGCCGTTATTGATTTTGAGGGCCTTCTCTATGCCAACACTGCAGGAAACACAGTGCATGCCGCTTATTGCTATCGTAAGTTTCTCGGTCTTTCCCACGATTACTCCTTACTGTAAAGCAGGGTCCAGTAGCCAAGGTCCAGGGTCCAGGAAAACACTAAAAAATAATTACAAATAATAGTGCGGTACGCAGCCAGTTTTGTCTTCCGTCTTCCGTCTTCCGTCTTCCGTCTGCGGTCTTCAGTTCCCTGTTTTAGGGGTAATCAAGATTGAAGTGTCCTTGCCCATCATGTACTGGGGAAGATGCCCGTCCCATTTGGCTATCCATTGGAGGGCGATACCCTTGTCTGAAACCGTCTCCTTGAGCATCTGCTGTTTTCTGGCTTCCCCTTCAGCGTCAAGAATAACGCGTTTCTTGTTTTCCTCCGCCTGCATCCTCTGGTACTGGGCCGTCTTGATCTTCTGCTCTTCTATCTGTTTCTGTTCGACAACCTTATTGAATTCATCGGCAAAGTCAATGTCAACCAGATTTACGTTTTCCAGTATTATATTATACGTCAACAAACGCTTTGCCAGAAGGCTCTCTATTATGGCTTTAACGCTCTCTCTTTCAACGATAATCCGCTCGACCTGATACTGGGAAACAGCGGCCTTTACCGCCTCATTTACCGCCGGCTCGATCACTTTCTGCATGTAATCTCTTCCCACTTTCACGTATATCTGGTCAACCATCGTGTAGTCCAGGTGGTAATTCAGGACTGTTTCCATTTTTACAAGCTGAAGGTCCTTTGAGGCGCCTTCGGCAAGTATGTCAAGGCGCTGCGTCTTGACATCGAACTTGTTTACCGTGTGAACGATAGGTATCCTGAAATGAGTTCCCTGCGAGTACGACGCGGTCTCTCCGCTGATGTTATTGAAAGTCACGCCCACCTGGCCCGGTCCCACCACGAATATCGGGTTGATGATAAGCGCCGTAAAAAGGACCACAAGTCCCGCGGCAATAAGAGTAACAGTCTTGAACGGATTTTTTCCTAAATCTTCCAGCATTTTATGCCTCCTTTACTAATTTGAGATTGTTGAAAAACCCCAACAATCTCTGATTACACTGATTATACAAAGATTACACAGATTAAATATCCGTGTAATCGTTTCTAAGAATCTATGCAATAAGTGTACCCAATCTGTGTAATCAAGGCCGTTGAGGACTTTTCCAACGGCCTCAATTTAGCTTCCGCATTCACCAATATATTTAAATGCAGATATGCGGCCATGCAACCAGCGGCCGGTAGCCGTTCAAACACTAAATACTAAAAACTAAATCCCGCTTTCGCGGGAATGACAAAGCCCCTGCTTACTTACTTACTCTCTCACTCTCGGGCGGCGTTTTAAACATAAGCGAAACAACTATCGATACCGTCAGCACGACCGCTATGAAGCCTAAAGACGCGCCTATCGATATCTTATAAAAATCCGTAAGCAGCATCTTTACTCCGACAAACGATAACACCACCGAAAGCCCGTAATTCAGGAACCTGAACATCTGCATGCTCCCGGCAAGGGCGAAATACATCGCCCTCAAGCCCAGTATCGCGAGGATATTCGAGGAATAAACGATAAATGAATCGAGGGTAATCGCGAGCGCGGCGGGTATTGAATCTATCGCGAAAACTACATCGGTGCTTTCAACAACCAGTAAAACAAGAAAAAGCGGGGTGACCAGCAGCTTTCCTGCGTCTTTTATGAAGAATTTATCATTATTCTGCCAAGGCGACACGGGGAATAACTTGCGGGACAGGATAAGAACCGGATTTTTTTCGGGATGAACTTCCTCATCCTTCTGGAACGCCAGTTTAATACCGACATATACAAGCAACGCACCAAAAATATATATCGTCCAATGGAATTTGGCAATGAGCGCGGTTCCCGCCAGAATAAAGAAAGCCCTCATTACCATCGCGCCGACTATTCCCCAGAAAAGGACTTTGTATTGATATTCGGAATGCACCTTGAAGTAGTTGAACAGGAGGACAAATACGAAGATGTTGTCAATACTGAGAGAACGTTCTATCAGGTAGCAGGTGAAGAACTCCAGCCCCTTTTGAGGCCCGGACCAGAACCAGACGCCCGCGTTGAATAAAAGCGCGACGATTATCCAGACCGCGCTCCATATAAGCGACTCTTTTACTCCGATGGTCCTGCTGCCTTTATGGAACACTCCTAGATCCAGCAGAAGGAGTATCACTACGAAAACATTGAATAATATCCACGCGTATAGATGCATTGAGCTCCTCAAGTGTTTCTACTAAATTGTCTTATGCGAAATACCCGAAGGGTATTATAACTCCAAAAACGTATCTCGGGACTCGTATCTCGTCGTTCGTAGTATGCCTTACGAGATGCGAGATACTAGATACGAGATACCGTAGTTATTTGTAGAACAACGAAGTCAGTTTTCCCGCAACAGCATTAAAACTGTCCGTAAGTATCAATATCCCCACAAGTATCAATATAAGCCCGGCTGTGATCTCTATTGCCTTAAAATACTTCTGCATTTTCGAGAACAGCGCGATGGCGCGGTTGATAAAAAGCGCCGTCAGGAGAAAAGGCACTCCCAGACCGAGCGAGTACGATACTAAAAGCAGAAATCCCCTGGCCACTGTGTCCTGCGCCGACGCGAGCAGTAAAATGGACGATAGTATCGGCCCGACGCACGGCGTCCAGCCGACCGCGAAAGCCATTCCTACGAAAAAGGATCCCGCGAAACCCAGGGAGGATTTTTTCAGCTCCATTCTCTTTTCGTAATAGAGGAACGGGATCCTGATAATGCCGGTCGTGTGAAAACCGAAAATAATCACTATCACGCCGCCGGCCCAGCGCAGTATATCCTTTTTATCAAACAAAGTATTACCGAGCCAGGTCGCGGACGCCCCTAGCAGAGTAAAGACCGCGCCGAACCCCAGGACAAAAAATAAGGCGTTCAGAAAAGTATATTTAAGCGATTTTCCGCCGTTCTTGAGTTCTTCGAGGCTCGCGCCCGTTATGAATGATATGTAAGCCGGAATGAGCGGAAGCACGCAGGGGCTGACAAAGGTCGCCATACCCGCAAAAAAACTGACAATCATGGGGAAATTATCTAATTTCACTTTTTTATCGACCTCATTACGCTCGCGAAATCCCGCGGCCCGAGATATCCCCCTATTCTATGAATGACTTTTCCTTTGGCGTCCGTAAAGAGTATGGTCGGCAGTCCTCTTATATCGTATTTCTTTGAGGATGCCCCGTCAACGTCGGCGTCAACCTTCACGCACACGAATCCCTTTGAAAGCTTTATCACTTCCGAGTCTGAATATGTATCCTCGTCCAGTTTTTTGCACCAGCCGCACCAGTCGGCATAAAAATCCGCCATCACGGGTTTCCCGGACTGGGCCGATACCTGAAGGGCTTCCTGGAAGTTTGTATACCACGCAACTTCGTCGGGATTATCGACAATCAGTTTTACGCTTGACGGAGCGCCGGACGACTGCTGCGTTATCCGGTAATTATTGTAAAAAAGCAAACCCACCAGCGCCAGCACGACAATGATGATAATCGCCTTGAGACCGGAATTCATTGTTCCTCCAAAAACCCGTATCTCGTATCTAGTATCTCGCATCTCGCAAGACCTGTTTCGAACGACGAGATACGAGTCCCGAGATACCGTCGTTTAGTCTTGCCTTGAATATTCAAGCATTTTGTCTATCGCCAGTTTCGCCTTGCTTCTCACCGGCTCTTCAACTTTAATCACATTTTTCATGTTTTCAAGCGACCACAGCACTTTTTCAAGAGTGTTCTTTTTCATGTTCCGGCAAACCGCCGCGTCGCTCGCGGGATAGAATTCCTTGTCCGGGCTGTCTTTCTTCAGGCGGTATATGATACCGGGTTCCGTGCCGATGATTATCTCTTTATTTTTTGATGTTTTCGCGTAGTTTACCATGCCGCTCGTGGAAAGAACTTTATCCGCGAGTTTTATAACTTCGGGCCGGCATTCGGGATGCACGACCACTTCCGCGCCCGGATGCTGCTGCCTGGCTTTCAGGACGTGCTCGGGCAGTATGTTGTTATGAGTGGGGCAGTACCCGTCGTACAATATCATGTCCTTGCCGGTCTGTGTCATCACGTAATGCCCGAGATTCCTGTCCGGCACGAATATTATGTCCCTGCCCGCCGTGGCGGGATTGCCGCCGAGCGATTTGATTATCTGCACGGCGTTGGCTGAAGTGACGCAGATATCGCTTTCCGCCTTAACTTCGGCCGAAGTGTTCACGTAGGCGGCAACAACAGCGTTGGGGTGATTTTTCTTAAGAGCGGCAAGTTTTGCGGCGTCTATCATGTCCGCCATCGGGCATCCAGAGTCAATCGCGGGAAGCAGGACGGTTTTTTCCGGGGAAAGTATCGCGGCGGTCTCAGCCATGAAATGCACTCCGCAGAAGACGATGACATCGGCCTCAGTTGAGGCGGCCTTCCGGCTCAGGTCCAGGGAATCTCCCAGAAAATCGGCGATATCCTGCACCTCGGGCAACTGGTAGTTGTGCGCGAGAATGACAGCGTTGAGTTTCTTCTTAAGTGTTTTTATCCGGGCAACAATTATATCCGGTCCCATGCTCCGCTTCCATGCTTCTGACTTCAGTTATGGTATTATACCAAATTATACGCTCTCTCCCTTGATTTTATACCACATTAGTGGTACAATTTTCAAATAAAAATATGCTGAATATTCTAACCGGCTATATCAAAAAGAAACCGCTGGCTTCGATCATTATATTTTCCGTACTGGCTTACCTGCCGTTTCTCAACAAGCCTTTCCATATCGACGATCCTTTTTTCCTGTACGCCGCGCGCGCGATAGGCCTCTCGCCTTTGCATCCGTTCGACATAGCCGGCGCTATTGACCTGTGGAAGCATAATTATAACCCCATTTTCTTCTACTATTTCACCGCCCTGCTCCGCGCGGTATTCGGCGAGAACGAAATATTCATGCATGCCGGATACTTTATTTTCTACGTTACGGCCGGCATTTATTTTTACCTCATATGCAAAGCAATCAATATCAAGGGCATCGCCCCCGCGCTTTTATTCTTGTCGTCGCCTATCGCGCTTCTTGCGGGGACCAGCATCATGTCGGATTTTCCGCTCATCGCGCTCTTCCTGATATCATTTTATTATTTCATAGCATATTTAAAGAATGACTCCCCGCTCAGCATGGCGATATCATCGCTGGCGCTGCTGGCGGCGGTTTTTACCAAATATTACGCCGGAGTATTCATTTTCCTGTACATAATCATGCTGATAATCTGCGGAAAATGGAAAGTATTGAAATATTTATCGGTTATTCTATCGCTTTTACTGGCCGCGCTGTTTATCTATTCCCATTCCCATCAGATACATCCCCTCTATATTTTTGAAAGACTTGGCTGGGCGCATTCCCCTGTAAGAAAAGAGACGCTGAGCTTTCTTACAACGCTCGGCGGGATCTCGATATTTCCGCTGTGCTATCTCCTTCTTATGGGTAAAAATGCCGCGAAATGGGTTGCCTACTCGACCGCGCTTGTAATTTCCGCCGTGTTCTGCAGCATGGCCGGATTCGGAGTATTTGCCGTAATATCCGCGTCCGTTTATCTTGCCAACGCTGTTTTAGTCTTTTTTATGGCCGGAGAGCGCCTGTATATTTCATTTAAGTCAAAAGAATATCCGGTCATATCCGCAATGCTCTGGTTCTTCGGCTACGCACTGTTCCTCATGATATTCCCCAATATAATGGCAGGCAGATATGTACTGCCGCTGCTGCCCCCGTTAATACTGTGCCTGTACATTCACGTAGAAGAGACCGGGAGAGCCGGCAGGAGTTTTTCCGTTATTGCCGTTTTTTCAACTCTTCTGCTGGGATTAGCGCTAAATTCGGCGGATTACAAGCTGGCGGGGATATACAGGGACTTCGCCATCGAAGCGTCCGGAAATATATCGGCGCCGCAGACGGGATACATGGGCAATTACGCCTTTGAATACTACATGCAGAAGAAAGGATTTGAAAGATTTGACATCAAGAAGCACAAATATCTTATTATGACGAAATATGGTTCAGTGCACGTGATTTACGGCGGGGATCCGATTTTGAAAGATATCAGGAAGAAATTCATTTTGGCCAGGGAGATTCCGAAAGAAGAGAATTATCTTTTAAGAATATGGGACCCCACTGCCTTCGCCGGATTCCATCTGAACATGTTCGGCTATATCCCGTGGGGAATAAGCGCGAAACCCATGGAAACGTTTTACGTGTTCGAGAAAAAGTAGCGTTATCTGAACAGTTTCAGGAACTTTTCTATCTCCGCCTTGACATCGCCGCCAGCGACCACTGCCGAGATGGCGCAAAGCGAGTCGGCTCCCGCCGCGATTACTTCAGAAGCGTTATCAAGGTTTATTCCGCCTATCGCGACAACCGGTATTTTCACGTCTTTTTTCACGGCTTTTATGAGTTCCAGTCCCGCCGGAGCGCCGGCATCCGGCTTTGTGCCGGTCGCGAATATCGGCGAAACGCCGAGATAGTCCGCCCCCATTCTTTCCGCTTCGAGGGCCTCTTTTACGTCGTGGACCGTTATTCCTACGGCCTTCATCCTGCCCAGCAGGCCGCGCGCCTTTCCGTATGAGGTATCATCCTGCCCTAAATGCACGCCGTCAGCGTTCACCGCGAGCGCGACGTCAACCCTGTCATTGACAATGAACGGCACGGCGCCGCACAGACTCTTCAGCGCCGCGGCTTCCCTGATGAGTTCCTCCGTATTCCCTTCCTTATTCCTGTACTGAACCGCGCAAGCGCCGGCCTTGACAGCCTCGCGGACATCGTTTATGTTCCCTTTCCTGCTTAAACCCGCGTCGGTAATGAAGTAATAACCTTTGAGATTCATATATTTTCCCCTCTTTATTAAAGAGGGTTTAGGGGAGATTTTTCCCGCCACTGAAACGTTGGCGGGTCCGCCGAAGAAGTAGTGGTGGAAAATCCCCCTCTTATCCCCCTTTATAAAGGGGGAAGCACTTCAGCATTCTTCAATTTTCGCCATTTTGTCGGCTGTCGCGCCGTCTAGATTGAAAGCCGCGTCAAACAGCTTTTCCTTAAACGTCCCGGGCCCCTGCGCCGATTTCGCGGCTATCTCCGCGGCTATTTCAAAACACGCAAGCCCCGCGGCCGCCGCAAGCGCCAGATCTTTCTCAACCGCCGCGAAAGCGCCGATTACGGACGTCGCCATGCAGCCCGTGCCCACGACATGAGTCATCATCTTGTCGCCGTTTTTCACAATATACGAGTTTTTTCCGTCAGTTATTACGTCTTCCTTCCCGGTTATCACAACTGCGCATCCCTTGGCTTCCGCGAGTTTCCTGGCGATCAGCATGAGGTCTTTCCCTATATCGGTTGAATCAACTCCTTTTGTCCTGACATTTTCTCCCGCTATCCTGGCCACTTCAGAGGCATTGCCTTTTATTATGTCCACTCTTACTTCTTTCAGTATCTCAAAACATTTATCGTCGCGCAGCTTGGTGGCCCCCGCCCCGCACATATCCAGCACGACCGGTATGCCCTTCTTGTTAGCTCTTTTTGCCGCGATTTTCATGGCGTTGACAAAATCTACCGTCAGCGTGCCGATATTTAGCACGAGCGCCGACGCGATACCCGTCATGTCGGCGACTTCCTCATGCGCGTGGGCCATGACCGGCGACGCCCCGAAGACCTTCACTATGTTCGCGCAGTCGTAGATCGTCACCCAGTTCGTAAGATGATGGACGACCGGTTTTTCCTTCCTGATTTTTTCAAGCAAATGAGATACTTTCATTTGATAAACTCCTTTTTTATTAAACTCGAAGCTCGAAACTCTCCCGCTACAGCGGGACTTCATAAAGTTATTATCGGAAATCCGAAGTAAACAACAAACGAAAAACTACAACAAACAGCTCTGTTTGCTTTCTGACTTTTGTAGTTTTTTCGAGTTTCGAATTTAGTATTTCGGATTTTGTTCCGGCTCTATGAATTAGCTTTAACGGAAGCACTATTCTGGACTTTGCGGTATTTAGTGAAGTGTGTGTGCCATGTTTCCTCCCTCCGCTGGCATTACCCAGATCAGGTTTTTGCGGTAATCCCGTTACTACGGGAACTCTCAGGCCGTTATACGACCTCCCTTGATGTCAATTAAACCGAAGTGCCTAGTATAGGTACGACCTCCCTTGATGTCAATTAAACCGAAGTGCCTAGTATAGGTACGACCTCCCACTTTTGCATATTATACTATAAATACAGCAATCAATTAACAATTAGGAGCAAATTAATGATTATTAAGCACTGTTAATTGTTTTCTTCTTCCAGCTGCAGGGCTATTGCGGCGATTAGTTTCGGTATTCCCCAATTTTTCTCCGCGCTTACCCAGTGGATATCTTCGGCCCGCACGCCCAACTCATTGGCAACTTTTCCGCGCTGGCTGTCCTGCGCGCTCTTTGAGACTTTATCCGTTTTGTTTGCCACTATGGTAAAAGGTATGGCATTTGTCACCAGCCAATCCGTCATACTTTTATCAAGCTTTGTTGGCCCGACTTCCGCGTCAATGATAATATAAACCATCCGCAGATTAGGACGGGTTGTCAGATAACCCTCTATCATGGCGGGCCAGGCGCTCCGCTCCGACGCGGGACCCGTGGCATAGCCGTATCCCGGCAGATCTACCAGCCACCGGCCCTGACCGGCGCCGAACACATTTATTGTGCGTGTTTTGCCGGGTATCTGCGACGTATAGGCGAGTTTTTTGCGGCGGCACACGGCGTTGATGACAGAACTTTTGCCCACGTTGGAACGGCCGACAAAGGCGACCTCGGAAACGCTCTCTTCGAGAGCCGCCGAATCCACGACAGTCTTTAAATATTTTATATCGCTAAACTTCATCAAATGGCCTCAATTTCCTGCAATAAATATTCACCCGTGGTACGCCTTGCTGTTTTTATGCCTGAATTCGACGAAAATCCTGCCGTAATTCCTGGCATCCTTCTTTACCCTGAAATAAAGGCATTCTATTTCCGGCCTTTCAAGGAACATCAGGACATGTTTCTTAAGCTGCCCGCTGCCCTTGCCCGAGATGATTTCAACCAAAGGTATCCTTTTCTCAACCGCGTCGCTGATAACCTTGTTGAGAGCGGCTTCTATTTCCCCGCCCTTTTTGTATATCGAATGCAAGTCCAATTTCAGTTTTGCCATACTTTTAATGATCCTCTACCCACTATGCCGGGTGTGATTGTTAAGTTTATCAGTTATCTGGTTATCAGATCAACGTACAAGTCTTCAACTTTTTTTCTTGCCCAGGGGGTTTTCCTGAGGAATGTCAGACTGGACTTGATGCTGGGATTCATATTAAAACACTTTATCCTGATCCTGCCGCCGAGTTCCTTGAATCCGTAATGAGCTACCAACCGCTCAAGTATCATCAACAATGTTACCCCGTGAAGAGGGTCTTTTGATTTTATATCGGTCATTTCAAGGCTTCCTTTCATGACAAGCGCAAGATTTATTTGTTTATTATCTCTTTTTTCTTCCAGAGGAAATACACCGCGGGGTAAACAAGGAGTTCCATCAGGAAAGACGTGAATATGCCTCCAACCAAAGGGGCCGCTATGCGTTTCATCACGTCGGCGCCTATTTCGTAGCTCTGCGCCCACATGATTGGAAGCAGTCCTATGAACAGAACGGCCGCCGTCATCATTTTGGGGCGTATCCTCTTCACCGCGCCGTGGTGAACGGCGGATTTCAAGTCATCTATGGTTTTTAACAACCCCTTCTTTTTCATCTCGTCATGCGACAGGTCGAGATACAGAAGCATGAATATCCCGGTTTCGGCGTCCACGCCGAGAAGCGCAATGATACCCGACCAAACGCCGATTGACATGTTGTATCCCAGCAGAACCAGTATCCAAACTGCACCTATCAGCGAGAACGGCACCGCGAGAAGTATTATAAACGTCTTGGCGTATGATTTTGTGTTAAGATAGATGAGAATGAATATTATGAAGAGCGTCAGAGGTATTACTGTTTTCATGCGCTCATTGACCCGTTCCATAAACTCGAACTGTCCGCTGAACTGGATGGAATACCCGGAAGGCAGTTCGACTTCCTTTTTTATCATCGCCTTCGCATCGTCAACGTAACTGCCCACATCCCTGTCCGCCACGTCTACGTAGACATATCCGGCCAGCCGGCCGTTCTCATCGCGTATCATGCCCGGCCCGGTCTCTTTTCTTATTTCGGCGACCTGCGAAAGCGGTATCTGGGCTCCCGAAGGTGTCGCTATGTACATCCTCTTTATCTTATCTATGTCGTTCCTTAATTCTCTGGGATAGCGCACGTTGACCGGGAACCTTTCCCTGCCTTCCACTGTCTGCGTAACGTTCTCCCCGCCTATCGCCGCCATTATGTTCATCCCGACATCTTCCACCGAGAGCCCGTATCTGGCCAGGGCGTCCCTGTTAAGGTCGAAATTAATGAAATACCCGCCGGCGGTCCGCTCGGCGAAGGCGCTCCTGGTGCCCTTGACCATCGCCAGGTGCGATTCTATCTCTTTCCCTATTTTTTCTATCACCGACAGGTCGTCGCCGTATATCTTAATCCCTACAGGCGTCCTGACGCCTGTTGTCAGCATGTCTATCCTGCCTTTTATAGGCATCGTCCACGCGTTGACGACTCCGGGCAGTTTCAGCTTGGCGTCCATCTCGGAAATCAGCTCTTCCCAGCTTATCCTGTCGGGCCATACCATGCGGAACGGGCCTTCCATGAAATCCGGGAGGAAGCTGTACCACCTGTCCTTGCGCCGCCACTCGTTCTGCGGCTTGAGCAATACTGTGGTTTCCATCATCGAAAGCGGCGCCGGGTCAGTGGACGTCTCGGCCCTTCCGGCCTTGCCGAACACGCTTATCACTTCGGGGAAGGATTTCAGGAGCTTATCCTGCGCCTGCAGGAGTTCCGCCGCCTGGCTTATTGAGATGCCGGGTAATGTCGTGGGCATGTAGAGTATGGACCCCTCGTTAAGCGGAGGCATAAACTCTTTCCCAAGCATGAAGTAAGCCGGTATGGTCAGCATAAAAGCCAGCACCGCTCCGAAAATAACTTTGTATGGATGCCTGAGCACGGCATCTACCACCGGCCCGTATATTTTGAACAGGAACCTGGATATGGGATGATTTTCTTCGGAGTGTATCTTGCCCACAAAAACGGCATTGAAGAGTTTCGAGAGCCAACCGGGTTTGAAAATGAAACCTTTGCTGCGTATAAGCAGGGTCATTATCGCCGGAACCAGCGTGACGGTGAGCAAGGCGGAGAAGAACATGGCGAAATTCTTGGTGAAAGCGAGCGGTTTGAAGAGCCGCCCCTCTATGCCCTCGAGCGTGAATATCGGTATGAAGGCGACCGCTATCACGATAAGCGAGAAGAAAGACGGCCTTGCCACTTCCTTGATGGAATTTATGAGAACTTCCGAAAAGCTCCCCTTGCCGCCTTCTTCCCTCCAGCGCGCGATGGACTTGTGCGCGTTCTCCACGATGACGATGGCGGCGTCCACCATTGCGCCGATAGCGATGGCTATCCCCCCGAGCGACATCACGTTTGATGTCAGCTTCATGTAGTGCATGGGTATGAACGCGAGCAGTACGGCTATCGGAAGAGTGACAATTGGTATCACGGCGGAAGGGAAATGCAGAAGGAATATAAGGATAACCAGGGAAACGACGATCATTTCCTCGATAAGTTTCTTCTTGAGCGTATCCACTGCCCTATTGATGAGTTCAGAGCGGTCGTAGACCGGCACAACCTTCACGCCGTCCGGAAGCTGGATCTGCGAAAGCCTTTCCTTGACGCGCCCGATTGTGTTGAGCGCGTTCTCGCCATAACGCATCACGACGATCCCGCCGACGACCTCGCCGCTGCCGTCAAGCTCGGCGACGCCTCTCCTGATCTCCGGCCCCATCTCAACTTTCGCCACGTCCTTTATCTTCACGGGCACGCCGTTGCTCACTTTAAGCACGGCCTGCTCTATATCTTCCTTTTTCGTTATGTATCCCTTGACCGTAAGCATGTACTCCGTTCCGGAAAATTCGATCACGCGCGCGCCCGTTTCCTGGTTCGCGCTCTTGACGGCTTTAACAACGGATGAAAGGGGTATTTTGAACTGCTGGAGGGCGTTAGGGTCCACAACGACCTGATATTGCTTGACATATCCGCCGATAGTGGCAACTTCGGAGACGCCCTTAACCGACTGAAGCGCGTACTTCAGGTGCCAGTCCTGGAAAGTCCTGAGTTCGTCAAGGGAATGCTTGCCCGATTCATCAACAAGGGCGTACTGGTAAATCCAGCCCACACCGGTGGCGTCGGGGCCGATCTCCACGTTCGCCTCTCTGGGCAACTGCTGAGTGACCTTGGAAAGATATTCAAGCACCCGCGAGCGCGCCCAGTAGATATCCGTGCCGTCTTCAAAGACAATATAGACATAAGAAAAACCGTAATCGGAAAACGCGCGGATATCCTTGACTTTAGGCGCGCCGAGCAGGGCGCTGACTATAGGGTATGTGACCTGGTCCTCTATGACCTGCGGGGGCTTGTCCCATTTGGCATAGACTATTACCTGCGTGTCGGATAGGTCAGGTATGGCGTCAAGCGGTATATTTTTTACGGACCACACCGCCCAGGCCGTCATGAATATGACGCCCATTAAAACGAAAAACTTATTCTTAGCCGACCATTCAATAATGCGTTCTATCATAATATATACCGTATCTCGTATATCCTGTCGGGTACTTAGATTTAATTATACTAATGTTGGTCGTCTCGTATCTAGTATTTGGTATTTAGTTAACGACTATATTTTGACAACACGGGCAAGGGCCATGGGTCAAGGTTTAAACCGTCATTGCGCCCGCTCTCAAAGAGGGAACGAAGTAAAACAATCTTTCTATATGAATCCTATTTTATTTTTATTGTTTTTATAGTTTTTTCCTTAAACCCGTCAAAACCTTTTATTGTTATTTTATCTGCTGAATCTAATACTTTAAAGTCAATATTATTTGAATATTTCTCATCAAACTCTTCAGTCCACAATAATTTTGATAATTTCACATCGTACAATGACAGTATTGATCCTCTTCCTAATTCACTAATTAAATAGTATTTCCCATCTCTTGAAATCGCAGTTTTTTTTATGTATTTAAAGTGCTCCTTATTTTTATCAATAGCTATATTGCCTATTAATCCGCCATCCTTGCCATAAAAAGATAAACCTGCGTACCCGCCTTCGTCATACCAACCCCAGTTTGCCATGGCTATATACTTTCCATTATCCGAAATATTAACTTTGCCGGGTGTAGCTGGAATTTCTTTGCTCCACAATATTTTATCTCCCTTTTTAAAAGTACATATTGACGGGGTACATATTGACGAGCTTCTGTCTGGATAACCCAATATTTTTATATCTATACTATATCGCTTATTTTCAGATGTGAAGGTATCAATTGACCCTACATCTCGGACTGTCGCTTCTGCAAATGCATGCTTAAAAAAAGTTGTAACGAAACAAAGTATCAGCAAAAATAATACTTTTTGCCTCATACTATTCATCCTCCTTAGAAATCCTGACGACACATCTTAATTGTTCAATTTTGAGTCAATATGTATCTTCTGTCTATTTTAGGCAAAATAATTAGATTCCCGATAAACCGGGATAGTTATTTATGTTTATCTTTCAGCCTTTCGCGCATCAATGTAAATACCGCTCTAAAATTATCATCGTGCACCATGACTTTTTTCTCAATATCATCAAGTCTTCTCGCGGTTGTTTTATAACTGGGCAGTAACTCCCTGAATTTTACAAATGCCCTCATTATGCCGATATTCACCTGAATCGCTCTTTCGCTCTTCAGTACGCTTGAAAGCATAGCTACCCCTTCCTGAGTAAATACATACGGCATTTGATATGAATATTCAAGGGGTTTTAGGTGGTCACAATTTGTGACCACCTCTTTCAGTTCATCCCTCGTCAATTGAAACATGAAGTCATCCGGAAACCTTCTGATATTCCTTTTCACTGATTGATTCAAGACTTTCGTCTTTACGCCGTACAAACCCGCCAAATCCCTGTCAATCATTACCCTCTGCCCGCGTATAAGAAGTATTTTTGTGTGTAATACTTCATCGTTTACCACCATGATCTCTGCTTTCGACATATACCCCCCATTTAACAGTATATTTGTAATTTCTAGTTTCGAGTTTACTTTACGATAGATTCTTCGCTTTGCTCAGAATGACATCTTTTTTGTCTTTCACGAGATACGAGATGCGAGTCCCGAACGACGTTTTTTATTCGTGCTCCATTCCCGGCATGTTGTCCATGCCGCCGCCCGCACCGCCGGACCGGAGCTGGCTTTCAGAGTCAAGCATGAAATTGCCGTTGGTCACGACACGGTCTCCTATCTTCAGGCCGTCCTTGATCTCGACATAGTCATCCCCCGCAAAACCAGTCCTTACATCAACAGGTTCGTATTCTCCGTTGCCGTAATCAAGATATACTACTTTCCTCACGCCGGTATCTATGAGGGCCGTCTTAGGCACGGCGATAAGGTTCCCTCCGGAAATCTTAATCTCCACATTGGCGAACATTTCAAGTTTCAAAAGGTTTCTCGTATTGTCCACGATTATCCTTGCTTTCGCGGAACGCGTTTCGGGATTGAGGGAAGGTTCCACAAGCACGACTTTACCGTAAAATCTTACTGAAGGATAGGTATCTGTCACTACAGTGACATTCCTGCCGGGTTTGACGGACTGCAGGTCGTTCTCGTAGACGTCGGCAAAAAGCCATGCCTCGGAACCGGGAAAGAGGAGCGTTTTGTCGGGTTGTTTTCGTTTTTCAAGAGCCTTGATGTCCTTATCCGTGTACCCGAAAAGCGTCAGGCGGAACTTCGTGGCATCCAGCAGATCGCTGGTCGTTTCACCCTGTTCCCTTAGGCTCTTGTAAGTAAGTATGTATTCCTGCTGGGTCAGGTACAGGTCGTTGTCGTACGCGACTCTCGCGGGCAGGCGGAAGCTTTTATCCACACGCATCACGCGCACCGAACTGCTCTTAAGACCCAGCAGTTTTCCTGTTTTCTGGTCGACGGCTATTTTATTCCCTTCCTTTTTGTATACAGGAACCAGGTCCATGCTGCATATGGGGCATTGCCCGGGGTCGTGTTCCTTGACCTGCGGATGCATCGGGCAGGTCCAATAGACTATTTCCTTGTCGTCCGTTCCCGCGCTCATATCCTTCATGTCTTTCATATTCCCCGTATCTTTCGTGTCTTTCATATTCTGCATATCATGGCTCGTCATGACGCCGAGTTTCTTCTCGAAATCCGCCGAGCAGTCCGGGCAGCAGAGAAAATACGTCTTGCCTTTGTAATCCACCGCCATAGTTTCCTTTTCGACAGTGAATACGTTATTAGTCACCGGGCAGACCGCCTGCATGCCTATCTCTGCTTTTTCCGCAGGCCTGAGGTTGTAGCTGCTGTTCTTTGAGCATGCCGAAATCAAAAGAAAAACCAGTGTCAGCGATAAAATGATTTTTTTCACGATGCGACTCCTTTGGCGGAAGGGCCGCCGCCATTCCCGCATAAGACATGCGCCCGATGCGGGAAAGATATAGGCGGATTATGGATTGAAATGTTTCTTCTTGTATCCTTCAAGCAGTTCCAGGGATTTATCTTTGCACTTGCCGCAGACGGTGCCGATCTTCGTCCGTTCCTGCAGTTCGGCGTAAGTCCTGGCGCCCTCCAGCACGGCGTTCTCAATTTCTTCATCGGTTATGCCCATGCACTGGCAGATAATATGGGATTTCTGCTGTTTGACCTTGTCTAATTTGCCTATTCGGGTGTAGTAATCGTCTATCGCGGCCCTGAGGGCTTTGTCGCCTAATACGGAACAGTGAATCTTGTGCTCGGGCAGGCCGTCAAGCGCCTTGGCGATATCCTTTGAAGTCAGCCCGTAGGCCTCGTCAAGCTTTTTGCCTTTGGCTATCTCGGAAAGCACGGAAGTGCTGGCTATGGCGCTCGCGCAGCCGTAGGTTTTCCACCTGATATCCTTTATCGTTTCTTTCTCTTTATCAACCTTGATGAGCACTATCATCTCGTCGCCGCACTTGATATTGCCTACGGTGCCCTTGCCGTCTTCAATGAAGTCCTCGTTATCCTGAAGGACGTTCTTTGGATTCATGAAATGCTGTTTAAGTTTTTCGGAATAAGCCCACGCGGGACCGGATGTCATGCCAAACTCCTTTATGAACGATAGATGGTAAACGGGAGAAAGTAGATGGAAAAACAAATTAAAATCCGTTTCCCTTCTACCGTTTTTCTTCTACCTCGTTTTATATGCGCTCGACATCTTCCTGACCTTTGCTATTATCTCTATAAGGTTTTTAAGCGTGTAATCTATGTCTTTTTCGGTCGTGTCCCTGCCCAGGCTCATCCTTATGGAACCGTGGGCCTGTTCGGCCTCGAGCCCCATAGCAAGCAGTACATGCGACGGGGCAAGCGAACCTGACGCGCAGGCCGAGCCGGTTGAAACCGCTATTCCCGCGAGGTCAAGATAAAGCAGTATCGCTTCGCCTTCCGCGCCCAGGAAAGAAACGTTCAGCGTGCCGGTGAGACAGTCAGTCGGGTGCCCGTTGAATTGGATGTCCGGTATATTTTTCCGGATGTCTTCCTTAAGCCGGTTCTTAAGCTGTAATAGCCGGGTATGCTCCGCCGTCATTTCCTTCTTTCTCATTTCGACGGCCTTTCCCACGCCGATTATCCCGAGAGTGTTCTCCGTGCCCGCGCGCCTGCCTTTTTCCTGGTGCCCGCCCCTGATGAAAGGACAGAACGGTGTGCCCTTTTTCACGAAAAGCACTCCGATGCCTTTCGGACCGTATATCTTATGCCCCGAAAAAGAAAGATAATCTATGTTGAGTTCGTTGACATCCACAGGTATCTTGCCTACCGCCTGAACGGCATCCGTGTGGAAAAGCGCGCCCTTCTTATGAACAATCTCGCTTATTTTTTTAATATCCTGTATCGTGCCTATCTCGTTATTGGCGGCCATGACGGAAACAATGGCAGTGTCATCCGATATGGCCTTCTCAAGTTCATTGAGGTCTATCTTGCCGTGCTTGTCCACGCCGAGATATTTCACCGATTCGCCTTTCTGAAGGAGGCACGCGGCGGTTTCAAGCACGCAGGGATGCTCAATTTTTGTCGTAATTATTTCTTTTCTCTTACCGACCGGGCAATCGCATCCGTGCGACGGGCAGCTGAGCGTATTGAGTATCGTGTTATTGGCTTCGGAACCGCTGCCGACAAAAATAACTTCATCCGGCTTCGCGCCTATGAAGGCCGCCGTGATTTCCCTGGCATTCTCAACAAGGGTCCGGGCTTCCCTGCCGAAACCGTGCATGCTCGAAGGATTGCCGAACACATCCATCGCCGCAGTCATCGTCTTTTTAACCTCGGGATGAAGGGGAGTAGTGGCATTATGATCGAGATAGATCCTACGTTTAGTCATTTCTATCCTCCGTTAGATCGAGACAAATTCAAAATCCAAATGACAAAATATAACAACAATTTCAAAGCATAAAACATTTTGGATTTAGATATTTGAATTTATTTTGCGACTTCATTATTATTTTCAATGGAGTCTCCCCGAAAGAGGGACTTCGGTTAAATAAATAGCAGATGGTCGCATGCGAAGTCGGATCATTTGTGCTTTGTCATTTGAATTTGCACTATTCTATTATCCCGCCTCCATACACACAATCGTCCTTGTAAAACACGGCCGATTGGCCGGGCGTCACGGCGAACTGCGGCTCGTTAAACTCTATTTCAGCCCTGTCTCCCGAAAATACCACTTCCGCGGGAGCTTCCTTGTGTAGATATCTTATCCTGACGCTGTATTTTCCGTTTTCTTTATTATTTCCGTAGAAGACAACGTCTTTTATTTCAAAACTTTTCCTGAAAGCGTCTTCCTTATCCCCTACGGTAATCGTGTTTGTCTTTGCGTCTATGTCCGTTATGTAAAGCGGGCGTTCGGCGGCGATGCCCAACCCTTTTCTCTGCCCGATAGTATAGTAGGCAATGCCTCTATGTTTTCCGAGCACATTGCCCGCCATATCTTTTACTTGTCCGGGCTTCGGTTTGACGTTTGAGTCGAGCGCTTCTTCAAGCCCCTTTTCCGGGATGAAACATATTTCCTGGCTGTCGGGTTTGTCCGATATGGGAAGCTGCAGCTCCCTGGCCATCTTCCTTATTTCGGATTTTTTATGCCGAGAAACAGGAAAAAGGACTTTCCTGAGGATTTCCGGATTAACGCGATACAAAAAATACGTCTGGTCCTTTTTCGCGTCTTTCGCCTTCCTTAATAGATTGCCGTTATCCCTGTCTATATCGGCGTAATGGCCGGTAGCAAAGTATTCCGCGTCCAGTTCTTCCGCTGTGCGCAGAAGCCCGCCGAATTTCACCTTCTCGTTGCAGATAACGCAGGGATTCGGCGTCCTGCCCCGGGAGTAATCGCCGAAAAAACTGTCAATGACCTCTTTTCTGAATACTTTGCCGAAATCCAACACGTAGTGCCTGATGCCGAGGATATCTGCGACCCTTTTGGCATCGGCGATGCCTTCCGCGCCGCAACAGTTGGGCCTGCCCGCCGTTTTGCCTCTGGCGGGCTTTGAAGACCCCGAACCATCTACGCCGAGGCACATGGTCACGCCTATGACGTCATAACCCTGTTGTTTCAGCAGCGCCGCGGCAACCGACGAATCAACCCCCCCGCTCATTGCGACAACTACCCGCTTATTCATAACATGACATGGATTACACAGATTATTAACAACGATTACACTGATTTATAACAAAGATTACGAGGATTTCAAACAGAGATTACACTGATATAAATATCTGTGTAATCATTGTCTGCTGACAATAAACAATGCCTTCGACGCGAACAGGTTAGGCAGGAAGCGTATCCTGAAGCTTCCGCCGAAATAGGCCGTTTCAAGTATTTTCACGCCTTTCCACGCGCAGAACGATTTAAAATCCTTAATGCTCCAGAAATGCAGGTTCGGCGTGTTAAACCATTGATGGGGCAGTGAAAACGTAACGGGCGCCTTGCCTCCGAAAAAAAGCATGAAGCGCGACTTAAAAAAGGCAAAGTTCGGAAAACTCACGATGACCTTCTTGCC
Source organism: Elusimicrobiota bacterium (assembly GCA_043811535.1). Lineage (GTDB taxonomy): Bacteria > Elusimicrobiota > Endomicrobiia > Endomicrobiales > JBDRNC01 > JBDRNC01. The sequence goes on from JBDRNC010000018.1 coordinate 166,973, forward strand.
GACTCTCAATGATTCGTTCAGGACGTACTGGATATTCTTGACTTCCTGAAGCGTTTCGTTGAGCAGGACGTAGTCAAAGGACTGGTCCGGGTAGTCGCGCAGGCCCGTGTCCAGGTCGCCGTGAAATACATTTATATCTTTCTCAACGCACCTGCTTACGGACTCCTGGCTGATTTCCACTCCCTGGCCGTTTACATTCTTCTCTTTTATCAGTTGCGACAAGAGATCCCCGTCGCCGCATCCCAGGTCAAGCACCGAGGATCCGGGTTCAACCATATCAACCACTATCCTATGTCCAATTTTGAGTCTACTTGCCATTGCCGGCCTCCGCCTGTGTCTTTTTCAGAAAATGTTTCACCAGACGCGTCTCTTCCGCGAATTCAAGAAGGAAGGCGTCATGCCCGTAAGTTGAATGTATCTTGCAGTACGTCGCGTTCATGTTCCGGCTTTTCAGCAGGCGTACGATTTCTTCCGACTGCGCGGCCGGATAAAGCCAGTCCGACTCGAACGCTATAATGAGAAAGCGCGTGTTTATCCTGGCGCCCGGCTTTATCAATTTGCTGCCGGACAGATCCAGGTAATCCATCGCCTTCGTCAAATAAAGATACGAGTTCGCGTCAAACCGCTTCACGAAGCTGTCGCCCCGGTACCGAAGGTAGCCCTCAACCTCGAAGTCCTGCTTGAAGCTGTAAGTATATCCCTTATCTTTCAATTTGCGGGAAAACTTCTCTTCCATGGACTGCTCGCTCATGTAGGTAATGTGGCCGATCATGCGCGCGAGCGCCAGTCCTTTTTCGGGCTGGCCGTAATCGTAATAGTCGCCGCCGCGCCAGTCCGGATCGGACATAATGGCCTGCCTGCCGACCTCGCTGAGCGCGATCTGCTGGGGATTATGTTTCAGCGTCGTGGCTATGGCTATCACGCTCTCGACTTTATCGGGATAGGTAGCCACCCACTTGAGCGCCTGCATACCGCCCATGGAGCCGCCCGTGACGCTCAGCAGTTTCTCTATGCCGAGGTGTTCCACAAGCTTCAGTTGGGCGTTTACCATATCCTTTATTACGAATATCGGGAAATCCAGCGCGTAATACGTGCCGCTGGCCGGATTTTTTGAGGATGGGCCGGTCGTGCCCTTGCAGCCGCCCAGCACGTTCGAACAGATGACGAAGTACTTGTCGGTGTCAAAGGCCTTGCCGGGACCTATCATATCGTTCCACCAGCCGGGCTTACTGGAGCCGCTTTCTCCTTTATTTTCGCGACGTCCCGTCTCATTGAGATCGTCACCCTCGTGGAAACCCGCGACGTGCGCGTCGCCCGTAAGGGCATGACAGACAAGTATGGCGTTGTCCTTCTTCTGATTCAGCTTGCCGTAGGTTTCATAGGCGACAGTAACCGGCCCGAGCGTCTTTCCGGATTCGAGTTTTAGCGAATCGAAAGTGAAGTACTTGGTTTCAACGATGCCCAGATTGTTTTTGTTCTTTTCTTTGTCGATCATCTGATATCCTTTAAATGCTGTAATCCAGCACGCCGTAAGAATGCAGTTTCCGCGCCTTGTCGGCTATATCCTGAAATGTCGTATTGTCGGCAACTTCGTTCACCCGGTCCCTTATTTCCTCGAAATAGCCCCTGAATGCGCATCTCTTCTCGAAATTGCATTTCGCGTGTTCGGACTTGCTTACGCAGGTTATAGGCGAAGTCGGACCTTCCATAAGCCGGATAATCTCCCCCATGGTTATCTGCGAAGGCGGTTTTGACAGAGTAACACCGCCCTTCGGTCCCCTTGTGGTCTTCACGTATTTCGCCGATTTAAGAATAGTTATTATCTGCTCAAGGAACTTCTCCGGAATATCCTGCCTTTTAGAGATATCCTTGATCTGGGCAATTCCATGCCCGTAATTCAGCGAAAGGTCGAGGATTATTTTCAGGGCATAATCGCCCTTAAATGAAACTTTCATATTATTCCGTGTCCTAGAATATTAACTGAATGGACTTTAATTATACAAAAATTATACAAATATTATGCACTTTACCCAAATGTAAGTTGACGGTTGACTGTTGACTGTTGACAAAGATTAAGAGTTTTACCGTCCATCTGTCATCTGTGAACTGTCAACGCTGTTATTCGCTAAAGAGCCATGTCGACAGGTATCTCTCGCCCGAATCGGGTAAAAGAACTACTATTGTTTTTCCCGCTGTTTCGGGGCGTTTTGTCACTTCAAGCGCCGTCCAGAGAGCCGCGCCGCTCGATATTCCGGCAAGGATGCCTTCTTCCTTCGCAAGCCTCCTTGCAGTAATGCCTGCGTTTTCGGTAGTTACCTGTATTATCTCATCCACAACTTTAATATTCAGCACAACTGGGACAAAACCGGCGCCTATCCCCTGCAGTTTATGCGGGCCGGGCTTACCTCCGGACAAAATCGGAGAATCCTGCGGCTCAACGGCTATTATTTTGACTCCTGGCTTCTTTCTCTTCAATACCTCTCCGACACCTGTAATCGTTCCTCCGGTCCCGACTCCGGCGATGAAATAATCTACGTTCCCATCTGTGTCGTCCCATATCTCTTCGGCCGTGGTTTTCCTGTGTATCTCAGGATTGACCGGATTGTTGAACTGCTGGGGCATGAAGCTGTGCGGGGTCGTTTTGGCAAGCTCATCCGCTTTATCAATCGCGCCGCGCATGCCCTTGGTCCCGTCGGTAAGCACGATTTCCGCGCCCAGTATTTTAAGCAGCTGCCTGCGTTCAACGCTCATGGTTTCAGGCATAGTAAGTATCAATTTATATCCTTTCGCGGCGGCAACGAACGCCAGCGCGATGCCGGTGTTCCCGCTTGTCGGCTCAATTATGACGGTGTCTTCCTTAATTAAACCTTTTTTCTCGGCGTCCTCTATCATCGCCAGGCCTATCCTGTCTTTCACGCTTGACAAAGGATTGAACGACTCCACTTTGAGCAGAATCGACGCCTTCGCGCCCCGAGACATTCGGTTCAGCCTTACGAGCGGCGTGTTGCCGATTGTTTTTGTTATGTCTGAATAGATTTTTGACATGGAACACCTCCTGTGTTGTTTTATATTGCCTTATGTGACATCCCCGCAGCGAAGCGGAGCGGGATTTTAACCTCCGGAAAATGATTACACTGATTTCAAACAGAGATTACACTGATTATAATCTGTGTAATCGTAGTTAATAATCGGTGAAATCATGCCCTCTTAAGGGCATTCTCTATATCCGCGATTATGTCGTCAATATGCTCAAGCCCTATCGATAACCTGATAAAGTCGGGCGTGACGCCCGTCGCGAGCCGCTCTTCCTCGGACAGCTGCTGGTGCGTGGTCGTCGCGGGATGTATAGCGAGCGTTTTCGCGTCGCCTATGTTCGCCAGGTGAGAAACCAGCTCAAGTGACTCAATGAACTTCTTTCCCGCCGCCACTCCGCCCTTTATACCGAAACCTATTATCCCACCTGAACCGTGCTTAAGGTACTTGTCGGCTTTTTTCTTCTCCGGACTCGAATCCAGTCCCGGATAATTAACCCAGGAAACCTTTGGATGCTTTTCAAGGTACTTTGCCACGGCGAGCGCGTTCTCGGAATGCCTTGGATACCGCAAATGCAGGGTTTCAATCCCCTGAAGAAGCAGAAAAGAATTAAACGGCGATATAGCCGGGCCGAGGTCCCTGAGCAGAACCACGCGCGCCTTTATAATGTAGGCGATGTTCCCATGCGGTTTGAGCGCTTCCACAAAATTAATGCCGTGGTAGCTCGGGTCGGGGTCGGCAATCAGAGGAAACTTGCCGTTCGTCCAGTCGAACTTGCCCGAATCCACAATAACGCCCCCGAGCGATGTCCCGTGGCCGCCGAGGAACTTGGTTGCGGAATAAACGACTATATCCACCCCGTGGTCAATAGGCCTCAGTGTGTAGGGCGTTGAAGTATTGTCCAACACGAGAGGAATGCCGTTCTTGTGGGCTATCTTTGAAAGACCTTCAAGGTCGGCTATGTCCAGCTTCGGATTTCCCACCGATTCCGCGTAGATGGCTTTCGTCTTGGGCGTTATTGCCTTTTCAAAGGCCGGGAGGTCGTTTGATTTGACAAACTTCACTTTTATTCCGAATTTAGCGAACGTGTTATGAAAAAGGTTGTAGGTCCCGCCGTATAAGTTATCCGCGGAAACTATTTCGTCACCCGCTTGCGTTATATTAAGGAGCGCCAGCGTTATTGCCGCCTGGCCGCTCGCAGTCGCCAGAGCACCCACCCCGCCGTCCAGCAGGGCTAACCTCTTCTCAAGCACGTCAGTTGTGGGATTCTGAAGCCGCGTGTAAATGTTTCCGAACTCCTTAAGCCCAAACAGATTCGCTGCGTGCTCAGTGCTCTTGAACTGGTACGACGTTGTCTGGTAAATCGGCACTGCCCTTGACCCCGTTGTAGGATCAGCTTCCTGGCCTCCGTGTAATGCAAGTGTTTCAGTCTTAAGCCTTGAATCAATCTTAGTCATTTTAGCCTCCTTGAACACCTTAAGTGTTATTGTTGAATTGCCTTATGTGAGGTCCGCCGTGGCGGACAAGCTCGTTCTATTCCCTAATCATTAATCTCTATTACTAGCTTCTACACATTCGCTTCATATTATTCCTCCCCCGATAAAGTCGGGGCCCGCCGAGAATTAGTGGCGGGCTATGCCTATTTTGTCTATCTTCTTAATAGACATTATAGTATATGGCCTGTTATTTGTCAATAGGGCAATTAAAATAGTTTTATTGTGAAATAATACTGCTAATTACCGCAATTTTCCGACGATTATTTACTAAATTCATGGAATCATGTATAATGTACACAATGAAACGGAAGATTAACATCCTATTCAGGTGGCTTCCCAATAACCACTATACAATCTCAGCCCTTATCGGCCTTCTTGACGACCGCCTTGATCCTGATAAGTTCCATATCAGCACGCTCGAACACGTCTCTGAAGCCTGGAGCCCAAAATCCGGCACCATCCTCGCTTACTCATTCATGTCGCCTGATTTCCACAAAGTATCCAAAGAGATCCAAAACTTCAAAAGAGAATACGGGAATAAACTCACTATAATATGCGGAGGCCCGCACGCGACTGCCCGTCCGGAAGAAACCCTTGAGGCCGGAGCTGATTTTGTCTTTACGGGAGAAGCCGAAGAATCGCTCCCGGATTTCATTAAAATATTCGCCGACAAACCTGAAAGTATTAAGAAAAGAATAATAGAATCGTCCCCTTTGAAGGATTTTGACGTTTACCCCCCCTTCGCTTACAAAAGAAAGTTTTTCGGTCCCATGGAACTGAGGCGCGGGTGCTCGAACAGATGCGTATTCTGTCAAACCCCGTGTATTTTCCCTATAATAAGGGAACACAGCGTTGAATACGTGCTAAAATACTCCAAATACATCAAAGACGCGGGCCGTGAAAGGGTTTTTTTCACGATTTCAGACGCGCTGGCGTGCGGCTCCAAAAACGGA
>JBDRNC010000019.1:0-28478 GCA_043811535.1 Elusimicrobiota bacterium
AATACGCCGTGGCATGTATATTCCGGGAAGTGCGATGCGTTAGCCGCAGCAAACGTTGCATAGAAACGGCGGTTCTTTCAAAAAGAGGTTTACACCTTAAGAAAAGTCAAAGACTGGCCTTGACAAACCCGACCACTTTAGGATATGGATTGGTAATTTTACCTGCAAATAAAAATGGGTAACCCCCGCTACGCAGTGGTTACCCTTAACTTGCATACTATTTATAGCAGATATAGAATGGCTTGTCAATAGGCATAATTTGTCTTGATTTGATAATGCTTTTACTAGATACCAGATACTAAATACTAGATACTGTAGTTATTTTATTGCTGATAAGATTGCCCCCCTTCGTCATCCTTCGCTAAAGCTACGGATTGACTACGGAAGGGCAACAATTATTTAATTGAAGATAGGATGGCCGCTGAGACTTCTTTGGCGGCTTTTTTTACGGCAGGGGAGATTATGCTGCCGTAATCGATGCTCTTGGGCTGGATGCCGATGATGGTTATACCGCAGTTTATGGACTGAACGAGGTATCCGGTCATTATGTTTATGGGGAGCATGTGTGTGCTGAAGGACGTGCCGCCGATGTTTTCGGGATCTATAATGCAGATCGAGCCGGGTTTCTTTGAGATATCAGCGCAGTCAACCATTACAACGTGGTCCGCTTTGAATTTTATTATCTCGCCGGTGAAATTCTCGGGGGCCGTGGAACCGAAGATGGTTTTAATCCGCCTACGTCCCGAAAAGCGGGACTTCGGTGGATGTCGCATTATTGAAACCCGCTGCCGCGGGTTCGGCTTCCGCCGTTGGAGCTCCAGCTTTTCGGAGTGTTTTATTTTTTTTAATCCGGCTTGAACCAATTCCGCAATGAGCATCCCCGCACCGTCGTCGGATTTCAACTCCGAGCCGATACCGAGCAGGACGACTCTTTTGGCGGACTCAAGCCGGTTTTTCAGGTTCTTTTGAAGGGGCAGGCTGCAAAGGTGTTTTGTTTTCATACCGTACCGTAAATTTTCTCTTGTCTATCTGGGCAAGCTCGAATTCGGGGGTGGATTCAAGGGCTTTTTTCATGCAGGAGTCCACGCACTGCGCGCAATAGACGCATCTGTCAAGGTGCATTTCGCAGTCAAACATCTTGTCGCCCACTTTATTTATGAAAATAGCGTTGGCAGGGCAGTCCTTCATACAAAGCATGCAGCCGATGCACTTGTCTGCGATAAAAACTATTTTGCCGCGCAGTTTCTCGGGTTTTACGGTTTTTTCCGCGGGATAGAGCACCGTAGCGGGTTTCCTGAAGATGGATCCTAATACTTCGAATAGCATCCGGCCCGGTTTCCTCATATCAGGAATACCTCTTTGATTATCAGGTTAAGTATTATCTGGACGAAAGCTATCGGAACCAGGTATTTCCAGCAGAAATCTATCATCTGGTTTATCTTTACGCGGGCCAGGATAGTCCTTATGACGCACAGGATGGTTATGATGAAGAATATCTTGAGTATCGCGATAGCAAACGTCGCTAACGCGCCGTAGCCGTTCCAGAACGGCAGGAACAGGGCGCTGATAAGGGCCGCTCCTACCACCATCTCGATGTCCACCGCGAGGCGGAAAAACGCGAGAAGACGTCCGCTGTACTCCGTAAACATCCCCGCGACGATCTCGGTTTCGGCTTCGGGTATGTCAAACGGGATGCGTTCAAGCTTTCCCTGGAGCGCTATCAGCGAAACCGCGAAAGCTATGATATTAAGGGGCCAGTAAGACGGGTGCTGGGCGTAGAACGCCGAGATTCCGCTGATTGACCAGGTATTTGCCAGAAGCGCCGGAGCAAGCACAGCGAGGAAAAGAGGTATTTCGTACGCGAACAGCTGGAAAAGCGTCCTTGCCGAGCCAATCATCGCGTAAAGCGATGTTGAGTACCAGCCTCCGAGGAAATACGTGAAAGTAGGTATGGTCAGCAGGTAAACGATTATTATGAGGTCGCCTTCAAACACGAAAGGCGCCTGTTTGGAAAACGGCGGGATGTAAAGGAATGCTGTTATCGTAGATACCAGCGCGAACACGGGCATCAGCTTGAACATCCGCCTGTCCGCGTTACGAGGGACAATGTCTTCCTTGCCGAGCAGTTTAATGAAATCTGCCACGGGCTGGAACCACGGCGGGCCGACCCTGTTCTGGAGGCGCGCGTGCAGTTTCCTGTCAAAATATTCCGCGATGGTGGAGATGAAAAACAGGAAGAGCGTTCCCGGGAATATCAGGACAAAAAATAACATGCTTAAAACTTCTGACATTATTTAATCCTTTGCTTACGCTTTATCATCCCCCTTTATTTCACTCCCGAAGTGGCGGAGACTCTTCGGGAGTGGAGGTGGTGGGGAGTGAGGGGGATTTTTAAAATCTCCCCTTTCCCCTCTTTATGAAAGAGGGGAAATTATCGGATTCCTTTTATCTTCTTAAAATCGATTCCCTGTTTCTTATAATGTTCTATGCTGTATTGGCGCAGGGACTTAAGGTCCATGACGCTTTTTCTGCCGGATTTTCTTTCGTTAATTTCCACTATCATCCTGTCGGTGCATGAAAAGCACGGGTCTATGGCCGCTATCACTATGGGGAAGTCGGCGAGATGCCCGTTCTCAAGCATTTTTGAGACCGCCTGGACGTTCGCGAGCGTCGGCGCGCGGACTTTGACGCGTTCAGGCTTGTCCGTGCCGTTGGCTTTAACGTAATGCACGTCTTCGCCGCGCGGGGCCTCGTACCTGCTGACTGTTTCTCCGGCGGGAATCCTTCTGGGAGCCCTGACGGCTATCGGCCCTTCGGGAAGGTTCTCAAGCACCTGCCTGATTATCTTGTAGGATTCCATTATCTCACCGAGCCGCACGAGCGTCCTGCCGTATACGTCGTTATGGTTATCGGTTATGACGTTGAATTTTAATTCCGCGTAAGAGAGATACGGGTCGTCGCGGCGCACGTCCATGTCCACGTTTGACGCGCGTCCGGTAGGGCCGACTGCGCCGAGTTTAACCGCATCCTCGTGAGAAAGCATTCCGATTCCGACAAGGCGCTTTGCCAGCGTTACTTCCTCTGTGCCTAGCTTGATGTAATATTTTGTCCTCTCTTCGAGGGTGTCAACGTCTTTGAGAATCTGTTTAATATGCGCGGGCGTGATGTCGCGCTTGACGCCTCCGAGTATATTGATACCGTAGTTTACGCGGTTACCCGTGAGCATCTGGAGTATGTCCATTACTATCTCGCGGTCGCGCCACGTGTACATCAGGAGCGTGTCAAAACCGATTTCATGCCCGGCCACGCCCAGCCAGAGAAAATGGCTGTGCAGGCGCTCTAGTTCCGCGACGAGTGTGCGGATATACTGGGCCCTTTTAGGCACTTCTATCTTGCCGATGTCCTCAACGGCCTGCACGAAACATGTTGAGTGCGAATGGCTGCATATCCCGCATACGCGTTCCAGCAGGTAGATGTCCTGCACGTATGTTCTTTCTTCGCAGGCTTTTTCGATGCCGCGGTGATTGTAACCGAGCCTGACGGACGACTCAAGGATGTTTTCGCCTTCAAGCGTTATGCTGAAACTTTCCGGCTCTTTTAACGCCGGGTGCTGGGGGCCGATGGGAATAGTGACTTTATTAACCATTTTTGTTCTCCTTTACATCCGCCTTGGAGGCGGATGTACCCCGTTCTTCACGGGGGGCGGAAGGAGCCTTCTGTTTCCAGTCTTTTCTCAGCGGATACTCGTTTTTCGGCCAGTCGTCCGGAAGAGGGTATCTCTGTCCTTCCGGCAGTCCATGCATCTGTATTCCGAGGAGATCCGTCATTTCCCTTTCGTACAATATCGCCGAAGGGAATGTCCCGGTTACTGTGTTTAATACAGGATTGTCGCGGGGTATCAATATCCTGACGGTCAGGACAATGCCTTTCTCGGTCGCGAGGTGATAAAGCACGCCGAAATTGGCGGTTTCATCGGTCCCGGTGATGGTGCAGAGTATGACGAATTTCAAATCGTTGACAATGAATTTAAAAGCGCTCTCGAATTTCTCACGCGGAATCTCGGCAAAGATGCGCCGCTCCCGCTGGACGACAACTTTGTCCTCGGGAATACCGAGTTTTGCAATCAACTGCTGTTTAATATCCTGTTCGTTCATTTTAATAACGCCTGTTATGAGTACTGAGTTATGAGTTTTGAGAAAAACGTGTTAAAGCGAAAACCTTGTCTTTACACACATAACACATAACTCATCACTGTTTACTTGTTCGCTTCTTCATATGATTTCAATAGTTTGATTACGCCGTCCATTATCGCTTCCGGGCTCGCGGGGCATCCCGGAATATAAGCTGAAACCGGAATGACTTTATCAATGCCTTCCATCACGTTATAACATCCCTGAAAGACGCCTCCGGAGCACGCGCAGGCCCCGACAGCCACCACGAATTTCGGCTCGGGCATCTGCTCGTAAATCCTGACCAGCCTGTCCTTAATCAATTTGCTAACGGATCCTGAACATACTATCACGTCCGCGTGGCGCGGGGTGCCTTTTAAAAGGATGCCGAACCTTTCAAGATCGTAGCGCGGCGTCAGGGCCGCGATTATCTCTATATCGCAGGCGTTGCAGGCGCCTGTGTTGAAATGTATTATCCAGGGCGATTTAAGCCGCGACCAGGTTATCAGTTTCTTTACGAAGGACATTTATTGCGTCCTCCTGAAAAGTATCGAAAGCCCCGTGAGAGCGCCGGCAATGTAGAGAACGGCTATGACCAGCGTGTCCGCGGTTACCTTCGGGACAGTGGAGATTATAAGCGCCACCACGTGGATTATGGTGAAAAAATACGCGAAAGGGAAAAACTTGCTGTAATCGGGCTGGATCCTGTGTTCTTTTACGTCCTCGCCGCAGGCGTAGCATTCGTCGCGCGATTTGCCCGGCTTGGGATTCTTGAACGACAGCGCGGACGCCAGCTTGGCGAATGCCAGGACGGCGGCAAGTATGATGACGAACGTTATTGGAGGCGCGTACAGCCATACAGATTGCATAGTTTAAATTCCTTATTACTGTATTGGGTATCGTGTAAGGGGTTCTGAGAAAAGACTAAAACAATGTTTTGTCTTTAAACTCAATACTCAGTACTCAATACCCGGTACTGTTTTCTTCAGCCTCTTAACTTCCTGAGTTCTCTTGAATCTATGGAATCGTTGTGCCTGTAGAACGCTATGACGACGCCGGCCGCGACGACTATGACCACGACCTCGATGATTATAATGGTTATGGCGAATGACTGCGCGAGCCCAGTGCGCCCCGTAAGGTGCCCTGCAAGTATCAGAAGCAGCAGCGCGCCTTTTGAAAGCAGTTCAAGGCCGATCAGCATCCTTATGAGGTTCCTCGTGGCGACGATGTAATAGAGTCCCGCCGTGAAAAGGATTGAAATGAATATCAGGTAAAGTTTAAAATTTGCCGCCGCATCCATAGTGTTTATTCCTTGGGACCGCTCTTGCGTATTTCCTTGTAAAGCACCTGAACCGCGAATATACCTACGAGAATTATCGCTATCTGGCCGATCAGGTCGAGCTGCCTTACGTTCCAGAGCACCTTGCGTATGTTATTTTCCGTTTCCGCGAAAGTTCCGATGAAGTCAGCCGGGACCGCCAGGTACGCAGCCGCCGCGCCGGCAACCAGCATTAGAGGCAGCAGCAGGGCGTATCTCTTTTTTCTTTTTCTGCTGTTTACGGCGGTCTCTTCGGCGGAAAGTGGCTTGATCATGGTTATCGCGCTTATGAAAATCGCGGTGATAAGCCCGGCGCAGACCGAGAGTTCGAACATGGCGGCCAGCGGAGAGTCCAGCCTGAACATCAATATGCTCAGCACGACGCTCGTGACGGCAAGCCCTATCGCGGACCTTATCAGCGAGCCGGCAAGCACCGTCCATACCGCGGCGGAGGACAATAATATGAGCAGAACCAGCGTAACGTTTGACATTTACTCCTGCCTATAACAGATTCATCAACGGAAGAATCAGTTTATTTATGACAAAAGGGAACAGTATGCCCGTTCCCACGGTTATTATTGAAAGAATAACGGCCGGAAAGAGCATCCCGGCGCAGGCTTCCTTGACATGCTTGAATTCTTCGGGCACGTCGCCGAAGAATATCTTGCGGTTCATCGAAAGCAGGTACGCCAGCGTTATGACGCTGGCCAGCACGGCGATAAGCGCGTATATCTGATGCCCGGATAAAAACAGGGCCATTATAATTATCAATTTGCTCCAGAATCCCGCGAGCGGGGGTATCCCTGCCGTGGAAAGGAAAGCTATGGACGTAGTCACACAGGTGCGCGGCATGGGGCCCGCGAGGCCGCCGAGTCTGTTCATGTCGCGTGTTCCACTCATCTTCTCTATAGCGGCGGCGTTGACGAAGAGCTGGGCCTTAAAGATCGAATGGTTAAAAAGGTGGAAAACCGCACCGGCAAAGCCGAGTCCCGTGCCCGACCCGAGCCCGAGTATTATATAGCCGACCTGGCTGATACTGGAATACGCGAGCATCCGCTTCATGTCTTTCTGGGGCAGAGCGGCAAGCGCTCCGAATACGGCTGAAACGGCTCCGGCCGCAAGCAGCAAATGCTCAAGCTGGGGGGTAAAACCGAATACCGACATGACAAGGCGCATGAGAGCGTAGATGCCGGATGTCTTGGTCACGATGCCTGCCAGAAGCACTGATGTTTCATCCGGCGCGGATGAATACGCGTCAGGCACCCACCAGTGGAACGGCACGAGGCCGCCCTTGATGAACAGGCCGCAGACGAAAAGCGCCATCGCGATTGTCGTAAACGTCCCTCCCGGTTTGAGCATGATTGCGGCATGTATGTCGGCGAACGCCGTGCTTCCCGCGGTAAGCATCAGGAACGCTATGGAAAAAAGCATGAGCACCGTGGCAAGCGAAGATAGTATGAGATATTTCAACGCGCCTTCAAGCGCGAACCTGTCCTGGCGGAAAGCTATCATGACGAAAGCGGAGACGGCGATTATTTCAAGGAAAACATACAAGGTGAAAAGGTCGGTGACCATTACCGCGCCGTTCATCCCCAATACTGCCAGCAGGAGAAGATTGGTGAACCAGAACCTTTTTTCGGGCTGGGGTACGGTCTGCTGAGCAAGCAGCAGCGAAGCAAAAGCGACTATCCCGATAGACAGAATGAGCACAATACTGAAACTGTCCACGCTCATGTTGAACAAGAACGGGAGCTGGACGGGTATGCACGCCTTAAAGCTCGCGGGGGCGGAAAGCGCCAGCCATATCTGGAACAGGAACAGCGCCGAGGCGAACCAGAACGCGATTCTTTTCGGCTGCCAGAACGGCAGGTTCAGGATGATGATACCCGCAAGAGGGGCTAATATGAGTAGTGTAGACATAATTGCCTTTTATCTTCCCCCTTTATTTCACTCCCGAAGTGGCGGAGACTCTTCGGGAGTGGAGGTGGTGGGGAATGAGGGGTCCGCCGCGGCGGATCCCCTGACCCCTCTTTTCCAAAGAGGGGAAATCAAATGTTACTTAAGCAGCATCAACAGCACGACGGCCGTGCCTACGACGGACCAGATAAGGTAGCTGGAATAATTACCGTCGTGCAAGGTGCAGGATATATGCCCGAAAAAATACGTGATATTCACGGTAAATCTGTCGTACATCCAGTCTATGCCCTTGTCTACCCTCCACAAAAGCACGTTGAGCCATCCCGCGGCTTTCATGCCGGATTCGTACGGGTCGGAGTATTTGTTGTCGGTTCCGTTGTATATGGTGTTGAGCACGGGCGCGTGGTGTATGTGGTCCGAGGCGCCTACGCCTTTCCCGGACTTGCGTACGCCGTATATATGGTTAAGAAGCGCCGCGATGAGCACTGCCACGGAAATCAATACCAGCATGATGTTCGCGTGCGGGATTGCAAACGCCTCGCCGGTTCCGGCGAGCGCCGGGGCGAAGAAGTTGTGTATAGGTATGCTCTTGAACAGGCCGAAGAAGACGCAGGCAAGGGCTATCACGCCCATTGAGACCAGCATCGGGACGGGGGCTTCCTTGACGTTCTTGTGTTCCTCGCTGGATTTGCCCAGAAATGCCGCGTGCCCGAGTTTGAGAAACGACGCGGCCGTAAAGAAAGAGCCTACAATCGCCGCCAGGTAGAATATCCATCCTCTTTCAAGGGCGGCGTCATAAATCAGTTCTTTAGAAAAGAAGCCGTTCAGCGGAGGGACTCCGGATATGGCCGCCGCGGTAATAAGGAACGCGATGAATGTGACCGGCATTTTCGTCCCTATGCCGCCGAGTTTTTTCAGGTCGGTGGTGCCGGCCTGCTTCTCAACGGCGCCGCCGGTCATGAACAGGCAGCTTTTGTAAAGAGCATTGTTAACCATGTGGAACAGGCCGCCTATTATCCCGATCGGAAGCGCTGTGCCGATGCCCAGTATCATGTAGCCGACCTGGCTGATAGCGTGGTATGAAAGCAGTTTCTTGAAATCTTTCTGTATAAGCGCCATCATGACCGCGAAAACTATGGTAATCGCGCCTATGATCATCATGACGACGGTCACGGGTGATTCCGGGGTTATGGCGAACATGTCAACTGTGATTCGTGTGAGAAAATATATTCCGATGAGTTTTTCCATCGCGGCCGGAAGATAAGACATGAAAGGCATCGGAGCGTCGATAGCGGCGTCGGGTATCCAGCTGTGAAAAGGCATCGCGCCCGATTTGGCTATCGCGCCGATCATCAGGAGTACGAAGGCGGCCGTGCCGAAGCGGGTCAGCGGAATATGCATCTCTGAGATAGTAAACGTGCCCGAAGCGTATATGGCAGCCGCTATGCCGAGCATCATGCACAGGTCGGTAAACCCTATGATAATAAAGGCTTTGACCGCGGTTTTATGCGAGTCGGCGCCGCCCAGCGATATCATGGCGTATGTCGTTATGAGCAGTCCTTCCCAGAAGAAGAACATGAGGATAAGATTGTTTGAAAGCACCGCTCCGTTTATCATGGCGGTGGTAAGGAGAAGGAAGAAATAGAATTTACCCGAAATGGGGTTTTCTTTCAGATATGAATACGAAAAAAGGAGCACGAGGAAAGTGAAGAAAGCCGACGCGAGCAGAATGAAACTGTTGAAATGAAAGAGCCTGAGAGAAAAATCCATCCCGAAGCCGGCCCATGGAACCGAAATCAGCGCTTCTTTCCCGAACATCATCGCGGCTACCGGCAGCATCAAGGCCGAGCCCGCCAAAGCCGGTATTACTGCGGTCCTTTTCGGCAGAAATAGCGCGATAAGCCCTGCTATCAGCGGTATGGTTATTGGAAGGGTCAATACGTATATATCGTTCAGGTTCATTTCATGATCCCTATCATCTGCTGCACTGCCAGGCCGACGTAACTTGACGGGAAACTAATCAGAATTCCGCCGGCTACCGAAAGCACCGCGAGAGACACTATTGAAGCTATCATTATCGGGGATTTTTCAGGGGCCGGTTTTTTTGCCTCGCCCATGAATATAAGGATGAAAAGCCTGAAAAGGTATAAAATGGTCAGAAAAGCGATGAATACGTACATTGCCGCGATAACCGGGTGTTTCGCCGCTACTGTTCCAGAAATTACCATATATTTTCCGAAGAAGCCGCCAAGAGGGGGTATACCCATGACCGAAAACGCGCTTATAAGGAAGACAACGGCCGTAACGGGCATGGTTTTGAAAAGCCCGCCGAGCGCGGTGATGTCTTTTGTCTTTGTATTTTGCTCAATTATGCCGGCGCATAAAAACAATCCGCCTTTAGAGAAAGCGTGCATGAGAATATAAAGCATTGCGCCCGCGATACCCATGGGGCTTCCGGAAGCAAGTCCGAGGAATATAAACCCTATCTGGCTCACGGTGGAGTAGGCGATGATGCGCTTCATGTCCGTTTCAATGAATGCCGCGCCCGCCGATACTATGGCGCTTACGCCTCCGATTATCATTACCGTCATCTGCCAGTCCGCGCTCAAAGGCAGCGTCGCTATGAACAGCCTGGCGAAAACATACACGCCTATCTTGACGAGCACCGCGGCGTGCAGCAGGGCTGTGACCGGGGAAGGCGCTACGCCGGCGTCCGGCAGCCAGGTATGAAGCGGCAGGGTGGCGGATTTTGACAGTATCCCGAGCAGTATGAGCCCGACTGCCAGCGACGGCAGGGGATTCACTGAATAGAACTCTTTAAGCTGTTGAAGGTCGAAAGTGCCCGCCTGGCTGTACATTAATATGAAGCCGATAAGCATCATCAGGGCGCCGAATACCGTGACCAGGAAGGCCTTGTCCGCCTTAAGCATGTAATCTTTGGTCCTGAAAAAGCCGATAAGGCGCCAGGAAGTGATAGCGGTAATCTCCCAGAACACATATAGTAGTATAAGGTTGGCGGAGAAGCAGATACCCATCATCGCGCCGAGGAACATATCCACCATCAGGTAGTATTCGTCACGGTATTTGTAATGGGAAATGTATCCGAAAGAGTAAATTATGATTATGGAGCTGACGAGGCTTGAAACCGTCGCCATGAAGACGGCGAGCATGTCCGCGTGAAGCACGAAATTGAAACCGAACGGCAGCTGCCGCGTTATAGTTATGGTCTGTCCGGAAATAACGGCTGGTATAAGGGACGCGGAGCATACTAGCGCGGCAAGCGCGAAACAAAGCGCGAAAAGATTCCTCGCTTTTTCCGATATTTTAGATATCAGGGGCAAAAGAACAGAGCCCGCCAGCGGCGCGAATATGGTTATCAGGATAAGAAGTTTATAATTCATCGTTTTACGTAAAAAACGCCCTTATCACACTTGCCCTGTGTTTAACAAGGACACTATTGTCTCTTTCTTAATTTGAGATTATTGAAAAACCCCAATAATCTCTGATTACACTGATTTTTAAGTGATTACACAGATTAAATCCCGTCGGTGTTTCTGTGTAATCTGTTTTTTTAAATCCCGATAAATCGGGACTCCATTAATTGCTTGTCGGAAGTCGTCTGTGTAATCAAGGCCGTTGAGTGCTTTTTTAACGGTCTCAATTTGGGAGTTTCTGTTTTGAGTTGTCAGTATATAGGAATACGGAGACAAATATGGGCTAATTTCATGGAATTATACATAATTAACAAATTGCTTGTCAAGTATTTCTTCGACGCAGGAGCCTTTTTCAGGCGGAAAATTTTTTTTCAGGCACTTATCCGGAATGAACGAATGAATCATTTCTATTTGAAAAATATTTCCTTTCTTTAGTTTATTTCAGGGCTTGCATTGTAATATCAAAATTAGTATAATCGTTTATCATCGCTGAAATCATACTAAATCTGAGAGGTGTAAAATGTTTGGAAAATCCCTGAAAACAGCTTTTCTTTTGTCTTCGCTGGTAATGCTCCTTTCCGGCGCTGCGGCTTTCGCGGAAGACAATTACGATAAGCTCGCAAAAGAGCTTACCGAAGTCGAAAAATCGACAACTCAGGCAAAAATAGCCATTATACCTTTCAGTTACTTAGACAAGAGAAAATCAGACGGCGGCGCCATCGTTTCGGAGCGCCTTACGACGCGCATAGGCAAGATGAAAAAGTTCCAGGTGATAGAAAGATCGCTCCTGGAGAACGTCCTGCAGGAACAGCATCTTGAGGCATCAGGGCTGGTTGACGCCGAGACGGCGAAGCAGATAGGAAAGGTGCTCGGCGTTGAAGCGATAATCAACGGAACGCTGCTTGACATCGGGGGCGGGATGGTTGAAGTCAACGCAAGGTTGATAAAGACCGAAACAGCGGAAGTGATGACAACGGCTTCTGTCCAGGTAAAGAAGATATGGACCGACGTATCCGTCGCCCAGGCATCCCAGCCTCAGGCCGCCCAGCCTCAGGCCGCCCAGCCTCCGGCCGAAGAACCCGTTCAGGAAGAACCGGCCGCGCCTGTGTATAAGGCCCCGGCGAAGAAAGTTAACGGTTATTTCGATATTTTCTTCCTTGCCTCAAGCAACGCGAAGATGGATCTTTCATTCAGTAATACGCGCAGGCGGATCTACGAAGAAGAGCTTGATTTTGACTTGAACGACTATCGGTATAAAACGGTAAAATTTACCGGCATGACCGCCGAATCCAGCATGCCCATAGGGATGAGATTCGTAGGTTACGGGAAACACTGGGGTTTCGGGTGGGAACTGTCATATATGGAAACCACTTTAAAGAAACAGGAGACGAAAGTCCAGCTGGACAACTACACGGGCGTTGATTTCGAGTTCTATAACGACGGCTATATTAAAATGACATCGCTGAACTTTCTGTCCGGAGACCTGTTGTTCAGGTTTTCCGACGGCATAGTCCAGCCGTACTTTGGTATCGGTTTTGGGCTGACACTCAATACGGTTACTTCCGATCATATAACAGTGTCAAGAGGGAAACTCTCGGCGATGGGCATTGGTTTTCTGGCGAGATTCCCCATACTTGGATTAAGGATCAATGCCGGCGAGAACACCTCGTTTTTCGGCGAGATGCGCACACTCACGAACGGCATGTCGTTCGACAGGGATATAGTCGACGAAAAGGACGAGTTGACGGTTCAGGCCACTCAGATCCTTGTGGGAATCGGCTTTAAAATGTAGTGATTCCACACCCGCCTCAAGAATATAATATAAACGATCTTCAGCAGCGCGCATACGCCCGGTATTTTATATCAGGCGGCTTTTTCGTTTTAACCTGCAAGACGGTAAAATATGAATATCATGCATATTTTCTGACATGAACATTGCAAGCGGCTCGCTTTCAACTCCGGACGGGACGATAATAGCGTACCATCACTACACTAATAACCACAGGTTTTTGGTCGTGTCGGCGCACGGTTTTTACGACAGCAAGGATTCCGCGCTTTCAAAGAAACTGGCAAAAAACCTTGCGGAGAATTACGACGTATTGTGTTTTGATTTTAGGGGGCACGGCAAGAGTTCGGGGCTTTTTACCTGGACGGCGAAAGAAAGCGAGGACCTTGAGACGGTCTTGAAATACATACAGGGACGCTACGTTAAGACGGGCCTGATAGGTTTTTCCATGGGAGGCAGCATCGGCATCAACACGCTCGCGTCGACCGATATCGTGAACTCTTTCGTCTGCGTGAGCGCGCCTTCGGATGTCAGCAGGATTGACTACAGGCTCTGGGAACTTAATCCCGAAAATGAGATAATATACTCGCTTTTCACGAAGGAAGGCCGCAAAGGCAAGGGAGTCAGGCCGGGGCCGTTCTGGCTTGAAAAGGAAAAACCGATAGATTCCATAGGGAAAGTCAGAGTGCCCGTCATGTATATACACGGAACAAACGACTGGCTGATCAAGCCGTGGCATTCGCAGGTCCTCTACGATAAAACTCCGACGCACAAAAAACTGCATATGATAGATGGCGGGCCGCACGCCGAGTACCTTCTGCTGAAACATGATAAAGAAACGCTGTCCCTGATAAAAAACTGGTTTGACGAGACGCTCGGCGAAGGCAAAGCCCAGCTTCCCATGATAGAAAAAAACAAATGGAAAATATTCTTCCGAAAAATTGCAGATTCGCTTTCGCGGGCCGCGGTCCGGATAAAGAAAGCGGTTTTCCGCTCCAATTCGTAAAACCAAGCCGCGTTCTGGCGCTGAACGACCCCTCTGAACTTGACGGGTTCTTCGGCGAACTTGAAACGCTTACCCGCCGTTACTACGTCGCCGGTTTTTTCAGTTACGAGTTCGGCTATCTTCTTGAACCGAAATTCGGCCGTCAATGCAAGAGCCGTTTTCCATACGCGGTTTTCGCCGCGTTCAACGGGGTTTCCCCATGGAGCGGAGGATTTGGCGGAGGAAGACGCGGAAATTACGGGATTTCCGGGCTAAGGCTTGACGTGCCGCGGAGAAGATACGTTAGCAATGTTTCAAAACTCAAAAGATACATCGCCGCGGGTGATATTTACCAGGCGAATTACACGATGAAATATAAATTCGGATTTTCCGGCTCGCCGGAGGCCTTTTTTGAAGACCTCGCGGGCAGGCAGGGCGCGGAATATAACTTTTTCGCGCGGTTCGGGGATATACGGATCTTATCGGCGTCACCGGAGCTTTTTTTCAGGATAAAAGGCAGGAAGATAACAGTCAAGCCCATGAAAGGCACGATTTGCAGGGGCAGGTTCCCGCGCGAAGACATGGAAAACGCGGCGGCGCTTGCGTTGAGCCGGAAAGACAGAAGTGAAAACGTGATGATAGTGGACGTGCTGAGGAATGATCTCGGACGGATAGCCGAGCGCGGCTCAGTCAGGACCACAAAGCTTTTTGAGGTTGAAAAATATAAAACACTTTTTCAGATGACGTCCAGCGTGGAAGCGAAACTGAAAAAGGGGACCGGACTGAAAGACCTTTTCAAAGCGATTTATCCGTCCGCGTCGGTGACGGGCGCGCCGAAGATCAGGGCGATGGAAATTATCAGGGAAACAGAGAATGAGCCCAGGAAGGTCTACACGGGAGCGGTGGGTTTTTTCAAGCCCGGCGGCGACGCGTTATTCAGTGTTGCGATAAGGACGGCGCTGCTGGAAGGCGCCAGGGGCGAGATGGGCATAGGCAGCGGCATAGTAAACGACTCGTCGCCGGGAAAGGAATACGAAGAATGCCGGCTGAAAGGCAGCTTTTTTACCCCGTTAGAGAAGCTTCATCGTATGAGCGGACGGCGCAAAAATTCTTCCACGAAATTATGTAAGAATACGTTATCTCTAACGGGGTTTACGGACAACGCCCCGGATTTTTGTCTCCGCGAAACTATGCTGTATGATGGCGGGATGGAGACCGATGAGCATTCTCGTCAGAATAATAAAGGAAGCACTCTCATTACTGGGCGACATCCCGCTTTTATGCCGCGACATGACCGTAGGGTTCAAGATGGCGGGATCAGGAACTTAACCGGACATATTGAAAGGCTTGCTTCGTCCTGCGGGTATTTCGGGTTTAGTCTTGACAGGAAACACATACTGAAAAAACTAGCCGCCTTTACCGAAAAACTCGGGAAGGCGCGCCACAGGGTCCGGCTGAAACTTTCGAAAAACGGCGTCCCGGAGATCATCGGCGCTGAGATTCAGGATTCCGAACTCGCAGGGAAAGAGTTTAAAATCAAGATTTCCGGAAAGAGGACCGATACCGGGAGTGTTTTTCTCTATCATAAGACTTCAAACAGGGAACTCTACGACAGCGAGTTGAAAAAGGCCCGCTCGCGGGGTTTTGACGACGTCATATTCACGAATGAAAAAGGGGATGTCACCGAAGGCGCCAGGACCAATATTTACGCCGAAATAAAAGGGTCGCTGTTCACCCCGCCAATAAGCAGCGGCCTGCTTGAAGGTACGGTCAGGAGAAGGCTCGTTAAATCCGGCCGGGCGAAAGAGAAGGTCCTGCGTCCGTCCGATTTGAAAAATGCCGACAGAATATTCGTATCCAATGCGGTGATAGGATTTGTAGAAGCAACCTTACGGCGAAAAACGTGTAAAGCGTGATGTGTAATGTGTGATGAAAACTGCGTTAGCATGCGATAAAGTCAATTTCATTACACATCAAACATTGAACATTACACAACATTAAAATGGCTATATTGGAAGTAGTAAATCTCACTAAGAAATTCAAGGACTGCACGGCGGTCGACGGGATCAGTTTTGAGCTGCATTCCGGCAGGATCACCGGGCTTCTCGGGCCGAACGGGGCGGGCAAGACCACCACCATTTACCTGATATTGGGCCTTGTGACTCCTACCGCGGGAAGTATCAGGGTCTTTGGCAAGGACATGGAAAAGCACAGGCAGGAGATACTCGGTAAATCCAATTTTTCATCGGCATTCACAAGCCTTCCATTCAACCTTACAGTCAGGCAGAATCTTTATTTCTTTTCGAAGCTTTACAACGTCAGGAACTGGGAAGACCGCGCGGATTTCCTGCTTGAAAAATTTGAATTGAAGGAAATGAAGAAAAAGAACACCGGCCAGCTGTCATCCGGCCAGCTCACGCGGCTCAATCTCTGCAAGGCGCTGATAAATTCGCCGCAATTCCTCTGTCTTGACGAGCCGACCGCAAGCCTTGACCCGATATCAGCGAAAATAGTGAGGAAACAGCTGAAGGATATATGCGCCAAAGACGGCGTCACGATACTCTACACTTCGCATAACATGCACGAAGTGGAAGAGATATGCGACGAAGTCATATTTCTGCATCACGGAAAGATAAAGGCAAGGACGACCCCCAGGGAACTTGTAAGAGAACTCAAACAGAAGAATATGGAGGAAGTATTCTTCGAGCTGGCCAAAGAATAAAATTGTTTTATGTTTGATGTGTAATGTTGAATGAATACGACAGAAAGACACGTGCAATGTAAAAAGTGAAATGTGTAATTAAACGGCATCGCATTATTTGAATATAGATTCATTACACTTTAAACATTCCGCATTACACAAGTAATATATCGGAGCGCCAATTTATTATCCAAATTAATATTTGATTGGAAAACTATGGGAAAAGATCAGATAAGCGGATTCATAAGCCGTATCAGCGGCTCTATCATGAGGCACCTGTTCCTGCTGCCGAAAAGTTTCGCGCGGTGGATGGACCTTTTCTACTGGCCTTTGATTGACCTGCTTGTCTGGGGATACACCACGGTTTACCTCAACGCGAACACCCAGTCGGGAGTCAATTTCGTCGTTCTGTTTATCGGCGCGCTCATATCATGGGATATTCTTTTCCGCGCCCAGCAGTCTATCACGATAACTTTTCTTGAAGACATCTGGGCCAGAAATATTTTAAACCTCTTTGTGTCGCCCCTGACATCCACGGAATTCCTTATCAGTTCGATAACTTACGGGATGCTCAAGCATTTCATCACCATATCTTTCATGGCCGTAATGGCTTTCTGGCTGTACGATTTCAATTATTTTTCCCTTGGTTTCGCGCTCATACCCGCAATATTCAATTTGCTTGTCTTCGGCTGGTCGCTGGGAATAGTTACGACCGCTCTTATCATCCGTTTCGGGCAGGCCGGCGAAATGCTCGCGTGGGGGCTCGCGTTCCTTGTGCAGCCGTTCATCGGCGTGTTTTATCCGGTCGAAACGCTTCCCAAGGCTTTTCAATATGTTTCCAAGGTTTTGCCGCCCACGTACGTTTTTACCGAACTGCGGGAGATAATCCTGAACAAGCAGTTCATTCCAAGCATAATGCTGAAGGCTTTCCTGCTTAATCTCGTTTATCTCGCGCTTGCGATCATTTTCTTTAATTGGATATGGAGAATAGTCAGGGACAAGGGCTACCTTACAAGGCTGGGCAGCGAATAGTGTTCGGGTTTAGCGCATGTTAAAAGAATTTCCGCATTCCTCGAAGATAGAACTTGAAAGCCGCGGCATTTTCGAAGCGGCTTACCGTAACCTTCCGCCTTCGGTATCCGACCTGGTTTTCACAAACCTTTTTTCATGGCAGGATATATACCCGTACAGGATAAGCGCGGTTGACAGATTTCTGCTCATTCACTACAGGGAAGATGATAAATATATTTTTCTGCCGCCGTTGCTGCTGGATGGGAAGATCAACGCCGCGGATTTCGGGCCGGCGTTCGCTTCGGCGGCGCAATGTATCGGAGATTTCTGTTCCAAACACGGGCTCGGCGCGGAATTCAGGTTCGTCCCGGAATTATACCTGAAATACATGAAAAAGGACGCTTACGCGCCCGCGCAGGAAAGGGATTATTCCGATTACATGTACAAAAGGGATAATCTGGCCCGGCTTCCCGGCCAGAAATATTCGGCTAAAAGGAACCTTATAAAGCAGTTCCAGAGGAAATACAGCGGAGCGTATGAACCGCTGTCGGAAAATAACCTCCATCTTGTGTACAAGCTGCTGGAAACGGACGGCAGCAAGACCGATTATAAGGTTATTGAAAGGATGGTGAAGAATTTTGTTCCGCTCGGCCTCACGGGCGGGCTTTTGATTTCCAGCGGGCAGGTCATCGCCGGCACGATCGGGACGGTGGTCGGGAATTTCCTTTACAAAAAAGGCTGTTACAACGCCGCGGTTGTGCATTTCGAGAAGGCAAGACTGGACCATAAGGGCGCCTACCAGGCCATAAACAACTATTTTAGCTCGACTCTTGGCGAAAATATTGACTACGTGAACAGGGAAGAAGACCTCGGACTGGAGGGCCTCAGAAAAGCCAAGATGTCGTATCACCCGGATAGATTGATAGAAAAATACAGGTTTATCATAAGCAATTAGCCATTTGCCATTAGCAATTAGTTGGTATGTAGTTTCCTAATTGCCAATTGCTAATAGCTAATAGCTGACGTTAGTTGACTGTTCACGAATAATTTCATATTCTTAATCTGTGTAATCTTTTAGTAAAATCGGTGTAATCAGAGATTGTTGAGTTTTTCAACAATCTCATAGAGGTGATTTCATGGATGTGATCGAAAATCTGATCGCGGGGCACAGGGAAGTCTTTGAAAAGAAGGACCTGCTGGCGAAACTCGCGGCAAGCATTAACAACGATGCTTTTTTCTGGGATAACGTCCCTAAAATCCAGGTATTTTTTAACAAGGAAGTTAAACAACATTTTGAGCTTGAAGAGAAAGTCCTTTTTCCGGAGATGAAAAAGATAGTGCCCAAAGAAGACCAGGGGAAAATCGCCGAGATAGAGAACGAGCACAAGCCCATTTTAGAGATTATCGCTCAGCTCGACGGCGCCATGGAAGAACATTCAAAGAATCCGAACAAGTCCACGCGCGAGCGGGTCGCGGATGTTGCCGGCAGGCTCATGGAGAAACTGATCCCTCACGCGCAGAAGGAAGACGCCGAGCTGTTCCCAATGGTCAGGAAGTATTTCAAAGCCGGCAATTTTATAAAACTTGAAGCGGCATATTTCAAATTTCTTGGAGTGTGAGCAATGGCCCAAGCCATCAACAGGAGAAAGAGCGCAAGATACCAGCCGGAAGTTCCGATAGAGATAGAGTTGGAGATCGGAAAGAACTTCAATATTTCAAAAGAGTGCCTCAATAATATCAGCATCGACGGGCTGTCTTTCAGATTCGATTTCTTGATTCCGAAAGGCAGGCTGATAAATATCAACATTCCTATGCGCAGGACGATATTCGCGATGAAGGGCGAAGTTGTCTGGTGCGAGCAGAAAAGCGGAGCGTACGATATAGGGATAAAATTCAGTGAAGCGTCCGACGTGTTCAAGGCCAAGATCTACAGCCAGATCTGCCGGATAGAAGATTACCGGCAGGAAGTTTTTGAAAAAGAAGGGCGGCAGCTTTCATTTAATGAAGCCGCAAAGGAATGGATCAGCAAGTTCGCCGGTGATTTCTCTCTCCTTTCCGGCCAAGAGACTATGTCATAACTCCATTTCGGCTGCAAATTTAGCTTTTTGGCTACACCGGCACTTTTGCTCAAGTTACATATCTTTCGTCAGACATGCCCCTTTCGCAAAAATGCCAGTTCGCTCAAAAATCTAAATTTTCGCTTCGAAAGCAAGTCATGACACAGTCTCTTACGGAGGAACCAATTAATCTATATCTGCTGCTAGTGCTTGCCATTATAACTGCCGGTTATATTTTTTCCTTTATTGTTGACAAACTCAACGTCAGCAGCGCCGTTCCCGGCCTTCCGGAGGAATTCAAGGGATTTTATGACGGCGATAAGTACGCGAAGGCGCAGGCGTATCTGAAAGAGAACACTGATTTCGGCCTTCTGACATCCGGTATGTTCGCCTGCATTGAGCTCCCGTTCATCATACTGGGCGGTTTCAATTTCGCCGATAGGATTGCCAGGGGTTTCGGATACGGTGAAATAGCAACGGGTCTGATATTCGCGGGTCTGCTGCTGGGCGCGGCGCAAATCCTGAAGATCCCGTTTTCTGCGCACCATACATTCGGCATAGAGGAAAAGTACGGTTTCAACAAGACAACCGTAAAGACCTTCATCCTGGATATAATCAAGTCATGGGCGCTTTCAGCTGTTATCGGCGGACTGGTTTTCGCCCTGATATTGTGGTTCTTCATGGCGGCCGGAGGGTTTGCGTGGGTCTACTGCTGGATCGCGGTCGCGCTTTTTGAAATATTCATTGTTTTCATCGCTCCCGTTACGATTATGCCGCTGTTCAACAAATTTGTGCCGCTGGAAGAAGGGGAGCTTAGGGATTCCCTTCAGCGTTACGCGGACAGCCAGGGTTTCAAGCTGGCGGGCATTTATAAGATGGACGGGTCAAAACGTTCTACCAAGGCAAACGCCTTTTTTACCGGATTCGGGAGATTTAAAAGAATCGCGCTGTTCGACACCCTTATCGCGAAACACACCGTTGACGAGCTCGTTTCCATACTTGCCCATGAAGTTGGCCACTTCAAGAAAAGACATATCGCCAAATCCTTGCTCGTTTCGTTTTTGTCTTCGGGGCTCATGTTTTTCATACTTTCCATGTTCATGAATAATCCCGGCCTTTTCGCGGCGTTCAGGATGGAAAACATTTCGATTTACGCGAGCATAATATTTTTTGGTTTTCTGTATTCGCCGATAAACTCGTTGATTTCGGTCATAGCGAACGTATTTTCAAGGAAATGGGAATACGAAGCGGACGATTTTGCCGCGGCAAGTTCCGGCAAAAGAGAGGCATTCATTAATGCCATGAAAAAATTAAGCGTTGACAATCTTTCAAACCTGACGCCGCATCCGTTGAAGGTATTCCTTGATTACAGTCATCCGCCTGTTTTACAGCGAATTGAAAGATTAAAAAGATAAAAGAACTTCATGGCTAAATTGTCGAATGGCTAAACGGTTGAAAGTCTTTCGGCCATTTAGCCATGAAGCCATTTAGCAATTAATTATGATTCACTCTTTCAAGCCCATAGTTGGCAAGAATCCCCGTGTTCTCATACTCGGCACGATGCCGGGCGCGATGTCTTTGAAGAAGCGGCAGTATTACGGGCACCCGCAAAATTCGTTCTGGAAGATAATTTTCAAGTTGTTCGGAATAACCCAGAACGATTCCTACCGAGTCAAAAAGGCGCTTTTAAAGAAGCAGCGTATCGCGCTTTGGGATGTGCTCCGCGAGTGCTCAAGAGAAAGAAGCTCATCGGATTCGGACATAAGGAATGAAAGGCCCAACAGAATAGGCGATTTCCTGAAGAAACATAAAAGCGTCAAATTCGTGGCGTTTAACGGAAGCGCGCCCGAGAGATTTATTAAAAAACAATATAATGCTGGAAATTTTCCTCAAAAATTGATAAAATTACCTTCCACAAGCCCGGCCAATACCATTACGGCGTCCCGCAAGCTGGAACAGTGGAAAAAGATCTTGGCCTGCCTTAAGAAAACTGCATGAACCTTTTCTGGAATTGCCGGAGGTATTATGCCGAAAATCGCAGTAATTTTAACCGTTTTGTTTCTTTTCGTTTCCGGGGTTTTTGCGGCGGAAGATGCAAAGGCGGCCACGAAAGCCCCCGATGAAAAGAAAACCGCGAAAAAAGTAATAAAAAAATACCCTCTTGACGACTGGAAAAAACTTGTGATACCCCCGGAACAGCTTAAGAAATTCAACGGAAAGAACGGGAATCCGCCATATGTCGCCGTTGACGGAATTGTTTATGACGTGAGCGCTATACCTGCCTGGAAAGGCGGGGAGCATAAGCACGGCCTAAAGGCCGGCAACGATTTGACCGAAGAATTCGCGAAAGCCCCGCCGTTCCATAGAACCAAGAAAGTGATGAATAAAGCCGTCAAGATCGGGGTTCTTGAGGGCGGTCTTTTAGATCCGGCAGTCATTAGTGAAAAAGAAATGATAAAGGAAAAGAAATAATGTCGTATATTTTCGGCATACCTTTGTACATATGGGGCGGCATCGCGGCATTAATTTCATTGGTACTGACTGCTTTCTATGGAATGAATACGGGGAAATACGGGATGAAGAAGCACAAGATATTCGCCTATATAACACTGGCGCTGGTGTTGGGGCACGCGTTGTACGGCATATGGATGTACTTTTTCTAAAGGTTTTCAATTGACTCAAGTTTACAAAAAATACAAAAGGAGGATTAAGTTATGGCGCAAGGAAGATGCATGAAGTGCAAGAAGCAGGTGGAAATACAGGATGCTAAAGAGGTAGTTCTTAAGAACGGAATGAAAGCTCTAACCGGTGTTTGCCCGGACTGCGGCACAAAGGTTTTCAAGATAACCGGAAAGAAGTAGAACTAACAAGGCTTGCAGACCAGATAGATCCATTTGCTCCCCCGGGAACATCGGGGAGCAAATGGCTGTTTTTTGCAATTGATAAAGGGGTTTGGATGCAAACGACAATATATTATTTTTCGGGGACTGGGAATTCTTTTAAAGTGGCAAAGGAGATATCTGCCCTGATCGGAAACGCCGAGCTTATCCCTATTCCTAAAGTGATTAACGAGGAAGCGGATCTTTCGGCTGACAGGATAGGCATAGTCTTTCCGGTATATGTGTGGGGCATGCCGCTTATTGTTGCGGACTTCGTTAAAAAAATGAAAGCCGCAAAGGATAAATATATCTTTGGCGTGGTGACATACGGGGGATTCCCGGCTGGGACGCTTGTTCAGCTTGCCCGTCTACTTAAAAACAAGGGTATGAAACTGTCGGCGGGATACGGGATAAAGATGCCCGGGAATTACACTCCCATGTACGGCGCGATCCCGGAGGCAAAGCAGAATCTTCAATTCGCGGGCGCCGGGGAAAAGACAAAGATCATCGCTGAGGCGGTGAAAGACGCAAAACCCGGGCCGGTCGAGAAAAGCAACTTCCTTGCAAATTTATTTTTTTCATCTATACTGTATAATGCAGGCATATCCCACATGCGCGGAGCCGACAAGAATTTCCGGGTTCAGGATAAATGCAATGGCTGTGGGATCTGCTATAAGGTTTGCCCGGCCGGCAACATTAAACTTGAAAACAGCAGACCCGTTTGGAACCATAAATGCGAGCAGTGCATGGCTTGCCTGCAATGGTGCCCCGTGGAAGCGATACAATACGGAAAAAAGACAGAGAAAAGAAAACGTTACCATCATCCGGATATAAAAATCATCGAAATGTATTACAGATGATAAGGAGCCGCTTTGGAAAATAAGAAGAAGATACTCGTGGCGGACGACGACCGCGCCGTCACTGAAGTCATGAAGAGCGGGCTGGAAGGCCAGGGATACGATGTTGTAGTGACGCATGACGGCAATGAGGCCTTGGAACTGGCGAAACTGTACAAGCCGGACCTCGCGATACTTGACGTCCTTATGCCGGGTATGGACGGGGTAAGGGTCGCGTCATATTTAAAACTCGACACGGAAACGAGAGATATCCCAATCATGATTCTCACCGGATTTGTGGAAAAAGAAAATGAGCAGCAGATGCAGCAGGAGCTTCGCGGCGCGCTTTTTATGACGAAACCTTTCAATCTTAAGGATTTTCTGCGTATGGTTGCGCAGGCACTCGCCGAAAAAGAAGAAAAAAAATCATAACATGGCCTTTTATTTTCTACTTTCAATAACCGCCGTTTCTTTTATACTTCTGGCGAATTTCGCGTTTTTAACCATGATATTCCAAAAGGGCTCAAAAACACGCCCGGAAAAGATCGCTGATTTCCCGAAAGTCAGCATACTGAAACCCGTCAAGTTCATGGATGACGGCATGGCGAGGAATCTGGAGAGTTTTTACCAATTGGATTATCCCGACTATGAAATAATCTTCTGTTTTGACGGCTTCAACGAAGAGATACATCAGTTGATAATAAAATTCAGGGAAAAACATCCGAATGTAGTTACGAAGATCATTGAAGCCAAGCTTGAAAGGAAGCTGAATAATTTTCTTAATCCAAAAGTAGAGATGTTGTGCGTGATGGCAAGGGAGTCGTCCGGCAAGCTGTACTGGGTGTCAGATTCGAACATCAGGGTTGAAAAAGATACTTTAAAAAAACTGGTCTGCGAGTATTTTGAAAGGAACGCCAAGATCGTGTTTTCGCCTATCAGGGGAATAGGCAGCAGGACCGTCGGCAGCATAATAGAGAATTCATACCTTAACTATTTTGTTTCCGGAAACATCATCGGCGCGTGGAAATACCTCAACCGGCAGATTATAGTCGGAAAATCGATGCTGATAGAGAAGGAGACGCTTGACGCACTCGGCGGTTTCGAGGCTTTCAGGGAGTACCTGGCCGAAGATTATATCATGGGCGAGACATATACCCGCAAGAACATACCGATCTCCACGAATTTCACGTGGGTGACGAATTATAACAGCCACAGCACGGTGGCGAGTTTCCTCAGCAGGATGACGAGATGGGCGAAACTCAGGTTCCATATCGACAGGTTTTTCTTCTGCCTGGAAATTCTCGCGAATCCCATCGCGATCGCGCTTATTTTCCTGCCGTTCACGGGGGCAAGGGGATTCAAGCTGTTGCTGGCGGTAGTCGTGTGCAAAACATTCCTGGAATACGTTAATCTATTTTCGGTAAATACAACCGACAGGAAAAAACCGTGGATCATACTCGCGTATCCTTTTTGCATGATATTGAAAGACATCCTGATGTTCTTTATTTATATCGTGCCGTTCTTTTCTTCAAACGTGAACTGGCGGGGATGGAAAATAAGGATAGGCGAAAAAAGCAGGATATTCAACAGTTGACTTCTCGAACAGCATGACAAACAAATCTCACCACATTAAGACTGCGGAAAAAAGAAAGGCATGGGTGGTATCGGTCGTTATGGGATTGGGCCACGTCCGCGCCGCGTATCCCCTGCGCGACATGGCTTACGAATACATAGTGATCGACGAAAAGAGCCCCTACACTTCTACCGAAGAAGCCAAACTCTGGAAAAGGATAAAAAATACTTACTATTTCATGGCGAAGGCCGAAGCCATTCCCGTTGTCGGCAGGATCCTTTCCAATTCAATGCTCGCGATACAGTCAATACAGCCTTATTATCCGATGAGGGACCTTTCCAACCCCACATGGGGTTCAAAATACCTTAACTCGCTGATAAAGGACCGCCGGCTGTGTTCCGCAGTCGTAAAAACAGTGGAGTCAAAGAACATCCCCATGATAAACACCTTCTACGCGACTGCGATAGCGGCGGACATGAATGAAAGGATCAAGGAAAACTATCTTGTGATCTGCGACGCCGATATCAACAGGGTATGGGTGCCCGAAAAGCCGTCCGAAAGCCAGATAAAGTATCTTGCCCCGTGCTCGCAGGTTAAAAGGCGCCTGATGCTTTACGGCGTGCCGGAGGAAAATATCCATCTCACGGGTTTCCCGCTGCCCAAGGAAAACATAGGCGATAAAAAGAAACTGGAGATACTCAAGGACGACCTTTTTAAGAGGCTCTTAAGGCTTGATCCCAACGACAGGTTCTTCAAGTTCCACAGCAAAAGCTCGCTTAACATGCTTGGCAAGGATTCTGTGCCCCGGGAAAGAGAGGACTGTTTCACGCTGACGTTTGCCGTGGGCGGAGCGGGCGTGCATTCCGAAATAGCGTACAAGATACTGAAAAGCCTTAAAGTAAAGATTATTGACGGCAGGATAAGGCTTAACCTTTCCGCCGGAACAAGGCAGGAGACCGCGAAAACTTTCCTGGGATATATTGATTCGCTGAAGCTTTCAGGTTATCTGGGAACCGGGATAAAAATAATTCACGACAACGATATTAATAAGTATTTTGAGAAATTCAACTTTGTGCTCCGCGAAACTGATGTTCTCTGGACGAAACCGAGCGAGCTCTCTTTTTACTGCGCTCTCGGTATCCCTATAGTGTTCGCGCCGTCGGTCGGCTCGCACGAGAATCTGAACAGGGACTGGCTGATGAGCGTGCATGCGGGAATCATCCCTCCGGGTCCCGTGGAATTTACGGACCAATGGCTTTTTGACTTGAGAGAATCCGGCCGCCTCGCGGAAGCGGCGTGGGACGGGTTCCTGAAAGCAAGGAAACTGGGAACGTATAAGATAGAAGAGATAATCCAGACGGGGCACATGACTTCGGGTGATTCGCCGTTTGAGTTTTGACGGCAGCCATTGGCGATTAGCCATTAGCGATTAGACTATAATCAGCAATTTGCTGTTAGCCATTAGCCTATAATCGGCAATTAACCATTTGCCATTAGCAATTGGTCAAAGGCAGTTAAGTCTTCGTTTCACACTGATTGCCAATCGCTAATTGCTAATAGCTGTCTGTTATGGAGTTAAGTATGAATATGATTAAATTCGTGTTAGGAACTTTCAGGGCCAGAATAACGCTGGTCCTTATCCTTTCGATGCTTTTCTGCGGGGTCGTCAGCAATCTGCTGATATCAAAATTCGCGCTTGATTCGCAATTCGAACAGTTGAGAAAAGAGCTTATGGTGATCGCGCAGACATCCGCCCTGCTTGTGGACCCGGGTCTTCTCTCGCAGATACCTCTCACGCACGCCGGCGAAAAAACACGCGCATACAGGATAATCTCGGAAAAACTTGATAAGGTCAGAAAACTCAATCCGACGATCAAATATATCTATGTAATGACCAGGACAGACGCTCCCGGAACATGGCAGTTCGTGGTTGACCCGACAATGAGCGAGGAAGACGTAAAAAAGGGATTGAGCTCGCTGCCGGGCGACAAGTACGACGCGAAACGTTTCCCCGAGATGCTGAAAGCCTACGACGGCCCCGCCGCGGACAAAAAAATCGACACGGATGAATGGGGCGCGCTGCTTTCCGGCTACGCGCCGGTAAGGAACGACGCGGGAAAGACGGTGGCGGTTCTCGGTGTGGATATTTCGGCGGATGACGTGTATCTCGCCAGAAATGAGCTCTGGAAAAGGACATGGTTAGTGCTTTTCATAGGGATCCTGATATCTGTTTTCCTGGGAATAATAATCTCAAAGGGCATCGCCGATCCGGTAAAACGCCTTGTGGAAGGCACAAGAAGCATCGTGAATCATAACCTTGAATACCACGTGGATATAGACGGCCCGGATGAGATACTGGAGCTTGCCGCAGCTTTGAACAGGATGTCGGACACGCTGAAAGAGTCGCGTGATAACCTCAGGAACTATTTTTACAAAGTCGCGCAGGCGCTGATAAGAGTTCTTGAAGAAAAGGATGAATACACGAAAGGCCATTCTGAGCGCGTCGCCGCCTACACGGAAAAGATAGCGGTCAAGCTCGGATTTTCAAAAGAACGCATTGATTTTCTCAAGGAAGCCGCTCTTCTGCATGACATAGGGAAGCTCGGCATCGAGGCGGACATACTCAACAAGAAAGGCAAACTGACCGACAAAGAATGGAAAAAGATCGTAAGACACCCGGTTGTCGGAGAAGAGATACTGAGGCCGGTTTTTCTTCAGGAAGAGATGCTTACGGTCACCAGAAGACACCATGAGAAGTTCGACGGCACCGGGTATCCTGATAAACTTGCGGGCGACAGCATCAGCGTGCTCGCCCAGGTGGTTTCTGTCGCGGACGCCTATGACGCAATGACTTCAACAAGGGCATACAGGCCCGCGATGAGCAAAAAGAAAGCGATGGAAGAGCTGAGGCGCAAAAAAGACACGCAGTTCAACCCCTGGCTCGTTGAGATATTCATAGAAATACTCGAAAACGAAGACAAAAAGAGATGACAGAACTGATAAGACAGAACTTAAGAAAGAGTCAGCGAACTGCGATTTTCTGCCTAGTCACTGTTCACTGGTCACTAATCACTGTATTTAAATGATCCAGACTCTGATAAACAAAACTAAACTCACGCTCATTAAGGGCGACATTACCCAGCAGGAAACGGCGGCCATAGTCAACGCGGCCAACAGCTCTCTTATGGGTGGCGGGGGAGTTGACGGCGCTATACACCGCGCGGGAGGGCCGAAGATCCTTGAAGAGTGCATTAAGATAATTCAGGAAATCGGCCGGCTATCGGCCGGGAAAGCCGTAATAACATCGGGCGGAAACCTTAAGGCGCGATACGTGATTCACACGGTCGGACCGGTCTGGAAAGGCGGAAGGGAAGAGGAAGACAGGGTGCTGGCAAGCGCTTATGACAGCTGTCTTGAACTGGCGCGTGAAAACAGTATCAGCTCAATTTCATTTCCTTCCATAAGCACAGGCGCCTACAATTATCCCGTAGGCAACGCGGCAAAAATAGCGGTTTCAACCGTAGTAGATTTTGTCAGGAAGAACGGCGCTTTAAAAGAGGTCAGATTCGTGCTGTTCAGCCCGGATGACCTGGAAACATACACAAATATATTGAGGAATTTATATCCATAATCTGTTTGGATTACTAATAACTAATTGTTAATTGCTGTAGCGGTAATGTCAAGATTTGTGTGTAATTTGTTTAAGGGGTTTATTCTCCCAAAGTTTATTCTGTCTGTAAAATATGGCGAAGATGATACGCTGAACACTGTCCTGATTACTGAAACAGCTGATAGTTCTGGTACGGCGCCTG
>JBDRNC010000020.1:0-73625 GCA_043811535.1 Elusimicrobiota bacterium
TATGAGGTAAACCTCACGTACGGTTTGATGTGGCAGGAGTTGGAAACGGGGCATGGTTACGCTAATGAGGCACTGTCAGACGAAAGGGACAGAAACAGATAGGCATAGCCTAAACTACTGCGCCAACTCCTGACCCTACACACAAAAGAGAATAATTATGTTAGTGGATATTTGTATATAAAGCCTTATACCCCGAAAAATATATGGAGTCCAAAATGCAGCAACAAGATCATATATTTATCAGCTATGCCGAAGAAGATTGGTCTCTGGCTGAATGGCTTACGCTCAAGTTAACTATAGCTGGATATAGTGTATGGTGTGACCATTTTAAATTACTTGGAGGAGAATCATTCCCTGTAGAAATAGATGATGCAATCAAAAATAGAACCTTTCGCCTAGTAGCTCTTCTTTCTCGCAATTCAATATCTAAACCAAATCCCCTCAAAGAACGTACGCTGGCTATAAAGATAAGCAAAGACCGAAAAATAGATTTTCTTATCCCTATCAATGTTGACGGATTAAAAGCGACTGAACTTGATTGGATGACAACAGACCTGACATATATACCTTTCAACAAGAGTTGGGCAGATGGATTAAATCAATTACTAAGGAAACTTCAGAGTTTGGAAGCTCCACGCCCTCTTTTGAAAGCCGGAATGGAAGCGGCAATTGAAGCATATTTGCCAAAAAGTGCAATAAATCAGACGCCAGAAAATTTGTATTTAAACTGTTTGCCAATAGAACAAATACCCA
Source organism: Elusimicrobiota bacterium (assembly GCA_043811535.1). Lineage (GTDB taxonomy): Bacteria > Elusimicrobiota > Endomicrobiia > Endomicrobiales > JBDRNC01 > JBDRNC01. The sequence continues at coordinate 754 of JBDRNC010000020.1, forward strand.
AGATTATCAAACACTTTGAATTGAACCGTCAATTATCATGGGAAGAAATGCGAGCAGCTGAGATGAAGTGGGCATTTCATACAGATGCCCGCATAAGACGTAAGGTTCTTTCTTTCCAAGTACCTCCATCAGATTTGATCCAAAATGTGGAGATTAAACCTTGCGGTGAGACAGCATGGGAAACCGTTAAAACAGTTGACGGAATTGATAGTAGTAATTTAGCGGTTATCTTATTAAATAAATGTATTAAAATGAAAATGTATGAAAAAGGACTGCAAATAGTAGATAAAATGCAGTTTTATTTTCCAAAAGGATTGCTTGACGGAAATTGGTTAAAATTTGTTAGTTATGATGGGAAAAATAGAAGACTGCAGGTAACAGGTGAACGTTCGTCGTGGGTAGGAAAGGATAAACAGCAAAAATATAATTACCACTTTTCTCCAGAGTTATGGGTTAGGAGAGACTTGGTAGATAATTATGTAGTGCAGGTTAATGTAAGACTTTTTATTGTAGATTCACTTGGAAACGCATTTAAGCAACGTTCAGCCGCTTCTCGCAGAAAAAAAGTAAGTCGAGGTTGGAAAAATAAGCAATGGCTAATGCGCCATATCGGGATATGTAGTTTTCTGTCAGATGGAAATGGTAAAATTGAAATTGGTAAAACAAATGAAGAAAAAGTAGTAATATATAGCAATTTATTTAAAGTAGGGGCACCATATGGCATAAATGAAATTACATTGCGAAAGGGAGCGTCTGAATCCTCAGATATTGGCGAATCCGATATTTCAGGTGATGATATTCTGATCGATGGAGTAGTAGAAAATGAATGATTTGAAAATACTTCAGGAGCCTAAACTCCAATTCCGTTATGGACAAATGGTGGAAGATCCACATGATGGGTTAACACTTTTTGGCCCTTATGATTCCGATATGTCATCTCATCCAAAGGTAATCTCATATGGTGTTGTAGGGACACGTTTGGGTATCGACGCGTTACAAAAGTGGGTTACGCAAATCTCAGGACCCATTTCTCCTGAATTAGATCAAAATACTAGAATTTGGCCGCCTTTTCCTGGATATTCTGCGGCTTTTTTGTGTGAAATGAAAGAACCTGTTTGTGCTTTTGAAGTTGATTCTAAAGAACTTGCTACAGCTACACATTTGAATGATCCGAATAAGCGTGTATTTGAAGTAGTTAACTTATATTTGAAAGGATTTGAAGCAATTCAAAAAAAAGATGAATCTTTTGCTTGCATGATATGTGTTGTCCCAGATATGGTTTTTCATACTTGTCGTACGCAGTCTCACATAAAGGATGGCATTGGCCATAAAATATCTAAAAAAGAGAAAGTCCTAAGAGCTGCGGGAAATTTAGATTTCTTTGAATTGTATGAGCCAGAGCAATATCTGTTATCAATTGACTTTAGAAGGCAGTTAAAAGCAAGGGCAATGCAGTATGGTATTCCTCTGCAAATTATTCAGGAATCTACACTACGTGGTGGAGCTGTTGCGGAAATAGAAGAAAGAAATCTAACTTATCTTACAGACAGAGCATGGAATTTGGGGACTACCTTATATTATAAAGCAGGTGGAAAGCCTTGGAGATTACCATCTGCAAGAGAAGGAGTATGCTATATAGGTATTGCTTTTCGTAGAACGACAGATGGTCCTCGCACTGCCTGTTGTGCTGCGCAAATGTTTCTTGATTCTGGTGATGGCATAGTATTCTTGGGAGAATATGGTCCCTGGTATTCTCCCGAAAAACATCAGTTTCATCTAAAAAAGGATTCTGCCAAAAAACTTTTAGAAGGTGTCTTAAATACTTACAAAGACCTTGAAGGGAAAGAATTGAAAGAAATATTTTTACACTCTCGCTCAACGATTGATAGTGAAGAATATTCAGGATATTTAGAAGCCTGTCCAAAGGGCATAAAATTGGCAGGCGTAAGAGTCCGACAAGAAAGATTTGGTGTCAGGTTATATAGGGAAGGTGAATGGCCAGTTATACGTGGTTCATTTTTAAAAATTAATGAAAAGACATGCTATCTCTGGGCATCGGGATTTAAACAACGTCTTGCTACGTATGATGGGTGGGATGTGCCTGTTCCATTACGGATTGATATCGAACATGGTGAGAGAGATATAGAGAAAGTAGCGAAAGATATACTAAGTTTGACTAAACTAAACTATAATGCCTGTAAACTCGGAGATTCCGAACCTGTAACTGTTGCCTTTTCTGATGCCGTAGGCGAAATACTAGTATCAAATCCTACAGTGAAAGAGAGAAGACCAAATTTTAAGTTCTATATATAAGTTTATTAAATATTACAACAATGTGTCCAACTATTCAGAAATATTGAGTCTGGCTTCTTTAACTTTGTTAATTGATTGCTTCAATTTCTATATTACGTCTTAAAAAGTTGGTAAATTCTGTTTGCGGAAACCCTCCTAAATTTGTATAATACGATCGTAAGTTAAGGCGACGCTGACTGTAATTAAGACAATTGGTTAGTCGCTTGGTGATACCAACAAAAGCATCAGGTATCACAGAGCGATTTTTTTTGGGATAGAAGCACAATATATTGTAGCAACAGGCCGGAATACCACTATATCCGCTATTGTGGGCCACCTTTTAACATGGCTCCCCGATTTAGACATCGGGGATGACGGATTTAGGGCAATGAAAGGTGCGTCGATTGACAAAAGGGTGTTCATTTAGTAGAATACCAAAGGTTTGAGACAAAAACTTCTGCTATTTTTCTGCTGTTGTAGCTAAAACGTAGTGATTTTTGGGGTTTCAGCAGTTTTCAGGAGTTGTCAGGAATTTCGCGGTTCTTTCGATTTCTCGACGGAAAACAGGGATAAAATAATTTTCCGTCCATGACGGGCCCGTAGCTCAGTTGGTAGAGCACCTGCCTTTTAAGCAGGGCGTCGTGCGTTCGAATCGCACCGGGCTCATTTAAATAATGAGTCAATATGTATTAAGCCTGAGTGTGGTAGAGCAGGCCGATAAGTCGGCCGTGTCGTGCGTTTCCGCCGCGGCGGACACAGGGCTCATTTAAATAATGAGTCAATATGTATTAAGCCTGAGTGTGGTAGAGCAGGCCGATAAGTCGGCCGCGTCGTGCGTTCGAATCGCACCGGGCTCATTTACAAAATGAGCCAATAAGTATTTGAAGGAGATGCACGGTAGAGCAGGTCGATAAGTCGGCCGCGTCGTGCGTTTCCGCCGCGGCGGACACCGGGCTCACTTCAATGAACAATTAGCAATGAGCAATTATCAGGGAACCAAAATCTTTAATTGCTAATTGGTAAATGATAACTGTTAAATGAAAAATGCTCTCATCGTCTAGGGGTCTAGGACACAGCCCTTTCAAGGCTGCGACCGGGGTTCAAATCCCCGTGGGAGCGCTCCTTAAGAACGGTGTTCATTAGTTCATAAGTCCATAGGTACATTAGTTAAGTCGTAAACGAAATACGAAATACGAACGACGGAATACGGTAGTTAGAAGGATCAATCATGTCTGTCTTAGTCGTCATTGGCACGCAGTGGGGGGATGAAGGAAAGGGCAAAGTAGTTCATTATCTGTCAAAAGAATCTGATTATATCGTAAGATACCAGGGCGGAAACAACGCCGGCCACACGATAATCTTCGAAAACAAACCTTTTGTGCTCCACCTGATACCTTCCGGAGTTCTCTTCGCTGGCAAAAAATGCCTTATCACGAACGGCGTCGTGCTGGACCCCAATATACTCTTTGATGAATACAACCTTCTTTTGAGCAAGAAAATTAAAGTCAAGGGGCGTTTTTTTATCAGTGAATCAACTCACCTGATACTGCCCTACCATAAATATCTGGATGAACTCCGCGAAAAAGGTAAGATAAGAATAGGTACCACGAAGCGCGGCATAGGCCCGGCTTACGCCGATAAGGTCACGCGCATAGGCATTCGCGTAGTTGATTATCTGGACAAGAAGGTTTTTCTTGACCTGCTTGAGCGGAACTTGAAAGAAAAAACACCTCTTCTCAGCAAGATAGTTTCCGTAAATAAAGTAAGGAAACAGATACTTGCGGATTACCCGCGATTGAGCAGATTCTTGCGGAATTTCACTGCCAACACTTCAATGGTTCTGGATAAAGCGATAAACGAAAAGAAGAACATTCTTTTTGAGAGCGCGCAGGGCACGATGCTTGACCTGGATTTCGGCACGTATCCCTACGTAACGTCTTCTAACCCGGTTTCGGGCGGCGCGTGCGTCGGGGCAGGCGTGGGCCCGACAAAAATCGATAAAGTGCTGGGCGTCGTTAAAGCATACACCACCCGCGTCGGCGAAGGTCCGTTCCCCACGGAACTTAAAGACAATATAGGCAGTTTTCTCAGGGAAAAAGGCCAGGAATACGGAGCCACTACCGGCAGGCCGAGGCGTTGCGGATGGTTTGACGCGGTTGTCGTCCGCCACAGCGTCAGGGTAAACGGGATAACTTCGCTTGTACTTACAAAACTTGACTGCCTTGAAGGAATAGGCACAATTAGAATATGTGTCGCGTATAAATATAAAGGCAAGATAGTAAAAGAATTTCCTGCGTCAAGGGCGATGCAGAAAGGTTGTGTCCCCGTTTATGAAGAGATGCCCGGTTTCAAGGAATCTATCAGGGGCATAACCAGGTTTAAGGACCTGCCGTTGAACGTGAAACGTTACGTCAGGAGACTTGAAGAATTGACGGGCGCGCCGATAGATATTATTTCTCTCGGCCGCAAAAGAGAAGAGACTATTACCGTAGGGACGAATAAACTATGGTAGACGACGATTACACAGATTTTGTTTGGATTACAGGATAAGACTTTATGGAATCTGACACAACTGTGAAATCTTTGTTAAAAATCCGTGTAATCCTGAGAGTTATATATGAAAAAGGGAATTCTCGCGCTGGAATCCGGCGTGTATTATACAGGAAGATCTTTCGGAGCGGATTCTGAAAGCGAAGGCGAGATAGTTTTTAACACCAGCATAACAGGCTACCAGGAAATACTCACCGATCCGTCCTACTGCGGGCAAATCGTCTGCATGACCTATCCTCACATCGGAAACTACGGAATAAACCCGGAAGACATGGAATCATCCAAGCCGTTCTGCCGCGGTTTTGTCGTTCGCGAGCACAGCAAGGTTGTCTCCAACTGGCGCTCGAAGGAATCGCTCCACGAATTCCTGCTGGTCAACGGCATAGTCGCGCTTGAAGACGTTGACACGCGGGCGCTGACGAGGCATATCAGGGAAGCCGGCGCGATGAGGGCTGTGATCTCGACGACGGAGCACGACCCGAAAAAACTTGTTGAAAAGGCGAAAAATTCAGCCGGGCTGGCAGGGCGCGACCTTGTTCAGGAAGTCACGTGCGCCGGTATGTATAAATACACCGAAGATGCTAAAAACGAAAAAAAATACACGGTCGCGGTGATAGACTGCGGGTGCAAACGCAATATATTGAGGGAACTTTTCATAAGGAACTGCAAAGTTCTTGTATTCCCGGCGAGCGCGAGCGCGAAAGATATTATAAGCAATTATCCGAACGGAATACTGCTTTCAAACGGTCCGGGAGATCCCGCGGCTGTCAGGAATGTCATAGAAACCGTAAGGCAGCTGATAATACATATATCAAACGTAAACCAGAAGCTTCCGATGTTCGGCATATGCCTCGGACACCAGATGCTGGGGTTGGCGTTTGGCGGCGAGACATATAAACTGAAATTCGGGCACAGAGGGGCAAATCATCCTGTCAAAGATGTTTCAAGCGGCAGGATATACATAACATCACAGAACCACGGATTCTGCGTCAAGCCCGAATCACTTGCCGGAAAAGACCTGGAGCTGACGCACTATAATCTTTACGATGGAACGCTTGAAGGATTGCGGCATAAAATGCTTCCGATTTTTTCGGTGCAGTATCACCCGGAATCAGGCCCGGGCCCGAACGAGAATAAATACCTGTTTGATAAATTTGTAAGTCTGATGGAGAAGAATAAATAGTAAAAACAATTGCTATATGGCTAAATTGCTAAATGGCTACATGGATAAAGTCTTTAACCATTTGGCAATTCAGCAATTGAGCCATTGTCGTTATTAACCATTTTGCCATTTAAATATTATGCCCAAACGCACAGACATCAAAACCATTCTCATAATAGGTTCCGGTCCGATTGTGATAGGCCAGGCCTGCGAGTTTGATTATTCAGGCACACAGGCCATCAAGGCGCTCAGAAAAGACGGTTTCAGAATAGTGCTTGTCAATTCTAACCCCGCCACGATAATGACCGACCCGGAATTCGCCGACGCGACCTATGTAGAGCCGCTCACTCCGGAAATACTTGAGAAAATCATAGAAAAGGAAAGGCCGGAGGCCCTGTTGCCGACCCTGGGCGGGCAGACGGGCTTAAATCTTTCGGTTGCTCTCGCGGAAAAAGGAATTCTGGATAAATATAAAGTAGAGCTTATAGGCGCCAAACTGCCCGCGATACAGAAAGCCGAGGACAGGAAACTATTCAAGAAGACAATACAGGATATCGGGCTTGACCTGCCCAAGAGCGGTTACGCGTATAGCATCGAAGAGGCGATAAAGATAGCGGACGAGATAGGTTTTCCCGTGATAATCCGGCCGTCGTTCACGCTCGGCGGAGTCGGTTCGGGAACGGTATACAGCAGGGACGAGTTCATAGAGGCCGTCTCCATAGGCCTTGAAGCAAGCCCGATACACGAAGTGCTTATTGAGGAATCCATTATCGGCTGGAAGGAATTCGAGCTTGAGGTCATGCGCGACTGCGCTGACAACTGCGTCGTTATATGCTCAATCGAGAATTTCGACCCGATGGGTGTGCACACCGGCGATTCCATCACGGTCGCGCCCGCGCAGACGCTGACCGACAGGGAATACCAGGTCATGCGCGATTGGGCTTTCAAGGTCATACGCGCGATCGGGGTTGATACCGGCGGATCAAACATACAGTTTGCCGTCAATCCTAAGGACGGCAGGATCGTCGTAATCGAGATGAACCCGAGAGTGAGCCGCTCGTCGTCGCTCGCGTCAAAGGCGACCGGGTTTCCGATAGCCAAGATAGCGAGTCTGCTTGCGGTGGGTTACCGCCTTGACGAGATCCCTAACGATATAACAAAGAAAACACCCGCGTCGTTTGAACCGACAATAGATTACTGTGTCGTTAAGATCCCGAGATTCGCCTTTGAAAAATTTACGGGTACCGACCAGACGCTAAACACCGCGATGAAATCAGTGGGAGAGGTGATGGCGCTGGGCCGGACATTCAAAGAAGCGCTTCAGAAAGCGGTCAGGGGCCTTGAGACGGGCAAGGCGGGCCTTGTCAGGGAGAAATCGTACCAGGAGCAAAAGATTGCCAAGGCGCTTAAGGACGGCGGCAAGTTCCGCGAGGAGATCCTGGAAGAAATAGAATACAAACTCCACACGCCGAATTGCGACCGGCTCTACAATATAATGTATGCCTTCGAATTCGGGATGTCTGAATTCGAGATACACGACCTTTCGAAAATTGACCCGTGGTTCATCCACCAGATGAAAGAGATATATGACTGGAGCAGAAAAATACCGGGCCTGATGAAAATGACGGATAAAGAAAAGAAGGATTTCCTCTACAAGACGAAACAACTTGGTTTTTCGGACCAGCAGATAGCGTATCTTACCGGGCAGAAACCGGAAAAGATAAGGGAAATGAGGAAATGGCTGAAAATAATCCCGTCTTACAAGCTTGTTGACACGTGCGCCGGCGAATTTGAGGCCCGCACGCCTTATTTCTATTCTACGTACGAGAAAGAAGACGAGGTTACGCCGGGCAAGGGCAAAAAGGTCATGATACTCGGCGCCGGCCCGAACCGCATCGGGCAGGGCATAGAGTTTGACTACTGCTGCGTTCACGCAGTTCTTTCTCTTAAAGACGACGGCTACCAGACTATCATGGTCAACTGCAATCCCGAGACGGTTTCAACCGATTACGATATCTCCGACAGGCTGTATTTTGAGCCGCTGACCATAGAAGATGTGATGAATATCATAGAGAAGGAGAAACCTCTGGGCGTGATGGTCCAGTTTGGCGGCCAGACGCCGCTGAACCTGACATCAGCGCTGGCAAAGGCGGGTGTGAAGATACTGGGCACGAGCCCGAGATCCATAAATATCGCGGAAGACCGGAAAGAATTCAGCAAGATACTCAATAAACTGAAGATACCGCAGGCGGCTTCAGGCACGGCGCTGACATTCGCCGAAGCAAAGACGATCGCCCACAAACTTACGTATCCTGTCATGGTAAGGCCTTCTTATGTGCTGGGCGGGCGGGCGATGCAGATAATCTACGACGACACGATGTTGTCCGAATATATAGGGAAAGCCGTGCAGGCAAGCCCGGACCGGCCGATACTGATAGATAAATTCCTGGACAGCGCGGTTGAGGTCGACGTTGACGCGCTAAGCGACGGGACGGACGTCTACATTGCGGGCATCATGGAGCATATCGAAGAAGCGGGGATACATTCCGGCGACTCGGCCTGCGTGATACCGACTAATTCTCTTAAAGACGAAACGTTGGAAACGATAAAAAAATATACGAAGGCGCTGGCTCTTGAATTGCAGGTAAAAGGGCTGATAAATATTCAATTTGCCGTCAAAGACGGGGTGGTTTATATACTTGAAGCAAACCCGCGCGCTTCGCGCACGGTGCCGTACGTCTCCAAGGCGACTGGCATACCGATAGCCAAACTGGCCGCGAAGGTCATGATGGATAAAAAACTGAAACAGCTGCTTCCAAAACAACTGCTCGCTGATTCGCCGCCCAAGCTGAAGTGCGTCGCGGTCAAGGAAGTAGTTCTTCCATGGACGCGCTTCGCCAACGTAGATACTGTCCTCGGCCCGGAAATGAAAAGCACCGGCGAAGTGATGGGAATAGATATTGACTTTGGAAAAGCTTTCGCGAAAGCGGAGCTTGCTTCGGGCTCGGCTGTTCCGAGCGGCGGTTCGGTACTGGTCAGTCTCGGACCTGGCAAGAATGAATCTCTGCCGGTGCTGCGCGAGCTTATCGGATTGGGGTTTGAGATACTCGCGACAAAGCACACGGCGGAATTCCTTAGGCAGAACGGCCTTGAGGTCAGGGAAGTCAAGAAGATATCCGAGGGAAGGCCCAACGTAGTGGATGTTATCAAGAACCGGCAGGTAAGCCTTGTCATAAACACGCCCTCCGGAAAACGCAGCAGGGCCGACGGATACCATATAAGACGCAGCGCCGTCATGTATAATGTATCTATAGTAACAACTGTTGCCGCCGCAAAAGCCACAGTTGAAAGCATAAAAGCCGTACGCGCCAGCGGCTGGACCGTAAAATCATTACAAGAATACCATAAGAAATTAAAAGATTGAAAGATTGGAAAGATTTAAAGATTAACGGCTTAACAGAACGACAGAAAAACTGAAAGAAACGATAGCAATTAGCAATTGACAATTAGTCAAAACTCGCAACTCATCACTAAATCTGCACAGCCCGGAGGAAAACAAATGCCTCGCAGAAAAGACATCAGTAAAGTTCTGGTCATCGGTTCCGGTCCTATAATCATAGGGCAGGCATGCGAATTCGATTATTCAGGCACGCAGGCCTGCAAAGCGCTGAAGGAAGAAGGATACCAGGTTGTCCTCGTCAACTCTAACCCCGCCACTATCATGACCGATCCCGAAATGGCCGACAGGACCTACATTGAACCGCTCAATGCGGAAATGCTTGAAAAGATAATAGAAAAAGAAAGGCCTGACGCGCTTCTCCCAAATCTCGGCGGGCAAACCGGCCTTAATCTCTCTTCGGAACTCAGCAAGCTTGGGATTCTGGAAAAATATAACGTCAAATTAATCGGTTGTTCCGCGGACACCATAGAGCGCGGCGAAGACAGGATAATTTTCAAGGAAACAATGGCGAAACTCGGCATTCCCGTGCCGAAAAGCTCCCCGTCGCATACCATTGAAGAAGCTGAAAAGATAGCGGAGGATATAGGATATCCGGTAATACTGCGGCCGGCATATACGATGGGCGGGACCGGAAGCGGTATAGTTTTCAACTGCGAGGAACTCAGAACCATAGCGGCAAGGGGCCTTGCGGTGAGCATGGTGCACCAGGTTTTAGTTGAACAGTGCGTGCTCGGATGGGAAGAGCTTGAGCTTGAGGTTGTGCGCGATACGAAAGGGCAGAAGATAACAGTTTGTTTCATAGAAAATATCGACCCTATGGGCGTGCACACCGGCGACAGCTTCTGCGTGGCGCCGATGCTGACGATATCAAAGGAACTTCAGGCGAAACTGCAGGATTTTTCATACAGAATAGTTGACGCGATAGGTGTCGTGGGCGGGACGAATATACAGTTTGCCCATAACCAGGATACCGGCGAAGTCGTTGCTATAGAGATAAATCCGCGCACGTCGCGGTCTTCGGCGCTTGCGTCAAAAGCGACCGGATTCCCCATAGCCAGGATTTCGGCGAAACTCGCGGCGGGGCTGAATCTGGACGAGATTGATTACTGGCGCGACGGCACGCTGGATAAATACACACCGAGCGGCGATTATGTGGTGCTTAAATTCGCGCGCTGGGCTTTTGAGAAGTTCCCGCAGGTTGAGGATAAGCTCGGCTCGCAGATGCAGGCGGTCGGCGAAGTGATGAGCATCGGCAAGAACTTTAAAGAGGCCTTTCAAAAAGCGATACGCTCGCTGGAAATCAAGCGTTACGGGTTGGGGGTTAAAAAGTTCTCCGAGATGTCCGAAAACGAACTAAGAACGCGCCTGAGTTATCCTTCAAGCGAAAGGTTTTTCCTGATGTACGAGGCGCTGCGCAAGGGATACAAGGTGGCAGAACTCTACCAGATGACGAAGGTGAAAAAGTGGTTCATCAGGCAGATGCAGGAGCTTGTCGAGTTCGAAGAAGACATAAAAAAATGCAAAAAACTTACGAAAGAAATACTCATTCAAGCTAAGGAAAACGGTTTTTCCGACAGGTATCTCGCGCAGCTGACCGGCGCGAAAGAAGCGGATATAAGGAAGCAGAGGCTCGCGGCCGGCAAGAAAGAGCATTACGAAGCGGTCCCGGTAAGCGGCGCCAAGGGGGAGTACTACTTCTCAACTTACTGCGCGAAAGATTCTGTTACGGTGTCGGATAAAAAGAAGGTCATAATTCTCGGGGGCGGACCGAACAGGATAGGGCAGGGAATAGAATTCGACTATACCTGCGTGCACGCCGCATTCGCGCTTAGGGAAGAAGGCATCGAATCGGTAATGATAAACTGCAATCCGGAGACGGTTTCAACCGATTACGACACGTCGAACAAGCTCTATTTCGAGCCGTTGACGGTTGAAGACGTGCTTTCCATATATGAAAAGGAAAAGCCCGAAGGCGTAATAGTCCAGTTCGGCGGCCAGACGCCGCTCAATATCGCTCAGGAGCTTGAAGACGCGGGCGTTAAGATACTCGGGACAAGCACGAAGAGCATCGCTATGGCGGAAGACAGGGAGCAATTCAAGGATATCGCCACTAAACTCGGCATACCACAGCCGGAGAGCGGCATAGCAAGGTCCGTTGACGAAGCGCTCGCGATAGCCAGGCGGATAGGATATCCGCTCATGGCGCGTCCTTCATTCGTGCTGGGCGGCCGCGGCATGCAGGTTGTATTCAATGAGAACATGTTCATGGATTATATAAAGATGGCGGTGGACGTGAGTCCGGAGTACCCGATTCTGATAGATAAATTCCTGGAACAGGCCATAGAGACCGAGGTTGACGCCATTTCGGACGGCGAGGACGTATATATTCCGGCCATAATGGAGCACATAGAGCTGGCAGGCATACATTCGGGCGACAGCGCCTGCGTTATACCATCGCGCACTATCCCTGAAAAGGCGAAAAAGGCCATGCTGGAATACACCGAAAAGCTGGCCAGGGAACTGAAGGTTGTCGGGCTCATGAACGTGCAGTACGCCATAGCCGAGGGCAAGGTCTACATACTTGAGGCCAACCCGCGCGCCTCGCGCACCGTGCCGCTCGTAAGCAAGGTCATGGGCATTTCCATGGCCAAGATAGCAACGAAACTGATGATGGGCAGGAAGCTGAAAGATCTGACCGATTTCAAGATGCGCGAAGTAAAACATGTAGGCGTCAAAGAGGCCGTCTTCCCGTTCAACATGTTCCCGGCGGTTGATCCGCTGCTCGGTCCCGAGATGAAAGCTACGGGCGAGGTCCTGGGAATGGCGACGTCTTTCGGGCTCGCATACTATAAAGCAGAGGAAGCCGCCGGAATGCAGCTTCCGGCAGAAGGGACCGTGCTCATTTCGGTCGCGGACAGGGACAAGAAATACATAATTGACATAATAAACAAGCTTGTAAAACTCGGATTCAAGATATCCGCTACGCGAGGCACAAAGGATTATCTGGAAAAGAACGGGATTCAGGCCGAACTCGCGCTTAAGCTGACCGAAGGCAGGCCGTCCATAACGGACGACATCGTGAATAAGAAGATCAGTATGATCATCAACACTCCGCGCGGCGAAGGCGGAAAATACGACGATAGTTACATCAGAAAAACCGCTATACAGCAGAAAGTGCCCTATATTACGACCATCGCCGCCGCTTCTGCCGCTGTTGAAGGCATTGAAGCGATAAAGAACGATAAAATAGAAGTTAAGGCGCTGCAGGATTATCATAAATAACTGCAGCAATTAGCAATTGGCAATTAGCAATTAGAAAAACTAACAGTCAAAAAAAATATTTTGGAAATATTTTTTGAGAAAAACGTTCTCCGACGGAAAACCTGCCGGAAAATATTTTGAAATAAATTGAAAAAAACTTGACACACAACTAGTTGTATGATATAATCCCCTTAGACAAGATGTAGTGGTATTTGGCTTTGTTAGGGGGGATTTTATTATTCCTTGACAACGCAATATATAGCATAGGCTGGCTCTGAAATACAACCTGTAGTGTTCCGGACGCGCCCAAACAAACCTCAGAGGCCCTGTTAGATACTCCAAAACCTATACGCACAGACAGCCTTCTACCCGCAGTTTTTTGTTTTTTTAGCAGTTTTTAAAGGAACAATCTTTTAAATCTTTCTAATCCACCTTCGTCCATCATGATGGACTTCGGCGGATTTCAGCTTGCTGTCAAATGACTTATTCATATACGGGCTTACGCCCGTAGAGCTTCAATCTTTCAAATCTTTGTAATCTTGTAATTGTATCTATTATGCGCTGCCCCTTCTGCAAGAGTTTTAACGACCAAGTCATAGATTCCAGGCCGATGGACGAATCTTCTGTCATCCGCAGGCGAAGGGAATGCCTGGAATGCAATAAAAGATTCACAACCTACGAACGCCTTGAGGAGATGCCTCTCATGGTGGTCAAATCCGACCAGCGCAGGGAGCTTTTTAACCGCCAGAAAATCCGCGAAGGAATAGCCAAAGCATGCGAAAAACGCCCGATCTCGCAGGACACAATTGAAAAGATAGCCAGCGAAGTGGAATACGAGTTGCAGGACTACGTGATGGAGGCCCCGAGCCGCACTATAGGCGGAAAAGTCCTTGAGAAGCTCAAGAAGATAGACCACGTGGCCTATATAAGGTTCGCTTCGGTCTATCACCAGTTCGAGGACATAGATAAGTTCATGAAAGAACTTAAAAAGATCAAAAAAGAATACAAAAATATGGAAGAATCAAAAGCGGAAGAAATCAAAAAAAGCAGCGAGTAAGAAATAGAGAGAGTAGCCGGCACTTAAGTGCCGGTCTACCTAAGACAGGTGTCAATACCCTTCGGGTATTTCGCAATAGGACAGTTCAATACTACGCTTAAGGTGCTCAATCCCCTTCGGGGATCTCACTTGCGACAATTTAGAAAAACACTTAAGGTGTTCGAGGAGGCAGTGAAATGGTTATGAGTTTAAATCGACAGGAGCTCTTGCAGAAAGTGAAACCGGTGTTAACGCAGAATTCCCTTACTGTTCTGAAAAAACGATATTTACGCAAAGACGTAACCGGCAACGCTATCGAGGAGCCGGCGGAGCTTTTTTGGAGGGTTGCCGAGAACATCGCGCAGGCCGACAAGAATTATGATCAGAACGCCGATATTGAGTCGCTTGCTCAGGAATTCTACATACTCATGGCCACGCTTGATTTTCTCCCGAACTCGCCTACCCTTATGAATGCCGGCAGGGAACTGCAGCAGCTTTCCGCGTGCTTCGTCCTTCCGATAGAAGATTCAATGGACTCTATTTTTGAGACGCTGAAAAATACGGCGATTATACATAAATCCGGCGGCGGCACGGGTTTTTCTTTCACGCGCCTGCGCCCTAAAAACGACATGGTCGCCAGCACCAGCGGCGTTTCATCAGGCCCGGTATCTTTCATGCAGGTCTTTAACTCCGCCACTGAAGCGATAAAGCAGGGCGGCACGCGGCGCGGCGCGAACATGGGGATCCTTCGGGTGGACCACCCGGATATCATGGATTTCATATCCTGCAAAACTAAAAACGAGAGCCTCAACAACTTCAATATATCTGTCGCGCTCACGGCCGAGTTTATGGACGCCGTTGAAGACGACAGTGAATTCGCGCTTTACAGCCCCAGGACAAAACAAGAGCTCGGGCGCATGCGCGCGAAAGACGTATTTGAAAAGATAGTGGACCAGGCGTGGAGGAACGGCGAGCCGGGAATAGTATTCATAGACCGAATCAACGCGGCGAACCCGACGCCCGCGGTGGGCATGATAGAATCCACGAACCCCTGCGGGGAACAGCCGCTCCTTCCTTATGAATCCTGCAACCTCGGCTCAATTAACCTGTCGCACATGGTTTACGAAGGCAAGATAGACTGGAACCGCCTTGAAAAAGTCATAAAAACCTCCGTGCATTTCTTGGACAACGTCATAGACATGAATAACTACCCGATTGAACAGATAGCCCAGATGACCAGGTCAAACCGGAAGATCGGCCTCGGCGTGATGGGCTGGGCCGACATGCTTGTGCAGCTTAACATATCTTATAACTCGCATGAAGCGATGAAACTCGCGGAAAAGATAATGTCATTCGTGCAGGACAAGGCACGCGACGCGTCCGAGGTGCTGGCAGAAAAGCGCGGCGCTTTTCCGAACTTCAAGCAGAGCATTTATAGCGACCAGAAGCCGAGAAGGAACGCGACGCTCACGACGATAGCTCCCACGGGCACGATAGGCATAATCGCGAACGCCTCCAGCGGCGTTGAGCCCTACTTCGGGCTTGTGTACAAGCGCGCGAACGTGCTTGACAACCAGGAGATGATGGAGATAAATCCGTTTTTTGAGCAATCCGCCAAAGATATGGGCTTCCATTCCGACGGCCTTATGGGCCGCATAGCCGAGAGAGGCAGCATCAAGGAGTTCAAGGAAATCCCGGAAAAAACCCGCAAGGTATACACCACATCGCACGATATATCACCTGAAGACCACATCAGGATGCAGGCAGTTTTCCAGAAATACACCGATAACGCGGTATCAAAAACAGTCAACTTCTCGCATTCGGCGACCAGGGATGACGTCGCCAGCGTCTACATGCTGGCATACAAGCTCGGGTGTAAGGGCGTCACGGTTTACCGTGACGGCAGCCGCGATGTGCAGGTGCTCAATATTGGCAGCGCGCCGGCGGGCAAGGACGGCAAGATGGAGTTTAAGGAACGCCGGCCGCGCCACCGCCCGAAAGTCACGCACGGCTCCACGCTTCTCATGAATACCGGATGCGGAAAGATGTATGTCACGGTTAACGAAGACGAGCAGGGCGCGTGCGAGGTATTCACTCAGCTTGGAAAATCCGGCGGGTGTACGGCGTCGCAGGCCGAGGCGGTAAGCCGCATGATATCGCTGGCGCTGCGTTCCGGGATAAGCCAGGAAGAGATCGTCTTCCAGCTGAAAGGGATACGCTGCCCGTCGCCGACGCTGGCCGAAGGCGGCGCGATACTTTCATGCGCGGACGCGATAGCAAAAGCCCTTGAAAACTATCAGAAGGAAAGGGTTATACCGGACCTTTTCAGCGGAGATACCAAAGCGATCCCGGCGACAACGGTAATTGAGGCGAAGAAAAGCTCGGGAACAGGCGGCAATCTTAATAAACGCGACTTTGTCGGCTCGTGCCCGCAGTGCCCCGAATGCGGCGAGATGCTTGAATTCGGCGAAGGCTGTGTTGTGTGCCGGAGCTGCGGATACTCTAAATGTTGGTAGTTAAGACAGCGATTGGCAATTGGCGATTAGTTAAAGGCTTTTTGTCGTTACTAATGGCTAATGGCAAATCGCTAATTGCTAAAAAACAATAACAGGATAGTCCTAAGATATGATTAAATCTGACTCATGGATTAAAATGATGGCCCGCGATAAGGGCATGATTGAGCCGTTTGCGGAAGAGCAGGTGCGGAACGGCAATATATCTTACGGGCTTTCTTCGTACGGCTACGACATGCGCGTGGCGAACGAATTCAAGCTATTCAAGGAAAACGCAGGTTCGATACTGGATCCGAAGAATTTCAAGGAATCCGACTTTGAAACGCTGAAAGTCAGTGATTTCATTCTTATCCCGCCGAACTCGTTCGTGATAGGCAGAAGTGTTGAATATTTCAGGATACCAAGGAATGTCGTTACCTGCTGTTTCGGGAAATCGACATACGCCAGGTGCGGGGTTATAGTCAACGTGACTCCTTTTGAGCCGGAGTGGGAGGGTTTCGTGACCATGAGCATATCCAACACCGCGCCGGTGCCTGCGAAATTATACGTGAATGAAGGCATAGCCCAGGTTCTTTTCTTTGAGAGTGACGAGGTTTGCGCGGTTTCATACGCCGACCGCAAGGGCAAGTATCAGGCTCAGAAGACGATAACTTTACCGAAGATATGAGCCTGAAGCAAGTCCTTTGCGAAGCAGAAGGACTCAGAAAACTATCACTCTACCCAAGATATAGCCATTAGCAATTTGCTATTGGCAATTAGTGAAAAACAATTAGAAGTTTACTAATAGCTAATGGCTAATTACTAATAGCTGAAAACTGGAGGTTTTAACAAATGAGTTTCTTTATCGGTCGTGACAGGGAGGCCCGCAGGGCATACGGATTTGACGAGGTCGCAATTGTCCCGGGTGGTATGACGATAAATCCGGACGAAGTGGATATAAAAACGCATATCGGCCCTATAATGCTTGACATACCTTTCCTCGCGAGCGCGATGGACGGTGTAGTTGACGTAAAGTTCGCTGTGGCGATGGGGAAACTGGGCGGAATGGCGGTCCTTAACCTTGACGGCGTGCAGACCAGATACGAACATCCGGAAGAAATTCTTAAGAAAATCGCCGAAGCCTCGCCCGAACAGGCGACGGCGCTTGTTCAGGACGTGTATAAGGAACCTATCAAGGAAAAGCTTGTCGGGCAGAGGGTAAAAGAGATAAAGAAGGGAGGAGTGCTTGCTGCGGTATCCTGCATTCCGTCGAACGCTCCGAAATTCGGTAAGCTGGCGGAAGAGGCCGGAGCCGACGTTTTCACGGTGCAGTCAACGGTTTCCACCGTGAGGCACATCTCCACGGCGTATGAAGCGATAAATTTCAAGAAATTCTGCAGCGATATGAAAATACCCATCATCATAGGCAACGTTGTCACGTACAACGCCGCTGTTGAGCTGATGGAAACAGGATGTTCGGCTCTGCTTGTCGGCGTCGGGCCCGGGGCGGCCTGCACGTCGCGCGGCGTGCTCGGAATAGGCGTCCCGCAGGTCACGGCGACCATAGACTGCTCGGCGGCGAGGGACTTTTTCTATAAAAAGACTGGAAAATACGTATCGATAATAACTGACGGAGGGATGAATTCGGGCGGAGACATCTGCAAGGCCTTCGCATGCGGAGCTGACGCGGTCATGGTAGGCTCGGCATTCGCAAGGACAAACGAAGCGCCCGGCCGCGGTTTCCACTGGGGCATGGCCACTCCGCATCACAACCTGCCACGCGGTACCAGGATAAAAGTAGGTGTAACAGGCTCGCTAGAAGATATCCTTATGGGGCCGGCACGCCTTGATGACGGAACTCAGAACCTCGTCGGCGCTGTGCGCACATGCATGGGGACGATCGGCGCGAAGAATATAAAAGAGTTCCAGCTGGCCGAGCTGATAATCGCCCCGGATATAAAATCTGAAGGCAAATTGTTCCAGAGGGCGCAAAAGATTGGCATGTGTAAGTAATTCAAGCGAAGCTTGAATTACGATTACAAATTACAAATTTCAGATTACAAATTCTTTCGCACGCGATGACGGGCAAAAGGTAGGCGGCACCTTCGGCGCCGCGATTGAGATACGAAAACGGGCTCCCTTGCCAAACTCGTATCAGAATTGAAAAGACGTCATTGCGAGTCCGCCGCGGCGGACGAAGCAATCTCAGGTATCGCTCAGTGAAGATGTATTGTCTTGGCTGTAACGAAATACGAACTACGAAATACGGAATACGGTATTTAAATGATTTTAATTTTAGATTTTGGGTCGCAGGTTACTCAGCTTATCGCCAGAAGGATAAGAGAAGCCAAGGTTTACTGCGAGATATATCCGGGAAATAAGCCGATAAGTTCTTTTGGGTCAATGGCTAATGTGACCGGGATAATCCTTTCGGGCGGGCCCTGCAGCGTTTATGAGAAAGGCGCGCCGTGGCCTGATGAAAAGATATGGGACCTCGGTCTGCCGATCCTTGGCATCTGCTACGGCATGCAGCTTATAGCGGAAAAACTCGGCGGGAAGGTGAAGAAATCAAACCGCAGGGAGTTCGGCGTAGCGGAACTGTTCATTGACGATAACGATAAATTGTTTGCCGGTCTCGGTAAAAGAACAACTGTCTGGATGAGCCACGGCGATTCGCTCTCAAGACTGCCGAAGGGCTTCAAAAAGATTGCCCACACCAGCAACTCGCCGTACGCGGCGATAGCCGACCTTAAAAGGAATATATACGGCGTCCAGTTCCATCCGGAAGTGAAGCACACGCCGCAAGGCTATAAGATGCTTCGCGATTTTGTCTTCAATATCTGCAATGATAAGCCGGATTGGACGATGCACTCGTTCATCAGGGAAGAGATCAAGAAGATAAAACAGCAGGTTGGCGGCGGCAAGGTTTTGTGCGCTCTTTCGGGCGGCGTTGATTCGTCCGTTGCGGCCGTATTGATGCACAAAGCGGTCGGGAAACAGCTTACCTGCGTGTTCGTCGATAACGGTGTTCTGCGCAGCGGCGAATGGGAAAGAGTTGAAAAAGTATTCAAAAAGAAATTCGGCAAGCGCATGATAATGGTTGACGCGGGCAAAAGGTTCCTTGACAGGCTCGCGGGTGTAGCTGATCCCGAGAGAAAGAGAAAGATAATAGGCCACGAGTTCATAGCGGTTTTTGAAAAAGAGGCGCGCAGGCTTAAACACGTAGATTTCCTTGTGCAGGGGACGCTTTACCCGGATGTGATAGAAAGCGTGTCGGTAAAAGGGCCGTCAGCAGTCATCAAGTCCCATCATAATGTCGGCGGCCTGCCCGAAAAGATGAGGATGAAGCTGGTAGAGCCGTTGAAATTCCTTTTCAAAGACGAAGTGCGGGTGCTCGGTAAAGAATTAAAGATTCCTTCGGAGATTCTGTCGCGGCACCCCTTTCCGGGGCCCGGGCTTGCGATACGCGTGCTGGGCGATGTCACGAAAGAACGGCTTGACATCCTGCGCAAGGCCGACTTGATAGTGGAAAACGAGATAAGAGCCGCGGGATTGTACGAGAAACTATGGCAGGCATTCGCGGTCATTCTGCCGGTTAAGACCGTTGGTGTCATGGGCGATTCGCGCACATATGAGAACGTTGTGGCATTGCGCATAGTGGAATCGGCCGACGCGATGACGGCGGATTGGGCCAAGATTCCGTACGAACTGCTTGGAAAGATATCAAACCGGATAATAAACGAGGTGCGCGGCGTCAACCGCGTCGTTTACGATATATCGCAGAAACCTCCCGCCACGATAGAATGGGAGTAAATGTAAGGCGAGCTGTAAATGAGGGGACTTAAGTCCCCGAATGGCGAGACGAACAACCAAATTGTAGCCGGCACTTAAGTGCCGGGCTACCTGGGAGATTTAAATGTTTAAGAAATTCTTTTGCAGGGAAACTGAGTTTGAAAAGTACATGTACGCCTACGCGGACAATATCGAAAAAGCGGGATGCACTTTCGCGGATTTCCTAAATGATTTTGACCCGGCAAAGATTAACCAGTGGGTTGAAAAAATGAATCAAATAGAACACGACCTTGACGATATCACGCACCAGACGATGAACTGGCTTGAAAGCACGTTCATCGTCAATTATGACCGTGAAGACATACACCGGCTCGCGTCAGACCTTGACGATATCGTTGACAACATGGACGGCGCGGCGGTTAGGATATCTCTTTACAACGTAAATAAACTCATACCTGAAGTTGTCAAGCTGGCGAATGAACTTAAATGCGCCTCGGCTGAGGTCGCAAAGGCAGTGCGGTCGATTACAAAGGATAAGCTTGACCGCAAAGTGCTGGACATATGCAAGGAAATCAAGAGCCACGAAGAAAAAGGCGATAAGATCTATCACAATGTCCTCGCCTCGTTGTTTAAAGACGGCAATGACCCCCTGCATGTGATAAAATTCAAGGAAATTGTTGAAGCCATCGAGCGCTCGCTTGACAAGTGCAACCAGTCAGCGATGAATGTAGAGTCGATAATATTCAAGTACAGTTAATGAATAAATTGCTAATTGATAATTGTTAATTGAAATAATGGATATATTAATCTTAGGCATTCCGTTGCTGTTCTGGATAGTGATAATCACCGCGCTTGCGTTTGATTTCGCAAACGGCTGGCATGATACGGCAAACGCCGTTGCTACCGCGATTTCTACCAGAGTATTGAGGCCGTCTACGGCGATAATGATGTCGGCTGTGCTTAATTTCATAGGCGCGCTTCTAAGCACGAAGGTCGCGAAAACCGTGGGCGGCGGCATAGTAAATCCGGCCGTGATGCAGAATATCTCCGGGGAATATATTATTCTTGCGGCTCTTCTCGGCGCGATCATCTGGGAAATATATACCGTTTTGAAAGGGCTTCCTGTTTCGGGCTCGCACGCGCTGATTGGAGGTTTGATAGGAGCGGCGGTGGCCGTGCACGGGGTAAGCGTGGTTGTCGCGTCCGGAGTGATGAAAGTCTTGCTTGCTATGCTTATATCCCCGGTATTAGGTCTGATATTGGGGTATGTGGTTCTAAAAATAAGTTATTTCTTCGCTTCTAAAATCAAGCCCAGCAGGGTCCAAAAGATATTCGCAACATTGCAGATAGGCACATCGGGCCTCATGTCGCTTATGCACGGCCAGAACGACGCGCAGAAAGTAATGGGTGTAATAACACTGCTCCTTTTTGTGGGCGGCTATTTCGGCGCGGTTAGTTTCAGCACAGTGCACGTTCCAGTGTGGGTTATGCTCATGTGCGCCACGGCGATGGCTTTCGGCACGGCGGCGGGCGGGCGGGCGGTTATTAAGACCCTCGGGAAGAAGCTGTCCCATCTGCGGCCGATAGAAGGCGCTTCGGCCGAAGGCTCGGCTTCAATCGTTTTAGAAGTTGCCGCTGCGATGGGCGTGCCGGTCAGCACGACGCACACAATTACGGGCTGTATCGTAGGGGTAGGCACGGCCAAGAGAATGAAAGCCGTTAAATGGGCCACGGGACTGAAGATTATCTACGCGTGGATATTCACTTTGCCGATAACGGCGCTTATAAGCGGGATTCTTTCGAAGTTATTTTTATTAATGACAAAATGAGGATGGGGATTTTCAATGAATGGCGCCCTGCAAAATGAAAAAATAGACCTGCCTTTGCTTCACCGCGGGAAGGTACGCGACGTTTACGGCATGGGACAGCAGCTGCTCATCGTTGCGAGCGACCGCATATCCGCCTTTGATTTCGTGCTTCCTACGATGATACCGGACAAGGGAAAGGTTCTTCACCAGCTTTCCATGTTCTGGTTTGACCTCATCCAGAGCATAGTTCCCAATCATCTGATAACGGGTGATTTTGAACAGTTCCCGACAAAATTAAAGCAGTACCCGTACCTTAAACAGCGGACAATGCTTGTTAAAAAAACCAAAAGAGTGGATGTTGAGTGCATAGTCCGCGGGTACCTGTCGGGTTCGGGCTGGAAAGAGTATAATAAATCAGGGGCCATTTGCGGCATCAAACTGCCGAACGGAATGAGGGAATCATCTAAGTTCTCCGAGCCGATATTCACCCCGACAAGCAAAGAAGAGGGCGGAAAGCACGACGAGAACATTACTTTCGAAGAGATGTCGGACAGGATAGGAAAGGACATCGCCGCGAAAATAAGGGACGCGTCGGTCGCGGTATATAAGAAAGCGTCGGGATACGCGGAAACAAGGGGAATAATTATTGCAGATACCAAGTTCGAGTTCGGGATGCTTGATGACAAACTTATACTCATAGACGAGATCCTGACGCCGGATTCATCGCGGTTCTGGGAAAAGAGCAAGTACGAAGAAGGCCGGCCCCAGGATAGTTTAGACAAGCAGTATGTCAGGGACTTTCTTGAATCGATCAAATGGGATAAGCAGCCCCCGGTCCCGGGCCTTCCGGAAGATGTCGTTGCCAAAACGCGCGAGAAATATGTCGACGCGCATAAGAAGATAACGGGGAAAGATTTACTGATATAATTACAAATTACAGATTACACATTGAAAGACTCAAGGGCAGTTAATTTGTAATTTGGAATTTGTAATCTGTAATAAGGTTAAATATATGATCTATCAAATCGAAGCCGTAAACAAGAAGGGGCATCCCGACCAGCACGGAAAGCATATCCTGCAGGATATCAGGGAGTCCGGGATAAAAGGCGTCAATAAAGTCGCCTATTCGCAGGTCTATCAGATAGAGGGACACTTGAATCTGAGAGAAGTGGATTTGATTGCCCGCGAACTGCTCATAGACTCGGTTACGCAGACCTATTCGCTGTGCAATCCGATGAACCCCAGGCACAGCGGCGTTACCGGCGGGCACGAGATAGAGATTTGGTACAGGCACGGCGTGACCGATACCGTCGCCGAAAGCGTGATAAAAGCGGTTCAGGACCTTGGAATGAGCAGGCACATAAAGGTAAGGACCGGGCAGAAATATCTTTTTGAGACCTCGCTGTCAAAGGGCGCGATTGAGCAGGTAGTCAAGAGATTGATAGTCAACACGCTCATACAGGAATATAAGAAAATAAAGTAAACGCAGATTAGCGCAGATATATTCACGGATTATCGCAGAAACAGAGACGCAAATTATCGCAGACAAAGGCGTATCTGCGGAAATCAGCGGTTAAAAAATCAGTTTAATCTGCGCTTAAAAGAATATGAGACCTGTAAACATAAAAAACGTTGAGATTATCGGGTTGCCGGATGAAAAACTCATTGCTTTGAGTAAGGATAACGTGCTGTCCCTGTCCCTGCTTGAGATGAAAATCATTCAGAAATATTTCAAGGGACAGGGCCGCAACCCCACGGACGCCGAGCTTGAGACGATAGCCCAGACGTGGAGCGAACACTGCAAGCATAAAACACTGACAGGTGTCATAAAATATACAGAGACTGAAGACGGAAGACTGAAGACGGAAGAATACCAAAACCTTCTCAAAGAGACGATATTCAAGGCGACGAAGGAACTTAAGAAAAAATGGTGCATATCGGTTTTTGAAGACAATGCAGGCGTCATTGAATTCAATAAGGATTACGGGATAGCATTCAAGGTAGAAACTCATAACCATCCCTCCGCGCTGGAGCCGTACGGAGGGGCCGCTACCGGCATAGGCGGCGTAATAAGGGATATTCTAGGAGTCGGGCTCGGTGCCAAACCCGTTGCCAACACGGATGTTTTCTGTTTCGGGCCGCCGGAACTTGAGTGGGATGACCTGCCTGACGGGATGCTGCATCCGAAACGCATCGCGAAGGGCGTGGTATCCGGAGTGCGCGATTACGGCAACAGGATGGGCATACCCACAGTAAACGGCGCCGTGTATTTTGACGAAGGATATATTTCAAATCCCCTTGTGTATTGCGGCACGCTCGGGATGATACCGACGGGCATGGCGTTTAAAAAAGTTAAACCCGGCGACCTTGTGCTTGTCGCAGGCGGACGGACCGGCAGGGATGGAATTCACGGCGCGACATTTTCGTCCACAAAACTTCACAAACATACAGATGCAACCGCGGTGCAGATAGGCAACCCGATAGTTGAAAAGAAAGTGCTGGACACGCTGCTTAAGGCGCGCGATATGGGACTTTATCGCGCGGTTACCGATTGCGGCGCAGGAGGTCTTTCAAGCGCTGTCGGCGAACTTGGGGCTAAGTGCGGCGTGACGGTAAATCTTGAAAAAGTGCCGCTGAAGTACGCGGGACTCGCGCCTTGGGAGATATGGCTCTCGGAAGCGCAGGAGCGGATGGTTTTCGCGGTTCCAAAGGAACACCGGGACGCCATTATGCAGGTTTTTGAATCAGAAGGAGTGGAAGCGACTTTTATCGGCGAGTTCACAAAAGACAAGAAATTGATTGTTCTGTATAAGGAAGACCTTGTGGTCGTGCTGGATATGCAATTCCTGCATGATGGCGTGCCCAGGCCCACGCATGCGGCTTCATGGGAAGTGAAGAGCCGGACGGCGGCTAAGTTGCCGAAGTCAAAGGATCTCGGTGTTGATCTCAAGCACTTGCTTTCAAGTCTTAATATTTGCTCGCGCGAATGGATAATAAGGCAGTATGACCATGAAGTCCAGGGGCAGACGGTAATAAAACCGCTTCAGGGCAGGCAGTCGGGACCCGGCGACGCGGCAGTGATATGGCCGTATACATTCACAAAAGACGGAAGTAGGAAGAAGGAAGCGGGAAGAAAAGGCAACGACAAAGAAACATATAAAGGCATTGTGCTTTCAAACGGGTTGAATCCGGAGTACGGCAAAATAGACCCTTACTGGATGGCGGCGTCGGCTATCGATGAAGCCCTGCGCAACGCGGTCGCCGTAGGCGCGGATATAGAAAGAACAGCGCTTCTGGATAATTTCTGCTGGGGAAGCCCGGATAAACCGGAAGTTTTAGGCGGGCTTGTGCGCGCTTCAACTGCATGCTATGAGTTCTCAAAAGCGTTTGAGACTCCGTTTATATCGGGCAAGGACAGCCTGCATAACGAGTACATAGTTGACGATAAGGCGTATTCCATTCCTCCGGCCCTGCTTATTTCCGCCGTGGGTATCATAACGGATATAAGAAAAGCCGTCAGGATGGATTTTAAGCACGACGGCAGCCTGATCTACGTCATCGGCGCCACGAAGAATGAACTCGGCGGGTCGCAGTACCTGAAATTGAAAAAAACCGATGGAGGAGAACTGCCTAAAGTCGACGCGAAAATATCAAGAAAGGCCATGATATCGCTCGGGAAAGCCATGCAAAAAGGGCTCGTTGCGGCATGCCATGATTGTTCCGAAGGCGGGCTGGGCGTGGCGATAGCAGAGATGTGTTTTGCCGGCGGCAAAGGCGCGACGGTAGAGCTCTCCGCGGTCACGGCGGATACCGCGATGAGCGACGCGGAAATTCTTTTCTCGGAATCTAACAGCAGGTTTATAGTTGAGGTTGGAGCCAGAAACAGGAGCGAATTTGAAAAACTAATGAAAGGCGTCGCTTTTGCAAAGATCGGGGTGGTTGAAGAGAAACCGGCGCTGATAATTAACGGGCAAGAAGGGAAAACAATAATTTCGGAAAAGACGGATGATTTGCAGGAAGCGTGGAGAAAGACTTTAAATTGGTAAAGGAAATTACAAATTACAGATTACATATTACAGATTGAAAACTTTTAAGCAGTTAATTTGGAATTTGTAACCTATAATCAAATATATGAACAATAAACCTAAAGCGATCATCCTGAGAACAGCAGGGACGAACTGTGATATAGAAACACAGGCGGCTTTTGAGCTTGCCGGCGCACACGCTGAAAGGATTCACATTAACAGGCTTATAAAGAAGGAAGTGAAACTTTCCGATTACCAGATACTTGCGATACCTGGCGGGTTTTCTTACGGAGATGACATTGCGTCCGGGAAAATACTGGCAAACGAGATAAGGAACAAGCTGGGAGCCGACCTGAAAGAGTTCGCCGATAACGGGAAGCCAGTGATTGGCATATGCAACGGGTTTCAGGTCCTTGTGAAAATAGGCCTGCTCCCGGATGAGAAGGAATTTAAGCAGAAAACAACATTGAGTCATAACAATTCGGACAAATTTGAATGCAGGTGGGTGTATTTAAAGCAGGGTCAAGGTGCAAGGGTCAAGGAAGCGGGAAAGAATAACTGCATATGGACAAAACAGCTTCCGGATATCATTGAAATGCCGGTGGCTCACGGGGAAGGCAAGTTCACGGCAATAGACGAAAAAACCCTTCGCCTTATTGAAAAGAATTGCCAGGTTGTTTTCAGATATTGCGACGATAAAGGGAAGTCCGCGAATTATCCCTGCAATCCGAACGGTTCCGTAAACGATATCGCGGGAATATGCAATCCAAAAGGCAATATACTCGGGATGATGCCTCATCCGGAACGGTTCATCTACAAATGGCAGCATCCCGGACGTTCCAGCCAGGAAAAGAACAGCGAATATGGATGGGGCTTGAAACTCTTCCAGAACGCCGTCAAATACATTACGGAAAATCTCTACGTTTGATGCCCTGTAATTCAACAGACGCCCGGATAGAAGGATAATTATGTGCGGTGTGTTCGGAGTATTCAACCAGCCTGAGGCCGCGAAACTAGCTTACCTAGGCCTATACTCGCTGCAGCACAGGGGCCAGGAAAGCGCCGGAATAGCTTCTTCCAACGGTGAAAAAATACATTCAATAATCAAGATGGGGCAGGTTGCCGATGTCTTTGACCAACCCAGCCTGGAATCGCTTAAAGGGAATGCCGCAATAGGCCATGTCAGGTACTCGACCACCGGCGTTAGCCAGTTGAAGAATGCCCAGCCGCTTGTCATTAACTATAAAAAAGGCCAGTTAGCGCTAGCGCACAACGGAAATCTCATAAACGCGGGACATTTGCGCGCGAAACTTGAATCAGATGGTTCAATTTTCCAGACAACCTCGGACAGCGAGGTCATACTGCATTTAATAGCGCGCGCGAACGGGCGCCCCATTGAAAAAGCCCTGGAATACGCCTTGTCTAAAGTAAGAGGCGCATATTCACTGGTGATGATGTCAGAGACGCAGCTTATTGCGGCGCGCGACCCGTGGGGGGTCAGGCCGCTCGTGCTCGGAAAAATCAAGAAAGGCTGGGTGGTCGCTTCAGAAACCTGCGCTCTTGACCTGATAGGAGCGGAATATATCCGCGAGATAGAACCCGGGGAAATGGTCGTAATAGACAAAAAAGGCGCCAGGCCGGTCAAATTCGCCGAAAAAAAACGCGACGCGGCGATGTGCATATTTGAATATATATATTTTTCGCGTCCTGACAGCATTATTTTCGGAAAGAGCGTGCACGCGGTAAGGCAGCAGCTGGGCAAGCACCTCGCGCTGGAAAGCATGCCGAAAATAAAAGACGCGGACCTGGTTTTTTCGGTTCCGGATTCCGCGAACAGCGCGGCTATCGGGTTCAGCAGGGCATCCGGCGTTCCGTTTGAGACCGGGCTCATAAGGAACCATTATGTAGGAAGGACCTTCATCGAGCCTAGCCAGCATATCAGAGATTTCGGCGCGAAAATAAAATATAATCCCGTGCGTGATATCCTAAAAGGCAAGGACGTGGTGGTGGTCGATGATTCAATTGTCAGGGGAACGACGAGTCGCAAACTGGTGAAGATGATCCGTTCGGCGGGAGTCAGGAAAATACACATGGTTGTCAGTTCGCCGCCGATAATAGCTTCGTGTTTTTACGGAATCGACACGCCCACTAAAAAGGAACTCATCGCATCCAACTACTCGGTGGAAGGGATAAGGAAGTTTATCGGCGCGGACACGCTGAATTACCTGAGCGTGGAGGGCATGATCGCCGCGACCGGAGCGGCGGGATTCAAGTTCTGCACGGCATGTTTTACGGATAAGTATAAAATAACAGACAAGTGCTAAATGGCTTAATGGCTGAATTGCTGAAAGGCTTAAAGCCATTTAACCATTTAACAATTTAGCAATCAAGCAGGTAAAGTTATTATGAAGATATTAGTAATCGGTTCTGGTGGTCGCGAGCACGCGCTTGTCTGGAAGATCAAGCAGAGCAAGCTTGTGAAAAAGATTTATTGCGCGCCCGGCAACGCGGGGATGGCGCGGGACGCCGAGTGCGTGGCTCTAAAAACGGATGATTTCGGCGCGATAGCCGATTTTGTCAATAATAACGGAATAAAAATGACCGTAGTAGGGCCTGAAGCGCCGCTCGCTTCCGGGATAGTTGATTATTTCCGCGCGCAAAAACTGGAAGTATTCGGGCCTGATAAAAAGGCCGCGCAGTTCGAGGCCAGTAAAGTATTTGCCAAGGATTTTATGCGGAAATACGGCATTCCCACGGCCTTATACAAAAATTTCACTGATTTAAGCGTCGCGATGGATACAGTCAATAAGTGGCCCGCGGGGATGAAGATGGTCATCAAAGCGGACGGCCTTGCCGCGGGCAAGGGCGTGATAATCTGCGAAGACGGAAAAACGGCCGAAGACGCGCTCAGGCAGATAATGCAGGAAAAAGTATTCGGGAACGCCGGCTCAAGAGTCGTCATAGAGGAGTATCTTGAAGGGGAAGAAGCCTCAGTGCAGGTTTTTACGGACGGGAAAAGTTATTCGCTGATGATTCCCGCGCAGGACCACAAGCGGGTTAACGATAACGACGCAGGGCCTAACACAGGCGGCATGGGTGCCTATGCGCCTGCCCCCGTCGCGGACAAAAAACTCCTTGAAAAAGTTGAGCAAAGGATACTGAAACCTTTCATGAACGGCATCAAGCAGGAAGGAATAGATTACAAAGGTGTTCTTTACATTGGATTGATGATAAATAAGGGCGAGCCTTACGTCCTTGAGTTTAACTGCAGGTTCGGCGATCCTGAAACCCAGGTGGTGCTCCCGCTTCTCAAGACTGATCTTGTTGAAATAATACGGAAAATCTGCTCAGGAGCATTAGACAAAATAAAAATAGAATGGTATAATAATACAGCTGTATGCGTTGTTTTAGCTTCCGGGGGCTACCCGGGCGAATACAAAAAAGGCTTGGAAATCAAAGGGTTAAGTGAAGCTGCGTCCTTGAAAAACGTAACGGTATTCCACGCGGGAACCTCGGCGTCGGAAACAAAGACCGTGACTTCCGGCGGCAGGGTGCTCGGGGTCACGGGAACTGGCGGCGGGATAAAGGAAGCCATAGCCAAAGCGTACGAAGCGGTGAATAAGGTCAGTTTTGACGGCATGCACTTCCGTCGCGACATCGGCAAAAAAGCGCTCAACAAATTGAGTTGATTTTCAACTGGCTCAGAGTACATATAAAGGTGGTAAGTGCAGGATGGCTAAAAACAAGATGCAAGTCGCGATAATAACAGGTTCAGATTCGGATCTCCCCGTAATATCCTCTTCTGCAAAGATTTTGGAAGAATTCGGCATATCTTATAAGATCACAGTAGCATCCGCGCACAGAAC
Source organism: Elusimicrobiota bacterium (assembly GCA_043811535.1). Classification (GTDB taxonomy): domain Bacteria; phylum Elusimicrobiota; class Endomicrobiia; order Endomicrobiales; family JBDRNC01; genus JBDRNC01. The sequence goes on from JBDRNC010000020.1 coordinate 30,498, forward strand.
CCCGAAAAAAGTAAAGAATTACGTAAAAAGCTCCGAAAGAAACGGCGCGGAGGTTTTCATCGCCGCGGCAGGCATGGCCGCAGCGCTCCCCGGCGTTGTGGCTTCGGAAACGACATTGCCGGTTATCGGCGTGCCGCTTGAGAGCAAGGGTCTCGCAGGGATTGACGCGCTTTTCTCGATAGTTCAGATGCCGCCCGGCATACCTGTGGGCACTGTAGCGATAGGGAAAGCGGGCGCAACGAACGCCGGGATTTTCGCGGTGCAGATACTTGCGCTGAAATACCCGAAACTCAAGGCAAAACTGGCAATATACCGCAGGAATATGGCGAAAACAATAGAAAACAAGGACATCCGTCTTCAAAAAATGGGAATAAAGAGATATATAGAAAAACTGCAGAATTAATCTGTATAATCTATCAAAGGAATCTGTGTAATCTTCGTTATGGAATATCAAGAAAAGAAAGACATCCTCAATAAAGAAGAGCTTGGTCAGACGATAAAGCGTCTTGCGCTGGAAATCGTGGAAAAGAATTTCGGTGTGAAGGATCTTGCCATCGTCGGAATACAGACCAGAGGCGTGACGCTGGCTAAAAGGATTCTGGACGAGATACTGGGTTCCGCAAAAAATGATGAAGAAAAAGATATTCCTTTCGGCACGCTCGGGATAACGCTTTACAGGGACGATGTAAGCACAATGGAGGCCCCGCCCGAAGTCAAGGATACGGACATCTCGTTCGATCTCACGGGTAAAAAGATAATACTGATTGACGATGTCATATGCACGGGCAGGACGATACGCGCGGCGCTGGACGAACTCATGGATTACGGCAGGCCGCAGTCTATACAGCTGGCGGTCGTTGTGGACCGCGGGCACAGGGAACTCCCGATAGAGCCGAATTTCGTCGGGAAAAAATTCCAGACATCAAAGGAAGAACTCATAGAAGTCGAACTTGAAGAAGTAGACGGCAGGGAAAGAGTTGTATTGAAAGAAAAAAGAAGTTCTTAGTTCGTAGTTCATAGTTCGTGGAAAACGAACTTAAAACAAAGGACTAATAATGCAACTGCAAAGCAAGGACTTGCTCGGAATTGAGTATCTTGACAAAAAAGAGATCGAGCTGATAGTGGACGCGGCCCGGCCTTTTAAAAATCTTTTCACGCGCTCCATTAAAAAAGTCCCGACTCTCCGCGGCAAGACCGTAGTTAACCTCTTTTACGAACCCTCTACACGAACAAGAACCTCATTTGAGATCGCAGCGAAACGCTTATCGGCTGATGTCGTCAGCATAGCCACTTCATCTTCCAGCGTGGTCAAAGGCGAAAGTCTGATAGACACCGGAAAGACCATGGAAGCTATGAAGGCGGATTTCATAGTGATACGCCACAACATGGCGGGGGCTCCCGCGGTGCTGGCAAGGAACCTGCACGCCGCGGTCATAAACGCCGGCGACGGCTTTCACGAACACCCGACGCAGGGACTGCTTGACCTGTACACTATCAAGGATAAAAAGAAGAAGATTGCGGGATTGAAAGTGCTGCTTGTAGGAGATATCCTGCACAGCCGGGTGGCAAAATCAAATATCTGGGGGCTTATAAAACTCGGCGCGGAAGTAAGGGTTTCCGGGCCTCCGACGCTGATACCTCCCAAGGTTGAAAACCTCGGCGTGAAAGTCTACTACGACCTTGACGAGGCGCTGAAAGGCGTGGACGTGGTCAATATCCTGCGCATACAGCTTGAGCGCCAGCAGGAAAACCTGTTCCCTTCCGTGCATGAATACATTGAACTTTATCAGATGACAAAGAATCGGCTTGCGGCCGCCAAACCGGATGTGATGGTGATGCACCCGGGTCCCATGAACCGCGGAATAGAAATATCGTCGGAAGTGGCCGACAGCCCATCGGCCGTGATAAACGAGCAGGTTACGAACGGCATCGTGGTGAGGATGGCCGTGCTTTACCTGCTTTCGGGAAAAGCCAGCGGAAAAACAAAACAGATAACCAAGGAAATTTAAATGCCGAAACTTCTGATCAAGAACGGACGTGTGATAGATCCCGCGTCAAAGATTGACGGGGTGATGGATGTCCTCATCTCCGACGGGAAAGTGGTTGAGGTAAAACAAAAGATATCAGAGAACGACTGCAAGGTGATAGACGCGTCCAAAAAGGCGGTCGTGCCGGGAATGATAGATGTGCACACCCATTTGCGCGAGCCGGGCCACGAAGAAGAAGAAACGATAGCGACCGGGACGCGCGCCGCGGCGAAAGGCGGCGTCACGAGCATACTTTGCATGCCGAACACGCACCCTCCGCTGGACAACGCGCCGGCAGTGGAGTTCGTGCTGCTGAAAGCGCAGAAGGAAGGACTTGTAAACGTGTATCCTATAGGGTGCATAACCAAGAACTCAGACGGAGAAGAGCTCGCGGAGATAGGCGTGCTTAAAAAAGCGGGAGTGATCGCGATATCCGATGACGGAAATCCGGTGATGAACGCGCAGGTCATGCGCAGGGCCCTGGAGTACACTAAAATGTTCAACCTGCCGGTAATATCACACTGCGAGGACCTGAACCTCTCGAAGAACGGGGTTATTCACGAGGGGCACATGTCAATGGTTTTGGGGCTGCGCGGGATACCCAGTCAGAGCGAAGAAGTCATGATAAGTCGGGATATTATGCTGGCGGATCTCACGGGAGGCCACCTGCATATAGCCCATGTATCAACGGCCGGAGCCGTTGACCTTATCAGGGAAGCGAAGAAAAAGAAAATAAACGTTACGGCGGAGACTTGTCCGCATTACTTCTCACTGACCGACGAGGCGGTGAAGGGCTATAACACAAACACAAAAATGAAGCCGCCCCTGAGAACCGAGGAAGACGTAAAGGCCATCAAGCAGGGGCTTGCCGACGGAACGATTGACTGTATAGCGACAGACCACGCGCCGCATACGATAGAGGAAAAGAACAAGGAATACGACCTGGCGCCGTTCGGGATAATCGGGCTCGAAACTCTGCTCGGGCTTGTCATTACAGAACTTGTGGACAAGAAAGTCCTTCCGCTGGCCGAAGCGCTGGCCAAGATGACTGTCAATCCGGCCGGGATATTCGGCCTTTCAGGCAAGGGCGCGCTGAAGCCCGGGAATGACGCCGACATAACAATAATAGACTTGGATAAGGAATATAATATAAAAGAGAGCGAATTCATGTCGAAGAGCAAGAACTCGCCCTTCATCGGCTGGAAATTGAAAGGATTTGCCGAGATCACAATAGTCGGAGGTAAGGTGGTTTGGCCATTAAACGAAAAAACCAAATCGTAAGAATACGGGAAAACAAGGCAATCGCCCCGGGCTATTATAAGATTTCGTTGATCTCACCTTTCTTAGCCCGGGTTTCTTGTCCCGGGCAGTTCTGCCTGCTCAATGTTCCGGGAGTGTTTTTAAAGAGGCCGCTTAGCGTCTATTCCGCGGGCGGAGCAAAGGTTGCGTTTCTTTATAAGGTTGTCGGCCCCGGGACGGAAAACCTATCAAAACTGAAACCCGGCCGGGAGATCGAAGTACTCGGACCTCTCGGAACCGGCTACAATGTCAAAACGCTCAACGGGAAAAGGCCGGTTTTAGTAGCCGGCGGAACGGGGATCGCGTCGCTCAATTTTCTTGCCGAGAAACTTAAGGTAAAGGGTATTCTTTTCTGCGGGGCTAAAACGAAAAAAGAACTTGCAGGGCTTGAGAAATTCAGGAAATCAGGCTGGAAAATAGAGATAGCCACTGACGACGGGACGCAGGGATTCAAAGGGTTTGTTACCGGTCTTTTAAAGGCATACTTGTCAGCTCCCGAAAGGAGAAATGAGAAAGGTGAGATACTTTACTGCTGCGGGCCCCGAGGGATGCTTAAAGAGTGCAAAAGTATTGCGGAAAAGCATGAAATAGAAGCTTGCGCGTCTATGGAAGAGATGGTGGCGTGCGGGACGGGCAGCTGTCAGGGCTGCGTAGTAAAGATAAAAGGGGAATATAAAAGAGTTTGCGCTGACGGCCCGGTTTTCAGGCTTCAAGATATTGAAGCCTGAAATTGCAGATTTCAAATTGCAGATTACAAATTAACTGCCTTCCAGTTTTTCAATCTGAAATCTGAAATTTGAAATGAGACAAAAACAATTATAATGAAAGTGAATCTCCATACGCAGATCGCAGGGATAAACTTCAGTAATCCGGTTTTAGTCGCTTCGGGCACTTTCGGCTACGGCGACGAGACCGCGGACCTTGTTGACGTCTCTAAAATAGGCGGCATAATAACGAAGACAGTCACGCTGGAGCCGAGACAGGGCAATCCGCCGCCGCGCATTGCTGAAGTTACCGGAGGGATGCTTAACGCGATAGGCCTGCAAAACGTCGGGCTGGAAAAATTCATAAGCGAAAAGCTCCCCGGCCTGCGAAAAATGAAGACAAAACTTATCGTGAGCGTTGCCGGCGAAACTGAAAGCGAGTATATTGAGATAATAAAGCGATTGTCTTCCGAAAGCGGCATTGCCGCTTTTGAATTGAACCTTTCGTGCCCGAATTTACGAAAAAGAATCATATGCGCCGATAAAAAGCTTGTTGAAGATATACTGCGCGGCGTAAAAAACGCTTCAAAACTTCCGGTCATAGCGAAGTTGTCCCCGAACGTCGAAGATATAGCCGAAACCGCGCGCGCCGCCAAGATATCGGGCGCGGACGCGCTTACCGTAGCGAATACGTTCACCGGAATGGCGATAGACGTGAAAACGTGGAAACCGAAGCTAGCGAATATTACCGGCGGGATGTCCGGCCCGGCGATAAAACCGATGGCGCTCAGGTGCGTCTGGGAGGTTTGCCGCAACGTTGATATACCGGTGATAGCGTGCGGCGGGATAGCGACCGCGGAAGACGCCGTAGAGTTCATACTGGCCGGAGCCCGCGCTGTTACGGTAGGGACGGCAAATTTTGCAGACCCTCAGTCGCCTGTTAAAATAGCCGCGGGCATAGGCGAGTACCTGAAAAAAAGAAAGCTTGAATCTTTAAGTGATATTATAGGGATGATGCGATAACAATTAACAATTAGCAATTATCAATTAACAGTTGACGAATATAGCGAAGGAAAAATGAAAAAATTAATCGTAGCGTTGGACATGCAGGATAAGAACAAGGCCCTGGCTATGGTGGACAAGATATCGCCGTGGGTTGACATGTTCAAGATAGGGCCGATACTTTTCCTTCAAAATGGGCCCGAACTCCTGCGCATGATAAAATTGAGGAGAAAGGAAGTATTTCTTGACCTGAAATTCTACGATATACCGGCTACTGTCAAACGGGCCGTTGAATCAGCGTGCGAAATGGGAGTGTATTCACTGACGCTTCACTCATCGGGCGGGGAAGAGATGCTGAAAGCGGCCGCGCAAGTCAGCCAGAGGCCGAAACTATGGGCAGTCACGATACTAACAAGCCAGCATGCCAGCGTGGAAGATGTCGTTGAACGGGCGAAACTGGCAAAATCCTGCGGCCTTGACGGCGTGATAGCTTCGCCGCTTGAGATAAAGGCGATTAAAGAGGCGTGCGGAGCAGACTTTACCGTTGTAACTCCCGGCATTCGCACTGACGGGGCGAAAGATGATCAGAAGAGAACGGCAACTCCTGTTGAAGCCGTAACTGCGGGAGCGGATTTTATCGTGGTAGGCAGGCCGGTGATAGAGGCGAAGGACCCGATAGCCGCCGCGAGAAAAATATTGGAAGAAATAGAAGTGAAACAAGAAGGAAGAAGGAAGATAGAAGAAGGAAGATAGGTTTACTTCAATCTTCCGTCTTCCATCTTCGGTCCGTGATACAAAGAAAGGCGAAAAAGTGAAACCCGAACAGATAAAACAGTTGTTTGAACAGCATAAAGCCTTGTTAAGCGGGCACTTCTTATTATCCAGCGGGCTGCATTCCGACACCTATTTCCAGTCGGCGCTGATACTCCAGCATCCTAACGAGGCGGAAAAGCTCGCTTCTGCGCTTGCCGGTAAGATATTAAAAGATATCCCCGAAATTGACGTCGTGGTTTCTCCAGCTATGGGCGGCATAATCATCGGTCAGGAAGTAGCGGCTCAGATAGGCTGCCGGGCGATATTTACGGAGCGGGTTGAAAACAAGATGACGTTTCGCAGAGGATTTCAGATAGAAAAGGATGAAAAATGCCTGGTAGTGGAGGATGTCGTAACTACCGGTCTGTCCACGCGCGAAGTTGTAGAGGTAATAAAAACGCTTGGCGGCAGTGTTGTCGCTGTCGCGTCGCTTGTGGACAGGAGCGGAGGCAAGGCCGATCTGGGCGCTCCGCTGTTTTCGCTGCTCGCCCTGGAAGTCAAAAGCTATAAGGCAGAAGAATGTCCGATGTGCAAAGAGGGAAGCCAGCCAATAAAACCCGGAAGCAGAAAATAATTGCTAAATTGCCAAATTGCTAAATGGCTGAAAAGCTTTTAACCATTTAGCCATAAAGCCATTTAACCATTAACATGAAAGGAATTCTATGATAACTTATAAGAAATCTGGCGTAAACATTGACGCGGGAAACGAGCTGGTAAGGCGTATCAAAAGACGCCTGCCGAAGATAGGCGGTTTCGGGGGCGTATTTCCGCTTTCAGGAACGAAATATAACCTTGTCAGTTCCACGGACGGCGTCGGAACCAAACTTAAGCTGGCATTCATACTCAACAAGCACGATACCGTAGGGATAGACCTTGTCGCGATGAGTGTAAACGATATTATCTGCTGCGGGGCGAAACCGTTATTTTTCCTGGATTACTTCGCGTGCGGAAAACTGAACGTTAATACCGCCGAGAAGGTCGTTTCAGGCATAGCGAAAGGCTGCAAACTCGCCGGCTGCGCGCTCATCGGCGGGGAAACGGCCGAGATGCCGGGTTTCTATCCTCCCGGCGAATACGACCTGGCAGGCTTCGCGGTAGGCGCGCTTGAAAAGGGGAAAGAAATAACCGGGAAAAGGATACGGCCCGGCGACGTTGTTATCGGACTTCCGTCATCCGGACCCCACTCCAACGGCTATTCGCTCATAAGAAAAGTGCTGTCAAATAAGGAGATAAGAAAATACCGGAAAGAACTGCTCGCTCCCACAAGGATCTATGTTAAGGAAATCTTAAAGTTGTTGTCAACCGTCAACCGTCAACTGTCAACTGTCGTTCACGGTATTGCCCATATTACGGGCGGAAGCTTTTATGACAAGATTGAAAGGATTCTCCCGGAAAAATGCAGGGTAATCATTAAAAAGAATTCATGGAAAGTTCCCGAGATATTCAGACTCATTCAGAAGAAAGGCAAGATGAAAGATAAGGAAATCTACCGCACCCTGAACATGGGGATAGGTATGGTTCTTGTGGTCGGAGAGAAAGAGAGCAGGAGAATAAGAGAAAAGATCAAAGGCGCTAAGATAATAGGATATGTGGCAAAAGGAACAAGAGGAGTAGACGTCGTATAATGACAAAGCACAAATGATCCGACTTCGCATGCGACCACCTGCTATTTATTTAACCGAAGTCCCTCTTTCGGGGAGACTCCATTGAAAATAATAATGAAGTCGCAAAATAAATTCAAATATATAAATCAAAAATTGTTTTAAGCTTTGATATTGTAGTTATATTTTGACATTTGAATTTAATATGATTGTTAACTTGGGTGTTTTAATTTCCGGCGGGGGGACGAATTTGCAGGCGATAATCGATGCCTGCCAATCAGGCATACTGAAAGATATCGCGCAGATAGCGCTGGTCGTTTCCAATAAGGCGGAGGCATTCGGGCTTGAACGCGCTAAGAAACACGGGATACCGGCGCTGTGGATAAATTCTAAGAATTTTCCGGATAATCAGTCATTTTACAAGAAAGTATCAAGCGAGCTCAAAAGGCATAGGGTGAATATTGTGTGTCTCGCGGGCTACATGCGCATGGTTGACCCGTGCCTGATAAAAGATTTTAAGAAAAAGGTCCTTAACATTCACCCGGCGCTGCTGCCGAAATTCGGCGGGAAAGGCATGTACGGGCATTTCGTCCACGAAGCGGTAATAAAGGCCGGCGAGCCGGAATCGGGCGCTACGGTTCACATGGTGGACGAACAGTACGACCACGGCCCGATAGTTCTCCAGTATAAAGTACCTGTTTTCCCGAAAGACACCGCCGACGTGCTGGCAGAGAGAGTGATTGAAGTCGAGCACAGAATATATCCCGAAGCGATTCTTAAAGTGATAACTGGAGGAAAACAATGATATCTCGCTATACTAGAAAAGAAATGGCCGCTATTTGGTCTGAGGAGAACCGCTTCAGGACAATGCTTGAAGTGGAGATACTCGCCGCCGAGGCGATGGCAAAAACCGGGAAAGTGCCGAAATCGGCGATTCCGCTCATCAGGAAGCGCGCGAAGATCAACGTAAAACGGATACAAAAAATCGAGGAAACGGTAAAACATGACGTCATTGCTTTCCTCACTCAGGTAGGCGAGACGATCGGCCCGCAGGCAAGGTTCCTGCATCAGGGGATGACCTCGTCCGATGTGCTGGATACGGCTACAAGCGTCCAGCTGAGGCAGTCGTGCGCTCAGATATTAACCGGGATAAACAATCTTCTGAAAACGCTCAGGCGGCTTGTCGTAAAATACAAGAAAACACCCATGATGGGCCGCACTCACGGCATTCACGCCGAGCCAATCACGTTCGGTTTCAAGGCGGCTTCATGGTATTCCGAGATGGTCAGGGCCAAAGCGCTGATAGAAAACACGAAAGATACCGTAAGTTACGGGAAGATATCGGGCGCGGTCGGCACTTACGCGCATCTTGACCCAAAAGTTGAGAAATATGTCTGTTCCAAACTGGGATTGAAGCCGGAGCCCGTTTCCACCCAAGTGGTTCCCAGGGACAGGCACGCCGCGTACCTTTGCCGGTTTGCCATTGTAGGCGGCTCAATTGAAAGGATAGCGTTGGAGATAAGGCACCTGCAGAGGACCGAGGTTCAGGAAGCGGAAGAACCGTTTACAAAGGGGCAGAAGGGCTCATCGGCGATGCCCCACAAAAGAAACCCGATTCTATCGGAGAATCTTTGCGGGCTAGCGCGTTTGCTGAGGGGCTACGCGATGACCGGGCTTGAAAACATAGCGCTGTGGCACGAGCGCGATATAAGCCACTCGTCCGCCGAAAGAGTCGTCTTTCCCGACGCTTCGATAACGCTGGATTTCATGCTCGCGAGGGCGAATCATCTCTTATCAGGCCTGCAGGTGTATCCCAAAAACATGCTGGCGAACCTGAACAGGTCGCAGGACATAATATTTTCCGGCAGGCTGCTGCTTGCTCTTGTGAGCAAGGGGATTTCGAGGGAGAAGGCATACGCCATAGTGCAGAAAAACGCCTTTAAGGCCCGCGAAGAGAACGTAAAGTTCGACAAATGCGTCTTGCACGACCCTGAAATAACAAAGCTCCTTAAGAAGCCTGAAATATCGGATTGCTTCAAGCTTGACCATCATTTCAGGAACCTGCCATACATCTTTAAGCGGGCGCTTTCCGAAAGATGACGGCTTTTCCGGGAAGTTGGTGGAGCCCCTCCGAAAGCCCTCCTGGCGGGGCAAAAATTAAGCGACCTCCCGCGACCTCATTAACGTATTTAACGGAGTCTCCCTAAAAAAGGGACTTCGGTTAAATAACATAGCAGATGGTCGCATGCGCAGTCGGACGGTTCCACTCGTATTCCTCCCCTGGCGGAGTCAGGGGATTCAATAACGCGGGATTGAATTATCCGCAAAAATCTACTAAAATATCGATTATCCGGACGGGCAGTTAGCTCAGCGGAAGAGCGGGCCGACGCGTCGGCCTGGCCGCAGCGGCCACTCCGGGATCGTTGAAGGAATCTTTCGTATCGTTTCATTACGGGCAGTTAGCTCAGCGGAAGAGCGGGCCGACATATCGGCCTGGCCGCAGCGGCCACTCCGGGAATCGCTAAAAGATTTATTGTATTGTTACATTTTGGGCAGTTAGCTCAGCGGAAGAGCGCTCGCCTTACACGCGAGTGGCCGCAGGTTCAAATCCTGCACTGCCCATGATAGATAAAAGTTCCAGCGCAGCCGACAAGTAATTGGGGAAACGAAAGTTATTTGAGCGGATTTTGCGCCCCGTCTTTCGGGGCACTGCCTATATCAGCGGGAAAGCAAATGGAAAAAATAAATCATTCCGAGATTTTTGAAATATTCCAGGATGTTTTTTCCAAACTTACCGGTCTTAATATCGCCTTCATCGATACCAACGCAGATTTCATAAAACGCGCCGGAGATTCAAGGGGTTTTTGCATCCTCATAGGCTCCATTGAAAGGAAAACCGGCGTTTCAAACTGCTGGATCAGTAATTACAGGGCTTGCAAGAGGGTCATTTCCGAGCAGAAGCCGCAGGTATATAAATGCCATGCCGGACTCACTGAGATAATCGTTCCCGTTCTGGACCACGGGAAAGCTATCGGAGCGATCATTACCGGCCAGATAAGGACGAAGGGAAGAAGCAGATACCAGCCAGTTTCAATTCCCATCGGTTTCCGCGTAACTCAAAACCAGCTCAGGTCTGAATTCTCAAAGGTACAGGAAATGCTTCCTTCACAGGTAAGGGCTGCGGCGAGAACTCTATATCTTCTCGCGAATGTCTCCTTCAGGGACGAACTGGTGCTCTTCCTGTCCCAAGGCAGGAAACACCGCTCATCCAACATGAAGAACATTATTCTGAAAGCGACTAACTTCATTCGGGAAAACTTCAAAGATCCGGAAATCTCGCTTAAACGGGTCGCGGACGAGGTGAGTCTTAATTCGTATTACCTGAGCCATATCTTCAAGAAGGAGCTTAAATCCACATTCGTGAATTACCTTACCAGAATACGCATGGAAGACACGCTAAGGCAGTTGAAACACCAGCCCGACAAGAGCATCAAGGAGATCGCGTACGAATCGGGTTATTCCGATCCCTACTATTTCAGCAAAGTATTCAAGAAATTCTACCATTCATCCCCTCTGAAATACCGCCTAAAAAACGCCTAGAACCTTAAAAACCATCAAGACTAAGAAAACACCCGAAATCTGCTACGCAAAAAAGTACATCTAATCGTCAATTTATTCCATTGTGTTACCGCTACCATAAAAATAGAATGATTATAGATACAACGGGAGGGCTTATGAAAATGACAATCTTGCTCTGTGCCGCCTTGTGTTTCCTGTCCGCGCTTTCGCGCGGCGCGGAACCTGGTTTCGTGGTGTTCGATCCCGGGACAGATGATATCATAAATTATTCAAAACACGGCAATTTTGAAGGATTGGGCACTGATAAATACAAGTACGTAATGACCGATCCGGCCAGGTTGGGCAAGGCAGCTGGAGAAGGCATATATCCGAACAGCAGTTCGGTCCTGAAGGACCCCGCGTACATCAAACTTAACAATTCGGGCTTGTTGAACGGGAGCCAGTGGAATTTCCTTAATAACGATGACCACCAGCTTAATTTTTTTAAATGGGCCACGGTCGGCGAGGAACCCGGAGTCAAGGCGTACTACTCGGCCCTGGCGCTTGAGAAGGCCGGAAACATCAAGCACGCTGTAAAGGCGTATTATTCCATAGTCGTTCATTTCCCGAAGTCGGTCGGGCGCACGTACTGGAATTCTCCGTGGTATGTCGGCCCTGTGGCGGTGGACAAAATAAAGTACCTTACCGCGAAAAATCCCGGACTGGGCATTAAGCTGGTAGGCGCATACGTTAAAGTCATAAACCGCTTTGACGACGATTCAAAGAACGATTCTTTTATCGTGAATCCGGGCAGGATTTTAAAGGTCAATCCGGTGAATATCAGGCCGGAAAGGGAAGATACCGCCAAATACAAAATCGACAGGACTGTCGGCGCCGGAGCGGTGCGTCTGGTGAAGTATTCGAACGGCCACTGGCAGCTGTTAGTAGACGGGAAACCGTATACCGTCAAAGGGATGGCTTATTCGCCCAATAAGATCGGTCTCAGCCCGGATAAAGGGACGTTAAACGTGTCCAGGGACTGGATGTTCGCGGATTTCAATAAGAACGGCGTCATTGACGGGCCTTATGAGGCGTGGGTGGACGCGAACGGAAACAATAAAAAGGACGCGGGAGAGGAAAATACGGGAGATTTTCAGCTGATGAAGGAAATGGGCGTAAACACTCTGAGAATCTATCATTACGACGGATTAAACGACGATCTCCTCCGTGAAGGATACGAAAAATACGGTTTTATGTATCTCATGGGGAACCTGATAGGGATGTACTGCACCGATTCCGGCGCGGATTGGTTCAGCGGCACGGATTATACTGACGCTAAACAACGCGAAAAGATGCTGGACAGCGTGAGGAGGATGGTTGAGGCGTACAAGGATAAACCGTACGTACTCATGTGGGTGCTCGGAAACGAGAACAATTACGGGGCGCCAGGCACGTTCGGTATGGACGCGGGATCGGGCTGCAGGGCGAAGCTCCAGCCCGAAGCTTATTATAAATTCGTGAACGAGGCCGCCAGGCTTGTAAAATCGCTGGACCCGCAGAAGAGGCCCGTGGCGATATGCAACGGGGACGCGCTGTTTCTTGACATCTGCGCGAAAAACGCGCCTGACCTGGATGTATTCGGGACAAACTGCTACAGAGGCGAGCAGGGATTTGGCTCGATGTGGGATGACGTGTCCGAAGTCATGGGGAAACCGGTGGTTATAACCGAATACGGGTGCTCGGCGTACCATGAACTTTGGGACCTTAAGCGTGCCGAAGAAGGCCAGGCTGAATATCACAGGGGAAACTGGGAAGACATAGAGTTGAATCTCGCGGGAAGCGGGAGCGGCAACGCTCTCGGCGGGGTTGTTTTCGAATGGACGGACGAATGGTGGAAAGCCAACGCTGACCTTCCCGACAGAATAAAGAGCCAGAAAAAAGGATGGTACAGCAGGCGCGAGGATAAATATAAAAACCTTACACCGGACGCACACGATGCGGTTCCCCAGTTCGGCGCTCCATTCCTGGACGGCTGGAGTTATGAAGAATGGCTTGGGATAACCGGCCAGGGAAACGGCAGGCATAGCCCGTTCATGAGACAATTAAGGCCGGCATATTTCGCATACAAAGAAATGTGGAACAAGTAAACAAAAGGTTTTTATGAAAATATATTCACGGATACAGTGTATCGCGCTTGCGTTGGTGTTGGCCGGTACTGCGGCGGTTTTTTCTGAAACGGAATATTCAACGGAAACGCGCGGTGTTTCCGGCCCGGCCGGGCAGGATGATATTGCCGAAACAAAGGAAGTTATTGTGTCTACGGAAACACTGAAAGAGCCGGTAATTATCAGGGGAAGGGGAAGAGTGTCCCTGGTCAAAGCGAACGGAACGTGGCAGCTGCTCGTGGACAAGCAGACATACATAGTGAAAGGCGTGGAATACGCGGCGGATCCGGTCGGGCGCCCGTCAGGAGAAAGCAATATGTGGATGAACGACGATTTCAACGGCAACGGGAAATGCGACGGCCCGTATGACTCATGGATCGACTCAAACGGCGACAACTACCAGGACCTTGACGAAAAACCCGCCGGGGACTTCATGTTGTTAAAAAGAATGGGATGCAATACAATAAGGCTGTATCACCCCTCAAATATAAACGCTGAGATCCTGAATGACCTGTACGGCAATTACGGCATAATGACTATAATGGGCAATCTTCTCGGGGCCTACACGGTTGATACGGGAGCGGGATGGGAGAAGGGGACCGATTATAACGACCCGGCGCAGAGAGAGAAGATGAAAAAAAGCGTTGAAGAGATGGTGCTCAGGTACAAGGATGAGCCGTTCGTGCTGATGTGGATACTCGGCAACGAAAACGACGCCGCAGGGAGCTACGACAATTCTACGTTTAATAATACGAACGCCGGCAAGTGCCCGGAAGCGTATGCGAGGTTTGTAGGCGAGGTCGCCAGGATGATTAAAAGGCTGGATCCGGAGCATCCTGTCGGGACCTGCGTCGCGTATTACAAGCTCTTGCCGTATTTCGCGAAATACGCGCCTGAGATAGACGTGATAGGGATGAACGCATACACGGGGCCGTTCGGCTTCGGAACGCTTTGGGGCCGGGTTTCAAACGCGTTCGACAGGCCCGTTTTGATAACAGAATACGGCGCTGACAGTTACAACCAGGCGAATCAGGCGGTTGATGAGGATTTTCAGGCGCTCTACCACGCAAGGTCGTGGCAGGACATAGTTGACAACAGTTACGCCGGGCATAAAAACGGGAACGCGATAGGCGGGGTCGCATTCTGCTGGATGGATAAGTGGTGGCTGTGCGGCTCACCGCTGGTCCATGACGCGGAACTGGGGGCGTGGCCCGGGCCGTCAAACGACGGGAAGTATAACGACGAGTGGATCGGAATCTGCGGGCAGGGGGACGGTTCAAAAAGCCCGTTCATAAGACGGCCGAAAAAAGTCTATTTCACGTACAAGAACGAATTATGGAACAAGTCGCTTGAGCAGATCGAAGAGTCCAATAAGGGTTATAGAAAAAACGCGGGGGACGGTTTAAAACCACAGTCCAAATGAAATTAATACATGGACTCCTGCTCGCGTCGCTTGTAACGGTATCAAATATGACAGAAACATCTGCCGCGGCACTGCCGCCGTCTTCGACAATCAAGGTTCAAGGTAGGAACCTTATAGTCAATAATTCGACCTTCACCGTGAAGGGGGTTTGTTATTCGCCGGTGAAGGCCGGATATACGAACGCCAATTTCGACTGGTGGTCGGACCAGAACGCCTGCAAATCGGATTTTCCTTTGATAGCGGCCATGGGGGCGAACTGTATAAGGACTTACTCGCCATCGGCTGCGGACAGTTATGTGCAGGCAGTGCTTGACGCGGCGGCACGTCACGGCCTGTATGTTATATTGGGCTACAGCGTCCCGTGGAACCAGGATTTTTCCGTAGCAGCCAACAGGACTCCGGTCGTGAACGGTTTTACGGACTTCGTGAATAAATGGAAGGCGCATCCCGCGGTTCTCATGTGGTGTTTCGGCAATGAGATAGACGTGCATACGGCCAGCGCCGCCGGCTGGTTCACTCTGCTTGACCAGGCTTCTGCGGCCGCTCATGCCGCGGAAGGGGCCGGGTATCATCCCGTGACTACGGCAAACCAGGAAATGGACGAAGTGGCCGTTTACGACTCCTCGGTCCCGAACCTGGACGTATGGGGATTGAACCTTTACAGGGGAAAAACCTTCGGCGCGATATTTTCGGTTTATTCTTCCACAAAACCTTTCATGATAACCGAATGGGGATGCGATTCCTTTGACGGCCGCGTCGGAAACGCTAACGAAACGCTGCAGTCAGAATACATCGCGGGCCAGTGGGAAGACATAAACGGCCACCTTTCGCATAAAAATCCCGCGGAATGCTGCATAGGCGGGTGCCTTTTTGAATGGTGCGACGAATGGTGGAAGGGGGCGTCGTCGCCCGGGGATCTTTCGACTTTGGGAGGCGGGGGCGTGAAAGGGCCTGCCGTTCAGGATACGGCGGCGGACTGGACCAATGATAATTACGCCGACCCCAACATGAATGAAGAATGGTGGGGCATAGTAGCGATTGAACTTGATTCATACACGCGGAAACCGAAAGAGGCTTATTACGCGCTGGGCAGGCTGTGGGAAGGAAGCACGGACGCTTCAGGCGATGCCGGCGGTTCCGCGGCGGGTATCATACAGGGTGAAGTGAGGAATTACCCGAATCCTTTCATTGCCGACGGAAATAACTCAACAAGGATAAAGTTCGCCGTAAGCGGCGCGCCCGAATTGAATATAGAGATCTTTGACCTGTCGGGCGCGAAGGTGCGCGAACTGAGCGGGATAAATTCCGCGGGCTCATTAAGGGAAGCTTACTGGGACGGGAAGGATTCGGATTCCGGTGTCGTTCCAAGCGGGCTCTATATCTGCAAAGTCAGCGCGGCATTGTCCGGAAGGGAAGAGATTAAATACCGCAAGATAGCGGCAGTTAAATAAGCCGGAAGAGGGAAGATGGAAGGCGGAAGAGTAATTAAAACGGTATTCCTTATCACACTGACAACTGTCATCTGTCAACTGTCAACCGCTGTTTATGCGCAGTTCCCGTACGCGTGCGGCGCCCGGGCGATAGGGATGGGCGGAGCTTTCAGCGCCGTATCTGCGGAGATATCGGCGCTGTACTGGAATCCAGCCGGGCTGGGATACTTGCAGAAAAAGGAAATATCGGCGATGTACGACAAGGATTTTATTGATACTAAAAACTGTTTTCTGGGTTACGGCCAGCCTGCGGCGGAGACCGGAGGATTCGGGTTCGGCTGGTACAGAGTGGCGAATGATTTCGAAAAGACGGATATTTCCGGGAATTCGCTGGGTTCGGGAGAGTATTCCGGGAATGTCTTGACCCTGGGCGCCGGTTACTACAGGGGCCTTCCATTTTCGGTCGGAATAAGCCTGAAATATATGGATGAAAGGATAGACAGCTACTCGATATCAGGGGCGGCGCTGGACGCGGGGCTTTTGTACGAGTATTCCTCGTTCAGATTCGCGGTTGTCATGCAGAACGTTCTGAATACAGGGATGAGGGGCGATTCAACGGCTGGCGGAGAGTCAAAAGAGGATATCCCGTTTTCAGGAACGCTGGGAATAGCGTATTCAGGCCTGAGTGGAATAGAGTTCGCGGATAAACGTCCGCCAGCGGTCTCCGCGGCGCAGGAAAAAGAGCAAGAAAAAGAAGTCACAAAGGGAATCGTCGGCATTTCGTATATCATGGGATGCGATGTTACGGTCACGCCGGGCAACCCCTCGAAAACCGCGTTCAGTCCGGGTTGCGAGGTCTGGGTGAATGAAACGATAGGATTCAGGGCGGGCTACAGGCGGCTGAGGAACGTAACGGCCGGGCTGTCATTCAAATACGAGATATTCAGGATAGATTACGCTTTCGTGGCAAACCCGGACCTTGAAAACGGGAACATAGTGTCATCGTCGATGTATTTTTGATAAATATGAAAAAACTCCTGCTTGTGTATATATGCGTGCTGGTTCCGGTGTCTGAAATGAACAGAGTTTATCCGGCCGACTATGATACGGGAACCGTTAATCTGAGCGGAAAACTGCAGCTTGATTATTATTACCACCGGCTCGGGGATAACTGGTCGGCTTCGGGCGCAGGATATAAGGATACGAATTACAATTATTCCCTGAATAATACAACGCCTTCGACTCCGTCGTGGAGCGGCAGTTTCGGCCAGACCCTGTTCCTTGATATTGGAATAAAACCCTACGAAAACATTACTGGGGAATTCGGTTTTGAATTTATCTCAAACTACGCGGACAGGTACTGGATACCGTTGAATTTCGAGCACAGAATGAAAGAGGACAATATAAACGCGTTCTGGAAAAAAGGCGACGTGAAATACGAAGGCGACGGCCTGTCGCTCAGGTATTTCAGAGGAGTCGGCCACTACCACTGGGGTTATGAAGGCGACATGTTCAACCTTTACTATGAGCAGTATGAAACCGATAAATACCTGAGGTTAAGCGGAAGGCCGTCTCCCGAGGGAATTGAAATCAATTTGGCCGGTGACGCTGGCAATCTCAATGTGATACACGGCCCGGAAATATTATGGAACCACAAAAACGGGACGTACGCGAAGTACAACGTGTTTTTGGGGGGCATAGAGACATTCCTGATATACGCCGGTCACATAATTCCATACGGGGAACCGGATGAAACAATGCGCTCGTTCGAAGTGAGCACGAAATTCAATTTCATTGACCGGCCGGCGGCTGTCGGAGCCCTTTACAGGTCGTTCAGGCTCAACCGGGCATATTATTACGTTGAAGACGCGCCCGCGGGGGCAGGCGATCTCGGCTCGAATTATCTTAAGAAGTCCGGAACGACTTCTTCAGGCGACGCAACGGGCGTAAGCTTCCAGTATGACCTTCTGCCGAAACCGTTTTTAAACAGCATGCTTTTCAAATATACGCGCCAGGGACTCGTGGCCGGAAACAAGCAGGAATATTCGGTGCAGATGAACAGGAGTTTTTCAAGGTCAATGACGGGCAGCCTTCTGGTTTCATGGAGACGGCCTTTGCTCGGACCGATCCCCTTGGTTTATGAAGGCACGGCGGCAAACCCCGGCCCTGTCCTTTTTGAACCAAGGGGCCCGCAGAGCCCTTTCTGGGTCAACTGGGAAAACAGGGAAGCGAACACCGTGACTACTGTGTTCACTTTTGACCCTACTCCGGGAACCTGGTTCTATCTCTTTCAACCCGACCAGCCGGATTCATGGAACCTGAATCCGGCTGAGAACGCGCCGGTTTCTTTTGCAGCGAGGTATACAATGTCAAAATACGCGACGGCTACGGACCGCCAGTACTATTTTGACGGCGACGGGAAAGTCGTCTGGGAACCGCCGCTGAGTGCCGGCGCCTGGCCGACGAGAGGTTACATAGGATATTTTGATATCGTGAGCAAGCTCGTTTTTGGAAAGATAAGAATGGAATATGATATCGGCGCCGGCGATTCGCTCGCCGGTTCGGGATTGGCATACACCGCATCTTCAGCGGGAGAAAAACCGGCAACGAATTCATTTACCACCGGGTTGACCTTAATTTCCGGGGATAACACTTACAAATTGCGATACAGTCAGGACGTATGGGGGCCGGAAGAATGGCACCGCGCTTTCGGCGAAGCGTTTGACAGGCTTTACCAGCTGGAATACGCAAGAAAGATCGGAGAACATGTTGAGATTGGCTGCGGTTATACGGGAGCAAGGGAAGACGACGGGAAATACCTCGCGTCAGAACTGGGAGAGTATGACGAAATACGCGCTTTCATATCGCTGTCTTTCGGGCCCGTCGCCGCGTATTTCGGAGGGTCCCCCGGTCCGGCGCTGTCCGGAGAAGCACCCCCATCGGACAATGTAGCGCCGCGGGTTTCTATGAAGATTCAGGCGCCGAAGTTCACGCCCGACGGGGACGACAGGGACGATACTCTGCCGATAGAGCTTTTTGCTTCTGACGAAAACTCCATAACCGGATGGAAAGTAAGCATTCAGGACAATAAGGGCAGGGTGATTAAGGTCATGTCCGGGGATGGAGAGCCGCCTCATATCGTTGATTGGGACGGAACGGACGACATTTACGGGAAAACCGTGCCTGAAGGCGCGTACAACGCTGTATTTGAAGCCACGGATTCTTATGATAATACCGCGGCGGCAGGCCCGCAGGGAATAAACGTTGTCATCCCCGCGAAAGTAATTATCAGGGAAGTTACAAGGGAAGTAAAAGTCACCGAAACAGAAAGAGGCCTTCTGGTTTCTCTCACATCAAGGGTATTGTTCGATTCCGGAAAGAGCAGGCTCAAAACCAGCGCAAACAAGGCGCTTGAAGAAGTAGTTAAAATATTGAACGCGTATCCGGAAAATCAGATATCCATTGAGGGGCACACCGATAATACCGGCGGGGCGCGGTATAATCAGAGACTTTCCGAAGAGAGGGCCAAAAGCGTGGAGGATTACCTTGTTAAAAAGGGCGTGTCCCGCGAAAGAATCACATCAATGGGCCACGGCAAGGAGAAACCTGCGGCTACAAATTCAACTGCGGCGGGCCGCGAGGCCAACCGCAGGGTGGAGGTGATAATATTAAGAAAAGACAGTACAGGGAAATAGAGTTCCCTAAAAAATAAAGGAGGAAGGACCATGAAAAAGATTTTGTTCTTTTGTTTGTCGGCAGTGTTAGCGTGTTCAGCCGGTTTGGCGTTCGCAGCTCCGAGGGCGTCCAAAAACGCGTCTTCGGGGACAGGCGACGGAAAGTCGAAGGCGTTTTTCGTGATATACACCGATCAGCAGTCCATGCAGAATCACTACGCCCCTTCCGGATGGATGGGAGATTACGGCGATATCAAGCTGAATAACGGTTGCCTGGAGAATCCAAAGACCGGCAAGTCCTGTATCAAGATAACCTACAACGCGAAGGGCGCGCAGGGCGCGGGCTGGTGCGGCATTTACTGGCAGTACCCGCCGAATAACTGGGGCGAAAAGAAAGGTTATAACCTGACAGGAGCGAAAAAACTGACCTTTTGGGCGCGCGGAGCGTCCGGCGGGGAGAGGATCTCGGAATTTAAAGTGGGAGGCCTTACCGGGAGTGTACCTGATACGGACTCAAACGCGATAGGACCGATTGAACTTGAGAAGAGCTGGAAGCAGTACACGATAGACCTGACAGGGAAAGACCTTTCCAATATCTGCGGAGGATTCGCGTTCTCGGCGTCAAGGGATGATAATCCCGACGGAATGGAAATGTACTTTGATGAAATAGTTTTTGAGTGAAGATGCACCGGCCTGCGGGAAGCGGAAAAAGTGTTTCCCGCAGGCAGTGAAAAGGATAGGAAAAAAGCGGGAGGATGCAGTGAGAAGTGTCAAGGGATTGATAAGCGCCAGCGTTTTTGCGGTGATATTGCTATCTTTGGCCGCGCTGATATTCCTGGCGGGTTGCGCAAATATAGGTATCGCGAAACAAGAGAAAGGTATCGAAGATTCACGCGGCGTTTTAGGTTCCGCGGGAACCGCTGATTCTTTCGAGATTCCGGCGTCAACAGCTCCCGCCAGGCCGTCTTTCAAGCCGTTCTATATATATACCGACGACAGGTCAAAGGACAATCATTTCGCGCCTTCCGGGTGGATGGGCGACACGCAGGATTTAAAGATGTCCGGTTCATATCAGGATAATCCGCATTCCGGGAAAACATGCCTTAAAATAACTTACTTGGCGAAAGGTCCCGGAAAGTGGGCCGGGATTTTCTGGCAGCAGCCCGCCAATAACTGGGGGGACAGGAAAGGCGGATATGATCTCAGGGGGGCTCAGGCTCTGACATTCTGGGCCAGGGGCGAAAAAGGCGGTGAAAAGATAACGGAAATGAAAATGGGGGGCATTACGGGGAAATATCCTGATTCGGACACCGCCTGGATTGGCCCTTTAAAACTTACAAGAGAATGGAAGATGTATACGATATCTTTGACGGGCAAGGACCTGAGATATATTAACGGAGGGTTCTGTATTTCGGTTCTCAGGGCCGAGAATCCGCGCGGCTGCACGTTTTATATCGATGACATAAGATACGAATAAATAGGGATCAGCGAATAGTGAATAGAAAAGATATGAAGAAAATATTGATGATTCTGCTAGTCACCAGTCACTGGTCACTAGTCACTATGTTTTGCGGATGCAGCAAGAATCCCGTTACACAGCTGATCGAACCTGTAACGGTCAATGCTTCTCCGCAGTGGAGCGGCAACTGGACGCTTTACGACGATGAATTGAAAACTGGCGGGGATGTTATGATGATCGGATGGGGTGGCAATTTTACGGTTGATTTCAACTGCCGCGAAAATCCCTGCGAAGGCGTAAAATGCATAAAACTTGACTGGAACGGGGGCGCGGTTGAAATTTCCGGAGGAAGCACGGACCTTTACACAGGATTTTCGCTGATCGTTGCCAAAAGCTACAGCGACTATCTCTCTGCGAGCAGGGACCTGTCCCCGGGAGGCTACACGAAAGCCAGTTTTTACGCCAGGAAAGGTTTTATGTCCTCCAATGCCGTGTTGAGAATTGAGAGCCCGAACGGGAATAGCGATTCCGCAGCTCCCAACAACGTCTGGGAAGGAGCGCTTACGGAGAATTGGAAAGAATACACGCTTAACATTACGGGAAGTTTGTCGGCGGCCAGGCATTTTATGAATATCGTCTTAAAAACAAGCGACGCGAAAAAGGGAAGCGGCGCGACGGTATATATTGACAATATCAAATTGACCAAATAACGACTGCTGTCCTGGATATTGATGGCAAGAACGGTTGTACCGTGCCCGTGGGGGCGGATTAAGGACTTTAAAATATGAAAACGCTTAAGAAATTATCGGCAACAATCTTGGTTTTGGTCCTGTTGTTTCCTCGGCCGGGTTTGTGCGAAGCCGCCAAACTGGATCTAACAGCTTATACTCCGGCTAACGCCGCCGTAAGGTCCCTTGTTTTTCCCGGCTGGGGGCAGTGGTTTAACAGCCAGGATGTCAAAGCTTATATTTTGGGCGGACTCGCGCTGGCCGGGATAGCGGCCACTTATTCTCTGGATCAACGCGCGGACAGCACGTACAGTGATTATGTTAATAGGGGTGTAAAGAACGACCCTCTCTACGATGATTACGAAGCTCAGCAGCAGCAGGCCGCGACGGCATTCTATTTCACAGCGGCAGTATGGATATACGGGATAGCGGATGCGTATATTACAGCCGACAGGTACAATAAGAGTCAGAGGGGATCAAAAAATATTAACGCGGAGAGCGGCATGCGATTTGCCTGTAATTCAGGCGATATTTCCATAATATACCGGCTGCGCTATTAACGGTGGGTTAAACAATGAATAATGCTAAATTTATGTATTTTGTCTGCATCTTCATTCTTCTATCATCCTTCTTCCTGTCCTCATGCGCTCAGAAAAAAGACCGGCTTACGGTAAGCACCATGGTAATAGCGATAGATCCCGCCGCAGACCAGAATATCGCGACGGGAGGGACACTGACCCTCACTGCTGCATGCAGGAGCGCGCGGGAATCAAGCCTTGACATCCAGCCGTCGTGGACAGTTGACAGCAACCTTGGAACTTTCAGCGCGGCAAAGGGAAAGACCACTACTTTCACGGCAGGCACAACACCGGGTACCTGCGGAATTTATGCCACATACAATGATATTACTTCAAGCGTAACGGTAACGATAGGTCCTGCGGGGGGCGGCGGGACTGCCTATACTCTGCTTGCGGATGCGGGCGCGTCCACCGAACTGAAGGATCCCGGCGCGGGAATATTCCAGTTTTTTGACGGCGGAGACGGCTCGCCCGACGCGGCCCCCTGGTTGATAGGGACTGTTACCGCTTTGCCGGGCTGCCCGGTTGACGGCACCGACTGCACGCAAGTGACTTACACCGGCGGAGCGGCCGGACACTGGGGGGGATTCTTTTTGGAATTTAACGCGGCAAAGAGCCTTTCGGCGTATTCAAGGCTGACCTTTTATACAAAAGGAGGCGCGGGGGGCGAAACTTTCAAGATAAAGATTAAAGGCGGCGGGACCGAAACAACGGTTGCAATAACGTCTTATATAACATTGACGACATCATGGCAGAAAGTCACAATACCATTTGCCGATTTCGGCAGTGTAGACTTCTCTTCCGTCACCAATGCCTTTGTAATGGCTTTTGAAGGCAATACACCCGGAACAGTATATATAGATTTTATCAGATATGAGTAGGGTGTTACTATGGAAATTCATTAAATCAAAGAGTTTGACAAGGAATACATGTTAAATAAGGTATACCGGTAACATAAAGAATAAATAATATTTATATTACTCTATTGACAACGGTATAATAATAAGTTAAACTGTTATCGATAACATACAAATCTCACCGCAAATCAAGGTCCGATAGGGCAAACTCCGGGTAACCGGAGGGCGCAAAGTCAACGGCCCCGTGACAAACATTCCTTTAACGGGGGGCCGGACTGCCGAAACAAATCCAAAATCACGGTTAAAAGGTCGATTTTCGAAAGATCCTTATATTTCCAATAATATATTGGAAATATAAGGTGATGGACCGTTGCCATAGAATGCATCAGTCAGGTGAGGAAAAACACCCGTCAAGGGAATCAGGAGGACAGGATGAAGAAAGTATTGTTGTTAGTAATCGCAGTTTCACTGGCGGCCGCAATGTCATCATTCGCCGCAAGCTCAATCAGCAGGAGCACTTTTACGGCTTCGGTTGATTTCAGCACGTTTCAGGGAGTTACATACATCAATGTAGCGCTAAAGAACATTTACAGCGGGGCGAACGCGTCGCAATTCTCGTTTACTCCGAGTGCCGGGGCGCTAGGCATCGGAACGACGTGGTACACGGCGAACGAATATGCCGTCATATTCACGACATGGACCAAGGATAACGTCGGGCGCGTGCTTATTTATACGGATAATACCGCCGCAGACGCAAATCCAAAATACGCTGGCGCGGGCAATGCCGCGGGTTTGGTCTGTTCCACATCGACCGTCTCCGGAGACGATCCGATCAATCTGTGCTGGCGCGCTACCGATGTATCAACCACAACGTACAAGATCGGGTGGTATCTGCAGGGAACAGCCATGAAGCTGTACGGCCTGGGCCTTTCACAGGACTACTATTGTTTTCTTTGGATGAAGGATAAAGGATCGGATGGAAATTGGTATAATGTAGACAACGGCTACGCTTCAATAAAGTCGTTTGACAACAGCGGCTCATGGCTGCAGCATGCGGAGAGCCAGCTGGGAACAACGGCTTCGCCGGATTACTTTTATCTCGGCGCGAACCTGGAAAAAGCCAAAGCCGGCAGGACGTACAAGACTTCCACGCTCAGGTTTGACCTTGTAATGGATTAAGAAAACCCGGCGCAGAGGAAAAAGAATGTTTTGCAGAAAACTGTTAATCATGTTTTTAACGGCTATTGTCCCGGTTGCTCCACTGAGGGCCATCGGCGTAGATCCTACGCGATATATCTTTAAGGCCGAACACGGCAAAGAGTGTAACGGCAAATTCCTTGTGACGAACGACCACGACTGTGAAATGCAGGTTGATATCGAGATCAGCCGCGGCATAGAATCCGGGGAGAACAAGGATTTGCTTAAAGATACGGGATGGCTGAATATTAAGGAAAAGTCATTCGTCCTGCAGCCGAAGGAAGGCAGGACGGTCAACTTTTCCGTTAATGTCCCCGATGGAACAGCCGGGACATTTTCTGCAAAGATATCTTTCATTGACAGGTCAAACGAAGCTTTCAGTTCTTCAGTCACGATACCTGTTTACGTGGTGATAAAAGGCACGGAGAGGGTTGAGTGGGACATGGATTCGTTTGAGATAAACGAAACGCCCGCAGGTCTGTCAGGCGGGCTGAGGCTGAAAAACAAAGGCAACGTTCATTTTTATGCGAACGGCACCATAATCATATGTGACCGCGGCGGAAATGAGTGTTACCGTTCAAGTGTCGGAGGCGGGAGGGCGGTATTTCCATCGACCGTCACGTTGCTTCCTCTGGATGTGTCAAAACTCAGCCTCAAGAACGGCAGGTATGACGCGGAAATAGAGATCAAAGGCTACGGCGAACAACCCAGAAGCTTCAAATATAACCTTGAGAAAAAGGGAAGCAAATACATCATAAGGAGGCTGTAGCCATGCTTAGATCTATATGCGCCGCGCTTGCGTGCCTGTTGTTTGTTCCGTCAATATTCGGATTCAATCTTGATCCTCTTTCTGCCGATTTAAAACTCAAGAAGGGCGAAAAACACGAGCTTTTGTTCAGGATAAAGAACATTTACAAGGAGCCTATCATAATCGAGGTTTCAGCGATAGATAAGGCCGCCGTACATGAAAATACCGAGGAACAGGCGCAAAAACCGATTTGGATAACCAAAATAAGACCGGAAAGACTAAGGCTGGACAAGGATAAATACACGTACCTGACCGCGATTATCATGGTACCGCAGGATTCCGGAGATTCGCTTTCGGCCGAGATCATTTTTAAGGTTTCGGGATCGAAGAAAAAATCAAAGGTTGACAAAACGGTTGCTGTGCCTGTTAGCGTAACGATAAATGCTGACAAAAAGGCCGGCAAAACAAATACTGAAAAATAGATATCTCACTGCAGGCGCCGCGTTGCTTCTGGTGTTTCTGCTGGTTTGCGGTGCGCGTTGCTGGGCCAGGGGCGTTTATCCGGTCTATTCCGATGCCGGAATGCCCGGCGATAATCTCTACACATGGGGTGACTGGTCCAAAGGCGCTCTGCTGGAAGAATCAACCGAATGCCCGGGAGGAAATGCGGAGGGTTTTCTCTGCATGAAGACATCCTGTCCTGCGGGAGCTAGCTATTGCGGCTACGGCATTTTCTTTAACAGTCCCGGAATAGATTTAAGCGCGTATCTGAACGGAAGCCTGAGGTTCTGGGTATACTCGACAACAGGCGACGCCAAGATAGAGATAGAGGACTGGGACGGGGATAATTCCGTTGTCTGGCTGCGAAGCTGCGGCTGGAACGAGATTAGCAGCAAGAATGTCTGGACACTGGTCAGCATACCTATAAGTTCGTTTACCGCCGTAAATCCTAATCTTTCCCTTTCTAAGATAAAATATCCTTTCAAATTCACGCTTGACCATCAGGGCAATTACGCATATACCGACCTGGTCAGGTGGGTTGAAAACCTTGCTACTAACACAGTTTACGCGTCCCTGCAAAAAACCGGCAGCACCTCTAATGTTTCGGTTTCGTCAATCACCTGGAATCCGGTTTATCCTTCAACATGGAATGTCGCCGATACATATATAAAGGTTGAATACGACCCGGGCACGATAAACTGGGGCATCAGAATCTACACGGATAACAAAGACGCGGGCGCGAATCCCCGCTATACGGGACCTTTGGATGACGCGTCAGGGCTTGTGTGTTCCACAGGCGCTTTCAGCGCGGATACCCCCTTAAAAATGTCGTGGGCAGTGGAAGATTCAACGCATTCCGAGGCCGAACTGGGTTTCGGGACGCCGGACGACTGGGTGGCGGGCGGTTTCGCCTATAAATGGCTTATAGATAAAAGCCTGGGGAATCTGGACGGCGACAATCTCGGGTACGCGTCTTTGTGGACGAATGAAGGCCTGCTTTACGGAACATGGGACAGCGGGACGCCGTCAACACGGGCGTGGAAAAACTCTCCGAATTACATTTACTTCGGGGCGAATTTTGAAACGGTCAGGCCGGGCAGAAGATACGGGACAAACCGGCTGATAGTTGAGCTGTATTATGAATAAAATATTTAAAACGGCATTGATCCTGGTTTTCCTGGCGGCCGGTGCGGAACGTTCCTCGGCCAGCACGCCGGGCGGCGCCGTACAGAGAATCGACGTGTTTACATTTTCCGCCGCATTGTATCTTGCGGATACACAACTGCCCCGGATAATCCACACGGGGCTCGAAAGGATATCGTCGGTTACAAAATATGCCGTAATTAAGGGGACGGCTGCGGATAATATAGGACTTAAGAGCCTGTCAATTGCTTATTATTCTTCAGGCGATACCGCGTTTTCAACCGCTACAATAGCGCTAAACGGCGAAACACAGTATTGCTTCAATCAGGCCATGACTCTGGGTTCTGCTAAGAATTCAGATTTCTTTTACAAAATAACGGCTGAGGATGTGAATAACGGCATAACCATCTGGCCCGAATCCGGGGAATTCAATTGCGTGAAGATAACTCCTGGCAGAAGCAAGAAGTTCGACGTGAACGGAGGCAAACTCATTCTTCCGGACGGGAATCCCGACGACGGCGAGACCTCGATCGAACTGCCCGACGGGGCGCTTGACGCGCCGGCGGACATCTCTATAAGCGAGATTGATCCTGACGACGAAAGTGTCCCGCGCGGCAATGCCCCGGCTATAAGCCACAGGCCGCTCGCAGTTTACAGATTTGAGCCATCCGGGCTTTTTTTCAAGAAAACCGTAAAAATTAATCTGCTTTTCAGGGATTTTAACAAGGACGGAGTAGTTGACGGGACTTTATACGGCGTTAACGACATGAAAATAATGTGGTGGGACGGTTTTGAATGGCGGCTGCTGGCGTCATCGGTTGACAAAGATATGAATCTGGTCTCGTCGCGTATCAAGCACTTCAGTTATTACGCGGTATTCCCGGTGCCGGCGCTGACAGATGATGATTACAGGCCAAAGGAAAAAATCATAACACCGGCAAGCATTGACGGGTACAATGATTACGCCACATTCGGCGCGGTAGGTCCTGATGAGATGATAAACGTGTTTGATGTTACCGGACAGAGAATCAGGGAAATCAGAGGGGACATAACTTGGGATGGCAAAGACGACAGGAACGAACTTGTTGAAAGCGGCATATATATATATCAGATAAAACTAAAGGACAAGATAATCAGCGGGACGATAGTTGTGGCAAAATAAGGGCAGACAGAAGACGGAAGAATGAAGATTGAAGCGGACTACATATGAAGAATACATTATTGGGAGTTAACATTTTGAAGATAATTAGGATGATGATTGTGTTTATACTTCCATCTTCCATCTTCCTTCTTCCATCTGTTATTGAAGGAGCATTCAAGGATTCCGGTTGGGGTGCGCGTCCTCTAGGAATGGGCGGAGCGTTTACCGCGGTGGCGGACGATTCGAATGCGCCGCTTTTTAATCCGGCGGGAATTAGCCTGGCGGGCCGGATTGAAGTGACCTTCATGTCGGCAAAACTGTTTGCGGGACTGGAAGGCGTGGAAGTAGGGCAGAACTTTTTCAGCTGCATATATCCGCTGGGCGGAAAAAGGGGCGACATGGCGTTGAGCTGGTCATCTTTAAACTCCCCGGCTCTGTACCGCGAGGATTCGCTGGCTCTTTCGTACAGCCGTTACCTGCAAAAAGCCGATAATATCAACTTTTCGTTAGGCGCCAATTTCAAATATCTTAACCATGAATATACTCTTGACAAGAGAACGCTCAATGATCCAGTCTTCCGGAGTAAGAACGCTGCCGGAAATTTCGGGCTGGATCTAGGAGTCCTGGCCGTATGGCCGGAAAACGGGTTTTCAATGGGCGTCATGAGTAAGAATATCAATCAGCCGGATATCGGTATAAAGACTGAGGACCTAGTTCCAAACGAAAACGCGCTGGGATTTTCTTTCTATCAGGAGAAAATGCGGAATCCGAGTCTCGAATATTTTACGTTCGCGATTGATCTGGTAAGCAGATTGAAGGATCTGGATGTTAGGGCGGGTGCCGAAAGCTGGTTCTTTAACGGAAGTTTCGCCGTTAGACTCGGTTATGCGACGCATTCCGTCACTTCGGGGCTGGGATATGAATTCAAAGCCGGCGGGAATACAAGTTTTGTTATTGACTACGCGTTCGCTTGGCCGCTTGAAATAGAAAAGACCGTGGGCACTCACCGCATGGGGCTTACTCTCCGGTTACCGTAAAAAATATTGACAAAAAACCAAATATCTGGTAAAATACCGCGACAATTGAAAGTGTAAAGACTATTGCAGTTCACTTATCAGTAAACTGTCAACCGTCAACTGTCAACTGTGAACCGTCGAAAAATCTTTGAAATTTGATAGTTGAAAGTAGACCGTCCGCCACTGAGACTTTGGCGGACTCCAGATTTTTACGCAGTAAAAATCTTTGGGGATGTGGTGTAGCCTGGTTTAACACGCTGCCCTGTCAAGGCAGAGACCGCGAGTTCAAATCTCGTCATCCCCGTTCACTTTTTGCTATGCAAAAAGTGAACGAAGTCCCGATTTATCGGGACGATCAAATTTCGGCAATATAAATACTCCTTCCGCAATATCCTCATGACCTTCAATAAATACACAAAAACTGCCATAAGAGCCGCTAAAAAAGCCGGTGAAGTCCTTCTTAAATATTATAAAACCAACCTAAAAGTTGATTACAAGGGCATAATCAATCCTGTTACGGAAGCAGACCGTTCCTCCCAGCGCGCTATCATTGAATTGATAAGAAAAGAATTTCCCGGCCACACGTTCGTGGGTGAGGAAGATGAGAAAAAACACGTCTGTGATGAATACTGCTGGATCATAGACCCGCTGGACGGGACGGTCAACTTTATACATCATATTCCACTATTCTCCATATCTATAGGATTAAGCCATAACGGAAAGATAATCGCGGGGGTCGTTTACGCGCCGTTTTTAGGAGAGATGTATGTAGCTGAAAAGGGCAAAGGAGCATTTGTAAACGGAAAGAGAATAAAGGTTTCAAATATAAACAGGATGGTAAGATCGGTAGTCATTACCGGTTTTTCGTACGATATACATAAAGACACCGAAAACGTTCTTAAAAGACTCGGCAGGATACTCAAGTCAGTCGAAGGAGTACGCAGGCTTGGTTCGGCCGCGATAGACCTGGCTTACGTGGCATGCGGGCGCGCTGAAGCGTTCTGGGAAGAAGGATTGTGTCCCTGGGACGTCGCGGCCGGTTCGCTGCTTGTGGAGGAGGCCGGAGGTAAAGTCACTGATTTCGACAACGGGGATAACTATATATACGGAAGGAGCCTTGTTGCTACAAACGGGATTGTGCACAAGCATGTAATCGGGCTCCTTAAAAAAGGAGAGTAAAATGAGGGTAAGCGTTAACAAGGACACATGCATCGGCTGCGGGCTTTGCGAATCAAATTGCCCGGATGTGTTTGAGATGAAAGATAACATCGCAGTCATCAAATCAGAAACAGTGGCGGCCAAAGACGAGGAATGCGCAAAGCAGATGGTCAACGATTGCCCGGTAACGTGCATATCAGTTTCATGAATTCAGCATTCCGTGCCGGAGAAGTTATAACGCGACTCAGGAAGGAATACGCCGGCTCGCGCATAGCGCTGAATTATACAACCCCGATGCAGTTGCTAGCGGCAGTTATAATGTCGGCTCAGTGTACCGATGAAAGAGTGAACATCGTTACCGCGCAGCTATTTAAGAAATACAAGGCTGTTCAGGACTTTGCCGCGGCAGATTTGAAAGTGTTTGAGCGAGAGATACATTCAACCGGGTTTTATAGGGCAAAAGCGAAGAATATTATAAATTCGGCGAAGATGATCATTGAAAAATACGGCGGGAAGATACCCGATAGAATGGAGGAAATACTCAACCTGCCGGGTGTGGCGAGGAAAACAGCTAATATAGTGCTGGGCAACGCATACGGAGTCGTTGAAGGTATAGCTGTTGACACGCATGTAAGGCGCATTTCTCAGCGGTTAGCGCTATCCGGAAACGATGATCCCGTCAAGATTGAACAGGACCTTATGAAGATAGTGCCAAAGAAGGAATGGTTTAATTTTTCATATCTTTTGCAAAGTCTCGGAAGGGACACGTGTATTGCGCGCAATCCCGACCATGCGGCATGTGTTTTGAGGGATATCTGTCCGTCAGCTAAAGTGTCTTGACTTGGACGTTTTGGTTTTGTAATTTCCTTGAACTTTGAATGTTGAACCTGAAACTGTCTTCAAAAGTTGACATAAACTGCTTGTTTTGTTAGAATAATTTAATATTATGAATAAAACAAGGGTGCTTGCGGTTGACGACGACCAGACAGTTTTGGACATTATTAAGCAAGGACTTGAAACACTGGATTATGAAGTGGATACGGCCGAGAGCGAGGCGGATGTCTGGATATCCCTTCACCGGACACGCCCCGATATAATATTGATGGATGTCAGCATGCCCGGGCTGGACGGCATAAGTCTTTGCAAAAATATCAGGACATCTCCGGGAATGAGCGATATACCTATTATTATGCTGACAGCTTTTTCCGATGAGAAGACTTTTCACGACGCGATGCTATTTGGGGCGACCGACTTTCTTATGAAACCGTTTGAAATATCCGAAGTTCAGAAAAAAATTGAAGACTGCCTGTCCAAGACGTCTTCACAAAAAGGAACCGGCAAATGAACACAGTATTAATGACATGCGTAGTAACGCTAACGGTTGCGATCGTAGTCGCTGTCGTGTTTTTTGTAAAGACGATGATACAGGTCAGGCGCACGGCAGGCGAGGCGGAGACGCTTCTCAAAACCTTCAATTATGAAGCCGACAGGGTGAAAAGTTTCACGGAAAATGTTACGGGTTTCGTAGAAAACGCCATAAACTCCCCTTGGCTAAGGTTCGGCTCGGTTGCGAGCACGATCGTTTCCGGAATTGTCGGCGGACTGAGAAAAGGAAAGGCGAAAGCTTCAGCAGAATAATCCGGCTTTTACAGCCGTATAAGGAGGAACTATGTCAGAGAATAATTCAGGAGAAGTGATACTTGCGTTTTTGCTAGGCGGAATTATCGGGGCAGCGGCGGGAATTCTTTACGCTCCAAAGACAGGGAAGGAAACCCGCGAAAAACTAAGGGATCTGGCAGGTGATCTTGGCGGAAAGATAGAGCATTTCGGCGAAGAGATGAAATCTAAGGCGGAAGGCATTGTTTCGGAAGGCAAAGAGAAAGTGGTAGCCCAGAAGCAGCGTATTGAATCGGCTTTTGAGGCAGGCAAAAAAGCTTACGAAAATAAAGCCTGAATACATATAGTGTGCTGGGGTAGCTCAGTCGGTAGAGCACAGGTCTGAAAAACCTGGTGTCGACAGTTCGATTCTGTCCCCCAGCATTTTTAACAACGTTTACACAGATTTAAGAGAGGAGATTTCACAGATTACGATAAACAAAATATCTGTGTAATCTATTTTTAGAATCTGTGTAATCGCATTTATTGCCGAGGTAGCTCAGCGGTAGAGCAATGGTTTCGTAAACCATAGGCCGTGGGTTCAAATCCCATCCTCGGCTGTTAACTGCAGTTGGAAGTGGGAAGTTGGAAGACGGAAGTAAAAACAGGGACAACAAGGCATAAACTGGGATTTGAAGCCGACCTGAGCGCGGCCGAAGAGGCCGAACAAAGCGAAGGCGGCCGGCTTTGAAGGAGTCCCGCCAGGGACGGGTGAAAAGAAATCCCATCCTCGGCTGTTAACTGCAGTTGGAAGTGGGAAGTTGGAAGACGGAAGTAAAAACAGGGACAACAAGGCATAAACTGGGATTTGAAGCCGACCTGATAACGACAGTGGCTCGGGACTAGTATCTCGGGACTCGGAAGACAAAAATCAGCACTACCTTGAACGAGATACGGACTTTCATGATATTTAATAAAAACGCATTAGTTGCCTTAGCAATATTGTTCCTCGTTGGCGGATTTGTTGAAGCTTCATCGCCGGGGACAAGCGCATTCTCTTTCCTTAAGATAAATCCGGCGGCGCGCAGCGTAGGGATGGGGGAGCTTACTTGCGTCATTGCGGCGCAGAATTCCATTTTAAATCCCGCCATTCTTCCTTGGATTGAAAATTCACAGTTATCTTTCCAGCACATCAAATACCTGCAGGATACGAGCTACAGCCTTATCGGATACGTGCATACATTTCCGAACGAAGCGGCAATGAATGTTTCGGTCGGAATGCTGGGCGTCAAGGGCCTGACAAAAACCGAATATTCGGCGACTTCGGCCGAAGGTTATATAGAAAACGGAGAATTCGTTTTTGGCGATAAACTTATCAATATCGGCTACGGGTTCAGGGTGTCCAGGGACGTATCATTTGGCGGTTCATTGAAATACGTGCAGGAGACAATTGAAACCAATTCCGTCGGCTCCGCCTTGTTTTCATTCGGCGGTTTTTATTTCCCATGGGCGACTGACTGGCAAATCAGTTTCGGCTGTTCAAATTTGGGCACTAAGGTCAAGGGTTTCGAGCCGCCGACGGCGCTGTTCGCCGGTGCCGGAAAACAGCTTTACCCGTACCTGTTCTGGGGCGTTGAAGGAATTAGCTATTTCGATCAGGTCACGGAAATCAGGACCGGCGTAGAATATAATTACGCACATGCCCTTTTTTTGAGGGCGGGATACAAGCATTTGCTGGAAGACCAAAAACTTGGGGAATTGCCTTGGATAGACCTGACTGCCGGAATAGGTTTTATCTACGAAAATTTCTCTTTTGATTATGCGTGGGCGCCTTACGGCGACCTTGGGCAGGCACACCGCGTTACTATGGGGTACACATTTTGAGCGCCGATACACGAGTCTATATCAATAATACGATTAATGAATATACAGGCAAATTGCTTGCCTACGGGCTTCCGATACTATACTTCCTTATTTCAATTGCTTTTTACTTGCGCACATATGATTCGGCTCAGATAAAGATCACGCTTATTCAGATAGGCGGAGCCGTAATTCTCGCCGCGTGGCTTATTAAACTGATTGAAGAAAACGGCTTTCCTTTTTTCAAAAAAAATCTTATTGTTGTAGCGCCTTTTCTGCTTTTCCTGCTTTCAGGCGCGATCTCGACGGCATTGTCCCCGCTGAAACTTGCTAGTATAAATGAATTATACAGAAGAATATTTTACATTACATTTGCTCTCGTAGTTATAAAGGAATTCGACAGCAATGAGAAATTAAAAAGGCTTTTCTTCTGGTTGTACGCCGCCGCGTATGTCGCTACGGTATACGGCGTAATACAGTATCTTGACGTGAAGTACTTTCCTCCGAATCCCGAACAGGGGCTGGATCCATTCATCTGGAGAGGCGCGTTCGGCCCGAGGATATTCTCAACATTCGGGAATCCTAATTTCTACGGTGATTTTCTGGTCGTAATGGGCCCCATAGTGCTTGCGGATTTTATCAGAACTAAGAAGTTCCACATGCTTGTTCTGTGGCTGTTGATAACGTTTAACGTCATAAACACATTTTCGAAAGGTGCCTGGCTAGGATACGCGGTCGGTATCTGGGTCTTCGCGTTCCTTTATATAGGATATTTCGCGCATGGGCAGAAGGCGAAGCTGCGGAAAGTGCTGTTAGGCATGGTTGTGGCCACCCTGCTTCTGCTGAGTATAGGAACGTATAATAATCTCAGGAACCGTCCGGACAGCGCGACATTCCGTATTTTCACGTGGACTTCCACATGGGAAATGATAAAAACAAATCCTGTGTGGGGTACGGGGATAGGCACATTCTACGTCACATATCCCGCATGGAGAAGACCGCAGATATTTTATGTTGAAGGCAGGCATAACACCGAGACCGACCATCCGGAAAACGAATATCTAGAAGTCTGGTACGATGAAGGGCTCGTGGGATTCGGAGGTTTCCTTTGGATACTTGCGACGTTCTTGTTCATATCTTTCAAGAACATGAATATCTTCAATCAGAATAAGACGGACGCAAGGGCTTTCTACCTGTTAGGGATCATGACAGCGCTTATCGCTCAGCTCGCGCACAACTTCGTATGCGTTTCATTGAGGTTTGTTTCATCAGGAGTCTTTTTATGGCTTCTGCTCGGCTTGATAGCCGCATTGAATACACATAATCCGCTTCCTCTGGCATCCAGAGAGAATATTCCCCAAGGTAATAATCCAATTCCCAAAGGGTTGCGGCGCGTCCTGCAGGGGGGCATAGCGCTTCTTGCGGTGCATTTTATTTCTGTTTTTTACGGTTACTTTAACGCGGACATTAACCATAATATAGCCATAATGTTTTCAAAACAGGCGAACTGGATACCCGCGCTTCAACACTATAATACGGTCGTTAAGGAGAATCCATCTTTCATTATGGCGCATTATTTCATGGGAAATGTCTATAATGACCGGTGGAGCGAAGGCGATCCGGAAAGGGCTGTCGGAAAATACAAGGATGTATGGAAGCTCGCGCCTAATTACGTACAATCGCATCACCAGGCAGGCCTGATATACCTGAAATGGGGGGAAGACGAGAAACGGCGCGCCGATGAGGCCAGGGCGAGGGGCGATATTAAAGCGGCGAATGAACATGAAAAGAAGAAGACGGAGGTCCTGATGGAGGCGCTCTCTGAATTCACAAAATACAAGACGATCGATCCGATATTTCCGTTGAATTACTACAGAATGCACGCCACGTACAGGGAACTGAATATGCCCGATAAGGCCGAAGAAATTCTCCTTGAACACGTTAACTTTCCCGAAAAGCTGCGGAAACCCCCTTATAGTATCTGGGACGAGGACTACTATAAACGCCGCCCTCACGAGACTTCCGAAACATACATGAATCTGGGCAACTTCGCTTTTACCAGGAACCAACTGGATAAAGCGGAGGTGTACTACAAAAAAGCGGTTGAAATTTACCCAAAAGCTCTAAACTCATGGAAAAATCTTGCCGTGCTTTACGGAAGGCAGAAGAGATATCAGGAGTCAACTGATGTGTGGAACAAGTTGCGGATTATGGCTCCTCAGGATCCCGACGTCCAGAGAGTTTTCCAGCAGTAACAGCGATCTTAAGAACAAATGAATAATACCTTCCTGAAATACCTTATCTATTTCACGCTCTTCGTACCGCCTCTGGTTTTCTTCACCGATCTAACAAGGAATCCTTATTATTTCCAGATAGTGCTGGTTAACGCGCTTACGGTTTTCATATGGGTATATTGGCTTTACATCAATAATAACAAGGGCGATATTTCTCTTAAAACGACTCCGCTTGATCCGCCGATACTGGTGTTTTTCGGGGCAGCAACACTGTCTCTTATTCTTATATTTCTGGCTAATATCAAAGAGCCGTACCTGGCTTACGGCATATACAGCGAAGGCTCAAAGCGGTGGTTGTACCTGCTGGTCAACGCGGTTCTTGTATATTACGCGGCTGTTAATTTTACCGACGACAGCAATCGCAATAAATTCATAAATACGGCGATATTTGCGGGGCTCGCGGCATCAGTTTACGGGGTAATGCAGTATTTCGGCATGGAATTTATTTGGCCGAAGGTGCTTAATCCCTTCGGAGGCAGAAGTGTATCCACGTTCGGCAACCCTAATTTCCTGTCTTCATACCTTGTCCTTATTATGCCGCTTATTTTTGTTTTCTTCTTTAGCGCGCAGACATCCGGAAAACGCAATTTCTACCTAATTGTTTTGGGGCTGGTTTTTGCCGGACTTCTATGCACGATGACGCGGTCTTCATGGATGGGAGCGTTTGTCTCTTTTGTTTTTGTGATTTGGGCGCTTTGGAAATACGAGCCAGCACTGCTGAAAAGAGGAAAAAAACTAGTTTATATATGCGTTGTGCTGCTTATTGCGCTTACTGTGTTATGGCCGAGGAGCCGCATATCGGGATATAGTCCGACTGTTGTTGAAAGGCTTACCGAAAGCGGGCAGGCGACAAAGATATTATACGGCGCGTGGGACCAGCGCCGCCTTATATGGTCGTGCGGATGGCACATGGTAAAGGAAAGGCCGTTGTTCGGAAAAGGATGGGGATGTTTTGAACTATTCTATCCGTTCTATCAGGGAAGGCATCTTTTTCTTGCGTCATACCATAATTTCAGGACTCACGCCAACAATACGCATAACGAATTGTTGGAAATCTGGTCGCAGACAGGGATTGTCGGGTTCGGGATATATTTATGGTTCATAGTAGCAGTAGTTGTCTACGGGATGTTCCTGATAAGGAATTCGAGCGGCGAAAAGCGATTGCTTTCCATAGCGCTGATGTCATCCCTGATAGGAATGTGGACTGACAACCTGCTGAACGTGTCGCTGCATTTCGCGATCCCGGGCTTCATGTATTGGTGGAATCTCGGACTGCTCGCGAGTCTGGGAAGGGGCGGGGAACTGAAAGTAAATCTGAAAATTCCATGGAGAAAGCTGGTTCTCTGGTCGCTGGTGATTTTCGGCGCACTCCTTATAATCAGGTATTCAAGGAATTTCATGGCCGAAATACACTATTTCGCCGGCTTTAAGGCTTCAAAGATGAATGATTTGCAGAAAGCGATTCCCGAACTCGAAGCCGCGCACAACCTGCAAAGGCTGGAAGTTAACAATAACTACGAACTCGGCAACTGTTACGCGCGTTCGGGGCGTAAAGAAAAGGCCGTTTGGATGTATAAGGAATCCCTCAGGGCTAACGCAGGTTATGATGAGATATATTTCAACATGGCCACGGTTATGATGCAGACAGGCGACGTAAACGGCGCGATACCGGAATATTCCAGGGCGCTGTTCATAAACCCGATATCAAATGAATCGTACATGGCCTTGGGGTCAGTATTCCTGCAAAACGCCGATTTTTACGCCGAACCGGGCATTGAACTGTTCAAGCAGTGCCTGCATTTCTTTCCGAACAACAGGGATATCTGGAATAATCTCGGATACCTTTATACAAGGACAAACAGCGGTGAAGAAGCGCTGGAGGCCTACAAGAAAGCAGTGCAGATCGACCCGGATTTTGACCTTGCAAGGAAGAATCTCGAGATAATATCGTCTAAACTCGGAAAGAAAGACGATTTTATGCAAAGGATGGATAATCTTTTCAGAAAAACAGAGAATGGAATAGTCGCGAAGAACTGGAATGAAGCCATGAAATCATGCGAAAAACTCGTCCAACTCGCTCCGAGAAGCGCGAAAGCGCGGCTCTATATGGCAAATATATATTTTACGGTGGGGGATATAGAAAATGCGATAACCGAATATAACGTGCTTTTGTCCATGGATCCAGGCAATATCTCCGGAAGGACAAATCTCGGCCTGGCATATTTTGAAGCAAAGAGATTCGCTGAGGCGCAGAAGGAATTTGAAGCAGTCCTTAGAGCCGATCCCAATAACCAGATAATAAAACAGAAACTTGAAGAAATAAAGCTGAATTCTCCGCAGACGCTTCCGTAATGCACAATCACTTCCGCAAGAAAAGCGCAAAACCAATATTTTCTGAAGCCTATTGACAAACAAGAAATGAGACATTATAATATACGTTGTAATCGTTTACAAAGGGCTAAAGGGGCAACCCGACAATAAAAAGGAGGTTTTATGTTAAAAAATGCATTCATTTATGCAGCATTATTGATGTTATTTTCTGTAGTCGGTTTCACGATTGAAAAGCCGTACCCGATGGGCGATGAGAAGAATACGCTTATGATAGCTGATTTTGACACTTGGGAGGAAATAAATAATTTGGGCGGTATGTTCAGCTCATGGACAAAAGATCCGAATGACGATACGCAGGGCTGCAGGGTGGAAATATCCGACCAGGAAAGAGTCGGCGATAAAGGGAACTGTTTGCGCCTGGTATACGATGTGGATTCGCCCAAGAATGCTTTTAACGGGATGTGGATAATGCTTGAAAACTCGGATTGGACACCGTACAAATATTTAGTACTTTCGGTCAAGGGCGAAAAGGAATCAGGATTTACGCCTCGCTTTAAGATAGAAGTGAAGAACAGGAAAGGCGAAACAGGCCGTTATGTTGTTTTGGGCATAGTGGATCAGTGGAAACAATTTTTGATACCGGTTTCCTCTTTCCGCGGACTTACAAAATTAAAGGACATGAGGGAGATGACAATTGTTTTCGACGACATGCGCTGCAACCCGAAAGTCGGCGCGGTATACGTAGATAATATCTACCTTTCGAAATAATCATTTTAGTAGAGGTAAAGATGTTTTATATACTAGTCGCAATGCTTTTTTTACTGCCGACAGCCGGATTTTCAGCAGAATTCCGCCCTATGACAGACCAGAAGAACACATTGGTTATAGCGGATTTTGATTCCTGGTCCGAGATCAACAATCTTGGCGGGAAGTTCGCCGCGTGGGCAAAGGATATGAACGACGAATCCCAGGGGTGCAAGGTGGGGATAACGGATTCGGAGAGGGTAGGCACGAAGGGGAATTCAATCCGCCTTATGTACGATGTTGATTCGCCGAAGATCGCCTATAACGGAATGTCCATAAATGTCATGGGAACCGACTGGACCCCCTACAAATACATAGTCCTATCGGCAAAAGGCGATGAAGAGGCGGGATACACTCCGCGGTTCAAGGTAGAGCTTAAGAACAAAAAGGGCCAAACGGGGATATATGTCCTTACGGGGCTTACAGGAGACTGGAAACAGTTTGCGCTGCCTCTTGCGGAATTCCAGGGAATAACACGATTTCACCAGATGCAAGAGATGACAATCGTGTTTGATGACATGCGCTGCAATCCTCAGGTGGGTGTTATATACGTAGACAACATCTACCTTTCACAATAACTAATTCCGCGCTATAGAATCCTCCCCAGCTCCCGCCGGGAAGGAATGCAAAGCGGAGCGCGGGATGTTCTGAAGGGACTCCACTAATTTGATTAAGATCAGGCATATTCTACCGGCTTTATTGCTGTTGTGGGTGTTGCCGCGGCCTCTTCACGCCGAGGCGACTAAACTTATTGACGACTTTGAGGCTAAAAGATGGGTGAATAAGCTTAACGGCACGATGGGCGCGTGGGAGAAATATCCTTTTGACACGGCGGAATACTGCAGAGCTTCGTTTGTTGACGAACCTTGGAACGGTCAACCGAACACAGCTCTGCGTTTGCTTTATAGCGCGTATTTTTACGACTATAACGGTTACTTCACGAAACTTAACGGTTTTGATATTCGTCCCTACCAGGGACTGGTCTTTTGGGCGAAAGGCGGCCAGGAATTCAAGCCGGTCCCGTTTAAAATAGAGATTAGGAATAATTACCATACCATGTTCTATTATGTTGAGTCGCTGACGAAGGAATGGCAGAGATTCACGGTCCCTTTCGATAAATTCGAGAATTACAGCAAAATAAGCGACTGGGATGAAGTAAACGAGATGGTTTTTGTCTTTGAAGGCAGAAAAACCAAGCCTTCGGGCGGAAGCCTTTTTCTTGACGACCTGACTTTGTAT
Source organism: Elusimicrobiota bacterium (assembly GCA_043811535.1). Taxonomy (GTDB): domain Bacteria; phylum Elusimicrobiota; class Endomicrobiia; order Endomicrobiales; family JBDRNC01; genus JBDRNC01. The sequence continues at coordinate 70,844 of JBDRNC010000020.1, forward strand.
TCATCCGATGAATATTTCGAAAAGATGAACGCTGAAATAAATGACGAGAATGAAGCGAAAAAGAAAGAATTTGAGGAGATTTCGCATCTGCCCGAAGACGAGCTTCTGGATTTCATTCAAAAGAAAACCTTTGATTATTTCTGGTACGAGGCAAGCCCGGTGACGTATCTTGTGAAAGACCGGAGCACTCTTTCGTCATCGGCCAGCACGGGGGCGACGGGTTTCGGGCTGACGGCTCTTTGCATTGGCGTTGAGAGAAAATGGATAACAAAAAGACAGGCCGAAACACGCGTTGTGAAAACGCTTGAGGCGCTAAAGGATATGGTTGCGAAAGAAAACGGATATTTCTATCACTGGGTCAAGTCCCATACGGGAAGGCGCGACGGCGTGTCGGAGGTGTCTTCCGTAGATACCGCACTGCTTATAGGCGGCGTTCTGACGGTGCGCGAGTACTTTTCCAGCCGCAAGATCAGGAAACTAGCCGACGAAATATTCCAGGCGATTGATTGGCCGTGGATGTTCGGGATGGACCAGTCTTCGGGGACGCTTTTAATGGGGTGGGATCCCGAGTCCGGTTTTGACAAATATATCCGGTGGGATATGTTCGCCGAAGAGATGATGATGTATCTGCTAGCTCTGGGCTCGCCCACGCATCCTATACCGGACGCGTGCTGGCACGCGTTCGGGCGTCCGGTGAAGGATTACTACGGGAACAAATACATATATCATGACGGGGAATCCATGTTTGTCTACACGTATTCGCACGCCTGGGTGGATTTTCGCAACAGGCATGACCAGTACGCGGATTATTTTAAGAATTCTCAATCGGCCATCAGGTCGAATTTTGAGTTTTGCAGGAATAACGCGGATAAATTCAAGACTTACAGGGAAGGTTACTGGGGAATATCCGCATCCGACGGTCCCCGCGCCTACGCCGGTTACGGAGCGGTTTACGGCATGCACGACGGGACTATTCCGCCGTACTCGCTTTGCGCTGCGGTGCCGTTTACTCCGGATATCGCGATTCCCGCGATAAGAAAACTGCTAGCCGAATACGGTCCGCGGGTGTGGGGTAAGTACGGTTTTGTCAGCGCATTCAACCTTGATCAGGAATGGTTTGCGACCGAACACATTGGAATAGACGAAGGTATCATATTGCTGATGATTGAAAACTACAGGACAGGCTTCGTATGGAAGAAATTCATGTCGAATCCGTACATACAGTCCGGCATGAAGAAAGCGGGTTTCCGGCAGGGAGAAAAAGAACTTGATTTCGTGTACATGGAAGAACTTCAAAGGAATATGGAAAAAACCGAGGAAGCCCGGAAGATGCTGATAGGTAGGTTCTCTCCGAAGATAGACGGCGATCTATCCGACTGGGAGGGGAAACTGACTGCGTACGACAATAAGGGAGATCTTGAATACGGAGAGATATCCTCAAAAGACGACCTTTCGGGTTCCATCGGAATGGCGTGGGACGAGAATTACATATATTTTGCGGCGAACGTTACGGACGACAAGCTTATGGCTACGGAAAATCCTGCCGAAATATACCGCGGAGACTGCATTGAGCTGTACCTCGATACCAAAACAAAAGGAAAGAATTTCGCATGGGGCGATCAGGAGTATTTTCAGATAGGGCTTGCCCCGGGATGCGCTTTAGGCAGGCCGATAGCGTACGCGTGGTTTCAAAACGGCGAGCAATCGAACAGCATCCGCATTCAAAGCAATAAAACGGAAAAAGGATATACGCTTGAAGTAGCGATTAAAGCCGATTTTCTCAGAATGCGGCCGGAACTCGGAAACGAGATAGGCATGTCTGCCGCGCTCCACGACCTTGATAAAACGGAAGGCGGAGACAAGAAACTTAACTGGTGGTTCAAGAAGTCGGCCGGAAGGATACAACTCGGGATGGTAAAACTTGCTGAATGACGGAGGCGCGATGAGTCGGATAAAACGAAAACTTCAAATTATTGCCGGCGTGGCGGGGCTAGCGCTTATCACGGGCTGCACGTCCATAGAATTAGGCCAGAAATCAGCAGGTGCAGATTATCTTATGCTGGCGAATTTTGATTCAATGCTTGAAGTAAATGATTACGACGGAAGCCTGTTTGGCTACTGGAACGGATTCCCCGATGACATAACTCAGAAATGCGAGTTTAATTTCTTTGAGCCGGGTATGGACGGAAAAGGATACTGCCTGAAAATAATTTACAAAGTAAATTCACCGTACATCGCGTACAACGGATTTTGGATGCTGTTTGAAGACCTTGATTTCCATGAATACGGCAAACTTACTTTTTGGGCCAGGACCGAATCAAATAAGACGTCCCCCGGATTGTTTAAGGTAGAATTAAAGAATGAAGAGAAAAAAGTCGTGCAAAAAGCCATAAATAACATAAGTACGGAATGGCAAAAGTTCGAAGTAGACCTGAAGGGCAATGTTTTCATGGAAAAATGGGAATCAATTAAGGAATTTGTCATTGTGTTCGCTAAAGATGACGTCGATGCAAAAGAAGGCGTGTTGTTCATAGACGATATTGCGCTTGAAAGATAAGCCGGAACTGCCGCAAATATTTTGGGCCTCTCTGAAAAGAGCAGGCCCTTTTTTGTTGGCTGGTCGCTAGTCCCCGGTCGCCGTCGGTAATGTCAAGATTTGTGTGTAATTTGTTTAAGGGGTTTATTCTCCCAAAGTTTATTCTGTCTGTAAAATATGGCGAAGATGATACGCTGAACACTGTCCTGATTACTGAAACAGCTGATAGTTCTGGTACGGCGCCTG